>DASQLN010000016.1:0-194237 GCA_035629975.1 Allosphingosinicella sp. | reverse complement strand
CGGCCGACTATTCGACGCGGTTACCATGGTTCTCGACCTCGACTGAATTGAGTTCGTCCGTCCGTCGAGTAACCGTTGCGCCTCCATTGACGCGGCACTAAGGCCACACGGTCCGCCACTCCCGGCGAAACGTGTTCGCGTCGAAATCCAGCTCGGGGAAATCAACGAATGTCCGACGAAACCAATGGTGATACTTTAATCACCCTCACTGCCGACATTGTCGCTGCCCATGTCAGCAACAACAGCGTCTCGGTCAACGACCTTCCGCAACTGATCAACAACATTCACGGCGCGCTCGCCGGCTTGGCCGGCCGCATCGCCGCCGAGGCGCGGCCCGAACCCAAGGTCCCGATCCGCTCTTCGATCCGGCCGGACTACATCGTCTGCCTCGAAGACGGCAAACGATTGAAGATGCTCAAGCGGCATCTGATGACCCATTATCAAATGACCCCGGACCAGTATCGCCAGAAGTGGGGCCTCAACTCCGACTATCCGATGGTCGCGCCCAATTATGCCGAGCAGCGCCGCGCGCTCGCCAAGAAGATCGGCCTGGGCACCAAGCGCAAGCGCACCGCCGCCAAGAAGTAGGCGGTTCGCGCGAGGCCGAAAGGCGCCGCGCCCGCGCAGGCGGGTGTGGTGCTTTTTCGCGTCCGCCGCCTTTGCGTCGGGCGGCGAAAGGCCCTAAAGACGTGAGCGCATGACCCGCAGCATCGATATCGAGGCGCTCTGCGCCGAAAAGGGCCTTCGCATCACCGAGCAGCGCAAGGTGATCGCCCGCGTCCTCGGCGATTCCGAGGATCATCCCGACGTCGAGGCGCTCCACGCCCGCGCCGCCGCGGTCGATCCCGGCATCTCGATCGCAACCGTCTACCGCACGGTGCGCCTGTTCGAGGAAGCGGGCATATTGGAACGCCACGATTTCGGCGACGGCCGCGCCCGCTACGAAGCGGCGGCGGACACCCATCACGACCATCTCATCGACGTCGAGACCGGCAACGTCATCGAGTTCGTCGACGAGGAGCTCGAGGAGCTGCAGCGCCGCATCGCCGCGCGGCTCGGCTTCCGCCTGGTCGATCACCGCATGGAGCTGTACGGCGTCTCCGTCTCGCGTGACAATTAGATGATCCGGAAATTGCGCGCGACCTGGCGCCGCGCCGCCATCATCGCGGGCTTCGCCACCTGCGTGCCGCTCCATTATCTGTGGAAGATAGTGGGCGCCCGCTCGCCCTGGCCGCAGATCTTCCTTGGCTATACCGGCCGGCGTTGCGGCATGCGCATCAGGGTCGAAGGCACGCCGCTGACCAGCAAGGTCCTCTACGCCGCCAACCATGTCAGCTGGCTCGACATCCTGGCGATGGGCGGCGCCGTGCCGGCGATCTTCGTCGCACGGGCCGACTTGACCGGCATCGTCCGCTGGGCGTCAAGCCTCAACGATTCGATCTACATCACCCGCGACATAAGAAGCAGCGTCAAGGGCCAGGCGGGCGCGCTCCGCCAGGGGCTGGAGGACGGCCGCGCCGTCTGCCTGTTCCCGGAAGGGACGACCAATGGCGGCCACGACATCCTGCCCTTCCGCCCGAGCCTGCTCGCCTCGCTCTATCCGCCCATCCCCGGCGTGATGGTCCAGCCCGTGGTGCTCGATTTCGGCCCCGAAGTGGGCGACGCTTTGTGGATCGGCGAGGAGACCTACGAGCTCAACGCCGGCCGCCTGCTCGAGCGGCCGGGCAGGCTCGACGTCGTCATGCGCTTCCTCGCGCCGATCGACCCGGCCGAGGCGGGAGACCGCAAGGCGCTGACCGCCCGCGCCCGCGCGGAGATCATCGCCGCTCTGCCAGGCGCGGTCGCGATCGCCACCCTCCCCGAAAGTCCGGCCGCTTCCGAAGCGGCCGCCGATCCCCTATAGCGCCGCGATGAAGCGCGATCCCAGGACCTTCCACGTCAAGTCGTTCGGCTGCCAGATGAACGCTTATGACGGCGAGCGCATGGCCGAATTGCTGGAGGCCGGCGGCATGGCCGCGGCCGGCGCCGATGCCGCCGAGCTCGTCGTGCTCAACACCTGCCACATCCGCGAGAAAGCGGCGGAAAAGGTCTATTCCGAGATCGGCCGGCTGGCCAGGCGCCCCGGCGGCGCGGCCGCGCCGATGATCGCGGTGGCCGGCTGCGTCGCCCAGGCGGAAGGGGCCGAAATCCCGCGCCGCGCGCCGCAGGTCGACATCGTCGTCGGCCCGCAGGCCTATCACAACCTCCCCGAGCTGGTCCGCAAGGCCGCGGAGGGAGAGCGCGCGCACGACACCGAGATGCCGCTCCTTTCCAAGTTCGGCGCGCTGCCCGCCCGCCGCCGGCAGGGGCCGAGCGCCTTCCTCACAGTCCAGGAAGGCTGTGACAAGTTCTGCACCTATTGCGTCGTCCCCTATACGCGCGGCGCCGAAATCTCGCGGCCCTTCGCGGCGATCCTCGACGAGGCGAAGGCGCTGGTCGACGCGGGCGCCAAAGAGATCACGCTGCTCGGTCAGAACGTGAATGCATGGGCGCAGGAGGATAAGGGTCTCGACCACCTGATCCGCGCTCTCGACGCGCTGCCGGGGCTCGCCCGCATCCGCTACACGACCAGCCATCCCAATGACATGAGCGAGGGCCTGATCCGCGCTCATGCCGAGGTCGAAAAGCTGATGCCCTATCTGCATCTCCCCGTGCAGTCGGGCTCGGACCGCGTGCTCAAGGCGATGAACCGCAGCCACGGCGCCGAGAGCTATCTCAGGATCATCGAGCGGGTTCGCGCCGCCCGCCCGGACATCGCCATTTCGGGCGATTTCATCGTCGGATTCCCCGGCGAGGGCGAGGCCGACTTCGAAGCGACTTTGAAGATCGTCGAGACGGTGAACTATGCGCAGGCTTTCTCGTTCAAATATTCAGGCCGGCCGGGCACGCCCGCCGCGACCATGGAGGATCAGATTCCGGCTTCAGTGATGGACGAGAGATTGCAACGCCTGCAGGCCCTGCTCGGGCGCCAGCAGTTCGCCTTCAACCAGGCGCGCGTCGGGCGCCGCTGCGACGTGCTGCTCGAGCGCCCCGGCCGCAAGCCCGGCCAGCTGGTCGGCAAATCGCCCTGGCTGCAATCGGTCCACCTCGAAACGGACGCCGCGATCGGCGACCTGATCGAGGTCGAATTGCTCTCCGCCGGCCCGAACAGCCTGGCGGGCGCGCAGGTCATTTCCTTGTTCCCCGGCGAAGGCCGGGGCCCAGTTTCTTCTTCCGCGCAGCTGGACCCCGGCCTTCGCCGGGGAACGAAAATGGAAGCCGCCTGATGGCCCAGAGCAAGAAAGCTGCAGAAGCCGCCGCGGGCCCGCGCGCCCGGGTCGAGCTTGAGTTCGAGCAGCCGCATCTGCTTGGGCCTTTGTTCGGCGAGTTCGACCGCAATCTGGTGGCGATCGAGGACCGGCTCGGCGTCTATATCGCCGCGCGCGGCGCCAAGGTGCAGATCGAGGGTGAGCCCGAGGCAGCCGCGCGCGCCCGCGAGGTGCTGCTCGGCCTCTACAACCGGCTCGACGAGGGCCACGACATCGACGCCGAGCTGGTCAACGCGATCATCGCCATGTCGGGCCAGCCGACGCTCGACGGAATCATCGAGAGCGAGGTGATCGAAGCGCCCAAGGTGATGATCCGCACCCGCAAGAAGACCATCGTCCCGCGCTCGAAGACGCAGGGGCATTATATGGAGGCGCTGGCCCGCGACGACATGATCTTCGCATTGGGCCCGGCCGGCACCGGCAAAACCTATCTCGCGGTCGCCCAGGCGGTGCAGCAACTGATCGGCGGCAGCGTCGACCGGCTGATCCTGTCGCGGCCCGCGGTCGAGGCGGGCGAGCGGCTGGGCTTCCTCCCCGGCGACATGAAGGAGAAGGTCGACCCCTATTTGCGGCCGCTCTACGACGCGCTCTACGACATGCTTCCGACCGAGCAGGTCGAGCGCCGGATCGTTTCGGGCGAGATCGAGATCGCGCCGATCGCCTTCATGCGCGGCCGCACGCTTTCCGACGCCTTCATCATCCTCGACGAGGCGCAGAACACCACGCCGCAGCAGATGAAGATGTTCCTCACCCGCTTCGGGATGCGCTCGCGAATGGTGATCTGCGGCGACCCCAACCAGACCGATCTGCCCCAGGGCGCCATTTCGGGGCTCAACGACGCGGTCGGCAAGCTCGAAGGCATCGCCCGCATCGCCACCATCCGCTTCGGCGCCGGCGACGTGGTGCGGCATCCGCTCGTCGGCAAGATCGTCGAAGCCTATGAAGGGCCGGGGTCGTGACAGCCGACGCGACCATTACCCCCACCTCGTTCGTCCCGAGCCAAGTCGACGGGCGCTGGCACCGACTCATCACGCACGCCCCTCGACTACGCGCGGGACGAACGGGCTTGGGGTTTTGCTCAAGCATCCGAACGGGCTTTGGAGCCGGCTTATGATCGGGGTCGAGACCGATGTCTCGGAGGAATGGGACAGTCGCATCGACTGGCCCGCCCTCGCCCGCAGCGCCGTCCACGCCGCGGTCGCGCACAGCCGCCATGCCGGCCTTTCCGACAGCGAGGTCTCGGTCAAGTTCACCTCCGACGCGGAGGTCCGCGCCCTCAACGCCGCCTGGCGCGGCCAGGACAAGGCGACCAACGTGCTCTCCTTTCCGATGGCGGAGGAAAGCGAGCTCGCCGACAGCCCGCTGCTCGGCGACGTCGTCCTTGCCCACGGGGTCTGCGCGGCCGAGGCCGGCGACAGGCATGTGGCGATCGAAACCCACGCCGCGCATCTGTTGGTGCACGGCACGCTCCATCTGCTAGGCTACGACCACGAAACGGGCGACGCCGGCGCCGAGGAGATGGAGGAGGCCGAGCGGCGCGCTCTGGCTTCGCTCGGCATCGCCGATCCCTATCATGTGACAGAGGTTGAATCGTAGACCCATGGAAGACGACAGTCCCGGCAAGCGCGAGGAAGGACGAAGTTTCTGGGGCGGTCTGCGCGGCCTCCTGTTCGGCGACGGCGAGGCGAGCCTGCGCGACCAGATCGAGGAGGCGATCGAGAGCCGCGAGGACGAGGAGCCGCGCCGCGGCGACCTCAGCCACGTCGAGCGGCAGATGCTGCTCAACATCCTCCACTTCGGCGAGAAGAATGCCGGCGACGTCGCCGTGCCGCGCGGCGACATCTACGCGGTGCCGGCAACCACCGGCTTCGAGGCTTTGGTCGCCGCCTTCGCCGACGCCGGCCACAGCCGCATGCCTGTCTTCGAGGAGAGCCTCGACACGGTGATCGGGATGATCCACGTCAAGGATCTGTTCGCGGTGCAGACCGGCGGCGGCCCGCCCCCCGCCGACATCCGCGAATTGATGCGGACGCCGCTTTACGTTCCCGAATCGATGGGCGTGCTCGATCTGCTCGCGCGGATGCGCGCCGAACGCGTTCACCTCGCCATCGTCGTCGACGAGTTCGGCGGCACCGAGGGGCTGCTCACCATCGAGGACGTGGTCGAGGAGATCGTCGGCGAGATCGAGGACGAGCATGACGAGGAGGTACCGGGCCTGCTGATCCACGCCGCGGACGGCAGCTGGGACGCCGACGCCAGGGCGGAGCTCACCGAGGTCGCCGAGACGGTCGACGCCCGGCTCGGCCCGGTCGAGGAGGATGTCGACACGCTGGGCGGCCTCGCTTTCCTGCTCGCGGGCTGCGTGCCGGAGGAGGGCCAGATTCTGGACCATCCGAGCGGCTGGAGGCTCGAGATCGTCGAGGCCGACACCCGCCGCGTCCGCCGCCTGCGCTTGCACCCCCCTGGGGGGGCGATCGCTCAGGATTGAGGACCAGCCCGCTGCTCAGCGAAATCGCCGCGAGCGGCAGCGTCGAAATCCGCAGCTATCCTAATCCCCGTCCTGCCCGATAGCAGCCGCCGGAGCGCCGCCGCCGTCGCCGTCCGCTTCCCAATAATAAGGCAGGCGGCGGCGGTTGCCGGTGACGGTCTCGTTGAGCGTGGCTGCGTCGTAGAGGCGGCCGTTCAGCATCACCTGGGCGATCTTGTCCGAATTGCGGATGTCCTGGGTTGGATCCGCGTCGAGGATGACGAGGTCGGCGAGCTTGCCCGGCTCCAGCGTGCCGATGTCGCGAAAGCCGTAGATGCGGGCGGCATCGACGGTGCCGTAGCGCAGCGCCTGGATCGGCGTGGCGCCGCCGCGGACGTGGCTCCACAATTCCCAATGCTCGGCCATGCCCGGCTGCTGGCCGTGGCCGCCGATCGCGACGAGCACGCCGCGATCGGCGAGCCGGCGCGATTCGCGCGCGCTATATTGGTCGGCGAACTGGTCGGCCGGCGCGGTGACGCCGCGCACGCGCGCGGCGAGCTGGGCGGGAGGGGTGTGGCGGGTGAGCAGGGGATGATTCCAGACCGGGGAGGCCTGGTTCCAATAGGGATCGCCGGCGAGGCCGCCATAAGTGACGACCAGGGTCGGGTTGTAGCCGACCTGGGTCTGCGAGAAGAGGCTGACCACGTCCTCGTAGAAGCGCTGCTGCGGGATATTGTGCTCGACCGTCGAATTGCCGTCCTGGATCAGGGTGATGTCCATCTGGAAGAGCGAGCCGCCCTCGGGCACGACGAGGATGTTCTCGGCCCGCGCGGCGGCGGCGACCTGCTGGCGCTGGTTGCGGCGCGGCTGGTTGTAATTCTTGATCGAATGGGCGCCCGCGCGCTCGAGCCGGCGGACGTGATTGAGCGCGTCCTCGTAGCTGTCGATCAAGGCGTAGCGGCCGGGCGAGCGGGCGCCGTAGACTATCTCGCCCGACGAATAGGTTCGGGGCCCCAGGATCAGCCCGGCGCGCTGCATCTCGCTCGCCGGGAAGATCTCGGTCGCGGTGCTGGACGGATCGTGGACGGTTGTGACGCCCAAAGCGAGGTGAGCCATGGCCGACCAGTTCTGCTGCGGGATGAGGTCGTCCTCGCCCTGCGGCCCATGGGCGTGGCCGTCGATCAGGCCCGGGATGATGGTCTTGCCGGAAACGTCGACGACGCGCGCGCCGGCGGGGACCGCGACGGACGCGCGCGGGCCGACGGTGCGGATGCGATTGCCCTCGATCAGGATGACCGCGTCCTCGACGATGCCGCCCTCGGCATTGGCCATGGTGACGACGCGCGCGCCGACCAGAGCGGTCCAGCCCGCCGGCGCATCCGCGGGGACCGTGATCGAGAGCGACCGGCCGGTCGCCGGCGCGCTGTAGGCGGTGCCGCCCGGGGCATTGCGCAGCAGGTCCGGCGCATTGGCGCCGTAGAGCGTCGGGCCAAGGCTCCAGGAGAGGCGATTGCCGGCCCATGCCGGATAATTGGCGCCGCCGGCCGAGACCCTGGTGATCGGCAGCTGGGTCCCGCGCGCGCTCAGCTCCAGCACGCGCGCGGCGCCGAAGAAGGGCGTGACGAACAGATTGTAATTCTCGGTGAAGGCCAAAGCGCGGCCGTCGGGCGAAAGCTCGTAGCCGGTGACCATCTCGCCCTGGGCATGATCGCGCCGGTTGCCGCCGCCGTTCAGGTCGACGCTGATCAGCTTGCGCTTCTGCTGCTCGTTGACCTCGAGGAAGACCCGGTCCGAGGCCGTGCCGAACTGGGGGTTGCCGCCATCGGCGACGATGCGGGTGGCGGCGCCGCCGGCGGAAGGCACGCGGAAAATCCCGGTCTCCGCCGACCAGCGGTTGGAGGTGATGCCGCCGCCGCCGCTCACCTCGTAGACGATCGTGCCGCCGTCGGGCGAGAAGCGCGGGCGGCGGTAATGGCCGGGGTTCTGGGTGATCGTGCGCGGGTTGGAGCCGTCGGCCGCGACCGTGCGGATTTCGCCCAGCCTCGCATCGTTCCAGGAGACGAAGGCGATCCGGGAGCCGTCGCGCGACCAGGTCGGGAAGAGCTGGAAATCGCCGTCCGGCGCGGTCAGCGGGCGAGGCGCGTCGCCCTGCGTCGCATCGGCGATGTAGAGCCGGCCGAGCGTCTCGAACACGATATGGCGGCGGTCCGGCGAGACGGCGGCGAAGCGCGGCATGCGCGTCGTGACGGTCGCCGGCGCGACGTCGACCATTGGCCGCGGCGGATCGATCACCGCGCGCGTGTCGCTGACCTGGAAGGGGATTTCGGCGGCGCCCGCGCCGTCGCGATTGACCCGCCTTATCTTGCCGCCGGCCCAGAACAATATGGCCGCGCTGTCGGGCGTCCAGGCCATGTTGGGATAGACGCCGTGGACGGCCCAGGTTTCCTGCAGATCCTGGTCGAGCTCGGCATAGACCTGGCGCTCCTCGCCCGAGCGCAGATCCTTGACGAAGAGCCGGGCGCGGCCGCCGGTGCGGTGGACGTAGGCGAGGAAGCGGCCGTCGGGCGAGGGCGTCGGACGGACCGCGCCGCCGGGGCCGCCGGCGACCTGGGTGCGCTCGCCGGTGGCGATGTCGAAGCGCTCGATCGCGAACACCTGCTGGTTCGAATCCTGCGCATATTCGAATGTGTTGCCGGGCGTGACGTTGCGGCTGAAATAGATGGAGCGGCCGTCACGCGCGTAAGCGGGCTCGCCCAATTCCTTCTGGAGCTGCGGGCTGGCCCGCTCGACCAGCGGCACGCCCTCGCCGACGCCCGAGACATGGTAGAGCCAGATCTCGCCGGTGCCGAGGCTGCGCTGCGTGGTGAAATGCTTGCGCGCGGCGATATACTGGCCGTCGGGGCTCCAGGTCGGCGCGTTCAAGAGGCGGAAGGTTTCGCGGGTGATCGCGCGGGCGCCGCTGCCGTCGGCGTTCATCACCCAGATATTGTCGCCGCCGCCCCGATCGGAGGTGAAGGCGATCAGGCGCCCGTCGGGCGAGAAGCGCGGCTGCATGTCGAAGGCGAGGCCCGAGCTGATCCGCGTCGGCCGGCCGCCGCTGATCGGCATGGTGTAGATGTCGCCGAGCAGGTCGAAGGCGATCGTCTGGCCGTCCGGGCTGACCTCGACGTTCATCCAGGTGCCTTCGCTGACGTTGATCGGCACCTGGCGGATGCGCGCGCCGGGCGGCGCGTTGACGTCCCAGGCCGGTGCGTCGCCGCCGCCGCCGCCGCCCCGGCGCGGCCGGTCCTGCGCGAACGCGGTGGTGGAGACGAGCAAAAGCGAAAGCGCGGCGAAGCTGCGGATCATGTGCGGAAGAACCCCTCGGAACACTCAGGTCAGGAAAGCGCGGACGGTGCCCCATTCAGGCAAGACAGGCAAGGCGGCCCGGCGCGCGGAGAGGACGCCGGTCGAAAGGACGAGCGGGTTGGTCGATGACCCTGCCCCCATTCCCGCCAGTCGGCGGGACCGGCAAGAGAATGGGGGGAACTCCGGCGCACCTCTCGCATTATGCTGCAATGCACAATAAAGTTGAAGTGAAGGCGGATTGCGCCCAGATGGGCCCGATGGAAGCCAGCCGCATCTTTCTCGAGGCGATCGCGCTCAAGACCAGCGTCGAAGCCGTCTACAATCGCGTGAAGCTCCGCCTCGCGCCCCATATCCTCTACACGCGCCACGACGAATTGTTCGTCGACGCGGTCACGCTCGAGCGCGACGGCCAGCCGCCGCGCGAGGTCAGGCTCGGCACGTTCAAGCTCGCCGGCCTCAGGGAGGTCGCGCTTGCCGGCCAGCCCTTCCAGCCCGCGCGGGTCTTCGATCCGCACCAGAGCAAATATGCGGGCGTGACCCTGTTCGCGGTCGCCGCCTGATCTTCAGGATAGGCATCGTTGCGTCCGTCCTGACGGGACTTCCTAACCTGACGCTCCTGGCGTAACCGTCCCGGCCGGGCCGAAATGCGAGGACGCGTCATGCCAAGACCACAGAATCTCGTCGTCCCGGTCGGCATGGCCGGCGCTGCCTTGCTTGCGCTGGCGGGGTGCGGGCGAAGCGACGCCCCCGTCACCAATGAGGCGGCCGCCCCGCCGCCGGCCAACGCCGCCGCCGCGCCCGCACTGGCCGCCGACGGCATTCCGGCCTATCCGGGCGCCACCGCCGAGGGCGGCGACATCAGGGTGAGCGGCGGGGGCGGCGAAACCCAGGGGCGCATGTTCACATTCCACACTCCCGACCCGCCGGCCCGGGTGATCGAATATTATGCCGGGGCGGCCGGCCGGGCCGGCTACAGGATCGGCGAACGCTCCGGCACCGACCGAAGCGCGACCCTGCTCGCCAGCCGAAGCGAGGACCTGGTGCTCCGCGTCACCGCCACGAGGACCGGCGATTCGACCATGGTCGATGTGGTGATCGGCGAGTCCAGCCTTTCGCCCCCGTCGGGGCAGGCGCCGGCTCGCTAGGCCCTGACGATAATCAGTCCCCGAACGCCGCCTTCAATTCCTCCAGCCAGGGCCCGGCATTGCCGTCGCTCGGCGCGCGCCAGTCGCCGCGGGGGGAGAGGGCGCCGCCGCCCGAGACCTTGGGGGAATTGGGGATGGCCGAGCGCTTGAACTGACTGAGCTGGAAAAAGCGGAAGCAGAAGACCTCCAGCCATTTGCGGATCGTCGGCAGGTCGTATTCGCGCCTGAGCGCTTCCGGATAGTGGAAGGGCCACTCGCCCGCGGCCGCGTCCTTCCAGGCCTCGTGCGCCAGGAAGGCGACCTTCGACGGCGGCTGGCCGTGGCGCAGAATGTGAAAGAGGAAGAAATCGTGCAGCTCGTAGGGGCCGATCCGGTCCTCGGTCGATTGCATGCCGCTCTCCCCGTCCGCCGGGATCAGCTCGGGCGAGATCCTGGTGCCTAGGATCGCCTGGAGGACGCGGTTCGTGGGCTCGTCGAACTGGCCCGATTTGATCGCCCAGCGGATCAGGTACTGGATCAGGGTCTTGGGCACGCCGGCATTGACGCCGTAATGGCTCATCTGGTCGCCGACGCCGTAGGTCGACCAGCCGAGCGCGATCTCGGAAAGGTCGCCGGTGCCGATGACGAAGCCGGTGCGCTGATTGGCGAGGCGGAACAGATAGTCGGTGCGAAGCCCCGCCTGCACGTTTTCGAAGGTGATGTCATATTGCGGCTCGCCCTTGGCGAAGGGGTGGCCCATGTCGCCGAGCATCTGCATCGCTGCCGGACGGATGTCGATCTCCTCGCCGATGATGCCGAGCGCATTCATCAGCGACCAGGCATTGCCCTTGGTCTCGGCGCCGGTGGCGAAGCCCGGCATGGTGAAGCCCAATATGGTCGAGCGCGGCAGGCCCAGTTCGTCGCAGGCCTTGGCGGCGACGATCAGTGCGTGGGTCGAATCGAGCCCGCCCGAGACGCCGATGACGAAATGGCCGCCCGAGGTCGCCTCGAAGCGGCGGACAAGGCCCTGGACCTGGATGTTGAACGCCTCGTAGCAATCCTGATCGAGCTGTTCGGCCCTGCCCGGAACATAGGGAAAGCGGCGCAGCTTCCGCTCGAAGCCGATCTCGGCGAAGGCGGGCTTGTGCTCGAAGCCGATGCGGCGGAAGCGGAGCTCGGGATGGCCGGCGGCGCGGGCATTGTCGTTGAAGGTGCCGTTGCGCATCCGCTCGAGCCTCAGCCGCTGGACGTCGATATCGGCCACCGCCAGCTCCGACGCGCGGTCGAAGCGGCCGGTTTCCGCGAGCAATTCGCCGAGCTCGTAGATCGAGCCCTGGCCGTCCCAGGCGAGGTCGGTGGTGCTCTCGCCGGGCCCGGCGGCGGAGAAGACGTAGCCGGCGATGCAGCGGCTGGCCTGGCTCGCGCAGAGCAATTTGCGCTCGTCCGCCTTGCCGATGGTGATGTTGGAGGCGGACAGGTTGGTGAGGATCAGCGCGCCCGCCATGGCGCCCAATGTCGAGGGCGGCTGCGGCGCCCAATAATCCTCGCAAATCTCGATATGGAAGATGAAGTCGGCGAGATCCTCGGCGGCGAAGACGAGGTCGGTGCCGAACGCTGCGTTCTGGCCCGCCACCTGCGTCTTCAGCTCCTCGAGCCCTACTCCCGAGGCGAACCAGCGCTTCTCGTAATATTCGCGGTAATTGGGCAGGAAGCTCTTCGGCACCACGCCCAGGATCTCGCCGCGCGCGATGGCGAGGCCGCAATTGTAGAGCCGGCCGTTCCGGCGGAGCGGCGCGCCGACGACGAGCACCGTCCCCAAATCCGCGCTCTCCTTCGCCAGCCGCCCGATCCCCGCCTCGACCGCGTCCAGGAAAGCGTCCTGCAGGAACAGATCGTCGACCGCGTAGGAGGAGATGTTGAGCTCGGGAAATACGGCGAGATCGACCCCGCGCGCGTCCGCTTCCCTGGCCAGGATCAGCGTCTCTTCGACATTGAAGGCGATGTCGCCCGCCGAGGCGCGAGGGCTTGCGGCGGCGACGCGGACGAAGCCGTGGCGGTGGATGGCGCCGAACGGGGGCCGCGCCGGAGCCGGCGCCTCCGCTTCCGTCTTCGCCTTCCTGCCGGCCTTCGCCATCTACAACATCTCCGTCATCATCGAGACTGCCACTTCGAGCGCGGCCACTCGCACGGCGCCGCGCCCGATGCCGCCGAAATGTTCTTCGCGATGCGCGGTTATACGCCCGTTTCGCGCGCAGGCGAAATGAACCAGCCCCGGCTCCTCGCCCGTATCGGCGAATCCGGTGATGGCAAGCGCGATATTCGCGCGGCTGCGGGACAAGGCGCCCTCGGCCATGGCGACCGCCACCGCTTCGGAGACCGCGCCCTCCTCCTCGATCAATGCGGCGGGGACGCCCAGCATCTCGGTCTTGGCTTCCTCGCTATAGGTGACGAAGCCGCGGTCGAAGGCATGGGCGACGCCCTGGACGTCGGTCAAAAGGCTGGCGAGCATGCCGCCGGTGCAGCTTTCGGCGGTGGCGAGCACGAGCCGGCGCTCGCACGCCTTGGCGAGCAACAGCCGCGTCGCCTCCTCGGCCGCGTTCGGCAGCACCGGCGAGAGCGTCTCGGTGTCGTTCAATTTTCTGTCCCCGACCGTGGCAAGAGAGGGGAACCGGCGCGCCGTCCCGTATGTTCCAAGGGGCGCAATCAACGAGGTTCGGGCGGCATTGCGCAACGCGGGCCGCCCGGGAGCAAGGGAACGAATTCATCATGGCATGGACCCGCAAGACATCGATCATCGCCGCCGCCGGCGCCGCCGTCGTCGGCCTCGGCGCCGCCCTCTTCGCCCGCCGCTGGTGGGGCGGCGACAAGGAGGAGCGCCCTGCCCCCGCCACCGCGCGCGGCAAGACCGCCCCCGGCCCGGTCGGCCATTCGGGCGCCGCCCGCTCCGCCGGCCCCGACGCGATGCGCGACCCGCCCGCCGACTGGGAGAGGACCGACCAGGCCTCGGACGAAAGCTTCCCGGCGAGCGACCCGCCGGCGGTCAATCCGCACGTGGATTGAGGGGGCCTCCCGTTTGCCGGGGAGATTTGTGGGGACGTGCGTGGCTCGCCACTGCGCACTCCCGACGCCGAAAAATATGGGACCACCTCAAATAGTGAGGGAGTGAATCCTGGCTTGCAGAGCCGGGAGGGGATGACATAACTACGATATTTTTATTATGAGTTTGATAACGTAAATACATTAGCAATTATCGGACGGCCAATTACATTACACTTCCGCAACGATAGACTGTCTTTTATTCTGCAAGTTCCGGCGCGGCGATCCGCGAGTAATGCGTAGCGATCCGGGATGTATGCAGCTCCTTGGCGCCAGCCCAAGGAGAATGACATGGCGATCTTCACAGTCGGCCCCAATTCCACCTTTCCCTCCATCGCCGCCGCCATGGCCGCCGCCGGACCCGGCGATACCATCCAGCTCGAAGCCGGCTATTCGAACGAGACCGCGACCGTCACCCATAGCGGGATGACCATCACGGGCGGCGCGGACTCGCTCGGCATCGTCCTTCAGCTCGGCAGCGGCATCGCCACGGTGACCCTCGGCGGCACGGCCCCGATCGACCTGCTCGACGCCAGCGACGGCAACGGCATCGTCGGCAATGACGGCGCGAATCTGGTCACCGTCACCGCGGGCGCCGATTCGGTCAGCGGCGGGGGCGGCGAGGACCGGCTGTTCGTCGACTACCGGCTGGCGACTGGCGCCGTGACCGGCAATTCCACCTCCAACGTCGCCGAAGCGGGCGGCGGCGGACGGCTGGTGACGATCAACGGCGGCTTCGAGGATTTCACCATCTGGACCGGCTCCGGCGCCGACACGATCACCACCGGCGACGGCGACGACGACATCCGCACCGGAGAGGGTGCCGGCACGGTCACCGCGGGCGAAGGCGCCAACATCATCATCGGCGGCAGCGGCGCGGACACGATCACAGCGGGCGGCGGCGGCAATTTCGTCGATGCCGGTGACGGCACCAACACGGTCACCACTGGCGGCGGCGTCGACGAGATTCTCTCCGGACTCGGCGCCGACACCATCGTCGCCGGCGCGGGCGCGGACCGGATCACGGTCACCGGCGGCAGCGACACGGTTGACGCCGGCGCCGACAGCGACCTGCTGATCGTCGATTATTCCGCCGCGACCACTAACGTCACTGGCGGAGTCACGGGCGGCAATCTCGGTTCGGGCTATACCGGCCACCTCGCCGATGCCGCCGCCGCGACGCTCGATTTCGTCGAGGCCGAGCGGTTCTGGATCACCACCGGCACCGGCGACGACATCATCAACACCGGTGCCGCCGACGACAGGATCTCGACCGGCGACGGCAACGATTTCCTGGCCGGGGGTCTCGGCAACGACATCATGACCGGCGGCGCGGGCAACGATCTTTATCGGGTCGAAGATGCGGGCGACGTAGTCCTCGAGAGCGTTGGCGGGGGCAGTGACCGGGTGCTCTCGAGCGTGAGCTACACGCTGACGGCCGGCGCGGAGGTCGAGCTGATGACCACCGACTGGCATATCGGGACAGACGCGATCAACCTGACGGGCAACGAGCTGGCCAACACGATCTTCGGCAATGCCGGGGACAATCTTCTCGACGGCGGCGGCGGCGTCGATGCCATGATCGGCTGGGCGGGCAATGACTCGTTCTTCGTCGACAATGCCGGCGACCGGATCGTGGAGACTGCCGGCGAGGGCAGCGACCGGGTGTTCGCGAGCGTGAGCTACACGCTGACGGCCGGCTCCGAGGTGGAGCTGATGACCACCGACTTCCATGCCGGCACCGCGGCGATCGACCTTACCGGCAACGCGCTGGCCAACACGATCTTCGGCAATGCCGGGGCCAACGTGCTGGACGGCAAGGGCGGCAATGACAGCCTGGTGGGCCTAAGCGGGGCGGACACCTTCGCCTTCACCACCGCGCTCGGCACCGGCAATGTGGACCTGGTGTTCGACTTCGCCGCCGGCACCGACAAGATCGCGCTCGACGATGCGGTGTTCACCGGGCTCACCCCGGGCAGCCTGCCCGCGGGCGCGTTCGTCACCGGCACTGCGGCCGGCGATGCCGACGATCGGATCATCTACAACGGCGCGACCGGCCAGCTCTACTTCGACGCCGACGGCAATGGCGCCGGCGCCGCAGTCCTGTTCGCTACGCTGCAGGGCGCGCCGGTGCTGACCGCCAGCGACTTTATGGTGATCTAAGATCGCGGGCAGGGGCTGAAAAGGGGCAGGTCCGCCTCGAACGGCGACCGGTGAACGGCCACTATGGATCGTTCACCGGTCGCCGGGTCCGTGAGTGCACCGGCGCGCCGGCCACGCATCAAGGCAAAGGCAGGCAAAAGAGCCTGGCCCGCGGGTAGCGGGCAGTTGCGAACAGGCAGCGTTGACAGGGTTTAGCGGCGCGTTCCGGGCGGTGGCGCATTCGTCCGCCTGTCGAAGGCGATGATCGGCGTCAGCTGCATGCATCATGGAAAGCGGCTCAAGCTCGCCGTCACCTGCGGCGACACGGGGCCGGCAAGCTGCAAGGCGGCCCAGCTTATCGCACTTTGGTGAGCCCAGCTGGGTTCGAACCAGCGACCTACTGATTAAAAGTCAGTTGCTCTACCAACTGAGCTATGGGCCCTGACCGTCGTCGGACCTAGACCAGGATCGTTCCAGGCTAAAGCCTGAAACGTGAATCCCGGTCTCGATGTAGGTCTGCGAGCCTGATTCGCGGGGACGATCAGGCTCGTGGAATGGGGCGGGGCGCGGTCAACCGGGCGAGGAGCTGGCGCATGGTCGCGCCGGTCAGCGGATCGCGCCAGCGCGGCGCGAGTTCGGCGAGCGGCTGGAGGACGAAGGCGCGCCGGCGAAACTCCGGATGAGGAACGACCGGCCCGGGCCCGCCCCAGGCGCCGCCCGACCACAATATGATGTCGAGGTCGAGCACGCGCGGCCCCCAGCGGCGGCCGCCGCGGCGGCCGAAGGCGCGCTCCATCGCCTTCAGCGCGGCGAGCAATTCGTCGGGCGCGAGCTTGCTCTCCAGGATCGCGACGGCATTGGCGAAGCCGCGGCCGGCGGGCCCGAGCGCAGGCGTGGCGCGGATCGCCGAGACGCTCTGCACGCCGACCAGGCCGGCGAGCGCCGCACGCAGCGTCCGCTCGGGAGAGCCGTGGCGGCTTCTCCGGTTGGAGCCCAAGGCGATCGCATAGCTTGTCCTGGCCATCGCCACCGGCCTAAACGCTGGCGATGCGCGCGCAAAGCCCGGTTCCCCAAGTCGAAGCGCCGCGCGACTGCCCGCTCTGCCCCCGGCTCGCCGCTTTCCGCCAAGGGCTGCGCGCCGAGCATTCCGATTGGTGGAATGCGCCGGTGCCCGCCTTCGGCGACGCCCAGGCCTGGCTTGCCATCGTCGGCCTCGCGCCCGGCATGCGGGGCGCCAACCGCACCGGGCGGCCCTTCACGGGCGACCATGCCGGGCATTTGTTCTATGCGACGCTGCTCAAGTTCGGCCTGGCCAAAGGCGCATATGGCGAGACGCCCGACGACGGCCTTCGCCTGAGCGGCTGCGTGATTCTCAATTCGGTCAAATGCCTGCCGCCGCAGAACAAGCCGAGCCCGCAGGAGATCGAAACCTGCAGAACCTATTACGAGGCGTCCCTCGCACGGCTTCCCAATGTGCGCCTGCTCGTCGCGCTCGGCCGGATCGCGCACGGCACGGCGGTGCGGACTTCGGGCGGCCGGCTCGCCGCGCACCCTTTCGGCCACCTCGCCGAGCATGCGCTTCCCGATGGCCGCATCCTCATCGATAGCTATCATTGTTCGCGCTACAACCAGAATACCGGGCGGCTGAACGCGGCGATGTTCGAGGCCGTGTTCGCGCGCGCGCTGGAATTGAGGAGCTGAGCATGGAGCTTTACGCGGTCTGGCGTCGCCGCGGCGGCGATTGGGAGGAGGGCCGCCCTCTCGAAGAGCAGGCCCAGTGGACCGAGCATGCCGCATTCATGATGGCGGGCGCGGCCGGGGGCTTCGTCGTCCTGGCGGGCCCGATCGACGATACGGGGGCGCTGATCGTCGTGCGGGCGCCCAGCGTCGAGGCGGTTGACGCCTGGCTCGCGGCCGACCCGTGGACGGTCTCGGGCCTGCTGGTGACCGAACGGATCGCCCGCTGGGGTCTCCGGATCGGGTCGCTGCCCTGAGCCTCATTCTCCAGGTGGAGGTTCAACCCGCACGCGAACCCGATGGAGCAGCGTGCACACGGATCACTGGCCGTCGCCGGCGTTCAGCGCGGCCCTGAAGCTCGCCGACGTCCGGATCGCGATCAAAGCGAGAATGACGGCGCGAGTCGCCTTGGTGGCGGCGTTGCCGGTTAGCCCGCGTTCGGCGATGCGCGCGGCCGCCTGCCGTGCAATGTCCTGCGAGCCGGCGGCAAGCTCCAGACTGTCGAGCTGGAGGCCGAGAAGCTCATCGTCGGTGAACGTCTGGAAGACGGTGCTGATGACGCTGCTTTCGACGCCGGCCTCGCCCGCTTCCGCGATGGCCAGGTGCATCCCGATGGTTGCCCGCCCAACGAGGATGCCAAGCCGGGTCTCGTTCTCGGACCAGCCGAAGCGTTGCCGGCATTGGGACACCAGGGCGCCGATTCCCGCATCGTCCAAGCCGCCGCGGCCGGCCGCCTGCAACAAGCCGTCAGAGACGCAGAAGATCTCGGGGTCGGACGTTGCCGAGGGCGACGGCTGCTGCGCGGCCGCGCAAGGTGGTGCCAGCAGGAGCGCGGCGATTCCCGCCCAGCAGGTCAGGCTCAGCTCGCGAACCATGGTCATGCCCCCCTTTGCCGGGAGGTTATCAGATATCCTCGGTGAGGCGTCCATAAAGTTCGGGCCGGCGGTCGCGGAAGAAGCCGAAGGCGGCGCGGTGGCGTCTGGCCGCCTCCAGGTCGAGCGTCGCCGTGAGCACGCCGGTCTCCTTCGCTCCGAACTCGGCGAGAATGTCGCCGCGCTCGTCGCAGATGAAGGAGTGGCCGTAGAAGGTCTGGCCGCATTCGTCGCCGATCCGGTTGGCGGCGACGACCGGGACCACGTTCGACACGGCGTGGCCGATCATCGCCCGGCGCCACAGCCGCGACGTATCGAGGTCGGGGTCGTGCGGCTCGGTGCCGATCGCAGTCGGGTAGAGCAATATTTCGGCGCCCATCAGCATCAGGCTGCGCGCGGTCTCGGGATACCATTGGTCCCAGCAAATGCCGATGCCGAGCGTCGCGGCGGGCGTCGGCCAGGTCTTGAAGCCGCTATTGCCCGGGCGGAAATAGAATTTCTCCGAATAGCCGGGCCCGTCCGGAATGTGGCTCTTGCGATAGACGCCCATGAGAGCGCCGGACGAGTCGATCATCGCCAGGCTGTTATAATGATGCGGCCCGTCCGCCTCGAAGAAGCTGGCCGGGATGAAGACGGAGAGCTCGGCCGCAAGCCGTTGCATCGCCAGCACCGCCGGGTGCTGGTCGACCGGCCGGGCATTGGCGAACAGGGCCTCGTCCTCGGTGCGGCAGAAATAGGGGCCCTCGAAGAGTTCGGGCGGGAGGACGACCTGGGCGCCCTTCGACGCGGCCTCGCGGACGAGCGCGGAGACGTTCGCGATATTCTCCTCGCCGTCGTCCGTGAAGGCGAGCTGGAGGGCTGCTACCTTTAGCTCAGTCATTTCAACTCCCGTCATTCCCGCGCAATGAATGGGGCGCTCCGTCCCCCGGACGGAGCCTTGGGCCCCCATTCATGGAAATCCATGCTGACTTGGTGCAGGTTCGTGCGGGTGGCAAGCCCGTCTGGATTCCCGCGTTCGCGGGAATGACGAGCTAGCCGGGGATCTGCTGGCTGATGCAGTGGAAGCTGCCGCCCCCGGTCAGGATATGGTCCGCCCGCAGGCCGATCGCCACCCGGTCCGGGAAAAGCGCCTGCACCGCGGCCACCGCCGCCTCGTCGTTCGCGACGCCATATTGCGGCACCACGACAGCCGCGTTGCCGATGTAGAAGTTCAGGTAGGAGGCGGGGATGATCTCCCCGCCGCGCAGCACCAGGCCCGGCGAAGGCATAAGCGTCACGTCGAGGGCGAAACGGCGCGCGCGGGAAGCCGCGTCGCGATAGACGGCCTCGTTCGGATCGCGGTCGGCGGGCTCGGGGATGGCGATCCTGCCGACGCCGACGAAGCGGGCGAGATTGTCGACATGGCCGTCCGTATGGTCGTTCATCAGCCCGCTGCCGAGCCAGAGCACGCGCTCGATCCCGAGGTCCGCGCGCAATTTCGCCTCGATCTCGGCGCGCGAGAGGAAGGCGTTGCGGTTCGGGTTCATCAGGCATTGCTCGGTAGTGACCGCGAGCCCGGTGCCGTCGACGTCGATCGCGCCGCCTTCCAATATCCAGTCCGCGCGGCGGACGCTGAGGCCGATGCCCTCGCCGAGCCTGCGGCCGATCGTGTCGTCGCCGGGCAGATCATATTTGCCGCCCCAGCCGTTGAAGGCGAAGCTGACCGCCGAAAGGCCGTTCGGCCCCTTGACCAGGATCGGCCCGGTGTCGCGCAGCCAGATGTCGCCGAACCTCTGGGTGACGATGGTGGCGAAGGGCGCCGCGGCCCGCGCCAGCGCGGCGGAAGCCGCGTCGGCGGCGACCAGCCTGACCTCCTCGCCCTTGCCCTCCTGCCAGACCGCCGCCGCGAACGCGGCGACCTCCGCCTGGGCGGGGCTAAAATCCTCTTCCCAGAGGGCGCCATGGCTCGGAAAGCCGATCCAGACCGCTTGGTGAGGTGTCCATTCGGGGGGTTGGCGAGGGGGCAAATCCGGCATTCACCATTTTCCAATTGATAGTCACTAAATTTAGTGATAAATAGTTTCCGAAGGAGTTATCCCTATGTCCCGTTATCAGCCTCTAGCCGATTTTCTCGCCGGCAAGAAAGAGCTGGAATGGAACGCCACCTTCGCCGAGATCGAGGCGCAGCTCGGTTTTCCATTGCCTGACAGCGCCTATAAATATCCGGCCTGGTGGGCCAATCAGACCGGCGCCGGCCACAGCCAGACCAAAGGGTGGCGGAGCGTTGGGTGGAAAACCCGCGATCTGGACCTCGAACGCAGACGCATTCGGTTTGAACGGGAGGCGCGGGTGATAGCCGCCGAACGGCCAAGCGAGGAAGATGAGCGGCGAGGCCTGATGCGCAGGGCGGCCGAACTCACCGGTATAGAGGATCCCGATACGCTGGTTCGGGAGGCCCTGCGCTCTCTCATCGCGCGCGAGGCGGGCAGGCGCCTGATCGCGCTCGGCGGCACGATGCCCGACATCAGGATTCCCCCGCGCGAGCGACCATCGTTTTGATTCTGGTCGATACCTCGGTCTGGATCGACCACTTCAGGACGCCGGTGGCTGCGCTTGAGCGTCTGATCCCGGCCGAGCAAGCGATCTGCCATCCATTCATCCGGGGCGAGCTCGCCGTCGGCCATCTGCGCAACTGCCTGGAGGCCATTGGAGCGCTGCAGTCATTGCCGCAGGCGAAGACGGCTTCCGAGGGGGAGTTCCTGGCTCTCATTGTGAACGAGCGGCTCGCTGCCACCGGGCTGGGCTTCGTGGACGTCCATCTGCTGGCTTCGTGCCGGGCGACGCCAGGCACGAAATTATGGTCCCGCGACAGGCGACTCGCCAAATATGCGGACCGCCTGGGCGTCGGCTGGACCGACGCGCAATAGACTATTGCCCCGCCCGCGAACGATCCCTGATGGCGCGGAATTCGTCGCCGGGGAGCCAATTGGGCCACTCGCGCGACATCGCAAGCGCGCGGCCGACATGGTAGTAGATGCCGACGTCGCCGATCGCGCCCGCCCAGTCCCAATTGGGATCATATTCGTCATTGACCGCATGATAGCGGTTGGCGCGATACTCCTGCGCGGCGGCGCGGCCGGCGGCCGGCCCGCCATTGACCAGATCCTCGCCGCCGCGGCCGTAGAGCATCGGCACGCCGCGCTTGGCGAGGCTGAACTGGTCGGAGCGGAAATAATAGCCGGCCTCCGGCGTCGGCTCGGCGGAGACGCGCACCCCGGCGGCGGCGGCGGCGCGGGCGAGATAGGCGTCGAGCTCGGACTTGCCGCCGCCGACTGAGACGAAGTCCCGCGCGGGGCCAGCCATGTTGAGCGAATCCATGTTGAAGCCGCCCGCGGTGCGCGCCAGCGGGTAGATCGGATTGGCGGCGTAGAAGGCCGAGCCGAGCAGGCCCGATTCCTCCGCGGTGACGGCGAGGAAGACGAGCGTCCGGTCGGGCCGCCCGGCGCGGACATGCGCTTCGGCGAGCGCGACCAGGGCGGAGGTGCCGCTGGCATTGTCGACGGCGCCGTTGCAGATCCGGTCCTCGCCGGTCTCGGTGCAGCTGCCGAGATGGTCCCAATGCGCGGTGTAGAGGACATATTCGTTGGGCCGCGTGCGGCCGGGCAGGACGCCGATCACGTTGCGCGAGGCGAAGCGGCGGATCTGATTGTCGATGGTGATGGAAGCCCTGAGGCCGAGCGGCACGGCGCGGAAGCCGCGCTGCTGCGCCGAGCGGGTCAGCGCGTCGAGATCCTGGCCGGACGCAGCCATCAGCCTGCGCGCCGCGTCGTTGCTCAGCCAGCCGTTCATCGCGGTCTGGTCGGCGCCGTCGTTCGGAGTCTGCATATGAGGCTGCGGCCCGGTCCAGCTATTCTCGACCACGTTCCAGCCATAGGAGGCCGGCGCGGTGTCGTGGACGATGAGCGCGGCGGCGGCGCCCTGACGCGCGGCCTCCTCATATTTGTAGGTCCAGCGGCCGTAATAGGTCATCGCGCGGCCGCCGAACGGGCCCACCAGCCCCGGGGTCTGCCAGTCGGGATCGTTGACCAGGATGACCACGGTCTTGCCGCGCACGTCGAGGCCTTCATAATCGTTCCAGCCGCGCTCGGGCGCGTTGATCCCGTAGCCGACGAAGACGATCTCGCTGTTCGCGACCGAGACGCGCGGCTGGGCGCGGTAGGAGGTGCCGACGAAATCGGTGCGGTAGGCGAAGCTCAGGCCCCGCGCGGCGCCGCCGATCTCCAGCCGAGGGCTGCCCTGCGCGGTGATCTCGACCAGGGGCACCTCCTGGTACCAGCTGCTTCCGTTGCCGGGCCGAAGGCCGGCGCGCGCGAACTCCTGGGAAAGGAAGGCGACGGTGCGCTGCTCCCCGGGAGTGCCGGGCGCGCGGCCTTCATATTCGTCGGAAGACAGCGTTTGGGTCACGCGCTGGAGCGTGGCCTGGGAGATGGCGGGCGCTTGCGCCGGTCCGGAAGGGGTGACGCAGCCGGCGAGAGGGGCGAGCGCCAGGGCCGCCAACATCACTTTCAGGTTCATGGTCCAGGCTCCTCCGGCGCTTGCTGCGCAGCGCTCTTGGCACCGCGCCTCGGGTCAGGCAAGCGCGCGCGGCCATTGCTTCGAAAAGGAGAACTGGTCTAATATGATGAATAGGGGGGCGGAATCCGATGATTTTGCGTGTAATCAGCATGGCGGCGGCTCTTGCCGCCACGCCCGTCTTCGCCCAGCAGGCGGCCCAACCGGCAGCCCAACCGGCAGCGCCACCGCCCGCGCAGCCGGCGGTCGATCCCTCGCACCTGTTCGGAGTGCGCGAAAGCGTGCAGCAGATCGATATCTCGCCAGACGGCCGCCGCGTCGTCTTCCTGCAGCCGGGGACGGCGCGGGGGACCGGCGTCTACGTCCACGAGCTCGACAGCAGCACCGAGCCGCGCCTCATCGTTCATTCCGACGGCGATCCCGAGCGCTTCCGCTGGTGCAGGTTCGTCACCAACGACCGCCTGATCTGCCAGATCGGCGGCATGGCGACCGCCGAGGGCGTGCTCATTTCCTTCGCGCGTTTGGTGTCGCTCGACATCGATGGAACCAACCTGACGAGGCTCGGCGAGCGCGGCTCCGCCTACGACGCGCGGATACGCCAGTTCGACGGCTCGGTGCTCGACTGGAGCGGCGGCGAAGCCGGCTCCATCCTGATGGCCCGCGAGCTCGTGCCCGAGCAGAGGGGCCCCGGCACGCGCCTGGTCCGCGCGGGCGATGGCCTCGCCGTCGATCGGGTCGATGTGCGGACATTGCGGACGCAGCGGGTCGAGCCGCCCAATGCGCGCGCGATGGACTATATAAGCGACGGTCGGGGCAACGTCCGCATCATGTCGACCCTCGAGCTGCGCGCCAACGGCCAGGCCGGGACCCGGGTCACCTACCTCTATCGTACCGCGGCAAGCCGGGACTGGCGCCCGTTCTCGATCTTCGACACCGCTTCGGGGGTCGGCATGTTTCCGGTCGCGGTCGATGCACAGCTCGACGCCGCTTACGTGCTTCAGAAGCTGGAGGGCCGCTTCGCCCTCTACCGGGTCAAGCTCGACGGCTCGCTGGCCACGGAGCTCGTGCATGCGAACCCGCGGGTGGACGTCGACGGCGTCGTCTGGGCGAGCCGGCGCACGCGCGTGATCGGAGTCACTTTCGCCGAGGAGCAGCAGAGGGTCGTCTATTTCGACCCCGCTTATGCGACGCTGGCCCGGTCCCTGTCGCGCGCCATCCCCAATCTGCCGATCATCGATTTCGGCGCCACCAGCAGCGACGGCAATCGCATCCTCGTCCATGCCGGCGCCGACAATGATGCGGGCCGCTATTATCTCTACGATCGCACCGCCAGGAACCTCAACGAGATCCTGACCGTCCGCCCGCAGCTCGAAGGCACGCCGCTGGCCAATGTCCGCAGCGTCACCTATCCCGCCGGCGACGGCACGCCCATCCCCGCTTATCTGACGCTGCCGCCGGGGCGCGAGGCGCGGGGCCTGCCGGCGGTGATCCTGCCGCATGGCGGACCGGCCGCGCGCGATGTCTGGGGGTTCGACTGGCTCGCCCAATATCTCGCCAATCGCGGCTATGCGGTGCTGCAGGCCAATTATCGCGGCTCCGCCGGCTATGGAGACCAATGGCTGCAACGCAACGGCTTCCAAAGCTGGCGCACGTCCATAGGCGACATCGACGCCGGCGCCCGCTGGCTCGCCGCGCAGGGCATCGGCGATGCGGCGCGGATGGCGATCCTTGGCTGGTCCTATGGCGGCTATGCGGCGCTGCAGGCGGGGGCGACCGAGCCGGGCCTCTACAAGGCGATCGTCGCGATCGCGCCGGTCACCGACCTGCAGCAGGCCAAGGACGATTTCCGCAACTATACGAGCGCGCGCAACGTCGTCGAATATATCGGTTCGGGCCCGCACATCACGCAGGGCTCGCCGCTACGCAACGTGGCGGCGATCACCGCCCCGGTGCTGCTCTTCCACGGCGACCGCGACCTCAACGTGTCCGTGGTTCATTCGCGCCGGATGAACGACGCGCTCCGCAATGCGGGCAAGCGGAGCGAGCTGACCGTGTTTCCGGGGCTCGAGCACGATCTCGCCGATTCCTCGGCACGGCAGCGGATGCTGGAGCGGATCGGTGCGTTCCTTGCGGCCGAGCTGGCGGCGCGATAGCGTCAGGCCGCCCGCGCCGCCGGGGTCAGGCGCGCGGGCGGGCTGAACGGGCCGGCGCGCCACACGGGGTCGGCCGGCTCCTCGGGATTCGGGACCGCGAAATTCAGATAGCCGAAATAGGAGGCGATCAGCCGCTCGCCGGCATCGCGCACCGCGGTGCGCCCGTGCATGAAGCGGGTGTTGTCGATCATCAGCACGTCGCCGCCTTGCCAGGCGATCGGCGCGGTCAGGCGGTCGGAGACCGATTTCACCGCCGCCAGCAAGGCGTCCGGAACCTGCGAGGCGTCCTCGAATAGCGGCACGCCCTGAATCCCGAGGCAATAGCGCGCGAACAGGAGGAAGTTCCCGAAAGCCGGGGCGTCGATGAACATCGGCCGGTGAAAGGCGGGACGCGTGAAGGCGCGGATGATTTGGCCGTCGGCGCGCCAGAAGAAATAGGGCGATGTCGGCGGCGGCGCGGCCAGCTCGGCGTCGCTCGGCTCGGGCGTGCCCAGCCAATAGTCCAGCTCCTCCGCCGTGGCCGCCTGGACGTAGAGCAAGCGGCGGTTCTCGAACGCTCCCCGCACCTCGGCGGGGAGCTGCGCGACGATCTCGACGCCGTCGCACAAGGTCGTCGCGCCCTGCTCGCTCGGCGGGTTGAGGCAGCCGAAGAAGCACACGTCCGGCTTCCAGGGCTCGCGCGAGAGTTCGGGGTGGAGGGGAAAAGGCGCGACGCCGCGGTTGACCGACTGGATCTTGTGCTCCGGGTCGAGCAGGTCGCGGCCGCGGCTGTCGTTCAGCGCGGAACTTGCGCAAAACTGCTCGGCGAACCGGCGGAAGCGATCGAGGTCGGTGGAGAAACCCCGCAGCAGCAGCGCGCCATGGGTCTTGTAGAGCGAAATGACGGCGTCCGGCGCGAGATCGAGCGCGCTCGTTTCCTGCTGGGCCCGGATGGTCGCATAGGGCCGGCCGGCGCCGGGGGGGATCATCTCGGCCATTCAGCGTTCCTGCAGGCGGTGGCGGGGGACATATAGCCCTGATCGGGCGGGCGCACTATAGGCCCGACATGGAGCCGATCATCGAGAGCCTGTTCGCCTCGCCCGACCATCATCTCTTCGCGTTCGAAGGCGATCAGGCGATCTTCCGGACGATGGATCGCGGCGCCTATCACCGCTCGATCTTCCTCGACCGCAGGATCGCCGCGCTGGACGATCGGGAAATGCGAGTTCCGGTGGAGGCGCTGACGGCAAACGACATCGCCGTTCCCAGGATCGCATGGATCTTCCACGTCGCCCATTGCGGCTCGACCCTGCTCGCGCGCGCGCTGGATCGCGAAGAGGGCAATCTGGTCCTGCGCGAGCCGCGCCCGTTGCGTCAGCTCGGCCTGACGCGCGGTGCGGCGGACGGGGGCTGGCGGGCGCGCCTGCACCTCGCAGCCGCATTGGCCGGGCGGCGCTATCGCCCTGACCTTCCAACCATCGTCAAGGCGAACGTGCCGGTCAACTTCATCGCGGCGGAGCTCATGGCGCTCGATCCGTCCGCGCCCGCCATCCTGCTCTATTTCCCGTTGCGGGCCTATCTGCTCGCGGTGCTGCGCAGCCCCGCCCATCGCCAATGGTTGGTCAACGTCACCACCCAGCTCGACATTGCCGGCGTGGCGGGCCTGGATGTGGCGGAGCGCGCCGCAGCGCTGTGGCTCGCGCAGATGCGGCTCTATGCCGAGCTGCTTGCGCAGTATCCGGGCGTGCGAAGCCTGCATGCCGGCGAATTGCTCGACGCGCCGCGCCCGGCGCTCGCCGCCGCGGCCGCGCACTTCGGGGCCGATGCCGATCTCGACGCGGACGAGCTCCTTACGACCTATTCCAAGGTCCCGGGTCAGGCGTTCGACAATACGGCGCGGCTCGAGCTGCGTGCGGAAACCGAGCGGGCAATCGGTCCGGAGATCGCGCGCGCGCGGGCGTGGGTGGAGGACCGCCCCGTCCCGTCCCGTCTCGACCGCCCGCTCGTCGGTGTCAGCCCGCTGCTTCTCGACGATTGAAAAGCGTCAGCGCGAATAGAATTCGACGACCAGATTGGGCTCCATGCGCACCGGATAGGGCACTTCGTCGAGCGTCGGCACCCGGTTGAAGACGATCTTGGTCGTCCCGTCCTGGACGATATATTCGGGGATGTCGCGCTCGGCGAGACCCTGCGCCTCGATCACCAGCGCCATTTCCTGCGCCTTGGGGCCCAGTTCGACGACGTCGCCGACATTGACCTTGGCCGAAGCGATGTTGAGCTTGGCGCCGTTGACCCGGATATGGCCGTGATTGACGATCTGGCGCGCAGCCCAGATGGTCGGCGCGAACTTGGCGCGGTAGACGACCGCATCCAGCCGGCGCTCCAGCAGGCCGATCAAATTCTGGCCGGTATCGCCCTTCATCTTGGCGGCCTCGGTGTAGGCGCGCTTGAACTGCTTTTCGGTGACGTCGCCATAATAGCCCTTGAGCTTCTGCTTGGCGCGCAGCTGGATGCCGAAATCCGAGACCTTGCCCTTGCGGCGCTGGCCGTGCTGGCCGGGGCCATATTCGCGGCGGTTGACCGGGCTCTTGGGGCGTCCGAAGACGTTTTCGCCCATGCGGCGGTCGAGCTTATACTTGGCGCTGGTGCGCTTGGTCATGATACAAAAACTCCAATTCGCGTGTCGCTCATGTCCCTGGGACCGCACCGCCGGACCTTGAGGCGTCCGGCGCGGCCACCGCTTCACCAGGGGTGCGGGGCCAATTGCGAAGGCGGGCACATGGCGGCAAAGCCGCGCAAAGTCAACGATGTTGCCGGAACGCCCGCGACCGGCATGGACGGGCGGCTGCCCGCTGGGCCCAGCTCAACAGGGGTGCGGCGGCGCGCAGATGACCGGTTTCATCGCCTGGATGCGGTCGACGGTCGTGCGCGCCTCCTGCCTGGCCGCTTCCCGCTCCTCCGCGTTCCGGCAGCGGCGGACGCCGCCGAGCCGGCTGCCGGTCGGGAGGTTGACTTTGCAGGTGCGCTTGGCCTGGTCCGGCCCGGTCCGGCGCGGGCCTTCCGCCCCCTGGACGGCAATGGGGACGGCGATCACCGCGATGGCCGTCAGAACAGCGCGAATGATCACCAATGCCTCCGATCCGGCTGCCGACAGGACTGGAGCTTGATCAACAGGGCTTGCCGGGCACGCAGATGGTCGGCTTCATCGCCTGGATGCGGTCGACGGTCCGGCGCGCCTCCGCCTTGTGCGCTTCCCGTTCGGAGGCGGAGCGGCAGCGGCGGACGCCGCCGAGCCGGCTGCCCAGGGGCAAATCGACCTGGCAGGTGCGCTTCTCCGCATTGGGCTTGGTCCGGCGCGGCGCTTCCGCCCCCTGAACGGCTATGGGAATTGCGATCACCGCAACGGCCGCCAGAACAGTACGGACGATCACCAAAATCTGCAGCCGGGCTTCCGAAAAAAAACGCGGTCCAGGTCAACAAGGAATGGTCGGCGTGCAGATGGTCGCCTTCATGGACTGGATGCGGTCGACGGTCCGGCGCGCCTCCGCCTTGTGCTCGGCCCGCTCGGACGCGGAGCGGCAGCGGCGGACGCCGCCGAGCCGGCTGCCAATCTGCAGATCCACCGTGCACGTGCGCTTCTCCGGTTTGGACGCGGGTCGAGGCGGGTTCTCAGCCCCCTGGACGGCGATCGGGATAGCGACGACGGCAAATACCGCCAGAAAAGCGCGAACGATCATGACAGCCTCCGAAAACTAGCAATTGGGTGGGCAGGTCGTAGCCTTCATGGACTGGATCCGGTCGACGACGGTCCGCGCCTCCTGCTTGGCGGCCTCGCGCTCTTCCGCGCTGCGGCAACGGCGGACGCCGCCTAGCCGGCTGCCGGTCTCCAGATCGACCTTGCAGGTGCGCTTGGCTTGCGGACTGGATGGGGTCCGGCGGGGGCCTTCGGCGCCCTGAACGGCGATGGGGACGGCGACAACGGCGATGGCGGCGGCAAGGGCGCGTAGGTACACGATCGTTTCTCCAACTCGAAATTTGGACTTTGAATGGGCGAAGAAGGGCCAAAAAGTCAAGCGTTCAGCGGCTCTTCCGGCCCGATTCCGTCAATGCCCGGACGATGCCGCGCAGCGCCTGAACCTCGCGTGAAGACCAGGCCGCCTTGGTGAGGATGGTGCGGATCGTGTTCCTGGTCGCCGGCGTGCGGTCGGGGGGATGGAAATAGTCGGCCGCCTCGAGCGCGGCATAAAGCTGGCCGATCAGCCCTTCGAGCTCCGCCTGGACCGCGCGGGGCTCGATGGTCTCGCTCTCGGTGGGGACGGCGAGGCCGCCACCGTGCCTGGACCATTCATAGGCGACCAGGATCACCGCCTGGGCGAGATTGAGCGAGCGGAAATCGGGGTTGACCGGGACGGTGACGATCTTGCCCGCCAGCGCCACCTCCTCGGTCTCCAGCCCGGAGCGCTCGGCGCCGAACAGGAAGGCCGAAGGCCCGTCATTGCCATGGACCTCGCGGGCCGCTTCCTCGGGCGAGACCACTGGGATTACGAGCCCCCGCTTCCTGACCGTGGTCGCATAGACATGGGCGCAATCGGCCACCGCCTCGGCCACCGTTTCGAATACGCGCGCGCGCTCCAGCACCACGTCCGCCCCCGACGCGGCGGGCCCCGCGGTCGGATTGGGCCAGCCGTCGCGCGGCGCGACCAGCCTGAGGTCGGTCAGCCCGAAATTGAGCATCCCGCGCGCCGCCTTCCCGATATTCTCGCCGAGCTGTGGACGGACGAGGACGATGGCGGGGGGAGGGGCGGACGGCGCCGCCCCAACCGGCTCATCCTGCATAGCCGGAGACCCCGCACTTGATCCGGGGGAACCGGCAAGGAGCGGTTTCTTCGAGAGTGCACTGAGGGCCTCCTCATCGCCCCGGATCAGCGCCTCCTTCCTGGCGCGCGACCAGCCCCTGATCCGCCGTTGGGCCGCGAAGGCCTGATCGCGCTCGGGGAAGCGGCCGGACCAGACCAGGGTCACTGGCCTGCGCTTCTGGGTATAGGGGATCGCCCCGGCCTGATGCTGCGCGATGCCCGCATCGAGGTCATCGGTGTGGCCCGCATAATGATGACCGTCCGCGCAGCGAAGGAGGTAGGCGTAGAAATCCACGGAAGCCTATTCCCCCACCGTCCCCGCGAAATCCTCGAAATCCTTGGCTTCGCGAAAGTCCTTATAGACCGAGGCGAAGCGGATGTAGGCGACCGGGTCGAGCGCTTTGAGCCCTTCCATCACCATCTCGCCGATGCGGGCCGAGGGCATTTCGCTTTCGCCCGACGTCTCGATCTGGCGCTGGATCGAGGAGGCGAGGCGTTCCATGCGCTCGGGTGAGACGGGGCGCTTGCGGCAGGCGGTGGCGATCGAGCGTTCGAGCTTCATGCGATCGAACGGCTCGCGCCGGTCACCGGATTTCACCACGGTCAATTCGCGCAGCTGGATGCGCTCGAAGGTGGTGAAGCGGGCGCCGCAATCCTCGCACTGGCGGCGGCGGCGGATCGAAGAGCCGTCCTCGGTGGGACGGCTGTCCTTCACCTGGCTGTTCTCATGGGCGCAGAACGGGCAGCGCACTTACTGCTCGGGATAGATCGGGAAACGCGCGCACAGCTCGCGGACGCGGACCTTCACGGCCGCCTCGACTTCCGCATCGCCTTCCTCGCCCTTCGCCTTCAACCCGTCGAGCACGTCGGCGACCATGTCGGCAATGTCGCGGAACTCGGCGACACCGAAGCCGCGCGTGGTGCCGGCGGGCGAGCCGACGCGGATGCCGCTGGTCTTGACCGGGGGCAGCGGATCGAACGGAATGCCGTTCTTGTTGCAGGTGATCGACGCGCGCTCGAGCGCCTCGTCGGCGTCCTTGCCGGTGATGCCGAGCGGGCGCAGGTCGACCAAGGCGAGATGGGTGTCGGTGCCGCCCGCGACGAGATCCGCGCCGCGCGCCTTCAAGCGGCTGGCGAGCGCCTTGGCGTTGGCGATGACGGCCTTGGCATAGGTCTTGAAATCGGGCTGCAGCGCCTCGCCGAACGCGACCGCCTTGGCCGCGATGACGTGCATCAGGGGGCCGCCCTGGAGGCCGGGGAAAACGGCTGAGTTGATCTTCTTCGCAATGGCCTCGTCGTCGGTCAGCACCATGCCGCCGCGCGGTCCCCGCAGGGTCTTGTGCGTGGTCGTGGTGACGACATGGGCGTGGCCGAAGGGGGAGGGGTGCTCGCCCGCGGCGACCAGGCCGGCGAAATGCGCCATGTCGACCATGAAGATCGCCCCGATTTCGTCGGCGATCGCGCGGAAGCGGGCGAAATCGATGTGGCGCGGATAGGCCGAGCCGCCGGCGATGATGAGCCTCGGCTTATGCTCCTTGGCGAGCCGCTCGACCTCGTCGAAATCGATCAGATCGTCGTCGCGGCGGACGCCATATTGGATCGCGTTGAACCATTTGCCCGACATGGCGGGCTTGGCGCCGTGGGTGAGGTGGCCGCCGGCGTCGAGCGACATGCCGAGGATGGTCTCGCCCGGCTTCACCAGCGCCAGCATGACCGCGCCGTTGGCCTGCGCGCCCGAATGCGGCTGGACGTTGGCGAAGCCGCAGCCGAACAATTGCTTCGCCCGCTCGATCGCAAGCGTCTCGACCGAATCGGAGGGGCCGCAGCCCTGATAATAGCGCCGCCCCGGATAGCCTTCGGCATATTTGTTGGTGAGCACCGAGCCCTGCGCCTCGAGCACGGCGCGCGAGACGATATTCTCCGAGGCGATCAGCTCGATCTGGTTCTGCTGGCGGTCCAGTTCCGCGGCGACGGCGTCGGCGACGCCGGGATCGGCCGCGCGCAGATCATCGCTGAAATATCCGTCGGGCTGGACGTCGCTGAGCGGGCGGCTGCTCATGCGGGCTCCTTGCTGAAATGCGGGTGGGAGAGCTTCTCGACGCGGCGCCGGTGGCGATCGCCGCCGAACGGCGTGGCGAGGAACGCCTCGATGCAGGCTCTCGCCATCTCGATGCCGATCAGCCGCGCGCCCATGGCGATGACGTTGGCGTCGTTATGCTGGCGGGCGAGCGACGCCGAAAGCGGTTCGGAGACCAAAGCGGCGCGGCAGGCCGGGTGACGGTTGGCGGCGATCGAGATGCCGATGCCCGAGCCGCAAAGGGCCACGCCGAAATCGGCCCGGCCGGCGGCGATCTCTTCGGCGAGCTTGTAGCCGTAATCGGGATAATCGACCGAGTCGACGCCCTGGGGGCCGAGATCGGCGACCGCATGGCCCTCCTCGCCGAGCCAGGCGACGAGCTCCGCCTTGAGCAAGACGGCGGCATGGTCGGAAGCAATGGCGATGCGCATGGCGCATGCCCTAGGCAATCGGGGCGGGATTCGCCACCGGATATTGTGGAGGGGCGGACGGCTCACGCCGCCCAGCGCATCTCCATCCGATCCCAGATCTCGACCAGAGCGGCGGCGAGGTCGCGCATCATCTCGGCGGTGTGCGCGGGGCCGGGCGTGAAGCGCAGGCGCTCGGTGCCGCGCGGGACGGTGGGGTAGTTTATCGGCTGCACGTAGATGCCGTATTCGGCGAGCAATATGTCGCTGATCCGTTTCGCCTTGACCGGATCGCCGACCAGCAGCGGCACGATGTGCGTGGTCGACGGCATCACCGGCAGCCGCGCCTGCGCGAAGATCGCCTTCAATTCGGCCGCGCGCAGCTGCTGCGCCTCGCGCTCGACGGTCGATGCCTTGAGGTGGCGCACGCTGGCGAGCGCGCCGGCGACGAGCACCGGCGAGAGCGAGGTGGTGAAGATGAAGCCGGGCGCGTAGCTGCGGATCACGTCGATGATGTTGCGCTCCGCGGCGACATAGCCGCCCATCACGCCGAACGCCTTGCCGAGCGTGCCCTCGATCAGGGTGAGCCGGTGGGCGACACCGTCGCGCTCGGAAATGCCGCCGCCGCGCGGGCCGTACATGCCGACCGCATGGACCTCGTCGAGATAGGTCAGCGCGTTATATTTGTCGGCGAGGTCGCAGATTTCCGCAATCGGGGCGACGTCGCCGTCCATCGAATAGACGCTCTCGAACGCGATCAGCTTGGGCGCTTCGGAATCGGCGGCCGCGAGCAGCTCTTCGAGATGGGCGAGATCGTTGTGGCGGAACACCTGCTTGGCGCAGCCCGAGCTGCGGATGCCGGCGATCATCGAGGCGTGGTTCAAGGCGTCGGAGAAGATGATGCAGCCGGGGAGCAGCCTGCCGATCGTCGAAAGCGCAGCCTCGTTGGAGATATAGCCCGAGGTGAAGAGCAACGCCGCTTCCTTGCCGTGCAAATCGGCGAGCTCGGCCTCCAGATCGATATGATAATGAGTGTTTCCGGAGATGTTGCGGGTGCCGCCCGAGCCGGCGCCGACATCGTGCAGCGCCTCCTCCATCGCCGCGATCACGCCGGCATGCTGGCCCATGGCGAGATAGTCGTTCGAGCACCAGACCGTGATCGGCTTCGGGCCGTTATGGCCGGCGAAGCAGCGGGCATTCGGATAGCTGCCCTTGTTGCGCAATATATCGATGAAGACGCGATAGCGGCCCTCGGCATGGAGCCGCTCGATCGCGTCGGCAAAGATACGCTGATAGTCCAAAGCTCTTCCCCGGTCCTTCTCCGGTCCCAATAGAGGATTCGCGCCCTGAAAGGCCAGTGCGAACGATTCGCAACTGACCCTTGTTGCTTAGAGTTTCTCGATCCGGGTCAGGCCGAACCGGGCGAGGCCCGCGCGATAGGCTTCCACAGGCGCGCCGGTGAAAACCGCCACGCCCTCGGACGGAGTGGCCGGCCAGGAATGATCGCGCATCAGCCAGGCGACCCTCCGGGCGATGCCGGCATTGCCGTCAACAAATGCGATCGGGCGCGCTGCCGCCGCGGCGGCGAGCTCCGCCTCGAGCAGCGGAAAATGGGTGCAGGCGAGCACGATCGTGTCGATCCCGTCGCCGCCGGGCTTGTCGAGGAGGCCGCCGAGGATGCGGGCATAGGCCGCCGGATTGGCCGCTTCCCCGCGCAATTTCGCTTCGGCGAGGTCGACCAGCTCGGCCGAGCCGTGGCGGACGACGGTGCAGTCGGCGGCAAACTCCGCGGCCAGCCGGTCGACATAAGGCTGGATGATGGTGGCGTCGGTGCCGAGCACGCCGATCGTCCGCGTTCTGGAAAGCGCCGCCGCCGGCTTGATCGCGGGCACGGTGCCGACGACCCGCAGATCGAGCGCGGCGCGGACCGCGTCGAGGGCAATGGTCGAGGCGGTGTTGCAGGCGATCACGATCGCGGCCGGATCGTAGCGTTCGGCGAGCCGGCCGAGCAAGGCCGGCACCCGCGCCGCGATCTCGGCCGGGCTCCTTGTGCCGTAGGGATAGCCCGCGCTGTCCGCGGCGTAGACGATGGGCGCGCCGGGCAGCAGCTTGCTTATCTCGCGCAGCACCGAAAGGCCGCCGACGCCGGAATCGAAGACGAGGAGGGGCTGGGGGGCGGTCATGCGGGCGTGGATGTAGCGGGTGAGGCGGGAGTTTCAAATCGCGCAAGCTCGTCCGTCATTCCCGCGAAAGCGGGAATCCAGCTTCTCCTTGTCCGCGAACGAGTCTGGATCCCCGCTTTCGCGGGGATGACGATGAGGGAGACCCACCGCTTTTGCCGCAATCTGTTGCGCGGATTTTCCGCCATGGCTAGGCAGTGCGGCGGGGGTGTTCGTGACGCTCGAAATCCTGGTGCCGCCGATCCTGTGCCTTTTGCTCGGCTATGCGCTCGGGGCGATTCCGTTCGGGCTGCTGCTGACCCGCGCGGCCGGCGCCGGCGACGTCCGCGCGATCGGCTCGGGCAATATCGGCGCCACCAACGTGCTGAGGACCGGGCGCAAGGAGCTGGCCGCCGCGACGCTCGTCCTCGACGCCGCCAAGGGTGCGGCGGCGGTGCTGCTGGCGAGGGCGATCTGGCCGGACCTGCCGCAGGCCGAGGGGCTGGCGGCGATCGGCGCCTTCCTCGGCCATCTCTATCCGGCCTGGCTCGGCTTCAAGGGCGGCAAGGGCATGGCGACCCTGATCGGGATCGTCCTCGCCTTGCACTGGCAAAGCGGGCTCGCCGTCATCCTCGTCTGGATCGCGGTCTTCGCGGCCACCCGCTATTCCTCGGCCGGCAGCATGGCCGCGGCCCTGGCCGCGCCGGTCTGCGCCTTTCTGTTCGGCCGGCTCGACCTCGCCATCCTGCTCACCGGCTTCGCCTTGCTGCTGCTGTGGACCCACCGCGCCAATATCGGCCGGCTGGCCCGGGGCGAGGAGCCCAAGGTCGGGCGGAGCGCGGCCTGACATGCCCGCGCCCCCCGATCACATCGCCCGGCTGCGGCTGATCCGCTCGGACAATATCGGGCCGATCACCTATTTCCAGCTGCTCGCCCGCTTCGGCTCGGCCCAGACGGCGATCGACGCGATTCCCGATCTCGCCGCGCGCGGCGGCGGGCGGGCGCCTCGGCTCGCCTCGAAGTCCGAGATCGAGCGAGAGATCGACCGGGTCGCCAAGCTCGGCGCGCGGCATCTGTTCCTGGGGCAGGGCGCCTACCCGCCTTTGCTCGCCGAGCTGGAGACCGCGCCGCCGGCATTGATCGTCAAGGGCGACATCGCCCTGCTCGACAGACCGGCCGTGGCGATCGTCGGCGCGCGCAACGCCTCGGCCGCCGCCTGCCGCTTCGCCCGCCAGCTCGCTCTCGCTCTGGGCGAGGCGGGGAGCGTCGTCGTCTCCGGGCTCGCCCGCGGAATCGATTCGGCTGCGCATGACGGGGCGCTGGACAGCGGCACGATCGCGGTGATCGCCGGCGGCATCGACGTCGTCTACCCGCTCGAAAACGAGGCGCGCCAGCGCGCGATCGCCGAGCGCGGCCTGCTGATCGCCGAGCAGCCGCCGGGCGTCGAGCCGCGCGCGCGCCATTTCCCCTATCGCAACCGGATCATCGCCGGCTTGACCCATGGCACGGTGGTGGTGGAGGCCGCGCCCAAATCCGGGTCCCTTATCACCGCGCGCCTCGCCGCCGAGGCGGGGCGCGAGGTGATGGCGGTACCGGGCTCGCCGCTCGATCCGCGCGCGCAGGGCTGCAACCATCTGATCCGGGAGGGCGCCACTCTGGTCCAGACCGCCGAGGACGTGCTCGAGGCGATCAGCCCGTCGCGCATCCGTCCGTTCCGCCAGCGCGAGCTGGATTATACCGCTCCCGGCCCGGCGGTCGACGCCGACGAGGCCGCGCGCCGCGCGGTCACCGATCTGCTCGGGCCGACCCCGGTGCCCGTCGATGAGCTCGTCCGCCAGTCCGGCCGGTCGCCGGCCACCGTGCAGACCATCCTGCTCGAGCTCGAGCTCGCCGGCCGGCTCGAACGCCATGCCGGCGGCAAGGTCAGCGCGGCATGAGCGAGCGGACCGCGCGGCTGACCTTCCTTCTGGCCGGGATTTACGGCCTGATCGTGCTCGTCCCCTTCTTCTTCCTCGAGCGCTGGATCGCGCAGGCGACGCAGGGCGCGCTTCCCCATGCCGAATATTATTACGGTTTCCTGGGCGCGGCGAGCGTGATGCAGCTCGTCTATCTGACGATCGCGAGCGATCCGGTGCGCTTCCGCCCGCTGATGCCGCTCTGCGCGCTCGCCAAGACGGCCTTCTTCCTGCCCATCTTGATCCTCTGGGCCGAAGGGCGGATTCCGGCGGCCTTGCTCGAATTCGCCTCGATCGACGCCTTGCTCGCAGCCGCCTTCATCCACGCCTGGCGGGTGACGCCGGTGGCCTAGCGCCCGGTTGGGCTGGTCGAGAAGTCGATGACGCAGACCGTCCGCCAGTCCCGGTGCGGGCGGCAGGCGGCGCCCGCGGCGCGAAATCGCGGGCTGAACATGAGCCAGCGATGGCCCCGGTCCGGCACGCCGTCGTCGATGATCAGCTCGCGGACCACGCTCGCCGCGTCGGTGGGGCCATAGGCGATCACTTCGCCCGTGCCGGCCGACGAGCCGCCGCCGCGCCGCCGAATCCGTTCGGCGGGGCGCGAGCCGTCGCGTCCTCCATGGCCCTGGAGGCCGCTCCGCTCCTGGTCGGCGGCATGGTCGGCGGCGGCGCGGGCGAGGAGCGGGAGCTCGGCCAGCGGCGGCAGCGGCGCCTGCGCGGAGAGGAAGCGGATCGCCTCGTCGACGGCGGCGGTCCCCTCACGAGTCCTGAGGCCCACCGGATTGCCCGGCCGCCACACGATCCGCCCGCGATAATAGCTGCGGTAGCGGCGCAGCTCCGCCGCATAAGCGCGGGGATCGGCCCGGGCCCGGTTGAGCTCGGCCACGATCCGCGTCTCGATCCCCCGCTGCAGCGGCTGCGTGACCGCGCCCGTGCCGGGCAAAGCGAGCGCGAGCAGGCCCGCCCCGAACATCCCCATCGCTTGGCCCTTGACGCTGCGCAATCCCACTCTCCACCATCGCGCGTACGTGTAAGGACTTAAAACAAGACATGAAGCTCGTCGTCGTAGAATCGCCCGCCAAGGCCAAGACCATCGAAAAATATCTCGGCCCCGGATATCGGGTGCTGGCCTCCTACGGCCATGTCCGCGATCTGCCGCCCAAGGACGGCTCGGTCGATCCGGACGACGGTTTCGCGATGACCTGGGAGAATTACGGCGACAAGGCGCGCCAGCTGAAAGCCATTAGCGACGAGGCGAAGAAGGCGGAGTCGCTGATCCTCGCCACCGACCCCGATCGCGAAGGCGAGGCGATCTCCTGGCATGTCCAGGAAGTGCTGAGGGCGCGGCGCGCGCTGCCCGCCCATGTCGAACGCGTCGCGTTCAACGCGATCACCAAGACCGCCGTGCTCGAGGCGATCGCCCATCCGCGCGCCCTCGATGAGGACCTGATCGACGCCTATCGGGCGCGCCGCGCGCTCGATTATCTGGTCGGCTTCACCCTCTCGCCGGTGCTGTGGCGCAAATTGCCGGGGGCCAAGTCGGCCGGCCGGGTGCAATCGGTGGCGCTGAGGCTGGTGGTCGACCGCGAGCGCGAGATCGAGCTGTTCCGCGCCCGGGAATATTGGAGCGTCACTGCCCTGATGGAGGCGGACGGCACCGAATTCCCCGCCCGCCTCGTCCGCTATGACGGCAACAAGATCGATCGGCTGACGATCGGCGAGGAGGGGACCGCGCTGGCCGCGAAGAAGGCGGTGGAGGAGGGGCGCTTCTCGGTCGTCTCGGTCGAGACCAAGCCGCTGACCCGCAATCCGCCGCCGCCCTTCACCACTTCGACGCTGCAGCAGGAGGCGGCGCGCAAGCTCGGCTTCTCGGCGAGCCAGACGATGCGGGTGGCGCAGAGCCTCTACGAGGACGGGTCGATCACCTATATGCGCACCGACGGCGTGCAGATGGCCGCCGAGGCGATCTCCGCCGCGCGCAAGGCGGTCGCGACGCGCTACGATGCCGGCTACGTGCCGGACAAACCACGCTTCTACGAGACCAAGGCGAAGAATGCGCAGGAGGCCCATGAGGCGATCCGGCCCACCGACTTCTCCCGCGACCGCGCCGGTTCGGGCGACCATGGCCGGCTCTACGAGCTGATCTGGAAGCGGGCGCTGGCGAGCCAGATGGCGTCGGCGCGGCTTGAGCGCACCACCGCCGAGCTGGCCGACGGCACCGGCCGGCACGGCCTGCGCGCGACCGGGCAGGTCGTGCTCTTCCCCGGCTTCCTCGCCCTCTACGAAGAGGGAAGGGATGATGCCGAGGACGAGGACAGCCGCCGCCTGCCGCGGCTGCGCGAGGGCGATACGCCCGCGAAGAAGAGCGTCACGGCCGAGCAGCATTTCACCCAGCCGCCGCCGCGTTATTCCGAGGCGAGCCTGGTCAAGCGGATGGAGGAGCTCGGGATCGGCCGGCCGTCCACCTATGCGGCGACCTTGCAGACGCTGAAGGACCGCGATTACGTCCGGCTCGAGAAGAACCGCTTCTTTCCCGAGGAAAGCGGACGGCTGCTGACCGCCTTCCTCGAACGCTTCTTCGAACGCTACGTCTCCTACGATTTCACCGCTCATCTCGAGGACGAGCTCGACGAGATTTCGGGCGGGCGGATGCAATGGCAGCAAGTGCTCGAAGGCTTCTGGCGCGATTTCAAGCCGAAGACCGCCGAGGTGATGGAGCAGAAGCCGTCCGAGATCACCGCCGCTCTCGACGATTTCCTCGCCCCCTGGCTGTTCCCCGACAAAGGCGACGGCAGCGATGCCAGGCTCTGCCCGGCCTGCGGCGAGGGGCGGCTCGGCCTGCGCGGCGGCCGCTACGGCGCGTTCGTCGCCTGCTCCAATTATCCGGAGTGCAAGTTCACCCGCCGCTTTGGCCAGGGCGCGGAAGGCGGTTCCGAAGATTCGGGGCCGCAGGTGCTCGGGCAGGATCCTGAAAGCGGCCAGGACGTTACCCTGCGCTCGGGCCGCTTCGGCCCCTATTTCCAGATCGGCGAGGGCAAGGAGGCCAAGCGCGCCTCGCTGCCAAAGGACGTGCCGGCGTCCGACGCGGACCTGGAGATTGCGCTGCGCTTCCTCTCCTTGCCGCGCGATGTCGGCGACCATCCCGAGACGGGCAAGCCGATCACCGCCAGCATCGGCCGCTACGGTCCCTATCTCGCCCATGAGGGCAAATATGCGAAGCTCGCCTCTACCGCCGAAGTATTCGAGGTCGGCATGAACGCCGCCGTCGCCAAGCTCGCCGACGCGGCCAAGGGCGGCGGGCGCCGGGCGGGATCGCGCGAGCCCCTGAAGATGCTGGGCGCGCACCCGCGCACCGCGCTCGAAATCCGGCTGATGGAAGGGCGCTTCGGCCCCTATGTCACCGACGGCACCACCAATGCGACCCTGCCCAAGTCGCTGGCGCCCGACCAGCTCACGCTGGAGGAAGCGGCGCAACTGCTCGACGAGCGCGCCGCCAAGGGCCCGGCGCCGAAGAAAAGCAGGGGCCGCAAGCCGCCCGCCAGGAAGAAAGGATCGAAATGATCGTCACTGCCCTGCTCGCTCTGGCCGCCTCCGTGCAGGAGCCGCCGGCGCCGCCGACCAATCCGGCCAATGCCGATTGGCATTTCCGCTATCTCAACGGCCTCGATCCCGCTCAGGGCTGGCGCCGGACGGTGAGCGGGATTCGCTACCGCAAGATCAGCGGCAATGCGCGTGGGCCCCGTCCCGCCGCGACCGACACGGTCACCATCCATTATGCCGGCCGCTTCATCGACGGCACCGAGTTCGACTCCTCGGTCGCGCGCGGGGAGCCGGCGACCTTCCCGCTGCCCCAGCTGATCCGCGGCTGGCAGGAGGGCGTGCCGCTGATGAACGTCGGCGACCGCTACGAATTCGCGATACCCTACATGCTCGCTTACGGCCCCGTCGGGCGCGGCCCGATCCCCGGCGGCGCCACCTTGATCTTCACCATCGATCTGATCGGCATCGCGCCGCGATAGCCGCGAAAAGCGCCCGTTGACGGCAGGTTAAGGATAAAGAATCCGCTTATCTTTACCTTGGCGCCGGTAGAGACAGGCCGTGCGTACGGGCAGGCTCAGCATCAGCCGCGGCAATCGGGTCGAGCCGAAGGCGGACCCGGTTTCGCCGCATCTCGCGCTCGTCCAGCCGGAAGCCGAGCCCGCGCCGGCGCATCACGATCTCGTGGACCACCGCCTGACCTCGCTCGAGCGGCTGACCCGGCTCTACGAGCAGGGCGTGCTCACGATCGACGAATTCCTGGACGAAAAGGCGCTGATCCTCGGCCGCGCTCCCGAGGACCCCGACCGGGTGCCCGCGGGGCCCGTCCATTTCGTCCCCGCCGCGCCGCGCGCGCAGCGGCGCGGACCTTCGTTGCTCGGCCGGATGCTGGGCTGGCGCTTCATCCTGTTCAGCCTCGTCGCCGGGCTCGGCTTTTCCTTCGCGATCCAGCCCGACACCACCAGCCGCTTCTTCAGCCAGCTCGCCCGCGCGCTGGGCGGCTAAGGGCCCTAGGCGGAGCAGCCCCTGCACGCTGGATCCTTGGCGATCCGGATCGTCCGCATGGCGGGCTTGAGCCCGTCGAAGACGTGGAGCCTGCCGGCCGGATCCTCGCTTTGGCCCGTGAGGGCGCGGATCGCCTCCAATGCGGCGAAGCTGCCTGCGATCCCCGCCATGGCGCCGAGCACCCCCAGTTCCGAGCAGGTATCGCAATCCTCCGCGTCGAAGGCGTCGCCGACGAAGCAGCGATAGCACGGGGCGGCCGCCTGCCAGCCGCGGAAAGTGCCGACCTGCGCCTGGAACTGGCCGATCACGGCGGAGACCAGGGGGATGCGCACCGCGGTGAGATAGTCGGAGACGATCAGGCGGGTGGCGAAATTGTCCGAGCCGTCGAGCACCAAATCGGCGCCGTCGAGCAGGGCGGCGACATTGGCCGGCGTCAGGCGCTCGGCCCGCGCCTCGAAGCGGACGTCGGGGTTGAGCCTTGCCACCGCCTCGCCCGCGACCTCGGTCTTGGCTCGCCCGACGTCGGAAGTGGCGAACAGAATCTGGCGCTGGAGGTTGTCGAGCGTCACCCTATCGTCGTCGATCACCCTCAGTGCGCCGACGCCCGCCGCCGCCAGATACTGGATCGCGGGCGCGCCGATCCCGCCCGCGCCGACGATGGCGACCCTGGCGGCCAGCAATGCGCGCTGCCCCTCGCCGCCAATCTCCTTGAGGACGATATGGCGGGCATAGCGGTCGAGCTGGGCGTCGGTGAGGCTCACGGTTCCCAGCGAAAGCTGATCGTGGTTCGATACCAGGCGGGGCCGGGCCCTGCCGGCGGGCGCACGCGACCGCGATTGTGGCGATTGAAAAGGGCGCGGGCAAAATTGCGGATCGGGTCGCACGGGCCGGGCGCGGCGACAATGTTGAGAAAGCGGCCGTCGGGCGCGACCAGCACGATGAGCGAAACCTCCATGCCTTGCATCCGCACGTTTGGCGCCTGTTCCGGACCCGGCATCCGCCTGACGCTTGCCCGGCATGCCAGCCGCGTTCGGGTCAGCCGCCTGACCTCTTCCGTGGCAGCGTAGCCGCCCATGTCGTCGGCCCCGGTGATGTGGATCAGCGGCAATGCGCTCCAGTCCGCGGGTCCCGGCGCGGCTGGGCTTGCCGCGGCCTGCAACAGAGCCAGGAGGATCGAGAGCGTCACGCCTATCTCCCCGTCGAGCCGAAGCCGCCGCTCCCCCGCGCCGTTTCGTCGAGATCGTCGACCTCGTCGAACCGCGCCTTCAGCACCGGCGCCGGGATGAGCTGGGCGATGCGGTCGCCGCGTGCGATCACGAACGGCTCGGCGCCGAGATTGACCAGCACCACCATCAGCTCGCCGCGATAGTCGGAATCGACGGTGCCGGTCAGACAGGTGATGCCGTTCCTGACCGCGGTGCCCGAGCGCGAGCGGACCTGGACCTCATAACCGTGCGGAATCGCCACTGCGATGCCGGTCCTCACGGGGTGGCGCGCGCCGGGCGCCAGCGTCACCGCTTCGGCGGAGACCACGTCCAGCCCGACGGCATGTTCCGACCCGTAGGAGGGCATCGGCAGGCCCTCGCCATGGGGCAGGCGCTTCACCTTGATGTCGATCACGCGCCTCCTCCCAGGGCATCGGCGATCCGCTGCGCAAGTCGGCGCGCGACCTCGGCCTTGGACATGCGGTCCCAGCTCTCGGCCTTGTCACTCGTGATCAGGTGGACCGCATTGGCGTCGCCGCCCATCACGTCGCCCGATACGTCGTTGGCGACGATCCAGTCGGCGCCCTTGCGGGTCCGCTTGGCCGATGCCTGCGCGGGCACGTCGGCGGTCTCGGCCGCGAAGCCGACCAGGAGCCCGGGCCGGCCGGCATGCGTCGCGAGGCCGGCGAGGATGTCGGGCGTCCGCTGCCAGTCGAGCAGCGGAGGCCCCGCCTCCTTCTTGAGCTTGGCGCGCGCCGGCTCCACCCGCCAGTCGGCGACCGCGGCGACCAGCACCGCGGCGTCGGCGGGCAGGGCGGCGAGCACCGCCTGCTCCATCTGCGCGGCGGTCTCGACGTCGATTCGCGCCACGCCGGCGGGCGTCTCCAGGCCGACCGGCCCCGCCACCAGCGTCACTCGCGCGCCGAGGTCGGCGAGCGCCCCGGCGATGGCGAAGCCCTGCTTGCCCGAGGAGCGGTTGGCGATCATGCGGACCGGGTCGATCGGCTCGTGCGTGGGCCCCGCGGTCACGATCACGTGCCTGCCCTCGAGCGGCCCGGGGCCGCCCAGCGCCTGCTCGATTGCAGCGAAGACCGCCTCGGGCTCGGGGAGCCGGCCCGGCCCATATTCGCCGCACGCCATCTCGCCTTCGTCGGGCTCGAGGATGGCGACGCCGTCGGCGCGGAGCCGGGCGACGTTGCGCCTGGTCGCCTCGTGCCGCCACATGCGCACGTTCATCGCCGGCGCGGCGAGCACCTTCTTGTCGGTGGCGAGCAGCAAAGTGGTGGCGAGGTCGTCTGCGATCCCGGCCGCCATCTTCGCAAGCAGGTCCGCCGTGGCCGGGCAGACCACGACCAGGTCGGCCTCCCGCGACAGCTGGATATGGCCCATCTCCGCCTCGTCCTTGAGGTCGAAGAGGTTGGTGAAGACCTGCTGCTCGGAAAGCGCCGCCAGCGTCATCGGCGTGATGAACTGCGCCCCTCCCGCCGTCAGCACGCAACGCACCGCGATCCCCGCCTTGCGGCACAATCGGATCAACTCGCACGCCTTGTAGGCCGCGATCCCGCCGCCGACGATGAGGAGGATGCGCCTGTTCAGCATGGCATGCCCTTGGCCCGCATGTCCGGCAATGTCTATCTTCGCCGGCAGATTTCAAGTGGAACGACGGTCGGCGCCCGGTCAGGCGCGGACGGAACGGCATGCTGTTTCCGGCTTGCACCTTCAGTGCGCACAAGATGACGTCGTGGCCGATGACAATCACTCATAGAATATGATATGAAAAAACGGGGGATTGCGATGTCCAGTGGCCACGGCGTTATTTTCGGCCAAGTCACGTTGATCGTAGCAGCAGCCACGTTGTCGAGCTGCGCGTCCAGAGCATCATCGTTGGACCCTCCGCGCCCGATCCCGCCGCCAATCTATCACCTGGAACAGCAGGAACAACAGCAGCAGCAGCGGTACGCGCCCAATGACCTGGTATCCGCCATCGACATCCGTTGTTCGACCGCGGGACGTGACTCCTGCGGGCAAGGCTCGCGCGCCGGTCCCCGCCTTGTGGCCGGCAGCCCCGGATATGCGGGGCGGGCCGACGAGCGGGTCGCGACAAGCCGGCTCTCCCTCAACTATCGGCGCCAAAGGAATGTGGGACGGCCGGATTGCCGTCCGGACGATCTGGATTGCAATGAAGCGCTGGAGCGTCTCGGCGCGTTCAGGACTCCCCCCGAAATGTGGGTCGGCAGCGAAGCGACCCTGGAATTCGCGGTCGCCGACACGCCGGAGGCGATCGTCCGGGAATTTGGCGACAATGCTTCCCTTTCCGGACTACGGAACGTGTTCGTCGGCCGGTGCATGCGCGTCACGCTCGAACCGAATCCATCGATCCGGATTGAAGGTGACAATGGCGAGATAAAGCGCCTCGGACGAGACAGGAACCGGGCATCCTGGTCATGGCGGATCATGCCACTCATTGAGGGCGACCGGATCCTTCGCGCGAAGGTGGAAGTGGTGGCGCAGGTCGGAGGCGAATGCCCCCTCCCCGGCACGAGGGTCCGGGTCCTCGACCAATATGGGGAACGGGTCTCGGTTCAAATTAGCATCACCGGCTGGAAGGGCTTCCTGCGCGGCCTGTCCGAAGCCAAGAGCCTCGGCGAGCTGATCAAGGCCGTGTTCGCGAGCTGGGAAGGCGTCTTTGTCGGTCTTGGCTCGCTGGTGACCGCGATCGGCGGCGCCTGGCTCGCCGTCAAGGCGTTGGGGAAGCGGCGGCGCAGAAGGGGTCAGAAGAGCAGGAGCGCCCCCGCGGCTCCAGCAGCCGCCGACAGCAGCGAGGCCAGGACGATCGGCCAGTAACGATGCGGCCGCACCACCGCGATCTCGCGCAACGGCGGCGCGGGCGGGGCGGCGCCGGGTGGCGGATAATAGTGATCAAGGCGGCGGATAAGATCGGGGAGCTTCCTCAGCAGGCGGACGCCGCGGATGATCTCGTCGGCGATCCGCGCTTCGGGGCCGAGTTCGCTGCGCGCCCATTCGGTGAGGAAGGGCTCGGCCGTCTCCCACATGTTGATGTCGGGATCGAGCGAGGTGGCGACGCCTTCCTCCATCACCATCGTCTTCTGAAGCAGGAGCAGATGCGGCTGGGTCGGCATGTCGAAATCGCGGGTGATCTTGAACAGACCCTCGAGCATCTGGCCGAGCGAGACGTCCTTGGCAGGCAATCCGCGCATCGGCTCGCCGACGGCGCGCAAGGCGGTGGCGAATTCCTCCATATTGTGGTGGGGCGGCACATATTGCGCCTCGAAATGGATCTCCGCGACGCGGCGGTAATTTCCGGTCAGGAGGCCGTGGAGAATCTCGGCGAGCCAGACCCGCGCCTGGCGGTCGATCCTGCCCATAATTCCGAAATCGATCGCCGCCAGCCGCCCGTCGGGGAGCGCGAACAGATTGCCCTGGTGGAGGTCGGCGTGGAAGAAGCCGTCGACCACGGCCTGGCGCAGGAAGGCCCGAACCAGGATGGCAGCGAGCGCCGGCAGATCGTGCCCCGCCTCGATCAGGGCGGCGCGATCGGTCAGCTTGATGCCATCGATCCATTCGAGCGTCATCACCCGGCGGCTGGTCCGGCTCCAGTCGATTTCGGGAACGAAGAAGCCGCTCTCGGCGACTAGATTCTCCCTGAGCTCGGAGGCGGAGGCGGCCTCCTGCCTGAGGTCGAGCTCGCGGTTCGTCCATTGCCGGAAGGTGGCGACGACCAGGCGCGGGCGCAGCCGCGCCGCCTCGCCGCCCATCGCCTCGACCTGCGCCGCCGCCCATTCATAGGTCTCGATCGCGGCCGCGAAATCCTCCTCGATATGGGGGCGCAGGACCTTGACCGCGACCTGCCTGCCCTCGGTGGTGACGGCGCGGTGGACCTGGGCGATCGATGCGGCGCCGACCGGTTCGGGATCGACCTCGCGATAGACCTCCCCGATCGGGCGGCCCAGCCCCAGCTCGATCGCCGCCTTGATCGCGTCGAACGGAGCCGGAGGGAGGCTGTCCTGGAGGAGCGCGAGATCGTGCGCCGCCTCCTCGCCGACCAGGTCGGGGCGCGTTGCTAGCGCCTGACCCAATTTGATCGCGGCCGGTCCGATCGCCTGGAAGGCCTGCGCATAAGTGGGGACGTCGGGCACGCGCGCGCCGAAGCGGGCGAGGCGGCACAGGCGCCGCACCGGCGGCGGCGTGTTCGGGTCGCGCTCGATGCCCCGGAGCGCGCCGTGCCGAGCCAGCACGCGGCCCCATTTGAGGAGCCGCCAGACATGGGTCACGGCGCGGGTCATCAGCACCTTTCCGTCATGCTGAACTTGTTTCAGCATCCATGAACACTGGCAGCGACGAGCTCGCGGGCACCGTGTTCATGGACCCTGAAACGAGTTCAGGGTGACGTGGAGGGAAAATTCGCACTAGACTTTCCAGCCGCTGTGGATGGCGACGAGGCCACCGAGGATCGGCTGAGCCTTGACCAGCTTCAACCCGGCCGCCTCGATCATCTGCGCGAAGGCCGCCATGTCGGGGAAGCGCTCGATCGATTCGATCAGATAGCGGTAGCTTTCCTCGTCTTTCGCCACCTTCTTGCCGATGCGCGGGACGACGCGGCGCGAATAGCTCTCGTAGAGTGTGCGAAAGCCCGGCCAGCGCGACCGCGAGAATTCGAGGCAGAAGAAGCGGCCGCCCGTCTTCAGCACGCGATGCGCCTCCTTGAGCGCGGCCGGGATGTCGGTGACGTTGCGGATCCCGAAGGCGATCGTATAGGCGTCGAACGCCTTGTCGGCGAAGGAGAGCCTTTCGGCATTCTCCTCGGCCCAGGTCAGGCCTTCGATGCCGCGCGCCTTGGCCCGTTCGACGCCCACCGCGCGCATCTCCGGATTGATGTCCGCGACCGTCACCCGCGCGCCGGCGCGGGCGAGGCGGAAGCCGATGTCGCCGGTGCCGCCCGCCATGTCGAGGATCGCCTCGCCCGCGCGGGGCCGAATGCGGCGCACGAATTCGTGCTTCCACAGCCGGTGCTGGCCGCCCGACATCAGGTCGTTCATCAAATCGTAGCGCGAGGCGACGCTGGAGAAGACGCCGCGCACGCGCCGCGTCTTTTCCTCGGGCGCCACATCCTCATGGCCGAAAGAGACCTTGTCCATCGCGCCGGGCTCTAGCAGGGGAGAGCGGTGATGTGCAGAGCCCTAAATGCCTGAGCTGCCCGAGGTCGAGACGACGATCCGTGGGCTGCGCCCTGTATTGGAGGGGAGGCGGATTCTCGCCTTCGAGCTGCGCCGGGCGGACCTGCGCTGGCCGTTCCCCGTGAACCTGCGGCAGATGATGACGGGCGCGCGAGTCACCGGGCTCGGCCGCCGCGCCAAATATGGTCTGATCGACACCGACCGGGGCGACACCTTGATCTTCCATCTTGGCATGTCGGGCCATTGGCGGGTCGATCCCGCCGAGCTCGGCAAGCACGACCATGTCGTGATCGAGACGGACGAGGGGCGGCGGCTCGCGCTCAACGATCATCGCCGCTTCGGCTTCCTGGCTATCGTCCGTGGCGACGCGCTCGATGCCTATCCGCCGTTCGCGAAAATGGGCCCCGAGCCGCTCGGCGGCGCCTTCGACGGCGTCTATCTCGCGCGGGCGCTCGCCGGCCGCGCGGCGCCGGTCAAGGCGCTGCTGCTCGACCAGCGCATCGTCGCCGGGCTCGGCAACATCTACGTCTGCGAGGCGCTGCACATGGCGCGGATCGCGCCGGGCTCCGCGGGGGGCCATATCGCGCGCGTCCGCCTCGACCGGCTCGTCGAGTCGGTCAAGGAGGTGCTGGGGGCGGCGATCGCGGCGGGCGGCTCGTCGCTGCGCGATTTCGTCCGCCCCGACGGCGAGCTCGGCTATTTCTCGAGCGCGTGGCGGGTCTATGGGCGCGAGGGAGAGGCCTGCCCCTGCTGCGGCGGCGTGATTCGCCGGCGGACCGACTCGGGGCGCTCGACCTTCTTCTGCCCGAAATGCCAGCGCTGAGCGCTTGACCGTTGGGGCGGGCCACAGTACAGGGCGGCGCTTGAGCGGGTGCGGTTCGGCCGCGCCCTTTTCTTTTCAGTGACGAGGCCTTGACGATGGCGAATACGCCGCAAGCAAAGAAACGCATCCTCCGCAACGCCAAGCGCGCCGAGATCAACCGCGCCCGCGTCAGCCGCATCCGCACCTACGTCAAGCAGGTCGAATCGGCGCTCGCCGCCGGCGACAAGGATCAGGCCAAGGCGGCGCTTGCGCGGGTCCAGCCCGAGCTGTTCCGCGGGGTCGCCCGCGGCGTGCTGCACAAGAACACCGCGGCGCGGAAATACTCGCGTCTCGTACGGCGTCTCGCCACGCTCGGCTAAGCCTTTCTAGACACTGGACATGGCGCCCGCCGGTTCTCGCCGGCGGGTTTTTTCATGCCGGCGAAGTCGGTCTTGCGAAACGCTAGGGTTTCCGGCGATTCGCGCGCCGACCTTGAAGAGCGGCCTCCCTAAGTTATTGAAATAAAATGCTATCAATAACAAAGCGACGCAGTTCTGCGGTTTTCTACGTGTCAATATAGTTTAATTTCTGTGACGCTTTTTTTCCGCTTGATCCCGCCGCGCCCGGGTTCCACAACAATCGTCCGGCGGGAGATTCTTTCGCCGGCGCAACAGCAAAATCAACACGAGCAGCGGCTAGCCGGGGACGGCTTTCCGCGCGGGGAATTTTGCGCCGAAAAGATGACGTGCCGCCAATGAGCGGCGGAGAGAATGAGGGGTGCACGCGCCGTGCAGAGGGCTGCAGAGGATCGGACGGACAAGGCCGGGGCGGACGTGATCGAGTCGATCGCGTCGGCATGGGAATCGATTCGCGCGGGCCTGCGCCGCGATTGCGGGGCGCGCACCTTCGACGGCTGGCTGCGCCCGATCGCGCTCGGCGACTTCGACGGCGACACCGGCGCGCTCCGCCTCCAGCTGCCCTCGCAGTTCATGGCGGATTGGGTGCAGACCCATTTCGCCGAGCGGCTCGCCCTGGCGTGGAAGGCCGAGGTGCCGCAGGTCCGGCAGATCCGGATCGGCGTCGGCTCCGGCGCGCCCAGCACCGCGGCCCTCGTCGAAATCCCAGCCCCGCCCGTCGAGCGCGAGGCCAAGGCGCCGCCCGGGCTTTATTCGGTGGCGCTCGAGCCACGCTACCGGTTCGAGAATTTCGTCGTCGGCAAGGCCAATGAGGTGGCCTGGGAGGCAGCGCACACGCTCGCGGTCGCCGACAAGGTCGCCTTCAACCCGCTCTTCCTCCATGGCGGCACCGGGCGGGGCAAGACCCATTTGCTCCACGCCATCGGCCACGAATTCCATCGCCTGCGGCCGCGCGCCAGAATCATCTACATGTCGGCCGAGAAGTTCATGGTCGAGTTCGTCGCGGCGCTCCGCGCCAACGAGACCATCCAGTTCAAGCAGCAGTTGCGCTCGGCCGACTTGCTGATGATCGATGACGTCCAGTTCATCGCCGGCAAGGAATCGACCCAGGAAGAATTCTTCCACACGATGAACGAGATCATCTCGGCCGGCCGGCGCCTGGCGATCAGCTCCGACCGCGCGCCGCAGGACCTGGACGGGATCGAACCCCGCATCCTGTCGCGCCTCAGCTGGGGCCTGGTCGCCGACATCAACGCCGCCGACCTGGAGCTTCGGCTCAACATCATCACCAAGAAGCTCGAGCAGCTTCCCGGCATCTCGGTGCCGGAGGAAGTGGTGATGTTCCTCGCCAAGCGGATCAGCTCGAACGTGCGCGAACTGGAGGGGGCGCTCAACCGGATCGCCGCCTACGCAACGATGCAGAACCGCGCGATCGACCTCGAATTCGTCGGCGAGGTGCTGGCCAACATCCTGCGCGCCAACCAGCGCCGAATCTCGATCGACGAGATCCAGACCCGCGTCTCCGATCACTACCGGATCCGCAAGGCCGAGATGACGAGCGCGCGCCGCGCGCGCGAAGTCGCGAGGCCGCGCCAGGTGGCGATGTACCTCTCCAAGCAGCTGACCCCGCGCTCGCTGCCCGAAATCGGCCGGCGCTTCGGGGGGCGGGACCACACCACGGTGATCCACGCCGTCAAGCAGATCGAGAAGCTCCGCGCCCAGGATCCCGAGCTCGATTCGGACATCCGCCTGCTGACCCGGCAGCTGGAGAGCTGAGGGCGAATTTCGGCTCCTCTAGCCGTCACTCCCGCGAAAGCGGGGGTCCAGCCCTTCTTGACAAACAGAAGCTGAATTCCAGGAATGGGCGCCCCGTCCCCCGGACGGGGCTAAGGGGTCCCATTCATTTCGCGGGAATGACGGAAAGGGCGTACTACCGCCGGCCCTGCTCGCGCTCCGGGGCGACCGTGATCCTCACGGTCTCGCCCGAATTGCCGGGGAAGCCGGTGAACATCGCCTCGATGAGGTTGGGCACCAGGGCCGGCAGCTCGTCGGTGCGCGATCGCGCTTGGGCGGTGCCTTCGAACACCGACTGCCCGTCCGACGCGCGCTTGATGTCGAGCTCGAGGAACGCGGTGTAGACCGTATAGCTCTCGACGTCGTAGCCGCCGCCCCAGAACGGGTCGTGCCAGCCCCAGAAGAAGGGATAGCGCGACCGGCCGCGATACCCGCCGAAGCGGCTGTAATAGGGCCGGTAGCCGAAGCCGCGATAGCGTCCGCTCCAGCCGCCCCAGGGATCATGGAACGGGTCGGCATAGGCCACCACCCGCTGGCTGCCCTGGTCGACGCCGTAATCGAGGCTGACGATCAGCGTGGCGTCGCCGCGCGAACGCGCTTCGCTATAGCCCTGTCCGGCCAAATGCTGGCGCACGAGCCGCGCATATTGCTCGAATTCGAGGCCGCCGCGATCGTCCGCGTCGGCCGCCTCGACGTAGAAGCTCTGGCCCTGCGGCGCGGGCATCGCCTGAAAGCGGGAAACGCGGGTCGGAAGGCCGGTGACGCAGGCGCTGAGCGTCAGCAGGGCGAGCGGCGCGGCGAAGGTCAGTATTTTCTTCTTGAGAGACATGGCACCAAGCCTTTCAATGCGGGCACTTTTTCCATCCGGCGGACAAAGCTTTGTCCTGTATATAGAACAACTTGCCCCGTTTCGCAAAGTTCCGCTGAACCGGGGGTTTACGGGCGGACATCGCGATCGTCGCGCATGGCGCGGACGGGGAGGTAGCGAAACCATACCAGCCAGACGCGAGAGGGGGTGTTGACCGGCTCCGCGGCGTTCGTCCGGGCGGGACCAACGGGCGGGCACGGGCAAAGTGGACAAGTTGGACGCCTCAAGCGACGAAATCGTCCGCGGGCCCCCTCCCCGCGATGGGGAGATGGATTCGCGGGCGCTTTCTCCGAAGCGCCAGACCGTGCGTGCCGACGGGAGCCGATGCCGGGGCGGAATCGGGAGGTGGCGGACGATCTGAAAGAGCCGGACTTGCGGGCAGGGCCGAGTCGCGGCGAGTCTGACAGCTCAATTCCTACATGTATCCAACAAACCGATCGGAGCGAGGAGCGGAGCACGCCGGGTGCCGCGTTCCAGCCGCGGGCTTCGCACGCTGAAAAGAAATTGCGCAAAGGATGTCGATTTCCGGCTAGCTCGTTCGTCGTCCCGATGAGGCGCCAAAGGGGGCGGCTCGACCAAGGAGACTGCAGATGCGGGTTATGGTGTTCGCGATCGCCACCGGGGACGGCGAAAAGGGCCTGGCCCCCACGCCCGAGGCGCTCGAGGCCTGGGAGGCGATGGACCGGTTCACCGAGGAGCTGGTCGAGGCGGGCGTCATGGTCGCCGGCGCCGGCCTCAAGCCCCCCGCCGAGGGCAAGCGCATAATCTGCGAAGGTCCCGGCCGTACGGTGATCGACGGGCCGTTCGCCGAGAGCCGGGAGATCGTCGCCGGCTTCTCGATCTGGGAGGTCAAGGACATGGACGAGGCCGTGGCCTGGGCGAAGCGCGCCCCCAATGGCATGCAGGGCCGGAGCGTGGTCGAGATAAGGCCGTTCTACGAGGCGGCGGATCTGGCCGACTTCGTGACGCCCGAGGAACTCGCGACGCCGCGTGACGGGGAGCGTGGGAAGCTCGGCGTCGCCTAGGGCATGATTGGCGTTGGTTGATCCGTCAGTTGCCAGGACCGCGGCGAAAGCCGGGGGACGTACCAATCCAGCGGTGTGCGAGGCCGCACTGGATTGCCGCGCTTCGCTCGCAATGACGGGGCTTGTGTCAGCCTAAGCCGATCATGGCCGAGGTCGTGCCCTACAAATGGGAGCGCCAGGATGCATGCTGAATGGCGGAGACGGTGGAAGGTCGTTCGATTCTACGGTCGGTCAGGGATGAGGGATCGCAGGGTGTCCTTTCCTGTCCAGAGAGCGGCGGCCCAGCCGCTCTTGATGGCGCCGTCGACGTTCGCGACTTTGTCGTCGATTAAGAACAGGTCCTGGGGCCGGAAGCCGGTGCGGGCTTCGATGCCCTTGTAAAAGCCTGCTGCGGGCTTCGAGCAGCCGAGCTCGGCCGCGTAGTGCAGGCCATCGAACCTGCCGCGGAAATCGAGCTCTTCCCATAGATAGCGGGCGCGATCATGCTCTTGCGCCGTAGCAAGATGAACCTCGATCCCGCCCGCCCGGATCGATGCCAGCTCAGCCAGCAAGGCGTCGTTCAAATGAGCGTCGTTTGCGAACCAATAGTCGATCAGCGCATCGCAGGTCACGTGAGGCGCCATGTCTCGCAGCACCGGTGCAAGCCGCTCCCGCAGGGTCGCGCGTCCGTGGAGCACGTCGTCCCAATGCCGCATGAAAAAGACCGATTGAAGCTTCGATGCGGAAATGCCGAGATCCCGCTCCAGATTGGCACTCCACCCGCGCGCGTCCGGGTGAACGATAAGCACGCCATCCACGTCGACCATGATCGCCTTGATCGCCATCGGACCGGTAGAAGCATGGCTCGTCCGGCCCGGCAAGCGCTTGGCATAAGTCTGCCAGTAGTCGGTTGCCACTCTCTGGCAGTCCGTCCGGCCGGTCGCGCGATCAGCCAGGAACGTATGTCAGCCTGATCACGCCCTCTCCAATGCGGTCGCTGGCCACCAGGCGCAGCGGCGGCCGGGGGCCGGCGAAGAACGGCTTGCCGCGGCCGAGCACGACCGGGTGTAGGTAGAGTCGATATTCATCGATCAGGCCAAGGTCGGTCAGGCTCTGTGCCAGCTCCGGTCCGGCAACCTCGATCTCCCCCTCGAGCCCGGCCTTCAGGGCGCGTATCTCCACCTCGAGATCATCGTCGACGAGAGCGGCATTCGGGCCGACGGATTTGAGCGAGCGCGACACGACCCACTTCGGCTGGCTCCGCCACGCCTCCGCGAAGTCGCGTTCGGCCGCGTCCCACTCGGGACGGTCCTCGTCCCAATAGCGCATGACTTCGTAAATGCGGCGCCCGTAGACGCTGCCGGCCGCGCCGCGCGCCTGCTCGATCCAGTGGCGAAAAAGCACTGGATCGGGCGCAAATTCCTCGTGGTCGACATAGCCGTCCAGCGACTGGTTCATCCCAAAGACGAGCTTGGCCATGGTACGGACTCTCCACCCCGGGTTCTCGGAAAAGGCTTGCGCCGATTTTTGCGCGGAAATGAAGTCGATGCAATCCGGCCGCCGCCTTGGCGGTGCGACGAATAGCGACATGACCGCTTTCCAGCCTACCAGGCGCCAAGCTGGCTTGTCGTGAAGCCCTGACCAGAAGCCGCCGTTCCGGGATCGATCTGATTTCGGTCTTTGGCCGCTATAGCTAGACCCGGCAAAGCCGAGGAAAGCCAGCATAACTATGCATGTTGTTATAGCCTTTCATGTGGATCATGATCACTGCACGACTTCCATCCGCGATGTAATTTCTTTGAAACGTCTGCCGGCCGGAGTGACGGAACACGACACGAGACTGCGGTTGCAACCCCGCAGCTGAAAGGCTCACCTCGCGAGCGATACCCCTGCTATCCCTCTCCCTTTGAAAGACCAGATGCAGACGGTATCTCGCACCTCGAACGAGCCCTTCGACTGGGGCGGCGAACGTGGTGTATCCGGCGGAATGCCCCGCGTCCGAAGCGGGCCCGTAAAACTGCAAGAGTGTCATTCCATTATCGCCAACGTCGCCGATATACTGATCGCCTTCGTCCGAGTTGTTCCCGGTCTGCCATCTCGGAGAAGTAAGGCAGGTTCCCGGCTGCGCTGAAACGGGCGACGAGGCGACGAGCGTCAGGCCGATCAGTGTCGCTGCGTAAGTCAATTCCGTTCCTCCAGTTGCGAGCTCCAATGGATTAGGAAGGATCCGCCGCGGAGCGCGTCGATGATTTGCCTGGAATGCTCCGGGCCCACCGCAGGACAGCCCTCGCTTCGACCGAGCTTGCCATGCCGATTGGCCCATTCAGGAGTCGCGTATCTCGCCGGATGCATCACAATGTGGCGCCGAAACGCATTGAAGTTCGTTGGAGACTCTCCATGCAAGTAAAGCGAATAGCCGTTGCCACCGTGGTAGGTCTCCCCGGTCCGGAAAATTCCCAAGCACGTGCACTTTGACCCATCTATATTCGAAAATCTCCTGGCGATCCCGGTGTGACTGGGATCCGAGCCTTTACCGTGCGTGCACAGATAGTCGGTTCGATCATTATCGACGCGGTCGAAAAGATAGAGGCGCGGCGTCGCTGAATGGAGATCGAAATTTACCGCGGCCCAGTATCGCGGATTGCTGGCTGGGCTATGCTCGTCACGATATGCCAGGAGGCGTTGCATCGCAGGGAGCATGCCCACCTGAGACGCGAGAGACCTGAGCTCCGCGGCCCCATTTGGTGCAGAGTTTTGTGCAGTTGCAGGCATAGCTTACCTCCGATTCCTCGATGCTCGCCTTGAGAGGCACGAGCGTAACACGGATCGCGTCGTGCAGCACTATGACCAGCGCGCTCCAAATCTCTACGATGTCCATCAGGAAGCAAACGACAGTGACTTTTAGAACGCTTCCGCCCTGCTTTCCATGGAGAAAGTGATCGACATCATCGTGTCTACTTTATCCGCGACTTTGCTGATCGGGCAAACCAGGTTGTCGAGCCTTGGAATTTGCCGACGCCGGCCGGAGCCGGCTTGTCTCACCTGCGTCCCTGGCCGAAAAGGCGGTATGACCGCAGGCGAGACGCACCGGGCGATCGAGGCGACCTTTCGAATTGAACGGGCCAGGCTCATCGCGGGGCTGGCCCGCATGGTGGGGAACATCGACCTTGCCGAGGAGCTGGCGCAGGACTCGCTCGTCGCCGCGCTCGCCGAATGGCCCAGGGCGGGCGTCCCGGCCAATCCGGGGGCCTGGCTGATGGCCGTCGCCAAGCGGCGCGCCCTCGATGCGCTGCGGCGCGACAAGATGCGGACGCGCAAGCACGAGGAGATCGCGCGGGAGCAGGACGGGGAAGTCGGCGACGCGGCCGAAGCGATCGAAGCGGCGATGGCGACGATCCCGGCGACGAGCTGCTCGGCCTCATCTTCACGGCCTGCCACCCCATGCTGTCGGCGCAAGCCCGCGCCGCGCTCACCCTCAGGGTGGTCGGCGGCCTGACCACCGGCGAGATCGCCCGCGCCTTCCTGTCCAGCGAGGCGGCGATCGCGCAGCGGATCGTCCGCGCGAAGAAGGCGATCGCCAAGGCCGGCCTGGCCTTCGAGGTGCCGCGGGGGGCGGAGCGGGCGGCGCGGCTGCCCTCGGTGCTGGAGGTCGTCTACCTCATCTTCAACGAGGGCTATGCGGCCACGGCCGGCGACGACCTTGTCCGGCCGGCCTTGGCGCAGGAGGCGCTGCGGCTCGGCCGCATGCTGGCCGGACTGATGCCCCAAGATTCGCCAGAGCATGCGCCGGAGACTGCCGAAGTGCTCGGCCTCCTGGCCCTGATGGAGATCCAGGCGTCGCGCCTCGATGCGCGAACCGGGCCGGACGGCGCCTTCGTGCCGTTACCCGAGCAGGATCGCTCACGCTGGGACCAGCTCCTGATCCGCCGCGGCCTCGATGCGCTGGCCCGCGCCGAAGCGCTGGCCGAAGACTATGGGCGCGCGGATGGCCCCTATGTGCTGCAAGCCGCGCTCGCCGCCTGCCACGCCCGCGCGGCCCAGGCCGCCGATACCGACTGGCCGCGCATCGCCGCGCTCTACGACCGGCTGCGCGTCGCGATGCCTTCTCCCGTGGTCGATCTCAATCGCGCGATCGCCCACTCCATGGCCTTCGGGCCCGAAGCGGGCTTGCGGCTGGTGGACGAGATCGCGGGCGCCGCCGCGCTGCTTCACTACGCGCCCTTGCCGGCGGCGCGGGGCGACTTCCTGTTCCGGGCCGGGCGCCTCGCCGAGGCGCGTGTCGAATTCACGGCCGCGGCCACGCTTACCCGCAACCTGGCGGAAAGGGCCTTTCTCCTCGCCCGGGCGGACGCCTGCGACTGCGAGGGTTGAAGGCTGCTTCGGCAGGGTGACAGGTCCGTACCAGCGGGACCGGCCTAGGCAATTAGAATTCCGGGGACACTATACTTAATTGCCGTTGTGGCTGCTGCACCGCACGCCGCCGCAGCCGGTCGTCGGGACTGCCTAATTAAGTATAGTGTCCCCGGAATAGGAATTAGCGCGGCAGTCCCAACGCGCGGTACGCCCCTTCCAGGGTCGGCGCGGCAAGCGCCGCCGCCTTTGCCGAGCCCGCCGCCAATATCGCCTCCAGCGCCGACGGGTCGGCCTCGAAATCCTGGAGCCGCGCGCGGATCGGGGCGATGGTTTCGGCGAGCAGGTCGGCGAGGGCGGGCTTGAAGGCGCCGAAGCCCTTGCCGGCGAACTCCTCGACCACGGATTGCGGAGCGCGGCCGGTCAGCGCCGCGTAGATGGTGACCAGATTGAGCGCCTCCGGGCGGCCCGCCAGCGCCTCGACAGTGTCCGGCAAAGGCTCCGCGTCGGTCTTGGCCTTGCGGATCTTCTGCTGGATCGAGTCGCTGTCGTCGTTCAAATTGATCCGGCTCATGTCGCTCGGGTCGGACTTGGACATTTTCGCGTTGCCGTCGCGCAAGCTCATGATCCGCGCGGCGGTCTCGCCGATATGGGGCTCGGGGACGGTGAACAGGTCGACGTCGTAATCGGCGTTAAATTTGAGGGCGATGTCGCGCATCAGCTCGACATGCTGCTTCTGGTCCTCGCCGACGGGCACGTGGGTCGCCTGATAGAGCAGGACATCGGCGGCCTGGAGTATGGGGTAGGCGTAGAGGCCGACCGAAACGCCCTCGCGATTCTTGCCGGCCTTGTCCTTGAACTGGGTCATCCGGTTGAGCCAGCCCATCCGCGCCGTGCAGGAGAGGATCCAGGCCATTTCCGGATGGGCCGGCACGCGGGCGTGGTTGAAGAGGATTGTCTTGCCCGGATCGATGCCGCAGGCGATCAGTGCGGCGGCCATTCCGTTGACGTTGGCGCGCAGCTCGGCCGGGTCGTTATAGACGGTGACTGCGTGGAGGTCGGCGAGGAAGATCAGAACCTGTCCGGGCTTGGCAACCTCGTCCTGCAGCTTCACCCAGCGCTTGATCGCGCCGAGATAATTGCCGAGGTGGAGATTGCCGGTCGGCTGGATGCCGGAGACCACGCGCATATTTGGGCGCATCAGACTTTCGATCCCTTCGGTTTGCGCTTCAGCACCGCCTTCAGCTCCTTCAGCGTATAGGCGCGGGTCACGAAGACCGCGGCGGCATAGACGATGATGCCGCCGCCGACCAGCAAGGCGAGCCCGCCGAGGCGCCGCTCGAAGCCCTGGGCGAGCAGTGGCTCGATCAAGGGCTGGCCGAAGAACAGGGCGGCGGCCATGAGCGCGGCGGCGATGGCGAGCCGCAGGATGTGGCTGACGAGGACGCGGTCGAGCGCGAAATAGCCGTGGGCGGCGAGCGCGCGATAGAGCAGGATAACGTTGACCCAGGCAGCGATGGCGGTGGCGAGCGGCGGGCCGACATGGCGCAGCGGCCAGATCAGGATGAGGTTGAGGACCAGGTTCACCGCGATCGCGACGAGGGCGTAGCGCAGCGGCGTCTTCATGTCCTGGCGGGCGTGGAAGGCCGGGGTGAGCACCTTGACGAGGATGAAGGCGGGCAGGCCGATCGAGAAGGCGGCGAGTGCGCCCGCGGTGGCCGCGGCGTCGGCGGCGTCGAACGCGCCATATTGGAGGAGCGCGCGGATGATCGGCTCGGCCACCACGATCAGGGCGGCGGCGGCGGGCAGGCTGAGGAAAAGGGCGAGCCGCAGCCCCTTCTTCTGGAAGGCGCGGGCGCCGGCCTCGTCGCCGCTCGAGATCATCCGGGCAATGGTGGGCAACAGGACGGTGCCCAGGCCGATGCCGACCAGGCCCAGGGGGAGCTGGTTCAGCCGGTCGGCATTGTCGATATAGGTGACCGAGCCGACCGGGAGCAGGCTCGCGGCCAGCATGGTGGAGACGAGCAGGTTGATCTGCATCGCGCCTGCGCCGGCGGCGGCGGGCCAGATCAGCTTCAGGAGCCGCTTCACGTCGTCGGTCAGGCGGGGCCGGACCAGGCGCGGGAGCGCGCCCGCGCGGGCGCAGGCGAGGATCAGCCAGAGCAATTGCAGCACGCCCGAAAGCGTGACCGCCCAGGCCATGGCGCGCGCCGTATCCTCGTCGGCCGGGCCGTTGAAGAACAGCATCGCGCCGATCAGGCAGAGGTTCAGGAGGATCGGCGCGGCGGCGTTGACCCAGAATTGGCGCAGCGAATTGAGGATTCCGCCGAGCAGCGAGACGACCGAGATGAAGAACAGATAAGGGAAGGTGGTGCGCGCGAGCTCGACCGCGAAGGCGAATTGCCCGGGGCTGGGATCGTTGAACCCGCCCGAGAGCAGCAGCACCGCCGGCCCGGCGAAGAGCATCATCAGGCCGGTGAACAGCAGCAGGAAGGGGAGGAGGGCGGCGAGCGCCCGGTCGGCGAAGCGCAGCGCCTTTTCGAGCGAGCCAGCCTCCTCGCTTATCTTGCTGTTGAACAAGGGCACGAAGGCCGAGGCGAATGCCCCTTCGGCGAACAGGGCGCGGAACATGTTGGGGAGCCTGAGCGCGATCAGGAAGGCGTCGGTCGCGAAGCTGGCGCCGAGGAACCGCGCCATCAGCATCACCCGCACGAAGCCGAGGACGCGGCTGACCAGAGTCAGCGACCCGACCGAGGAGAAGGAGCGGATCAGGCTCAACGGCTATTCCCCCTCCTGCACGACCCGTCCACCATCGGTTCGGCCCCGGACCTGGTCCGGGGGCCGAAGCCCTTTCCTTACTCTTCCAGCACCGAAAAGAAAGGAGGGCCCTTCGACAGAATTGGGGGGACAGCCTCGGCACGGCGGCTGTATCCGAAGGACGCTCCCGCATTAACCGGTTTCCAAGATTCTGCCTCTAGACGCAGACCCTCACCAGCGGGCGGGTTTCATGCGTATCCTCATCCTTGCGAGCCTCGGGCTCCTTTTCGCACTGCCGTCGGCCGCCTTTGCCGGGGCTTCCGAATCGGCCGAGCCGTTCGTCGCCAGCCGCGATTCCGCGGTGCGCGACCGCGCGCTGCTCTGCCTGACCCAGGCGATCTATTACGAAGCGCGCAGCGAAACCGAGGACGGGCAGCGCGCGGTCGCCCAGGTGGTGCTGAACCGGGTGCGCCACCCGGCCTATCCGAACAGCGTTTGCGGCGTCGTCTTCCAGGGCTCGCATCGTACCACCGGGTGCCAGTTCAGCTTCACCTGCACCGGCGTGATGGGCCCGATCGGCGAGCCCCATGCCTGGGATCGCGCCCGGCGGATCGCCGCGGCGGCGCTCGGCGGCAGCGTCTATCGCCCGGTCGGCCTGGCGCTCAACTACCACACCACCGCGATCCGCCCTTATTGGGCGCCGAGCCTGGTCCGCCAGACCGTGGTCGGCGCCCACATCTTCTATCGCCAGCCCGGCAGCGGCTCGATCCAGGCGTTCAACCAGGCGCCGGCCGACTATGAGCCCGAGGCCGGCCTCAGGGTGGAATATGCGGTCGCGCGCACCCAAATGCCGCGGGCCGAGCGCCCCAGGCGCGAGCGCTTCGCGCCGGCGCGCGACCGCTACCAGCCGGTCGAGGTCCGCGCGATCCCGGTCGCCGCGCGCCGCCTCACCTATCGCACGATCGGCCCCCGCCAGGCGGCCGCGGCGCTGCCCGCTGCTGCCGCGCGCCGCTCCGAGTCGCGTCCGGCCCAGGTCCGCCGCGGCCCCCGCGTCACCGTCCAGGGCGGCATCCGAATCATCCGCGGCGGCGGCAGAGGCGACACCTACTAATTGCGCGGCTTCTGCCGGCGGTAGCTGAGCGCCTCCGCGACATGCACGCGTCCCACCGTCTCGCTTCCCGCCAGATCCGCCACCGTGCGCGCCACCCGCATCACCCGGTGATAGCCGCGCGCGGATAGGCGCATCGCTTCGGCGGCCTGCGCCAGCAGGCGCCGGCCGGGATCCTCAGGCGTGGCGACCGCGTCCAGGAGATCGCCGTCGGCTTCGGCATTGGTGCGGATGCCGTGCTTCTCGTAGCGCTTCGTCTGCACCGCGCGGGCCCGGGCGATGCGGGCGGCGACCTGCTTCGAGCCTTCGGACGGGGGCGGCAATACGAGGTCGGCGGCGGCGACCGCGGCGACGTCGACGTGGATGTCGATGCGGTCGAGCAGAGGGCCCGAGACCTTGGCCTGATAATCGGCGGCGCATCGCGGGGCGCGTGAGCAGGCCAAAGCGGGATCGCCGAGATGGCCGCAGCGGCACGGGTTCATCGCCGCCACCAGCTGCACCCGCGCCGGGAAGGTGACATGGGCGTTGGCGCGGGCGACCTGGACGCTGCCGGTCTCGAGCGGCTGGCGCAGCGAATCGAGCACCGAGCGCTGGAATTCGGGCAATTCGTCGAGGAAGAGCACGCCGAGATGGGCAAGGCTGACCTCGCCCGGCCGCACCTTGAGGCCGCCGCCGACCAGAGCGGGCATCGAGGCGCTGTGGTGCGGCGCGCGATAGGGCCGGGTGCGGATCAGCCGGCCGTCCTTCAATTCGCCTGCGACGCTGGCGATCATCGAGACTTCGAGCGCTTCGGACGGCGTCAGCTCGGGCAGGATCGCCGGCAGGCAGGCGGCGAGCAGCGACTTGCCGGCGCCCGGCGGCCCGGTCATCAGCAGATTGTGGCCGCCAGCCGCTGCGATCTCCAGCGCGCGCTTGGCGGTCTCCTGGCCTTTCACCTGGGCGAGGTCTGGCCCGGCGCCCGGCGGATCGGCCTCGCCGGGCTTTGGCGGAAGCAGCACCGCGCTCCCGCGCAGATGATTGAGCAGGGCGATGAGATCGGGCGCGCCGACCACTTCGAGCTCGCCGGCCCAGGCCGCCTCCGGGCCCTGGCTCGCCGGACAGATCAGGCCGAGCCCCTGCGAGACCGCGTGGATCGCGGCGAGCAGCACGCCGGGCGACGAGGTGAGCCGCCCGTCGAGGCCGAGCTCGCCGACCGCGCAATAGCCGGCCAGCGTCTCGCGGTCGATCGCGCCCATCGCGGCGAGCAGGCCAAGCGCGATCGGCAGGTCGTAATGCGAGCCCTCCTTGGGAAGGTCGGCGGGCGAGAGATTGACCGTGATTCGCCTGGGCGGCAGCGACAGGCCGATCGCCGCCAGCGCCGCATGGACGCGCTCGCGGCTCTCGCCCACCGCCTTGTCGGGCAGGCCGACGACGAGGAATTTGGGCAGGCCGCTGGCGACCTGCACCTGCACCTCTACGGCGCGCGCCTCCAGCCCCAGGAACGCGACCGTGGCGACATGCGCGACCATGAAGCTCCCCTTCCCCGTTTTCCGTCCATTTCGGCGGAAAGTTCATCCATTTTGCAGGTGTCGGGCGCGGAAGTCGAGCGAAAGCCCAAGGAATTGCAGAATCGGCGCGGCCTCCCCAAATGGCAGCGATGAGCAACCCGCGCCGAAAGAAGATGCCGCTGATCCGCCAGGGCCTGTTGCTGCTCGGCTGCCTGCTCATCATCATCTCGCCATTGGTCGGCGCGGTCCCCGGGCCGGGCGGGGTTTTCGTCTTCGCGGCGGGCCTCGCTCTGGTGCTGCAGAACAGCGAATGGGCGAAGCGGCTCTACGTCCGCTTCAAGCGCAAGCACCCGAACAAGGGGCGCTGGGCGGATTGGGGCCTGCGCCGGTCGAGCGCCCGCCGCCGCGAGGAGGTGCGCAAGCAGAGCGAGCAGGGCGAAGCGGGCAATTGACTTTGACCGGGGCTTTGCCTATCGCGCCGGCAACGAGGCCGCCTCAATTGGCGGCCCTTTTCATTCGAAGCATATTACGAGGAATGAGCGATGAAGCGCACCTTCCAGCCGAGCAATCTCGTGCGCAAGCGCCGGCACGGCTTCCGCGCGCGGATGGCGACCGTCGGCGGCCGCAAGGTCCTGACCGCGCGCCGCGCCCGCGGCCGCAAGAAGCTGTCGGCCTAACCACGAACAGTATCGGCAAGCTCAGCCGCCGCGCGGATTTCCTCGCGGCCAATGGCGGCCTGCGCGCGCCAACGCCCGGTTTCGTGCTGCTGATTCGCGCACGGGAGGACGGCGATCCGGCGATGCGCCTCGGGCTCACCGTCTCGAAGAAGGTCGGCAATGCGGTGGTCCGCAACCGCATGAAGCGGCGCTTGCGCGAGCTCGCCCGCAAGGTCCTGCCCGAGGTGGGGATCGAGGGCGCCGACCATGTCCTGATCGGCCGTCAGGGAGGGGTCGAGCGGGATTTCGCCCGCCTCCGGGCCGAGCTCGAAAAGGCGCTGGGCAAATTGAAGGGAAAGACCGTTCGGGCTGAGCTTGTCGAAGCCCTCCCTTTCTCTTCTGCCGCAAGGGACAAGGAAAGGCCTTCGACAGGCTCAGGCCGAACGGGCGGGAAGGGCCCAGCGGATTCTGGGTCGAATCCATGATCGCCAGGCTGCTGATTCTGGTGGCCAAGGGCTGGCAAAAGGGGCCCTCGCGCATCCTGCCGCCGAGCTGCCGCTATTCGCCGAGCTGCTCGGCCTATGCAATCACGGCGCTTTCCCGCTATGGCGCGCTGCGCGGTTCCTGGCTGGCGCTGCGCCGTCTTTGTCGTTGCCACCCCTGGGGGGGGTCGGGCCACGATCCGGTACCATGAGGGGTAAAAGGTGAGTAACGACAATCGTAACATGATCCTGGCGATCGTCCTGTCGGCGCTCGTCCTGTTCGGCTGGGGCTATCTGTCGCAGAGTTTCATGCCGACGGCGGCTCCGCCGGCGGCCAAGACCGAGGCCGGCAAGCAGGCCCCGGCCGCGCAGCCGCAGGCCTCGCCCGCGCCGGCCGCGCGCCCCGTCAATCTCAACCCCGGGACGGTGATCCGCGACAGCCGCACGCGCGGCGAGCGCATCGAGATCCGCACCCCGCGCCTTTCCGGCACGCTCAACCTGATGGGCGCGCGGATCGACGATCTCGTTCTGGCCGGGACCGACCCCAGGCTCGGCCACCGCGACGGCATCGGCCGCAACGCCCAGCCGATCCGCCTGTTCTCGCCGGAGGGCACGCCCCGCGCTTATCATGCCAGCTTCGGCTGGAGCGGCGCGGCCGGCATCCCGGCGCCGAACACCTTGTGGAAGGTGACGGGCTGTGTCCCGGAGGCCCGGCGGCCTGCGCCCGCGCCTGCGCCCGCGACTGCGCCTGCGCCCGCACCGGCTCCCACGCCAGCGGCCGCTCCGGGCTCCGCCGCTGCCCCTGCCGCAGCCGCTGCCCCCGCGGCGGCCGTCGAATGCGATCCGCGGCGTGTGGCGCTGACGCCCTCGCACCCGGTGACGCTGACCCACGACAATGGCCGCGGCCAAATCTACACGATCCTGCTCCGGGTCGACGACGGCTATCTGTTCACCGCCGAGCAGAGCGTGGTCAATCGCGGCGCGCCGGTCCAGATCGGGACCAGCGCTCTGGTCAGGCGGATCAAGTCCGCCGATTACGACACCTGGACGAGCCATGTCGGGCCGATGGGCCTGTTCAACGGCAGCGCCACCTACGACAATGATTACAGCGTCGTCGCCGAACGCGGCCGGATCGTGGAACAGACTCGGGGCGGCTGGCTCGGCTTCACCGACCAATATTGGCTGGCTGCGGTGATCCCCGCGCAGGGGACGGCGGTCGAGGCCAATTTCCGCCATTCGGCCGGCGACATCTACGAGGCCGATTTCCAGATGCCGGCGACGGAGCTCGCCACCAACCGCACGCTGCGCAGCACCGCGCACCTGTTCGCCGGCGCCAAGGAGCTCGGGCTGCTCGACCGCTATACCGACCAGCTCGGCACCGATCTTGGCCGCGCGATCGACTGGGGCTGGTTCGATTTCATCATGAAGCCGATCTTCGCGCTGCTGATGTGGCTGTTCTTCCAGGTCGGCAATTTCGGCGTGGCGATCATCTTCCTGGTGATCATCGTGCGGCTGATCCTCTTTCCGCTCGCCCAGAAGCAGTTCGCCTCGATGGCGAAGATGCGCGTGCTTCAGCCCAAGGTGAAGGTGCTGCAGGAGCGCTACAAGGAGGACAAGCCGCGGCTCCAGCAGGAGATGATGAAGCTCTACAAGGAGGAGAAGGTCAACCCGATGGCGGGCTGCCTGCCGATCTTCCTGCAGATCCCCATATTCTACGCGCTCTACAAGGTGCTGCTGGTCGCGGTCGAGATGCGGCACCAGCCCTTCGGTCTGTGGATCAAGGATCTGACCGCGCCCGATCCGCTCACCCCGATCAACCTGTTCGGCCTGTTGCCGTTCCAGCCGCCGGCCTTCATCGCGATCGGCATCCTGCCGATCCTGGTCGGCGTCACCATGTGGCTCCAGCAGAAGATGAACTCGGCGCCGATGGATCCGACGCAGCAGAAGATCTTCGCCTGGATGCCGTGGATCCTGGTCGTGATCATGGCGCCGTTCGCGGCCGGCTTCCAGGTCTATTGGGTGACCAACAACCTGGTCTCGATCCTCCAGATATGGTTCCTCAACAGGAAGATGGACGCCGCCGCGGCGACGGGCATCAAGCCAGGAGTCGCGCTCGGCAAGTCCAAGGCCAGGCCCAAGGCGGCGCCATCGCCGCCGCCGCCGCCATCGTCGCCCCCGCCGCCGTCGCCACGGCCCCCGTCCCCGTCGCGGCCGCGGGGCCGCCAGAAATCGCGGCGGAGGTGAGCGGCGGCGAGATGATGCTCGAGGAGACGGCCCGGAAGCTCTTTTCCGGGCCGGTTTCCTTCCTCAAATCGGCGCCCGAGCTCAAGTTCCTGCCCGATCCGGGCGTGCCCGAAATCGCCTTCGCCGGCCGCTCCAACGTCGGCAAGTCCTCGCTGCTCAACGCGCTGACCAACCGCAACGCGCTCGCCCGCACCTCGAACACGCCGGGGCGCACGCAGGAGCTCAACATCTTCGAGGTCGGCGATCCGGTCCGCCTGAGGCTGGTCGACATGCCCGGCTACGGCTTCGCCAAGGCGCCGAAGGACGTGGCCCGGAAGTGGCGCTATCTGGTCAACGATTATTTGCGCGGCCGCCAGGTGCTGAAGCGCACCTTGCTCCTCATCGACAGCCGCCACGGCATCAAGGAGATCGACCGCGAGGTGATGAAGATGCTCGACGACGCCGCGGTCAGCTACCGGATCGTCCTGACCAAGGCCGACAAGGTCAAGGCCAGCGACCTCGCCGAGGTGACCGCCGGCACGGAGAGCGAGGCCCGCAAGCGCCCGGCGGCCCATCCCGAGATCATCGTCACCTCGGCCGGCACCGGCCTCGGCATGGACCGCCTGCGCGCCGCGGTGCTAGAGGCTGCGCAGAACTGAATCCCCTTGCCGTTTTCCCGCGAAAGCGGGAATCCAGGCGGGACTCGGAGCCGCACGACCGCAGCCTGGGCTCCTGCTTTCGCAGGAGCACGATTGGGAGACCGCCTTGCTCAAGCTCATCATCGGCAACAAGGCCTATTCCTCCTGGTCGCTGCGGGGCTGGCTGGCCTGCAAGCATAGCGGCATCCTCTTCGAGGAGATCATCGTCCCGATGTTCGACGAGGCATGGGACAAGCGCGCCGAGGGTGACGAATTCGCGCCGTCGGCCGGCAAGGTGCCGATATTGTGGGACGACCAGACGGTGATCTGGGACAGCCTGGCGATCATCGAATGGCTTGCCGACAAGACGGACCGCGCCCGCTATTGGCCGCGCGACGATACCGCGCGCGGCATGGCCCGCTCGATGGCGGCCGAGATGCACTCCTCCTACCCCAATATGCGCCGCGAGCTCTCGATGAACGTGCGCAAGCAATTCCCGACCAGGGAGCTGGCGGAGCCGGTCAAGGCGGAGGTGCTGAGGATCCTCGAGCTCTGGGCCCAGGCCCGCGCCCGCCACGGCGGCGGCGGCCCTTATCTGTTCGGCGATTTCGGCGCGGTCGACATCATGTTCGCCCCGGTCGTCACCCGCTTCGTCACCTATTCCGTCCCCGTCCCCCGCTTCGCCGCCGCCTATATGGAAACCATGCTCGACCATGCCTGGATGAAGGAATGGATCGAGGCCGCGCAGGAGGAGCCCTGGGTGATCGAGCAATATGAGACGCCGCAGGCGTAGCATCGTCTCCGTCATTCCCGCGAAATTGAGGAGGTGCGCAGTGCCCCGCGCTGCGCAGCCATGTCCGGGGGACATGGCGACCGTCCTCGATCAGCACCGCCTCGCCGGCCAGCATGATCACCACCTCGTCCTCGCCTTCGTGCCAATGGCGCTGCGAGGAGATGCCGCCGGGCTCCAGCACGACGTGGCTCACGCCGAAATCCTCGATCCGCGCCGCCGGCGCGAGGCGGCGATAATGGCGCTTGGCCATGGGCGCGTCAAAGGGCGGCGGATAGCCGGTGCGGCTGGTGCTTTCGGTCGCGTCGAGGTCGAGCTTCGGCATGATCATCCCCGGTTTGCCATCCCTCTTCCGTTCGGGCTGAGCTTGTCGAAGCCCTCTCTTTCACTTGGTACCTGAAAGAAGGAAATCCCTTCGACAGGCTCAGGGCGAACGGAGGAGGGTGTGTCTTCTGGGGAAATATTCTAGGCGGTGGGCATGACCGCCGCAATCGACCCCGTCGACCTCGCCGCACGGCTGATCGCCTGCCCCAGCGTCACCCCCGCCACCGGCGAGGTGTTCGACGTGCTGGAAGAGGCGCTGGCGGGAATAGGCTTCACCGTCCACCGTTTTACCCTCGGCGAGGCGCCGGACGGGCCGGTCGAGAATCTGTTCGCGACGCGTGGGACGGGCGCGCCCCATTTCGCCTTCGCCGGGCATCTCGACGTCGTGCCGCCAGGCGAGGGCTGGGGAAGCGACCCGTTCACGCCCGAGATCAAAGGCGGGCTGCTCCACGGCCGCGGCGCGGTCGACATGAAGGGCGGAATCGCCGCCTTCGTCTCCGCGGCGGCCGCCGAGACCGCGCATAGCGGCACGCTCAGCCTGATCATTACCGGCGACGAGGAAGGGCCGGCCACCTACGGCACGCCGCGGATAATGGAATGGATGGCGGAGCGGTCGATCCGCCCGGACATGATCCTGATCGGCGAGCCGACCTCGGAGGAAAGGCTCGGCGACATCGTCAAGATCGGCAGGCGCGGCTCGGTCAATGCGTGGGTGACCGTGCCGGGCGTGCAGGGGCACGTCGCCTATCCGCACCGCGCCGACAATCCGGTGCCCGGGCTCGCCAGGGTGATCGACGCGCTCGAGGCGCTCCACCTCGACGACGGCAACGAGGCGTTCCAGCCCTCCAACCTCGAAATCACCGCGGTCGAGACGGCGAGCAGGGCGACCAACGTCATTCCCGGCTGGGCCCGCGCGCAATTGAACATCCGCTTCAACAATTTGCAGCGCGGGCCGGATCTGGTCGAGCTCCTGCGCCGCACCGCGCAGGCGGCGGCGCCGGGCGCCACGGTCGAGGCGAAGATTTCGGGCGAGGCCTTCCTCACCCCGCCCGGGCCGATCTACGAGATCGTCAGCGCGGCGATCGAGGCGGAGACGGGCGAGCGGCCGCGCCTCTCCACCCATGGCGGTACCTCGGACGGCCGCTTCCTGATCGCGCTCTGCCCGGTGGCCGATTTCGGCCTGCCCAACGCGACCATGCACAAATTGGACGAGGCGGCGGCGGTCGAGGACATACGGGCGCTGGCGCGGATCTATGCGCGGGTCATTCGCGCGGCGCTGCCCTGATTCCCTCCCCCTCGAGGGGGAGGGTTAGGGTGGGGTGTCGGGCGTTGGGGACAATCCTCCAAGACCGAACCCCTCCCCCTATCGCCTCCCCGCCGGGGAGGGGGCTTCTATCGCCGCTTCCTGAGCACGATGTAGAGCGCCCCAGCCCCGCCATGACGCGGATGCGCGTTCCTCACCGCGGCGATATCGGCGGCGTGCCTCGATGCCGCCAGCCAGTCGCCGACCGCACCGCGGATCCTTCCGCGCTTGCCCGAATCGTCGGTGGGCGCCTTGCCGGTGATGAGCAGCAGGAGCCGCGCGCCGTCGGCGATCGCCTGCTCGAGCCGCCGGTCGAGCAGGTCCCAGGCGGTGGCGAGATTGTGCCCGTGCAGGTCGAGGCTGCGATCCGGCCCCACCAGGCCCCGCGACAGCCGCCGGTCCCAGCTGCCGTCGAGCGTGGTGCCGGGAACGGCCTTCTTCGCAGGCGGTTCAGGCGCGCGGGGCCTGGGGACGACCCTTGGCGCGGGCAGTTCCTGGATTTCGGCGAGCGGCAAAGGACCGTGGAGCGGCCGCACGCTTTCGACCACGCGGCGCCAGAGCGCCTCTTCCTCAGCGCCGAGCCGGCGCGGCACGGGCGCGGATCCTCTCGATCGCGCCGCGCGGCAGCAGGATCCAGGCGCGGCCGCGGGCCGCCATCGCGCCCGCGATCGTGGCGGCCTCAGCGCCGGCGCCCCAGAAGGTGTCGAAGCGGTTGGAGCCGCGGATGGCGCCGCCAGTGTCCTGCGCGATCCACAGGCCGTTGGCGCGCGGATTGTCCATCTCGAACATGACGATCGGCGCGCCCAGCGGCACGAATCGGGGATCGGTGGCGACCGAGGCGTGAGGCGTGACCGGCAGGCCGAGCGCGCCGAGCGGCCCGGCGCCGGTCAGCTCGCGGAAGAAGACGTAGCTCGGATTCTCGCGCATCACCGCGCGGCCCGGTTCCGGATTGGCGGCCATCCATGCGACGATCTTCTGCATGGTGACTGGCGGGGCGATGATCCCGCGCTCGCGCAAGAGCCGGCCGACCGGGACATAGCCGCGGCCGTTCTGGCTCGCATAGCCGATCCGCATCACGGTGCCGTCGGGCAGCCTCAGCCGACCGGAGCCCTGAATCTGCAGGAAGAAGAGGTCGACCGGATCGGCCGCCCAGGCGATCTCCAGCCCGCGCCCGGCGAGCGCGCCCCGCTCGATCGCGGTGCGGTCGTGATAGCTGACGAACGCGCCGCTCTCGTCGATCCGCCCCCGCCCGCGCATGCCCGTGCGCGGATTGGTTTCGAGCAGATCGGGCGGGCGGCCGTAGACCGGCACTTCATAGCCGGGCGCCCGCACGCGGGATCCCCGGATCTCGGGCTCGTAATAGCCCGTGGCGAAGGCTGCGCCGTCGCCGACCTGGACCGGCTCGAAGGCGCGCTCGAAGAGGGCGGCCGCCTGCCCGGGCGTCGGATCTGCGGGACCGGCGCTGCAGGCCTCGCGCCAATCTTCGGGCCGGGTCAGCCCGCTGGGGTCGCGGCGGCTGACCAGTGCCCGGCAGGAGATGCGGAAGGCACTATAGGCGCGCAGGGCCTGCTCAGGATCCAGCGCGAGTCGCGGGGGCCCGGCCCGCACCCCGACCGCGAGCGCCGTCTCGCCTGCGGGCGGCGCGGGAACGGGCGTCGGCGACGGGACGGGCTCGGGAATTGGCTGGGGCGCGGGCCGGGGAGGCAGTGGCTGGGGCGCCGGCACCGGCGCGGGTCCGCGCGGCGGCGGAACGTAACGCGCGCAGCCGGCGAGCGACAGCACGAGCAGCATGGCGAGACAAAGGGCGCGGGGCATCGCGCCGGCGCTCAGGCGGCTTCTTCGGTCTCGACGAGCCGCCAATTGGGGTCGCGGCTCTTGAGGTCGCGCCGGAAGGTCCAGATGGCGTTGGCCGGCACCGCGTCGCTCATCGACCCGCCGACCAGCACGTCGTCCTTGTCGCGGGTGATCGCGGCGACGAATGCGTCGAAGCGGACCTCGACCTCGGCGACTTTGCCGCTGAGCCGGGCATCCTCGATGGCCGCGCGCTCGATCGCGACCAGCCTGTTGTCGAGCTTGTGGCCGGCGGCCTCGCGCTCGGCGATCGCGCTCTCAAAGGCCTTGAGGACCTTGTCTCCGGTGAGCAGGGCGAGCTCTTCGCGGTCGCCCTTCCAATAAGCTTCGAGCACCATCCGGTAGGCGGCCTGCGCGCCCTCGATGAAGCGGGCGACGTCGAAATCGGGATCCGCTGCGATGATCGCGCGGATTCCGGTAGCGGCGCCCTGCTCGTAGGCGAGGCCGGTCGGCTCGGCCAAATTGCCGCCGGTGTCGGCCGCGAGCTTGGGCCGCGGCTTGTCGGCGGCGGGTTCGGGCTGGACCACCGGCTGCTGCTCGTGGCCGGTCCGCGTGCCGAGCACGGCGTAGAGCCTGAGGCCCACGAACAAGGCGATCATGGCCAGAAGGACGATCTCGACGGTCAACCACATTCTCCCGGGAACGCAACCCGCCCTACATAGGCGCGAACCCCCTGCGATTCAAATAACCATTGTCCTCTACGAACGGCGGCGGCGGATGTTGCGCGCGCGTCACGCGCCTGCTACCCGCCCGCTCGACCGGCGCCGCCACGCGCCGCCCTTAGCTACCCCGAATCGAAAGACCCCGAACCATGGCCGAAGACGCGCCCGCCGCCGACACTCCTGATCCCGCTTCCAACGGCAATGACAGTCTGCCGCAGGTGGGCGTGCTCGCCCAATATGTGAAGGACCTCTCCTTCGAAAACCCGAACGCGCCCGCCGTCTTTCAATGGCAGGGCCAGCCGCAGATGGACGTCAGGTTCAGCATCGGCACGGTGGGCGTCGCCCAGGACGTGCACGAGGCCTCGCTCAAGCTCGAGGTGGAAGCCAAGGGCAATGAAGGCGTCGCCTTCCGCGTCGAGCTTGTCTATGCGGGCCTGTTCGCGCTCCGCAACGTCCCCGCCGACCAGCTCGAGCCGTTCCTGCTCGCGGAAGCGCCGCGGCTGCTCTTCCCCTTCGCCCGCCAGATCATCGCCAACGCAACCATGGAGGGCGGCTTCCCGCCTTTCCGGCTCGAGCCGCTCGATTTCGTCGGTATCTACCTGCAGGGAACGCAGCAGCAGGGCGGCGAGCCGGGCGGCGGCCTGGTCGCGGACGAGACGGGCCAGGCCTGACCCTCGCGCGGCGCCGGCGCGCTCGCGTGCCGGATCATTTGGCCTGGTTGCCGGCCGGGGGCGCGCTCTTGCCGCGGTCGATGTTGATGTCGGGCAGATCGACCTTGACGTCGATGTCGGTCTTGCTCGCCGCGCGCTGCAGATAGCCGCCGAAATAGAGGAAGGCGAGGACTCCGACGACGATCAGCAGCACGATCGCGATCACGGATCCGCCGCCTCCGCGCCGCTCGCCTGTGTTGATCACCGTGGTCTCGTGGGTGACCGGCCGTTCGGGTTCGTCCATGCGCTGATCCTCTCGCCTTGCGGCACCTGAAACGCGAGCGCGAGGAAGGCGGTTCCGGAAGAAGGGGGTTAACGCATCGCGATGCTGGCCGGGCCGCGGCCCGGCCATGGGCTGTCGCGGACGAACGCCTCGATCGCCTGCTCGACGTCGAAGGCTGCGTTCGAGCTGGCGTAATATTTCACCAGCCAGTCGCCGCCCACATAGCAATAGAGACGCGATTCCCTGCGCACCGCCTCGGGCGTGCGGCTGCGCATTGTCGTGCGGAGGCGATGCACGGAGCGGAAGCGGAGCCCGGGCTCGGTGCCGGGCAAGGCGGCCGCCTCGCCCGATTCGGTCCGTTGTGCACCGGGATGCAAGAGATCGATCTCCCTCCCGATGCCCGCCATCACCTCCCGGCATGCGGCTGCCCGCTCCGGGCGCGGCACCCGCGGTGCGGGGTAGATGTAGACGCTGAGCCGCAGGAAATCGTCGCCGCGGCGCAAATTGTAATTGGCGCCGATGTCGTCCGGGTCGTAGCGCAGGACGTGGGAGCGGCGGAATTCGCCGACCTGCTCGGGAAAGCCGGCGCGGGCCGCCACATGCGGCACCGTTCCGGCGGCGTTGATGTCCTGCGGCTGCGCGACAGCCGGCGCCGGCATCGCGAGCAGAAGCGCGAGTGCGGCGAACCGGGCTTTCATGAGCGTCCCCCCTCGACTCAGGCGGTCACTGTGCCTCGGCCGTCGCAAAAGGCAAGCGGGCCGCGCGGGCGACGGCGTCGGCGAAGGCAGCGCCTTTCCCGGGGTCGTGCTGGAAATACAGGTCGGGCTCGACCAGCTCCAATTCCATCAGCACCGGCGCGCCCGCCGCGTCGCGGCAGATATCGACGCGGGCGTAAAGGAGATCTCCGTCGACCGCGGCGAGGATGTCGTCGGCGGCGGCGCGCTCGTCGCTCGCGGGGACGTGGGGCGTGACGATGCCCGCATGTTCGGGCTGGACTCGGAAGTCGCCGGGCCGCGGGCGCTTGCGGATGGCGTGGCTGAAGGCGCCGGCGGCGTAGATCAGCGAAATCTCGCCCTCATCGAGGATTGCGGGGAGGAAAGGCTGGATCATCGCGGGGCCGTCGGGGCCGCCGTCGAGCGCAGCGCCCGGCGACCAGCGGACGGTCTGCCACGCCGACGCCGAAACCCGGGGCTTGGCGATCAGCGCCTCGGTTCCGAACGCGGCCGCCGCATCGCGCAGCGCCTGCTCGCTCGCCCGTTCGACATAAAGCGTGGGCACGACCGGGGCGCCGCGCTCCGCGAGCCGGCCGAGATAGGACTTGTCGACGTTCCACCGCAACACATGCGGCGGGTTCAGGACCGGAAGGCCGCGTGCCGCCCAGCCGTCGACCGCCGCCCGCCACGCCGGGGCCGCGCGGCAATAGCCCCAGGTCAGCAAGGGCAGGATGAGATCGAACGCGGCGAAATCGGCGGATCGAGTCCAGGCGCGGTCCTCGACCGCGAGCCCGGCCCGGCGGAGCACCGCCGCTTCTTCCTCGAACACGTCCCGCCAGCGCGAATGGAAATCCCTGTCCTCTCGGTCCGGGGTGAGGATCGCGACACGAGCTTTTGACGGCATGGCCGGCGCATCTATAAACAGACCGGCAGCAACGGGGAAATGCAATGCGCGCAATCGCCCTCGCTCTCTTACTGACGACCAGCACGGCTGTGGCGCAGCCGCGGCCGCCGGCTCCCGGCGTAGCGGCCGAAGCCGCGCCGCTGATCCCGCGCGCGCTCCTGTTCGGCAATGCGACGCAGAACCGGGCGAAGATCAGCCCGGACGGGCGGCGCCTCGCCTGGCTGGCGCCGCGGGACGGCGTGATGAACATCTGGGTGGCGCCGACGGATGATCGAGCCGGGGCACGCGCGGTGACCGGCGAGCGCCAGGCGATCAACAATTATTGGTGGTCGCCCGACGGCCGCTATCTCCTGTTCGGTCAGGACGCAGGGGGGAACGAGAATTTCCGAGTCTACGCGGTCGATGCCGCGACCGGCGGACGGCACGCGCTGAGCCCCGAAGGCGCCAATGTCCGCGCGGACGTCGTCGCGACCAGCCCGCTGCGCCCCGACATCGTGCTGATCGCGAACAACCAGCGCGATCCGGAATTGTTCGACCTGTTCGAGGTCGATTACCGGACCGGCGCGGCCCGGCTCGTCTACCGGAATCCCGGCTTCGCGAGCATCGCCGTGGACCGCCAGCTTCGCCCCCGCATCGGCATGCGCGCGATCGAAGGGGGGCGGGTCGGCTATTTCGTGCCGCAAGGAGCGGGGGAATGGCGCCAGGCCTTCTCGATGTCGCGCGAGGACAATCGAAGCGCGCGGATCGTCGGCTTCAACCGGGCGGGCACGACTGCCTACATGATCGACGCCGAGGGCCGCGACAAGGCCGCGCTCGTGCGGCTCGATCCGGAGACGGGCGTCCGGACATTGCTCGCCGCGAGCGAGGTCGCCGATGTCGAGGAGGTGCTGACCGATCCCCGGACGTTCGAGCCGATCGCCTATGCGGCCAATCACCAGCTCTCCGTCTGGCATCCGGTGGGCGCCGCCTTCCGCCGCGACGTCGCCTTCCTCCGCCGCAGCTTTCCGGGGCGGACCGAATTCCTCTTTTCCTCCGACCTGGACGACAGCTCCGCGACCGCGGACGGCGGGCGGATGATCGTGTGGGTGGTGCGCGCCGATCGCTCGCCGGCCTACCATCTCTACGACCGCCGGCGCCGCCGCCTCGAAACCTTGTTCAGCACCCGGCCCGAGCTCGATCGCAGCCCGCTCCAGCCGATGCAGACCCTGGTGCTTCGCTCGCGCGACGGATTGCCGCTGGTCAGCTACCTGACGCTGCCGCCGGGCTCTGACCGGGACGGCGACGGCCGCCCGGAGCAGCCGGTGCCGCTCATTCTCCAGGTCCATGGCGGACCCTGGGCGCGCGACTATCACGGCTACGAATCCATGCATCAATGGCTCGCCAATCGTGGCTATGCGGTGCTCTCCGTGAACTATCGCGGCTCGACCGGCTTCGGGAAGGCGTTCGCCGCCGCCGCGACCCACCAGTTCGCCGGGCGGATGCACGACGATCTGATCGACGGCGTCGACTGGGCGATCGCGCGCGGCATCACCAGCCGCGACCGCGTCGCGATCATGGGGACCTCCTATGGGGGCTATGCGACCTTGGTCGGGCTGACCTTCACGCCGGACCGCTTCCGCTGCGGCGTCGACATTGTCGGGCCGTCGAGCCTGGCCACCCTGATCGAGAGCTTTCCGCCCTATTGGCGGCCGAGGCTGGAGCTGAGCTGGTATCGCTTCGTCGGCAATCCCGCCGTCCCCGCGGACCGGGAGCGGATGCTGGCCCAGTCGCCGATCACGCGGGTCGCGGCGATCCGCGCGCCGCTGTTGATCGGGCAGGGCGGCAACGATCCCCGGGTGACGAAAGCGGAATCGGACCGGATGGTGGCGGCGATGCGCGCGCGCGGCCTGCCCGTCACCTACCTCAATTTCCCGGACGAGGGGCATGGCTTCAACCGGCCCGAGAACCGCATGGGCTTCTATGCGGTGACCGAGAATTTCCTCGCGCAATGCCTGGGCGGCCGCGCCGAGCCGATCGGCGCGGACCTCGCCGCGTCCAGCGCCCAGGTGCTCGAAGGCGCCGCGCACGTCCCGGGGCTGCGCGAGGCGGCGGCGCGGCGCTGACCGGCCTGCGCGCTCATGCCTCCTCGGGCAGGAAGTCCGGAACAGAGAGATAGCGCTCGCCGGTGTCGTAGTTGAAGCCGAGCACGCGCTTGTCCGGCCCGAGTTCGGGAAGCTTCTGCGCGATCGCGGCGAGCGCCGCGCCCGAGCTGATCCCGACCAGCATGCCCTCCTCCCGGGCGGCGCGGCGTGCCCACTCCTTGGCGTCGGCGGGATCGACCCGGATGACGCCGTCCAGGAGGCTCACGTCCATGATCGCGGGGATGAAGCCGGCGCCGATGCCCTGGATCGGGTGCGGGCCGGGCTCGCCGCCGGAGAGGACGGGGGACAGGGTCGGCTCGACCGCGAACACCTTTAGGGCCGGCCATTCCGCCTTCAGCACCTCGGCGCAGGCGGTGATGTGGCCGCCCGTGCCGACTCCGGTGATCAGCACGTCGATCGGCGAATCGGCGAAATCGGCGAGGATCTCGCGGGCGGTCGTGCGGCGGTGAACCTCCAAATTGGCGGGATTCTCGAATTGCTGGGGCATCCAGCTGCCGGGCGTCTGCGCGATCAATTCCTCGGCGCGGGCGATCGCGCCCTTCATGCCCTTCTCGCGCGGGGTGAGGTCGAAGCTCGCGCCGTAAGCGAGCATCAGCCGGCGGCGCTCCAGGCTCATGCTGTCGGGCATGACCAGGACCAGCCTGTAGCCCTTGACCGCGGCGACCATGGCGAGGCCGATGCCGGTATTGCCCGAGGTCGGCTCGATGATCGTGCCGCCGGGCTGCAACTTGCCCGACTTCTCCGCGTCCTCGATCATGGAGAGCGCGATCCTGTCCTTGATCGAGGCGCCGGGGTTGGCGCGTTCCGACTTCACCCAGACTTCTGCGTCGGCGAACAGGCGGGAAAGGCGGATGTGCGGCGTATTGCCGATCGTCCCGAGAATGTTGGCGGCTTTCATGCGGGTCTTCCTTCATCGCGGCCAGGGCCAGGATCGTGCGGGCGGCTTGGTCGTCCGCGAGCCCGAAGGAGATAGGGCGAAAGGCCCGGGATTCCTATGCCCCTGCTGGCCGGCGGATATGTTGAACAGCACGATCATCGCGGCACGGACCGGCCACGGAGGCTCAGGCGGGACGGAGGAGTGAATGCCGGCGAGTCGTACGGCCGGTGGAGCATCATCTTTCGTCTCCCGCGAACGGACGCAATAACCTCATTTTTTGGCGAGCGACAAATTCGAGCGGAGGAAGTAAATATGACGGCCTGTTGATTGCAACAGTGACTGTTCCAGAATCTCAGGGGGGAAGATGTCATGGAAAGCGGGATAGACCGTCGCCAGCTGCTCAAGACCGGTGCCGCGGCCTCGCTCGTCGCGGGAAGCCAGTTCTTCACGGGAATACCGGCATTGGCGAGCTACGCGGCGGGCCCGACGCTGCGCCGCAACGCTTCGGCCATGACCGCCAGCGATCCGATATTGCGGGGATACCGCACCGCGATCCGGGCGATGCGGGCGCTGCCCGAGACCGATCCATGCAGCTGGTTCTACCAGGCCGCGATCCACGGCACGCTCGACCCGCGCAACCTTCCTTCGTGGAATACGTGCCACACCAATCCGAGCTTCTTCTGGGCCTGGCACCGCATGTACCTGTACTGGTTCGAGCGGATCGTGCGGAAATATTCCGGCATGTACGATTGGGCGGTACCTTATTGGGACTGGGCCAATCCCGCCGAGCGCGCGCTGCCCGCGCCGTTCCGCGTCTCCACCAGCGTGCTGTTCGACGCCACCCGCAAAACGAGCGTGAACAACGGCGGGCTGTTGTCGAGCGGCCTTGGAACGTCCGTGACCAACGCCATGACCTTGCTGGACTATTTCGGCACCCAGAGCAGCATCAACGGGCCCCACGGCAGCGTCCACACCTCCATCGACGGCAACATGCACGACGTCGAAACCGCGGCCCAGGACCCGATCTTCTGGGTGCATCATGCCCAGGTCGATCGGCTCTGGAACCTATGGCTCGCGCAAGGCGGGGGCAGGAGCAGCCCGGTCGGCGACACGGCGTGGAGGACGACGACCTACACCTTCTTCGACGAATGCTGTGCGCCGGTCAGCATGGACGGCTGCGACGTGCTGCGTGCCGCGCTCCAGCTCAGCTACGCCTATGAAGGCGAACCGCCCCAGGTGAACCAATATTGCCCGCGCCGTGCCCTCGTGGCCGCGAGCGCGGCGACCCTGGCGGTGGCGCGGCGGGCCTTCGTGCTGGAGCGGGCGCCGGTCAGGCTCCCGCTCGTTCCGCGCGAGGCGGGGGATGCGGGCAGGCGGCTGATCGAGGTTTCGCGGACGGCGCAGCGCAACGTCGCGCTGCAGATCCGCGGCGTCGAGGCCGATGTGCAGCCCGGCATCAGCTGGGAGGTTCATGTCGGCCGCACGGGCTTCACGCCCAATCCCCGGACCCTCGTCGGTATGTTCGCGCTGTTCGGCGCGGGCCTGAAAAGCCGCGCTCGGCATTTCCATCCCGCGGAGTTCGTGTTCGCGATCGGCGCGGCCATACGCGGCGTCGATCCCGCGACCCTGGAGGTGGTCTTCGTGCCGACTACCGGGCTGGAGCGCGATGCGGGCGCGCAGGCGCTGCGGCCGCGCAGCCCGATCAGGATCGGCGAGCTCGCCATCATCGCCGATGCGCCCATGCCGCAGCCGCCGCGCGATGAGCAGGAAAGGCTGCGCAGGCAGGAGGAGAGCGAGTAAGCGCGGCGCCTAGCCCTTCTTGGCCTCGGGCTTGTGGCCCGCGGCCATTGCTGGAATTTCGACGTCGGGCATGTCCTTGCCCGAGGCGTCGGCGAGGATCTGGGGATCGGGGGGCACGAAGCGGTCGGCCTTGCGGAGGCTCGGAAAGGCCCAGGCGCAAAAGCCGGTGACGAGGACTGCGAGGCCGCCGCCGCCGACCACCGCCAGCACCGGCCCGAACGCCGCGCCGGCAAGGCCCGCGCGGAACTCGCCAAGCTCGTTCGAGGCCGAGATGAATAGGCCCGAGACCGCCGAGACCCGGCCGCGCATGGCGTCGGGCGTGTGCAGCTGGATCAGCGAGGAGCGGACGTAGACGCTGACCATGTCCGACGCGCCGAGCACGAACAGAGCGACGAGCGAGAGCCACATCCACTGGCTGAGCCCGAACACCATCGTCGCCACGCCGAAGATGGCGACGCAGGCGAACATCTTGGTGCCGACATGGCGGCGCAGGGGGCGCCGCGCCAGGATCAGCGCGGTCAGCGCCGCGCCCACCGCCGGCGCCGCGCGCAGGGCGCCGAGCCCCTCCGAGCCGACGTGGAGGACGTCGCGCGCGTAGACGGGCAGCATCGCGGTGGCGCCGCCCAGCAGCACCGCGAACAGATCGAGGCTGATCGCGCCGAGCACGATCTTGTTGTCGCGCACATAAGCGAGCCCCTCGATCACCGCGCGCAAGGGTCGCGAATCGCCGGCATTGCCGCGCGGGATCGGCCGGATCAGCAGCATGCAGCCGAGCGAGACGGCGTAGAGGATCGCCGACGCCTCGTAGGGCAGGCTGATCGACAGCGCATAAGCGGCGCCGCCGAGCAGCGGCCCGGCCACCGCGCCCGCCTGCCAGGCGATCGAGTTCAAGGCGATCGCGCTCGGCAGCAGCGCCGCCGGCACCAGATTGGGCGCGATCGAGCTCAACGCCGGCCCTGCGAAGGCGCGGCCGATGCCGAGCACTATGGCGACCGCGAACAAGGGCGCCAGCGTCATCGCGTCGAGCCAGACCAAAAGGGCCAGCGCGGCCGCGGCCGCCATCTCCATCGCGATGCTGATCCGCACGATCCAGCGCCGGTCGACCCGGTCGGCGACATAGCCGGCGACCAGCGTCAGCAGGAAAAGCGGAAGGAACTGCGCCAGCCCGATCATGCCGAGCCAGAAGCTCGCCTGCTCGATGCTCATCCCCTGCCCGCGCGCGATGTCGTAGACGTGGATCCCGATCACCACGACCAGCATCGTATTGCCGATCGTGCTCGCCAGCCGCGCCGCCCAGAAGGCGCGATAATCGCGATACTGGAAGGGCGAGGGGGCGGACATGCGAGAGGCAGTTAAGCCGGTCCGGAGGCCGCATCAACCACGGGCGTTGGGAATGGCGCGCGAAGGGCGGGGAAGGCGGCGAATCGTTGGCCGGTCCGCCAAGTGCGCAAAGGTGACGAAAGTGCCGGCACGCAGGGCGGAAACCTCGACGAACGGTGCGGGGGCGGCACGTCAGCGTTCGCCGCCATTCCAGATGTCGCGATCGTCGCGGTCGCGCCGGAAATAGCGCAGCGCCGCGATCAGCAGATCGTCGTTGTAGACGCGCCGCGAGCCGCGCTGGATGCCGCGGTAGAAATAGGGCACCTCCACGCCCTCGATCGCCCGGTCGACGGCGGTGGCGCAGGCGGTGATCTTTCCGGCGGCCAGCGCCGCGTGCCAGGCCTTGGCGAAGCCGCTCTCCGGCCCGGCGCGCTGCAGCAAGGCGTAGGCGGAATTGCGGCTCATCCCCACCGCGCGGGCGGCGGCGGAGACGATGCCGATCTTCGCCAGCGCATCGATGAAGCCGCGCTGCCGCTCGGGCGTCCAGCCGTCGTGGCGGTTGGAGGCGGAGGGGACGGCTCGAAGGCGAGGGGATCGTGGGGCGAATCGCTCATCGACAAGCTTATGACGGAAGGGAGGGGGTGTAGGAAAGTTCTTTTTTTGTTCCTCATAGACCGGCGCCGGCCTTACGTCCGTTCGAGCGCAATCGTCACCGACGAAGAGGAGAGGGCAGTCATGCTCTTTCGTCATTGCGTAAGCGAAGCAATCACCGAAGCTGAAATCCGCCGCGTGCCAGCCTGTGCCGGAGCGTCGATAGCCGTCGGCGACCGCCCGTGTTGGATGCCCCGATAATAAGTTGTCCCACCCTTCCATCGCCGTGGAGCAAGCCTTCGCCCGATCGTCCGCGCTGCACCCATATCCCCGAAGTCTCCATGGAATTCGTGTCACGGGCTCTCTCGATCCCGTTCTCCTTTTGTGATGCAAAGAGTTTCATGTTAAAGTCGATCATCTACCAAGGTTCGGGGCAGTACATTAGGCGGGAGGAGTGGGATGAGGAGCATCTTTCGAGGGCTGCTTTATCTGAGCGCCCTGTCTCTCTCGTTGATCATCCCGGGCAATGCGCGCGCGCAATCGTTCGATCCGAGGCAGCCTCTTTATCAACTCATTTCAGCATTTCAAACTTGCGGACCGCCGCAGGCTTACCAGATGCTAAGTCCTTACTTGTTCCAGCTTATCGCACAGCAGACGGGAGGATCCGGTTGTTATCAGGCCATGCAATCGGCGGGCCCCGTTCAAGGTATGCAAGTCATCGACATGCGTCAATTTCCGGTGGGTCCGCTCTATGCAATTAGGGTGCAGCACCAGCGTGGCGCCTTTGATTGGTATATCGGCTTCAATCAATTTACGAGCCGAGTCGAATATTTGTCCGTACAGCCGGTGGCAGCGCCGAGCGCTCCGCCGCCAACGGTTGAAGCTGGCCCAAGGCCCGGTCCGACTACGGGCGGTAGCCCGCCGCCTACCGGCGGCCCACGATCGGGAGGCGATGGGTGTGAACTGTACCCGGCGATGTGCGAATGATGATCTTGCCGGACAGACGCGAGGTGGTTTTGGGTGGCCTTCTCACGATAGGTTGGATTTCCTGCGGGTCGTCCCCCTGTAGAGCCCAGATGGACACGCCGACCGGCTGCTATATTCCAAACGATCAGAGGCAGTATTTCGTGGATCGAATCTCGACCGTTCATTCCTTCTCCAACGGGTCGGAGCAGATTGAGCCAAGATCTGGAAATGCGAATTTAGACAGAGCCCTCGCCCAATCTCTGGGAATGCTCTCCCGCACATTCGACGTCCTGCCAGGCTTTGCATATTATCGCGATGACGATCGGCCAAACGCTCGGGCACTTTCAGAACCGCTCCTGCAGCGAACGGACGGAACAGTCCTGTTCGGCCTCGGACTGCTTCGGATGCTGTTGCAGCGGCCGCAGAATCCCGACGCCTCCGTCGTCGCGGTTTGCGCGCATGAATATGGGCACATCGTGTCGTACAAGAATGGTATGATCAGTCAGCTCGATCCTACACGAACCAATCCATTTCGAGCAGAGCAGTTTGCGGACTACGTAGCGGGTTTTTTCGCGGGCGTACGCAAACGCCGGAACCCGACTTTTCCCGCAGTTGCATTTGCGACCACACAGCGGAGCTTTGGCGGATCGACACGAGGCTCGCACGGCACGGGAGTGGAGCGCGGCGAGGCCGTCGAGCGCGGGTTCCTGGACGCGTACCAGCGCCAGCTGTCGCCCGACCAGGGGATTCAAGCGGGGTTTGCCTGGACAATGGCCCGCGCCTGAACCGGTCGTGGCAACAACCCCCTCCTCGCGCGGGAGGCTGAGCCAGGGAAATCAGGCGACGCTCACAAAGCTATCCAGCACCCGCTTTCTGCCGGCATGCTCGAAGTCGATTTCCAGCTTGTTGCCTTCGATCTCGGCGACCGTGCCGTAGCCGAATTTCGAGTGGAACACCCGCTGGCCCAGTGAGATGTCGCTCCGCCCCGGATTGCCCAGGCTGACCGCGCTTGCCTTGACGTCGAGCACACGCGTCGGCGTCCGCTCGAAACCGCCGCCCGAGGCCGCCCGCTGCCAGCCCGGCCCGCGCCCGGTCCCCCGTCCCACATCGGCGAAGGGGTCGGCGCGTTCGGACCAGTTGGCGCGCCACAACGAGGCGCCGCCGGTCATCGTGCTTTCGGAGTCGGTGTGGGCTTCGGGGAGCTCGGTGACGAAGCGGCTCGGGATGGACGAGGTCCACTGGCCGTAGATGCGGCGGTTGGCGGCGTGGAGGATGATGCAGCGTTTGCGGGCGCGGGTGATCGCGACGTAGGCGAGGCGGCGTTCCTCCTCCAGGGACGCCTTGCCGCCTTCGTCGAGCGCGCGCTGCGAGGGGAAGACGCCTTCCTCCCAGCCGGCGAGGAAGACGGTCTCGAATTCGAGGCCTTTGGCGGCGTGGATGGTCATGATCGTGACCTTGTCGCTCTCGCGATCCGCGTCGTTGTCCATGACCAGGGAGACGTGCTCGAGGAACGCGCCTAGCGTCTCGTAATCCTCCATCGCGCGGGCGAGCTCGGCGAGATTTTCGAGGCGGCCGGCGCTTTCGGCGGAGCGGTCGGCCTGGAGCATGGAGGTGTAGCCGGATTCGTCGAGGACCAAGCGGGCGAGCTCGGGGTGGGGGAGCTCGTCGAGCTTCGAGCGCCAGCGGGCGAAATCGCCGACAAGGTTGCCGAGGGACCGCCGGGCCTGGCCGGTGAGCTCGTCGGTGTCGAGGATGCGGGCGGCGGCCACCGAAAGCGGAATGGCCTCGGCGCGAGCGAGCTGGTGCAGCTTCGCCACCGCCTTGTCGCCGAGGCCGCGCTTGGGAACATTGACGATCCGCTCGAAGGCGAGGTCGTCGGCGGGCTGGGCGATGACGCGCAGGTAGGCGAGCGCGTCGCGGATCTCGGCGCGCTCGTAGAAGCGGAAGCCGCCGACGATGCGGTAGGGCAGGCCGATGGCGATGAAGCGGTCCTCGAACTCGCGGGTCTGGAACTGGGCGCGGACCAGGATCGCGGCGGTGTCGAGGCGGCCCCCGCGGCGCTGGATCGTCTCCAGCTCCTCGCCGACGCGGCGCGCCTCCTCCGGTCCGTCCCAGATGCCGATCACCTGGACCTTCTCGCCCTCGTCCTCCTGCGTCCACAAAGTCTTGCCGAGCCGGCCGGCATTTTGCGCGATCAGGCCGGAGGCGGCGGCGAGGATGTTGGGGGTGGAGCGGTAATTCTGCTCGAGCCGGACGATCTTCGCGCGGGGGAAATCCTGCTCGAAGCGCAGGATGTTGGTCACCTCGGCGCCGCGCCAGGAGTAGATGCTCTGGTCGTCGTCGCCGACGCAGCAGATGTTCCGGCGCTCCTGGGCGAGCAGGCGGAGCCACAGATACTGGCTCTGGTTGGTGTCCTGATATTCGTCGACGAGGATGTATTTGAAGCGCTGCTGGTAGAGCTCCAGCACGTCGCGATGGCCCTTGAGGATCACCAGCATGTGCAAGAGCAGGTCGCCGAAATCGCAGGCGTTGAGGTCGCGCAGGCGCGCCTGGTAGACCGCGTAGAGCCTGGCGCCCTTGCCGTTCGCATAGGCTTCGGCCTCGCCGGCATCGACCTGGTCCGGAGTCCAGCCCTTGTTCTTCCAGCGGTCGATCAGCGAGGCGAGAAGCCGCGCCGGCCAGCGTTTCTCGTCGATGTCGGCCGCCTGGATCAGCTGCTTCATCAGGCGCAGCTGGTCGTCCGTGTCGAGGATGGTGAAATTGCTCTTGAGGCCGACCAGCTCGGCGTGGCGGCGCAGCATTTTCGCGCCGATCGAATGGAAGGTGCCGAGCCAGGGCATGCCCTCCACCGCCTCGCCGACGATTCGGCCGACGCGTTCCTTCATCTCGCGCGCCGCCTTGTTGGTGAAGGTGACGCTGAGCAGCTCCGACGGCCAGGCCAGCCTCGTGTGGAGCAGATGGGCGAGCCGCGCCGTGAGAGCCGCGGTCTTGCCCGTGCCCGCGCCGGCCAGCACCAGCACCGGCCCTTCGGTGGTGAGGACGGCCTCGCGCTGCGGCGGGTTGAGGCCGCGCAGGTAGGGGGGCTCGGGGGCGAGATCGGCGGGTTCCGGCACTCGTGAACAGCTAGGGAACGAAGCGGCGCGGGGCAAGGCGGCGGTTGGGGAGGCGCTTCAGGGGGGATCCCGGGCGGCGCTCCAGTAGAAGCGCTCCCACGCACGCACAGTAATGATCACAGATTGACAGGTCGGAGGCGGGCATGGGATTTTCCAAGTCCCGAGCAGAGGAGGAGTCGATGAAGACCTTTCTGAAACTTATGGCGGCACTTGCGCTTCTTGTAGGCGTCAGCGTCGGAGTCGGCGGCAGCTCGGCCGTTGCCGTGCAGGGCAAACAGCAGAAGCACGTCACATACTATTACGATGACGAAGAGCTTACCAACATGGTCGGAGGGTTTCTGGTCTACTGCGACGGCTCGTGGAGCCGTTGGGGGTCCTTTACGCTTCACACCACTTATTATTATTTCGGCTGCGACTGAGTCCGCTCGGCGCCGCCGTCGGCGCGGCGGAGCCGTCGCTTCCTGGACCCTGCTGCCGTCCGTTCGGGCGAGATCCCGGAGGCGGGGAAGGGTTGCGCTTCGGGCGAATTTGCTCGCTCGTCGCGCGCTACCACAATATGCGCCGCCGCCTTACCGGGGGCTCGTGGATCGGCGCTTCGTCGTGCGTTTCCCAATAATGATCCTGGGCGATCCGCGAGCGGACCGGCCGGCCGCTCGAGTCGCGCGACGGCCTGAAGCGGAAGCGCTGCTCGATCAGCCGGCAGGTGGTGCCGTCGAGCTCGGGGCTGCCGCTCGAATCGGTGATCCGGCAATTGCTGGCGCTGCCGTCCGGCTCGACGGTGTAGATCACCGACACCCGGCCGCCGATGCCGGCCTCGCCCGCGCCGCGCGGATAGTCCCGGTCCCTGATCTCCCCGCGGATTCGGCGGGGCGGAGTGAAGCCGCGTCCGTCGCCGTCGCCGTCGCCGCCGCCGCCCGGGCCGTTGCCGCGGCCGCCGCTGCCCGTGCCGTTACCGACGCCGCCGCTGCCGGTCCCCGGCCCGGGCACCGCCGCCGAGCCGGCGGAAGGATCGAGACCGGGGCCCGCGACGAGGGCGGTGGCGAGTGGCGGCGGCACCGGGATCAAGGGGGGCGGGGCGACGATATCGGTGCGCTGCGATTCGAGGTTTGGCGGCGAGGCGGCGCCTTCGGGCCGGCGGCTCCGTTCGCGGACCGGCGGGACCGTCACGACGGGGGGCGGCGGCGGGGGCGGCGCGAGGTCGATCGTCCGGACGGGCTCGGGCCGAAGCGCGGTCGTCGGGTCCGCTCCGAGGCCGGCCAGCAAGGCAAGGACGAGCAGCAAGTGGACGGCCAAGGTGGGGAAGCCCGCCTTGAGCCGGTCGCGATGGGCGTGCAGCACTGCAGTCATCTTCGCGCCCTGGCCGCCTCTGCGTTTCCCCTCTTGCGCAATGGCTTAGACCAGATGAATGCCAGCTTGCCACCCCGTCGGCGCGCCGGACGCGGCCGGTCCGGCCGCGACTCGCTTCGGCCGCGGCCGGGAAGGGCGCTATTTCTTCTTTTCAGGTTCCTGGCCAGCCGGCGGCTTTTGCTCGTCCTTGCGGACTGGCGCCCCGATCGGTTCGTCGTCTGTCGGTTTCGGCTCCAACATCGTCTTGCTCCTTTCTTGGCCGGGTCTTGGCCCGTGCCGCGGTGCAAGCCATATTCTATTTGCGGCTATTCACCAAAGGCCGATTTGCCCGCGGCAACGGCCTTGCGAAGCAAAATCACCCTCGCTTTGCCGAAGCGCCGCTCAGCCTCGATTTCGAGGCCGGCGGGGAGGCCAGGCGCCTCGCGGTGCAGCTCGAGGCTGATCCAGCCGCCCGGCGCGAGCCATGAGTCGGCGCGCTCCAGAGCGGCCGAGGCGAGGCCCGCGCCGTAAGGCGGGTCGATGAAGACGATGTCGCAGGGCCGCGCGGGCGCCGGCGCGTGCTCGACTCCCTGGGCGCGGATTTCGCTGCTCTCCGCCGCGCCGAGATGGGCGATGTTGGCCTTGAGGATGTCGAGCGCCTTGCGGTCCTTCTCGACGAAGGTGCAAAAGGCGGCGCCGCGCGAAAGCGCCTCCAGCCCGAGCGCGCCGGTGCCAGCGAAGAGGTCCGCGGCGTGCAATCCCTCGAAGCTGCCGAGCCGGCTGGCGAGCATCGAGAACAGGCCCTCGCGGGCGCGGTCGCTGGTCGGCCGCGTGGTTTCGCCCGCGGGCGCCCCGATCCGCCGCCCGCGCCACTGGCCGGCGATGATCCGCATCTACCTGGATCCCCCCCGGAACGGGGAGGGGGACCGCGCGCCTTTGGCGCGTGGTGGAGGGGACTGGCTCTGCCGCCGGAATTCCCCTCCACCACGACGCTTCGCGTCGCGGTCCCCCTCCCCGTTCCGGGGAGGACTTTTTCCGCCCAGTTCCTTCCGAAACGCCACCAGGTCATGCTGCCGCACCTCGTCGACCGCGCCGGCGGGGAGATCGGCGAGAGGGAAGGGGCCGTAGGCGGTGCGGATCAGGCGCGAGACCTGGAGGCCGAGATGCTCGAGGACGCGGCGGACCTCGCGATTCTTGCCCTCGCGCAGGCGCATCTCCACCCAGGCATTGCGCCCGGTGCGGCGCTCCAGGTCGGCGTTGATCGCGCCGTAGCGTATGCCCTCGATCTCGATGCCGTGGATCAGCTCCTCCAGCCGCGCCTGGCTGACTTCGCCGAACACGCGGGCGCGGTAGCTGCGCTCGACGCCGGTCGCGGGCAGTTCGAGCTGGCGCTTCAACTCGCCGTCGGTGGTGAGCAGCAGCAGCCCCTCGGTGTTGAGGTCGAGCCGCCCGACCGGCATGAGCCGCGGCAGATCCCTGGGCAGGCGATCGTAGATGGTCGGCCGGCCCTTGGGGTCGCGCTCGGCGGTCAGCAGGCCGGCCGGCTTGTGATAGCGGAACAGTCGCGCCGGCGCCGGCGGCTTGACCGGCTTGCCGTCGACCGTGACGCCGTGGAGCGAGGTTAAAAGGGTGGCGGGGGTTTCGACGACCGTGCCGCCGATCGCGATCCGCCCTTCGCCGATCATCCGCTCGACCTGGCGGCGCGAGGCGATGCCCGCGCGGGCGAGCAGCTTGGCGATGCGCTGGCCTTCTCTGGCCTCTGGACTGTCTTTCGCGGGCATGAATCTGCGTTCTCGGGCGGTTCGAAGCCTATTTGCGCCGGGGCGATTGCCAATTGCGGCACCACTCCCCAGATTGCTCGTTAGGCGAGGATATCAATCCGGGAGGGGTGCGCCCTACATGCTCTTCGGCAAACGCGAAAGGCGGATCAGCCGCATCATGATCGTCGAGGACGAGCCCCTCGTGGCGTTCGACAACGAATATATGCTGAAGGACGCGGGCTACGAGATCGTCGCAACGGTCGATTCCCATGCCGACGCGGCCGAGGTGATCGCGCGCGAGGCGCTCGATCTCGTGCTCACCGACCTCAGCCTCGCAGGCGACGGCGACGGCACCGACGTCGCCCGCGCCGCGGCGGCGCGCGGGATCGCCGTGCTCTTCGTCACCGGCAATTGCACCGAGGAGGCGAAGCCGCTGGCGCTGGGCTGCCTCGCCAAGCCCTATAACGAGCGCACACTGCTCGCCGCGCTGGAGGCGGTGGACGAGCATCTGCAGGGCCGCGATCCCGGGAAGCTGCCCGAGCAGCTGACGCTTTACGTGCGGGCGTGATGCTCGTCTGAACATCCCGTCATTCCAGCGAAAGCTGGAATCTCTTTTGTCTTGGCTGACTTGGTGCGGGAAGAAGTGAGATTCCAGCTTTCGCTGGAATGACGAGTGGACTGACGGGACCGACTAAGCGGCGTCCGCCAGCGCCTTTTCAACCTGGTCGTGGAAGTTGCGGATGCCCGTCTCCAGAGTGCCCAATGTCAGCGTCTCGATCGAGCCGGACGACAGCCCGCTCTGGCCGAGCGCGGCGGCGCGGTAATCTTCGGCGCCGAACACGCCCTCGTCGAGCAGGGTCCAGCTGCGCTCCCAATGGTCGGTTTCCTCGGGCGTCCTGGGCGCCTCGGGGATCAGCATGAAATCCTCGACGATGGTGCGGTCCAGCGCCTGCGGCATCAGCACCATCAGGTTCACATAATCGGGGCTCATGATCATGATCGTCGCCGGGAAGAGCTGGTAGGCGAAGGTGATCACCGCGCGCAAAGCCGGCCAGTCGTGATGGTCGATCCGCGCCAGATAGTCGGTGCGGCCGACCGCCGAGCGCTGGTGGATGCCGATCCGGTCGCCGACGGTGATTCCGTCGGTGAAGAAGCGCGCGATGGTCTGCGCGTGCAGCCGCTGGACGTGGTAGCTTTCCAGGAACGCGTCCATGATCAGCTTCCAGTTCGCCGGCACGTCGTGCAGCCGGCGGCGGAAGAGGTGATGGCCGGCAAGGCCGAAGGCGTCGAATTCGGGCGCGAGCGCGTCGGCGTCGCTGAAATCAGCTTCCTCTCGGGCAAACCAGATCAGCCCGCCCGCCTCGCGCGACGGCAGCTCCTTCAGGTGGTGGTCGGCCTTGTCGAGGCCCGGAAAGGTGTCCGGCCGCGGCATTCCGGCGAGCGCGCCGTCGAGCGCATAGCTCCAGGCGTGATAGGGGCAGACTATGCGAGGGGAGCAGGCGACCTCCGCATCCTCGATCAGCCGCGTGCCGCGATGCCGGCAGACGTTGTAGAAGATGTGGGCGACGCCCTTTTTGTCGCGGGTGAGCAGCAGCGGCAGCCCCATCGCATCGTGCGCGACCGCGCTGTTCGGTCTGGGCAGCAGCGCCGAGGGGGCGATGACCTGCGGCAGCCGGTCGAACAGCCGCGCCTTCTCGAGCGCGAAGCGGGCGGGATCGGTATAGACCGAGGCGGGCACATTGGTGATGCCCGGCCCCTCGCTCGCCCGGCCCATTGCGAGGATGCGGGCGAGGTTGAGCTGGCCTTCGGTGGGGCGCTGGCGGGCGGGCATGTCCATGTCGCGATATTGTGCGTCCGGATGCGCGCGAACGCAAGCGATCAGGACTTCCCGGCTTCGCCCGACGCGTTACAAGGCGGGCATGAGCAGGAGCCAGCTTGCCGCGATCGTCATCGTCGCGTTGATCGCCCTCGGTTATCTCTTCGCGAGATATCAGGGCCACAGAATGCCCAGACAGGTTCGGCCCTATTTCGAGCGCGAGCCCATGGCGGTGTTCTTCCTCGGGATCTCGTCCGGCTTTCCCTACGCCATGATCGGCGCGACCTTGACGAGCCGGCTGGCGCAGGACGGGATCGACGCCAAGAGCGTTACCGCCTTCACGCTCGCCATCCTCATCTACAATTTCAAGCCGCTCTGGGCGTGGGTCGTGGACGGGGTGCGCATTCCCCTGCTCGGGCGGCTGGGGCAGCGCGTCTCCTGGCTGATCCTGGCCGGATTGATGGTCATGGCGGCGGTCGCCAATCTCGCCTTCCAGGATCCGGCGGCGAACATCCTGCAGACGGCGGTCGCGGCGATGTTGGTCGCCTTCGCGGGCGCCACCTTCGACATCGTGATCGACGGCTATCGCATCGAATTGCTGAGGCCCGAGCAGCTTGGCGTCGGTTCGGGAATGACCCAATATGGCTGGCGGATCGGATCGGTCGCGGCGGGCGCACTGGCCCTGTTCGTCGCCGCGCGGCACGGCTGGGAACTGGGCTACCTCGTCTGCGCCGTGTTCGCGCTTCCGGCGATGCTGACCGGGCTCGTAATGGGCGAGCCCGAGCGGCACCGCGAGATGTCGGGGCGCAAGGGCGCGGCGGAATTGTGGGTGTCGATCGCGGGTCCGTTCCGGGAATTCTTCCAGCGTGCCGGCGCCTGGCTCGTCCTCCTCTTCATCCTGCTCCACAAGATCGGCGACACGCTGGGCCAGCTGGTGCTGCGGCTGCTGCTCAACGACATGGGTTACAGCAACGACGAAATCGCCATTTACGATGTCGGGATCGGCTTCTGGGCCTTCCTCATCGGGATCTTCGTCGGCGGCCTGCTTTACGCCCAGATGGGCATGAAGCGATCCGTCCTGCTCGCTTTGATCCTGATGGGCGTCTCCAACGCCAGCTTCGCCCTGCTTGCCCTGCACGGCCATTCGAACCTGGGCCTCGCCGCGACGATGGCGTTCGAGAATTTCGCGAGCGGCATCGGCGGCGTCGTCGTCGTCGCCTATTTCTCGGCGCTGACCGACCTGCGCTTCACGGCCTCGCAATATGCCCTGATCTCGGCCGCCGCGAGCATCGTCGGCCGGGTGCTCACCGGCACCAGCGCCGGGGCCATGGTGGAGTGGATGGGATATGTGAACTTCTACTGGCTGACGACGGCCGCGGCGCTGCCCGGCATCCTCCTGTTCTGGTGGATGATGCGGCGCGGCCTGATCGACGCATCGGTCGGCACCGCCGGCAAGGAAGACGCGGGCGGGCAAGAGGGGGGCGATGTCCGGTCCGACGAGCCGGTGCCGGACAAGACCCCGCTGGACAAGCCCGGGTCCGGTTAGCGGCCCATGCCGATCATCGCCGCCATCGTCCTGCTCCAGATCGCCTGCGCGGTGCATTGCGTGCGCTCGGGGCGGAGCGGGCTGTGGATCATGATCATCGTCTTCTTCCCGGTGCTGGGCAGCCTCGCCTACGTCATCATGGAGGTATGGCCTCAATATGCGGCGGGCCGCACCGTCAGGAAGGTGAAGAGCGCGGCCGCCAAGGCGATCGACCCCGAGCGCGAGCTGCGCGTCGCGCGCATGGCGCTCGAGACCGCCGACACAGCGGCCAGCCGCACCGCCTTCGCCGACGCGCTGGCAGAGCGGCGGATGTGGGTCGAGGCGATCGGCCATTACGAGGCGGGCGAGGCCAAGGCGCCCGGCGGCAGCGACCGCGCGATCCGGCTCAAGCGCGCCAGGGCCTGCTTCGAGGCGGGCCGGTTCAAGGCGGCGCGCGCGCTTCTCGATTCGCTGCCGCCCTCGGCCGTGCGAAGCGACAATGACCGCGCCAACCTGCTGCTCGCCCGATTGCTCGAGGAGGCCGGCGAGACCGGGCGCGCGCTCGCCCTCTATGCCGATGTCGGCGAGCGGCTGCCGGGTGCCGAGGCGCAATGCCGGCAGGCGGCCCTACTGATCGCCGAGGGCAGGGAGGGAGAGGCGCTGGGGCCGCTGACCGAAGCCGAGAAACGCGCCGAAAGGATGGACCGGCACGAGCTTGCAAGGGAGGCCGAAATGTATGCCTGGGCGGCCGAGACCCTGGCCGAGCTGCGCGCCGAGGGCGGTCAGGCCGGCGGCTGATCGTTGGCTTTCAAGACCTCGCCGGCGAGGTAGAGCGAGCCCATCACCAGCACGATGGGCGGCCGGGCCTGGTCGGCATGGCGCCCGATCCAGCGCAGCGCCTCCTCGACGCCGCCCGCCGGCATCGCGCCGAGCCCCGCCTCGCGCGCCACCGCTGCCAGCGCTTCGGGCGCGTGGTGGTCGTGCCCGGGGACCGGGACGGCGTGGACATTGAGCGCGCGGCCCCGAAAGCGGTGGAGCACGCCCGGCGCGTCCTTGTTGGCGAGCAGGCCGAAAATGAGGTGGAAGGCCCGCCCGGCGGGGACATGGCCGCGAAAGAAATCCGCCACCGCGCGGGCGGCGGCCGGATTGTGGGCGCCGTCGAGCCAGAGCTCCGCGCCCTCCGGCAGCAGATCGCGCACCGGCCCGGGCGCCAGCAGCTGCAGCCGCGCCGGCCATTCGGTCCAGCCCATCGCGGCCCGCAACGCCGATTCGGGGATTTCGAGCCGGTCCTGGTGGCGCAGCATCGCCACCGCCAGGGCTGCGTTCATCGCCTGGTGGGCGCCGGCGAGCCGCGGCAAAGGCAAGTCGAAGCTGCCGCGCGCGTCGCCATAGTGGAGATGGCCCGCCCGGATGCCGGCATCCCAGGCGCCGCCGCCGCGCGGCAGCCAGCGCGCGCCCGCGGCCTCGGCAACCTCGCGCACGCGGGCGGCCAGCTCAGCCGGATAGGCCTGGGTGAGCAGCGGCACGCCGGGCTTGGCGATGCCTGCCTTCTCGGCGGCGATCTCTTCCAGCGTGTCACCCAGGAAGGCGTGGTGATCGTGGCCGAGCTCGGCGATGCCGCAGACGAGCGGGGCGGGGACGACGTTGGTCGCGTCGAGCCGGCCGCCAAGCCCGACCTCGACGATGCAGGCGTCGGCGGGCGTGCGCGAGAAGGCGAGAAGGGCGGCCGCCGTGGTCGCCTCGAAGAAGCTGAGCTCCATCGCGCCGGCGGCGTCGAGCGTCTCGGCGAGGAGCGCCGCAAGCGCATCGTCGCCGATCAGCCGCCCGGCGAGCCTGATCCGCTCGTTGAAGCGGACGAGGTGCGGGCTGGTATAGGCATGGGCGCCGAGCCCCGCCGCTTCGAGCGCGGCGCGCAGGAAGGCGCAGGTCGAGCCCTTGCCGTTGGTGCCGGCGACGTGGAGCACCGGCGGCAGCGACCGCTCCGGGTTGCCGAGCTTGTCTAGCAGGGCCGAGATCCGCTCGAGCCCGAGAATGTCGCGGCCGGGGGAGAGCAGGGCCAGGCGGTCGAGCTGGGCCTGGACGGCGGGATCGTCGGAGTTGGCGCGATCCATTATTTCCCCCTCCCCGGCGGGGAGGGGGTAGGGGGAGGGGGTTCGGCGGTCGAGGCAAATGTCATAGGCCCGACACCCCCACCCTAGCCCTCCCCCTCCAGGGGGAGGGAATTAGGCGGCGGCTTTCCTCTCAGCCGTCAGATAATCGAGCAGCAGGGCCAGCCGCGCGCGCAGGTCCCTGCGGTGGACGACCATGTCGACCATGCCGTGGTCGAGCAGATATTCCGCCCGCTGGAAGCCTTCGGGGAGCTTCTCGCGGATCGTCGATTCGATCACCCGCTGGCCGGCAAAGCCGATCAGCGCGCCGGGCTCGGCGATCTGGACGTCGCCGAGCATCGCATAGGAGGCGGTGACCCCGCCCGTGGTCGGATCGGCGAGCAGGACGATATAGGGGAGGCCCGCTTCCTTCAGTTCGGCGATGGCGACGGTCGCCTTGGGCATTTGCATGAGGCTCAATATGCCCTCCTGCATGCGCGCGCCGCCGGCGGCGGTGACCACGATATAGGGGCATTTGTCGGCGATCGCGGCGCGCGCGCCCGCAACGAAGGCGGCTCCGACCGCCATCCCCATCGAGCCGCCCATGAAGGCGAAATCCTGGACGCCCATCACCGCCCTGCGGCCCTCGATCGCGCCGCGTGCGTTGCTCAGGGCGTCGCGCTCGCCGGTCGCGGTGCGGGCCGCCTTGATGCGGTCGCTATAGCGCTTGGAATCGCGGAACTTGAGCGGATCCTCGGCGACCTGCGGCGGCGCCAGCACGGTATAGCCCGGGTCGAGCAGCATCGCGAAGCGGCGCGCCGGGCCGATCCGGCCATGATGGTCGCAGCGCGGGCAGACGAAGAGATTCTCCTCATATTCCTTGGAGAAGACCATCGCGTCGCAGGCCGGGCATTTGTGCCACAGATTCTCCGTCGTCTCCCGCTTCGGAAGGAAGGGGATGGCGTTGCGGACGCGGGTGAGCCAGCTCATGTTCGTGCTCCTTGGGGAGGGGCGGATAAGGTGCGGGGGCGCGGATGTCCAGAAAGCTCCCCCCCGGCACGGGGAGGAGCTTTACAAAGTCGCCGCGATCGCTCGGGCGGCGGCGTCGGGATCTTCGGCCTGGGTGATCGGCCTCCCGACGACCACGATCGAAGCGCCCGCGTCGAGCGCCTGGCGGGGGGTGACGACGCGCTTCTGGTCGCCCAGCGCGGCGTCGGCCGGGCGCACGCCGGGGACCACGAAGAAGCCGTCGGGCCAAACCTTCTTCAGCGCCGCCACTTCCGCGCCCGAACAGACCACCCCGTCCAGCCCGGCCTCGCGGGCGAGGGCGGCGAGGCGGGCGGCCTGGGCGGAAGGCGCGCCGGCGATCCCGGTCGCGGCGAGGTCCTCCTCGTCGAGGCTGGTCAGCACGGTGACCGCGACCACCCTGGTGCCGGAGGAGGCGGCCGCCTTGGCGTCCTCCATCATCGCCCGCCCCCCGGCGGCGTGGACGGTGAGGATATGGGGGCCGAGCGGGTTCAGCGCCTGCACCGCCTTGGCGACCGTGTTCGGAATGTCGTGCAGCTTCATGTCGAGGAAGATGGGCAGGCCGAATTCGGCCATGTCGCGGACGCCGTCCGCGCCGTTGGCGGAGAAGAATTCGAGGCCGAGCTTGAGCCCGCCGACATGGGTCCTGACCCTGGCTGCAATGGCTTTGGCGCGGTCGGGATCGGGCGTGTCGATCGCGACGAAGACGGGGCTGGTCACGGCGTCGGCCAGGCCTTGGCGTCGCTCGCCTCGCGCGCTTCCGGCTCGCGCTTGGCGAGCGCGGCCTCGTTCGGGGCGGAGCTGCGCCGCACCGGCGTCGGCACCGGATTGGGGACCGGCACCGGGCCGCCGGCATTGTTGTGCCCCTGCGTCTCCAGCCGCCGGCGCAGCGACCAGATCCGCGCGCGATAGACGATCAAAGTCGGCACGAAGCCGAGCAGGAAGGCGAAGAGGACCAGCACCGGCAGCTTGATGTCGGCGATCAGCCCCGCCCAGAGATTGACATGGACGACCTGCCAATTGTCGCGGGCGAACAGCACCATCACCACCGCGACCACGACCCAGAACAAGGTTTTCAGGAACTGCATGGCGGCACTTTCGTGGAAATCGGGCGCGGCGTCCAGTAGGCGCGGCCGTCGTCATTCCCACGAACCTCCATCGTCATTCCCGCGAAAGCGGGAATCCAGACCTTTCTTTCTTGGAGCCACGAACACGAAGAAGCTGGATCCCCGCTTTCGCGGGGATGACGGGAAGAGGCGGGGATGACGGGAAGAGAGAGGTCACCCGATCTCCTGCTCCAGCTCCGCGAACAGGCTGTCGATCCTGGTCAGCCGGCCTTTCTCCTCGGCGAGGATGGCGCGGAAGGCGTCCCGCTTCAGCGCGGCGATCGCCTCGGACGAGAGCCTCTTCTCCTCCGCTACGGCGGAGTTGACGATGTCGATCAGCCGGTCGGCGCCGTGCAGGCGGCCCCACAGATAGTCGTTCTCGCGGTAGGCGCGGCTGAAGAAGGCGCCGAAGCTGTTGAACTGGAGACCCTTCAGCGTGGCCTGCGGGCCGCCCCCGCGGATCGCGACCGCGTCGTTGGGGGAGATGCGATCGACCTTGATCGGGTCGAACTCGTCCAGTCCCTCGCCCTGAAGCAGGGGTAAGGTGGCGATGTCGTAATAAGGATAGCCGAGATAGGCGAGGATCAGCGCGCGCCGGTCCGCCTTGGGCAGAGCGAGCAGGGCCCGGCTCAGGGCCTCGTCAGTCTCGCCGTCCAGCGCCCGCAGGTCGAGCGTTCGGGCAAGCGCCGCCACCGTCGCGGCCGGATCCTCGGCGGCCGCGGCGAAGGCGCGCCGCGCCGGCTCCTCCGCCGCGCCGGGCTCGCGGGCGCGGTAGCGGGCGATCGATGCATGAAGAATGCGCAGCACCGCCTCCTGCTCCTCGCGCGGCGCCTCCATCGTCCTGGTGGTCTCGGTGATGCGCCGCGCGACGAAGCGAAGCCGGCGGGTGCGGAAGGTGAGGTCGAAATCGATCAGGAAGGCGACCACGTCGTCGCGCGCGCCTTTGGCGGTGACCGCCTCCCGGTCGGTCAGGCCGACGGCACGGATATGGTCCCAGACGGCGTCGCGGACCGCGGTGCGCCGCGCGCCGCCGCCGCCGCCGCCGAGGCGCAATATGGTGGCGGCCACCTCCTCGACCACGGTCGCGATCTTGAGCTGGCCGTAAGCGGCATAGGCATAGCCGGCCTCGCGCGCCGAGAGCTTGTTGGCTTTGGCGCGCCAGGCGGCGAGCCGCGCCGGCGTGGGGCTCGACAGGAAGAAGCTGGAGCCGACCGCGCGCTCGATCGCGGCTTCGACCTCCGGGCGGATCGATTCGGTGATTCGCCTCAGCCGCCGGATTCGCGCCGACATCCGCTCGATCCCCTCCAGATTGTCGCGGATCGGCTGTTCGCGCGGAATGTCCGAAAGGGCGCCGAACAAGGTGGCGAAGAAGCCCGGCGGCTCGGCCTGGCCGGCGCCGGTCAGGCGCACGCTCTTCATGCCGGGCTTGGGGTCGATATAGACGAAGCGCCGGTCGACCTCGCGCCGCGCCGGCCTTTTCTCGAGCGCCGCCACCGCCGGGCGGAAGGGCGCGTTGTGAAGCACCGAGCCATCGATCAGCACGGCGTCCTCCGCGGCGCCGGTGGCGAAGCGGCGGGGCAGGGCCCGGGCAAGGAAGGCGGCGCGGCCTGGCCAGCTCTGCCCCCTCTTTTCAAGGCATTGATCGAGCTCGTTCACACGAAATGGCGGGAAGGCGCCGGGGAAGCTCGCGGTCGCGCGGGCGGCGAAGACGAGCTCGGCGGGGTCCGCGAGCCGGCGCGCCTCGCCGCCCGGATCCTGGAAGGCGAGGGTGAGGCGATGCTCGGTCTCGATCACCTCGGGCGGCGAATTGAGCCGCAGCTGCTCGGGATAGCCGTGGAAATCGGTGACGGTGACGAACAGGTCGAGCGGCTGATAGTCGGGCAGCAAAGGCGCTCCCTTCGGCCCTTTCTCCATCGCGTCGAACGCCTGCAGCAGCAGGTTGGTGAGCTCTGGCCCCCCGAAGGGCGGCGCGAACCAGGGCGCGCGCACCAATCTGGCGAGCTTGGCCTTGATCTCGGCGCGGTGGCCGCGCTCGACGGTCTTGTCGATCGTTCCTGAGCGCTGGGTCAGCGCCCAGGCGACCGGCACCGCTGCGAGCTTGGCGATGCGGGACATCGCATTGCCGCCCGGCGCGAGCAATTTGTCGATGTCGGCCGAATCGAGCCACAGGTCGGTGAGCGGATCGAGCGCGTCGCCGCTGGCGATGGCATGGCCAAGGAAGACCGCGTTGATCCCGCCAGCGCTGGCGCCGGCGAGGATATCGACGATGATCCGGATATCGGTGTCGGCCTCGGCCGAAATGGTCTCGAGCAAGGTCGAATAAGCGTCGCTCGCGTGTGGAGCATCCGATTCCCGCAACGCGCTCGAATGGACCCTTTGGCTGGCCCGGGCGAGGCGCCAGATCTCCTTGGTGATGCCGTGCATGTAGACGGCGAGGCTGACGCCGCCATAGCAGACCAGGGCGATCCGCAGTTCCTTCTCCCGCATAAGCGCAGCCTGACACAGAAGACGCGGCGCTGTCGAGGAAGCGGCTGGCGGAGCCGATCGCGGCTTTCCTTCGCGCGGCGCGCGGGTTAGGGCGCGCCCGTGTCTCGGGGGCGTATAGTAACCTATTTTCTCATCGGCCTCGCCGCCGCGATCCTCCTTTGGGGGGTGAGCGGCCGCTTTTCGCCCACCCCGCCGGCGCCGCCCGTCAAGACCGGCGCGAACCGCTTCACCATTCCGGTCGGGGAGGCCGCCGCCCATCCGCGCGGCGCGGTCGATTATGCGCGGCTCGACGAACGGCTCAATCGGCTGATGCGGGACCGGGCGATGGTCGGGCTTGCCGTCGGGGTCGTCGAGGACGGGCAGATTCGCTTCCTCAAGGGCTATGGCGTCACGCAGGCCGGCGGCAGCGAGCCGGTGACCCCCGGCACCGTCTTCCGCTGGGCCTCGCTCTCCAAGGGCGTCGCCGCCGACATGGTCGCCAGGCTGGCCGCGGACGGCCGGCTCTCGCTCGACGAGCCGGTCTCCCGGCACGCCTCCTCGTTGCGGCTTCCCGACGGCTACGAGCATCGCGCCACCGTCGCCGATTTGCTTTCGCACACGCTCGGCCTGTTCGCCCATGCCGAGGATCCCAAGCTCGAGGAGGGGATGGACCCGCGTATCCTGCGCGGCGGGCTGGTCACCGCGCACAATATCTGCGCGCCCGGCACCTGCCACGCCTATCAGAACGTCGCTTATGACGCGGCCTCGGAGATCGTCGAACGGGTCACCGGCAAGCCCTATGGCCAGGTGCTGCGCGAGCGCTTGTTCGCGCCCTTGGGGATGACGAGCGCCAGCGCCAGCCGCGCCGAATTGATGGCGTCGCCCAGCTGGGCGCGCGGCCATGTCGGCGGAAATCCGCAAAGCTTCGAAATCAGCGAGGCTTATTATCGCGTGCCGGCCGCCGGCGGAGTCAACGGCTCGATCCAGGACCTCGCCATCTGGATGCTGGCGCAGATGGGGATGGCGCCCGACGTGCTGCCGCCGCAGGTGCTCGCCGCGGTGCAGAGGGCGCGGGTCAACACGCCGGGCGAGACCCGCAGGCGCCGCCGCTTCCACGAGCGCACGCCGAGCTCGCAATATGGCCTTGGCTGGCGGATCTTCGATTATGCCGGCCATCGCGTCGTCGGCCACCATGGCGGAGTCCGGGGCTATCGCGCGTTGATCCTCTTCGATCCCCAGCGCCGCGCCGGCGTGGTCGTGCTGTGGAACAGCGCGAGCGGCCGCCCGAACGGCATCGAATATGAAGTGATGGACATGGTCTACGGCCTGCCGTCCCGCGACTGGCTCATGCTCGACACGCCGCGCGAGGAGCCGGCGCCCGGGGCGCTGGACGTGGAGGCCGAGACGGCGCGGTCGGAAGGCCGCCGGGTGGAGCGGCGGCTGCCGGTCGGCGAGCCCCGGGAGCGGCGGCGGCCGGGCCAGCTTAGAGAGCGCCGAGCGCCCTGATCCGAGGGGCGAGGTCGGCCCAGATCGGCAGATGATCGGAGGCGCGGCGCGAGCAGGCAGACTTGTGGACGCCGCTGTCGACCACCTTGAGGTCGCGGCTGACCATGATCCGGTCCAGCGACGCGATCGGCCGGCGCGCGTGGAAGCTCAGCCCGCACGGCGCGAAATCGTGATCGACGGCGAACTCGCGCAAGGAGCCGCCCCGCGAGCTCCATTCGTTGAGGTCGCCCATCAGCACCACGGAAGGGTCGCCTTCGCGCTCGCCCAAATGGGCGAGGATCGCCTGCGCCTGGCGCCGCCGCCAAAGGCCCGAAAGATCGAGGTGCATGCCGACGCAGCGCAGCAGGGTGCCGTCGACGCGGAGGTCGGCGAGGACGGCGCCGCGCGGCTCCAGCGAAGGCAGGTCGAAGAGATGATGCTCGAGCACCTCCATTTGCTTGCGCACGAGCAGCGCATTGCCGTGCCAGCCCATCGACCCTGAACGAATGTCGAGCTCCACCGCTTTGTAATCGCTGTGCGAATCGAGCAAGGCGAGCGGGATGGCGCTGGCCCGGGAGCCAAACCGGCGGTCGGCTTCCTGCAGCGCGACCACGTCAGCGTCGAGTTCGTTCAGGACCTCGATCGTCCGCTCGGGCCGGCGCCGCCGGTCGGTGCCGATCGCCTTTCGCATATTGTAGGACGCGACCCGGATCATGACGGGCCCCTGTGGAGCGAGGTTCGGCTCAGCGCAACCTCAATGGGTCCTGAGCTTGCCGAGCGCGTGATCGAGCGCGCGCACCGCCTTGTCCGCCGCCAGCGCCACCGCATTGTCGACGCGCGCCGCATCGGCGTGGACGCCGACCGGGTCGTGGCCGTTGACCCGAACCTCGAGACTGACGCGCTTGTCGCCGTCGCCGCCCTTGGCGCCGTTCATGTCGGCGACGTGGACCTCGACGCCGGTGATGCGCTGATCGAAGCGGCGGAGCTTGGACCGCACCTTATTCTCGAGCCGGGCATTGGCCTCGGCGTCGCTCTTGATATGGTTGTCGGTGCGGATCTGAACGAACATTCCTGCCTCCACGCTTTCTGGTGAAGGGATAATGCGGGGCGGGCGCGGGCGTTCCGCCTGGCGCGATTCCGCTGGATGTTCTCATTCTGTTTCGCTAGACGTCTTCGCCAGGCGATAGGGGTGAGAGAAGATGCCGACCTTGCTGGGAGTCGCGCTGGCGGCCCTGCTTCATGGGGGCCCCGACGACTTCAGGCTGACGATCCCGGTCAGTCCGGAAACGGCCGAGGGACAAAGGCTTCTGGCCGAGCGCGCGCGGGAGATTTGCGCGGGGCGTTATCCCGTGCTTGCCCGCTATCGCTTCTCCGGACGCGAGCAAATCGGGCCGGACGGCCGGCGCACGGGGGAGTTCGAGGTCAGCCAGGAGCTCAGCTGCGCGGACCGGCCGCCACCGGCTTCGGTGGACCCGCCGGCGCCGGCCGACTGGCGGGCCACGGAGAGGGACGAGGCGGATGCGCGTGCCGCGACCGAACGCTATTTCGCGGCCGTCGATGCCGGCGACGCCGCGCGGGTTCACGCGATGTGGAGCGCGGGCCGGCAGGCGGCGACGCCGCTCGAGGAGCGCGCCGCCCAATTGCGCGGCTTCCGGGCCCAGGCGGGGAGGCCGGGCCGGCACTTGATCGCCCGCCTGACCTGGTATGTGAATCCGGACGGCGCGGATCGGCCCGGCATCTATGTCGCGGCCGATTACGAGCGCAGCTATAGCGGCTTCTTCGTCAATTGCGGTTATCTGGTGTGGTTCAGGGAAGCGCCCGGCCGCTATGAACTGATCCGCGAGGAAACGGGCATAATCGGCGCGGGCGACGCGCCGAACACGCCCGAAGGGATCGCGCGGGCGCGCAGCCTGGCGCGCTGCCGGCCGCAATAATGGCCAAGCCGAGGAAACGCTATATCTGCCAGGCCTGCGGGTCGGTCAGCAGCCGCTGGGCAGGGCAGTGCGCCGATTGCGCGGAGTGGAACAGCCTCGTCGAGGATGCCGAAGGGGTGGTGACGCCTTTCTCGGCCCGGCACAATCTGCGCAGCGGCGGGCGGCGCGTCGAACTGGTCGGGCTCGGCGCCGAGGTGCGCCTGCCCGACCGCTTGAGCACGGGCATCGCCGAGTTCGACCGCGCGATCGGCGGCGGCCTCGTCGCGGGCTCGGCAACATTGATCGGCGGCGACCCCGGGATCGGCAAGTCTACGCTGCTGCTCCAAGCCGCCGCGAAGGTCGCCGACCAAGGTCTTCACGTCGCTTATATTTCCGGCGAGGAGGCGGCCGATCAGGTGAGGCTGCGCGCGCGCCGGCTGGGGCTCGGCGCCGCGGCGCTGCGGCTGGCGGCGGCGACCTCGGTGCGCGACATATTGACGACCCTTGGCGAAAGCGCGCCGCCCGCGCTGGTCGTCATCGATTCGATCCAGACCATGTATTCGGACCTGATCGAGGGCGCCCCGGGCACGGTCAGCCAGGTCCGCGCCGCCGCCCACGAGCTGATCCGCTTCGCCAAGGAATCGGGCGCGGCCCTCGCGCTGGTTGGCCATGTCACCAAGGACGGCGCTATCGCCGGGCCCAGGGTGCTCGAGCATATGGTCGATACGGTGCTCTCGTTCGAGGGCGAGCGCAGCCACCAATATCGAATCCTGCGCGCGACCAAGAACCGCTTTGGCGGCACCGACGAGATCGGCGTGTTCGCGATGGGCGATGCGGGGCTGGCCGAGGTCGCCAATCCCTCCGCTCTGTTCCTCACCGACCGGGGCGAGGCAGTGCCCGGAGCAGTCGTCTTCCCGGCATTGGAGGGAACGCGGCCCGTATTGGTCGAGATCCAGGCGCTGACCGTCCGCCTCGCCAGCGGCGCCACCCCGCGCCGCGCCGCGGTGGGCTGGGATTCGGGCCGCCTCGCGATGATCCTCGCGGTGCTGGAGGCGCGCTGCGGGCTGAGCTTCTCGACCTCGGAGGTCTATCTCAACGTCGCCGGCGGTTATCGCGTCACCGATCCGGCCGCGGACCTGGCGGTGGCGGCGGCCTTGGTCTCTGCTTTGGCCGAACGCCCGGTGGCGCCCGAGACGGTGGCGTTCGGCGAGGTCGCGCTGTCGGGCGAGTTGCGCCCCGTCGCGCATGGCGCGTTGCGGCTCAAAGAGAGCGCCAAGCTCGGCTTCGAACGCGCGCTGGTCCCGGCGGCGGTGACTGCGGAGAAGGGGACGATGCGGCTGACCGGCTTCCGCACGCTCGAGCAACTCGTCGACCATCTGCTCGGCCGTTGACGCTTTTCCCAAACCCGAAGCGCGGTTAGCATAAGGCATGGGTTTTCTTGAGCTGGTAGCCTCGCTCTTGCTGGCCACGACTCAGTCGCCTGCTGAGGACCCGGCGCACTGGCGCTGCATCCATGACGTCGATCGGGCGCAGGGCCGGGTGATGGTAACCCGCTCGCTCGATGCCGAGGGCCGGTTCCTGTACGATTATGTCGGGTGGCTGCCACGCCGGCGGTTCGGCGCCAGCGCTGTCGGCTGGGAGCGACTGGATCCGGGGTCGACGGCGCTGCCATGGACGCTGCGGACCGACTCGGTTGCCACCATGTTCCCCCTGGCCCGGCCGGCCCGGCGGCCCGTCTGGCTGGTGTTGCGCGTCGATGGGCGGATCGCCGGGCGGCGCCTGCTGTTCCGGCAGCTGAGCGATCTGCCGGACTATGAGCGCGGGCAGCCGGAGTTCTCAGTGGGTTTCAGCGGCCATATCACCGAAGCGGGGCGGGGCCCCGATGTCGTCCCGGAACTGATGGACGCGACCGAGGCCGTGCTGAGCGCGGAAGAGGAAGGCGGCGAAACGCTGGCGCGCGAGCCGATCACCCTACCGGGGCGGGCACTGATCGAGGAAGCGGTCGCCGAGGCGGCGCCGGCGATTGCCGCCGCTGCGGCCGACTATCGGAGGCTGTGCCGCGAGGAGGGCCAGCCGCCGCAAATGCAGCCGATTCCGTCGCCGATCCCGCTGCCCGCTACGCACTGATCCGCGCGCCTGGACAAGTCTGCCTTTCCCCGAATCGAAACCTCCTTTAGGCACTCGGGCATGACCGCTCTCGATATCCTCGTCATCCTGCTCGTCGGCGCCGGGCTGGTGTTCGGCTGGCTGCGCGGCTTCGTCGCGGAATTGCTCTCGCTCTTCGCCTGGTTCCTGGCGCTGCTCGCGTTGAGATTTCTGCATGCGCCGGTCGCGAGCCTGCTCGAAGGCGTGATCGGCACGCCGTCCGGCGCGGCGGTGCTCGCTTTCGTGCTGATCTTCGGCCTGGTCTTCTTCGCCGGCAAGCTCGCCTCTCGCCGTGTCGGCGCCCGCGTGCGCAGCTCGGTGATCGGCCCGCTCGACCGCGTGCTTGGCGCGGCCTTCGGCGCGGTCAAGGGGCTGATCGGCATCACCTTGCTCTTCATGGCCTTCAACCTGGTCTACGACACGATCAACGGCCGCCGCGCCGCCCGGCCGGACTGGGTGCGCAACTCGGTCACCTACGGCCTGTTGAAGGCGAGCGGCGCCACCGTCTCCGACCTGGTCGAGGCGCAGCGCGGGCCGGCGCCGGAAGGAAATCAAAGCGCCGGGAACGGCCAGTGACCCAGATCCGCCTGCACGACACGATGGCGCGGGAGAAGCGCGTCTTCGTCCCCGCCGATCCGGAGCGCGTCACCCTCTACGTGTGCGGGCCCACGGTCTACAATCGCGCCCATATCGGCAATGCCCGGCCCGCCGTGGTGTTCGACGTGCTCGCCCGGCTGCTGCGCCATGCCTATGGCGAGGACAAGGTGGTCTATGCGCGCAACGTCACCGACGTCGACGACAAGATCATCGAAGCCGCGCGGGCTCAGGGCGTCGAACCGGAGGTGATCACCCGGCGCTACGAGGATTTCTACCTCGCGGACATGGGCGCGCTCGGAGTCCGTCCGCCCGATATCGCCCCGCACGCCACGCATAATATCGCCGAGATGGTGGCGATGATCGCGCGGCTGATCGAGACCGGAAACGCTTACGAGGCGGACGGCCACGTCCTCTTCAACGTGCCCTCCGATCCGGAATATGGCGCCCTGGGCCGGCGCGACCGCGAGGCGATGATCGCGGGCGCCCGCGTCGAGGTCGCCAGCTACAAGAAGGACCCGGCCGATTTCGTGCTGTGGAAGCCCTCGCCCGGAGACATGATCGGCTGGGAGTCGCCCTGGGGCCGCGGCCGGCCGGGCTGGCATATCGAATGCTCGGCGATGATCGAGGCGCATCTGGGGCGGACCATCGACATCCACGGCGGCGGCCTCGACCTGATCTTCCCCCACCACGAAAACGAAATCGCTCAGAGCCGCTGCGCCCACGAAGGCGCGCCGCTCGCGCGCTACTGGGTGCATAACGGGTTTCTCTCCATGGCCGGCTCGGAGAAGATGTCGAAGAGCCTGGGCAATGTGGTGACGGTGGAGGAGTTGCTCGAGCAGGGGCACAAGGGCGAGGTGCTGCGCTTCGCCTTGCTCTCGGCTCATTACCGCCAGCCGCTGGAATGGTCCGAAGCGCTGATCGCGCAGAGCAAGGCGACGCTGGACCGGCTCTATGGGCGCATGAAGCTGGGCCGCTTTTTTGAAGACGATGAGCTTTCGACGGAGCATTGCGACCAATCCCTGCTCGACGCGCTCGCCGATGACCTAAACACTCCCCTCGCATTATCTCGGCTCTCAGCGATCACCGATGCGAGAACCCTAACGGCAAGTGGGATGCTGCTCGGTCTCTTTTCCAGAAAGGAGAGATGGCCGAATTTCTTCCTAGACATGGGGAGCGGGGAGGCGGAACGGGTCGATCGGCTTGTCGATGCGCGAAGCGAGGCGAAGACGCGCAGAGATTTCGCAGAAGCCGATCGCATTCGCACCGAGCTAGCCGCGCAAGGCATCTTATTGGAGGACGGGCCGCAAGGGACCACGTGGCGCCGGGCCTGAAATCCTCCCCGGAACGGGGAGGGGGACCGCTCGCCCGAGCGAGCGGTGGAGGGGCCGAAGCGTCAGAGAGGGTATCCGCCTGGACCTTGAACGGCGGTGTCGGCCCCCTCCACCATCCGCTTCGCGGCTGGTCCCCCTCCCCGTTCCGGGGAGGATTGAGTATAGGCCTCCCATGACTTCGGCTCTCTACACCCGAGACATCCTGCGCCTCGCCGCCTCGATCCCGCATGCCAAGCGGCTCGAGCGGGCGCAGGCGAGCGTCGAGAAGAGCTCGCCCGTCTGCGGGAGCCGGGTGGTCGTCGATATCGTCCTCGACAAGGAGGGCAGGGTGGCCGCGCTCGGGCAGGAGGTGAAGGCCTGCGCGCTCGGGCAGGCTTCGGCGTCGCTGATGGGTGCGCATGCGATCGGGCGCGATGCCGCCGCCTTGGCACAAGCGCGCGATGCGCTCGCCGCTTACCTCGCCGGCACCCGCGACGATCCCGGCGGCTGGCCGGGCCTCGCGGTCTTCGCCGATGCGCGCCGGTTCACCGCACGCCACCCTTCGATTCTGCTGGCCTTCGAGGCGGCTGCCGAAGCCGCCGCAATCGCCGCCCGGGCCGATGCCGCCTGAGGCCGCGGAGACGGCCGCCACGGTCCTGCTGCGCGACGGCGTGATCCTGCTCGGCGTGGCTTTGGCCTTCGTCATGCTGTTCCGCCGGCTCGGGCTCGGCGCGGTGCTCGGCTATCTGGTCGCCGGCGCTCTGGTCGGGCCGCACGGCCTGCAGTTCATCCGCGCGCCCGGCGAGATGATGCATATCGCCGATTTCGGGATCGTGCTGCTGCTCTTCCTGGTCGGGCTGGAGCTGCATCCGAGCCGGCTGTGGCGGCTGAAGCGCGATATTTTCGGCCTCGGCCTCGCCCAGGTCGCGGTCAGCGGGCTCGCCATCACGCTGCTGGTCTATGCCGTCACCGGCTTGAGCCTCGACGCCTCGCTCGCCATCGGCCTGCCGCTCGCGCTTTCCTCGACCGCGCAGGTGCTGCCCAGCCTGCGCGCCGACGGCTCGATCAACACGCCCGCGGGGGAGCGCGCTTTCTCGGTGCTGCTCTTCCAGGACCTCTCGATCGTGCCCTTGATCACGATCATCGCCGCGCTTTCCCGCGCGCCGGCGGACCCGTCGGCGCCGCCGGGCTGGCTGCTGGCGCTCTACACGGTCGGAGCGATTGGCGGGCTGGTGCTGGCCGGCCGCTTCCTGATCAACCCGCTCTTCCGCCTGGTGGGGAGGATCAGTGAGCGGGAGCTCTTTATCGTCGCGGGCCTGTTCATCGTGCTGGCCAGCGCCGCGGTGATGGAGGCGCTGCACCTCTCGACCGCATTGGGCGCCTTCATCGCCGGGGTGATGCTCGCCGATTCGCCCTACCGGCACGAGCTCGAGGCCGACATCGATCCCTTCCGCTCGATCCTGCTCGGCCTGTTCTTCCTCGCCGTCGGGATGGAGCTCGATCTGAGCGCGATCGCCAACCGCCCCTTCTTCGTGATCGGCATGGCGCTGGCCCTGATCGCGCTCAAGGCGGCGATATTGTTCGGCCTCGCCAGGGCCTTCAAGATGGAGACGCGCCGGGCGCTGAAGCTCGGCCTGCTGCTGAGCCAGGGCGGCGAATTCGCCTTCGTGCTGTTCGCGGCCGCGCAGAATTCGATGCTGATCGAGCCGGAGGCGGCGAGCCTGTTCGCCGCGATCGTCACCGTCTCGATGGCCTCGACGCCCTTCCTGATGATGGTCAACGACTGGCTCGACCGGCGCAGCAAGCGCCACCAGGGCGCCGGGCTCGACGGGCCGGAGCTGTCGCCGGTGACCTCGGCGATCGTCGTCGGCTATGGCCGCTTCGGCCAGACGGTGGCGCAGATGCTGATGGCCAAGGAGATCGGAGTCACCCTGATCGACTCGCGGCCCGCGACGATCGAGATCGCCGGCGATTTCGGGATGAAGGTCTATTATGGCGACGGCCTCAGGATCGACCTGCTGCGCATCGCCGGCGCGGGCGAGGCCAAGGCGCTCTTTTTCTGCCTCGACGGCCGCGCCCCCGATGCGCGCAGGCTCGAGCCGATCCTCGAAGCCTTTCCGCAGGCGGCGGTGTTCGTCCGCGCCTATGACCGGATCCACCTGATCGAGCTGGCGGAGCTCGACATCGGATATGTCGCGCGCGAGATGTTCGAATCGGCGGTGGCGATGGGCCGGGAGGGACTGAAGCTGTTCTGCATCGGCGCGGACGAGGTCGATCGGGTCGAGCGGGAATATCGCGAGCGCGACCGCGAGCGGCTCGAAAGCCAGACCGCGACGGGCGAGCTTCAGGCGCTCAAGGAACGGATGTTCGGCCCCGACAATCCGCTCGCCGAGCGATAGAGGAAGGCCTGGCCGATGCCGCGGGCGAGGATCAGGTCCGCGCCCTTCTTGTCGTGCGCCATGCGCGCGGCGAGCGCGTCGGCGTCGGCGTCGGTCGCCACCGGCAGGCCGATCGCGGTGAAATGGGCGAGGACGCGCTCCAGGTCGGCCGGCGGACACAGGCCGCGCTCGACCGAGAGGCGCAAGGCCATGACCATGCCGATCGCGACCGCGTCGCCGTGCGGCAGGCCCGTTTCGGCCTCGATCGCATGGCCGAAGCTGTGGCCGAAATTGAGCAAGGCGCGCCGGCCGGTCCTGTCCTCCTCGTCGCCAATGACGAACGTGGCCTTGGCGCGCACGCAGGTTTCGATGGCGTGGAGCCGGGCGGCGACGTCGCCCGCCAGCAAAGCGGCGCCGTTCGCCTCGCACCAGGCGAAAAAGCCCGGATCGCCGATCAGGCCGTATTTGACCACCTCAGCATAGCCGGCGCGCAGCTCGCTTTGGGGGAGGGTGTCGAGCGTCTTCGGGTCGATCAGCACCAAAGCGGGCGGATGGAAGGCGCCGATCAGATTCTTGCCCTGGCGCGCGTTGATCGCGGTCTTGCCGCCGACCGCCGAATCGGCCTGGGCGAGCAGGGTGGTCGGCACCGCGACCCACGGACAGCCGCGCTTCAGCACCGAGGCCGCGAACCCGGCGAGATCGCCGACCACGCCGCCGCCCACAGCGACGACATGGTCGGCGCGGGCGATGCCGGCCTCGATCATCGCATCGAGCAGAGTCTCCAGCGTCGCCATGCTTTTACTCGCCTCGCCCGGCTGCAGCACGAAGCGTCCGGCGAAATCGGCCCTCATGCGCTCGGGCCAGCCGGCGCGCGCGACATTCTCGTCGGTGACCAGGAACAGCCGGCCGGGCGGCAGCGGCGCCTTGCCGATCAGCCCCGCGCCGATCAGCACCGGATAGGGCAAAGCGTCGATCCGGATCATGCCAGCCCCAGCAGGTCGACGATCCGTCCGACGGTGCGCTCCTGCGTCCCGGCATCGCCGCGCACGGTGAAATGGGCCAGCGCGTAGATCGGGTTGCGCGCCTCGGCGAGCTCGGCGAGCAAAGCGCGGGGCTCCTTGTCCCGGAGCAGGGGCCGGTGATCGCGCCGGCCGAGCCGCGCCGCCAGCGTGTCGAGGTCGCCGTCGAGCCAGATCGCGGTGCAGCGCGCCAGGATCAGCGCGCGCGTCTCCTCGTCCATGAAGGCGCCGCCGCCGGTCGCGATCACCTGGCGGGGCCCGTCGACCAGGCGCGCGATCACGCGGCGCTCGCCATCGCGGAAATGGGCTTCGCCGAATCGCTCGAAGATCTCGGCAATGCTGAGGCCCGCCGCCGCCTCGATCTCCGCATCGGCGTCGGCGAAGGGCAAGGACAGGCGTTTCGCGAGGCGCCGGCCGACGCTGGTCTTGCCCGCGCCCATCAGGCCGATGAGGGCGATCGACTTTTTGTGGGGTTCGGGCGCTTCCGGCATGAAGCGGGGGCTATACAGGCCGCGTCCCGCTGGGGCAAAAGGCCCGCCATGCCCAGAACCAGCTTCCCCCCCCAGCGCCGGCGCCGTTCGCCGATCGGCCTGATCCTCATCCTGCTCGCGATCCTCATCGTCGGCTTCCTCGTCTATCTCGGCCTGCGCAGCGACGAAGTGCCGGTCCAGCGCATCGAGCAGGACGTGACCAATGTGGTCCTCGGCCGCTAAGGCGCTTTTGCTTGCTGGCGGGGCGGCTTCGCTCGCCGCGATCCCAGCTTCGAGCCAGGACCGGTCGCGCCCCGAATCGCTGCTGCCGCCGGGCTTCGGCGATCCCAAGAGCCTGCCGCCTCCGGACGAACGGCCGGCGCCGCAGCCGCGCCCGCCGCGCCCGCAGCAGCCCGAGCCCGAGGCGCCGCCGGCCAACACCGCCGAACCGGGTCCGGCGCCGGTCGAGAACGGGGTCGCGGCCGAAGAGAGCGCCAATGTCGAGGAGGTCCCGCTCACCACCACCGCGCTGCCCCGCCCGAGCAATTATTTCACCGTTCCGCAAGGGAGCGCGCGCGCCACCGACATGGTCGGCCCGCTCGGCCCGGGCAATTTCGGGCTCGGCGCCGAGGCCTTCGGCCGGACCGGCGGGCCGCTGCTGCGCGGCCTGATGCGGCGGCTCGACGCGCCCTTGCCGTCGCGCTGGGCCTCGATCCTGCTCCGCCGCGCGTTGCTGTCCCGCGTGCCCGCCCCGCTCGGCCTCGAGCCGGTCGACTGGGTCGCCGAGCGCGCCTCCCTGCTTCTCAACATGGGCGAGGCGGACGCGGCGCGGATGCTGGTCCAGGCGGTCGACATCGAGCTTTACACGCCGCGGATGATCGAGGCGGCTTCCGAAACCGCGCTCGCCACCGCCGATCCGGCCGCGCTCTGCCCGCTGGTCGCGCCGGCGCGCAGCCTCTCCGACGCTCAGGTCTGGACGCTCGCCGACGGCATGTGCGCCGCGCTCGAGGGCGAATCGGCGCGGGCCGGGGCGATCGTCGATCAGGTGCGCGACCGCAACGGCAGCAGCATCGACCTGCAGCTCGCCGAGAAGGTGATCGGCGCCGGCGCCGAGACCCGCCGCGCGATCCAGATCGACTGGGACGGCGTCGGCCGGATCACGCCCTGGCGCTTCGGTCTCGCCAGCGCCACCGGAGTCGCCATACCGGCCCCGCTGATGGAGGGCGCCGGCGCCAGGTTCCAGGCCTGGCTCGCGCGCGCGCCGATGGTGCCGCTCGAGCAACGGCTCGCCGCCGCCTCGACCGCGGCGTCGCTCGGCGTCCTCTCGTCCAACGCCTTGGTCGAAATCTACAGCATGGCGCTCGACCAGACCGACCCCGCCGAGGCCGCAGACACGGTCGGCGCTCGCCTGCGGACCGCCTGGGTCGAGCAGGATCCCGGCCGCCGGATGATCGCGCTGAGGAGCCTGTGGACCGAGAGCGAGTCGGTGGTCGAGCGCCGGGCGCGGCTGATCCTCACCGCGGGCGCCGCAGCGCGCATCCCGGTCTCCGACACGCTCGCCGAGGATGCCGCCAATCTCATCGCCTCGATGCTGAGCGCTGGGCTCGACGCCCAGGCCGCGCGCTGGGCGCCAGTGATCGAGCAGAGCGGCGAATCCGGCCGCGCCTGGGCGATGCTCGCTCTCGGCGCGCCGCGCGCCGCGGTCTCGCTCGACTCCGGGCGGATCCAGGCGTTCGTCGACGCGGACGACAGCCCGGGGCGGCGGCGCGGGCCGATGCTCGTCGCGGCGCTCGCCGGCCTCGGCCGGATCAATGCCGACCAGGCCGCGTCCGCCGGCTTCAGGGCGGACGGGGAGGACGACTGGACCCGGGCGATCAACCAGGCCGCGCGCGAACGGGCGCCGGGCACCGTCGCCCTGCTCGCCGGCATAGGCATGCAGACCGCCGACTGGTCGGGCGTGCCGCCGCTCTATCTCTACCATATCGTCCGCTCGCTGCGCGCGGTCGGCCTCGAGTTCGAGGCGCGGATGATCGCCGCCGAGGCGGTCGCGCGGCTGTGACGCCCCGCGCGGAGCGCGCTTCCCCCGGCGCGGGCGAGGATCGCCAGCGCATCGCCGCCTTCCTCGAAATGATGGCCGCGGAAGCCGGCGCCGCCCGCAACACCCTGCTCGCCTACGAGCGCGATTTGCGCGGCGCCTCGGAGCTGCTCGGCGGCCGCCTCGCCGGGGCCGGGGCCGAGGCGCTGCGCGGTCTCGCCAAGGCCTGGATGCCCCTGAAACGCGCCACCGTCGCGCGGAAATCGGCGGCGCTGCGCCGCTTCTACGGCTTCCTCCAGGACGAAGGCATGCGCGCCGACGATCCGTCGCCGGCGCTGCCGAGGCCGGCAAGCGAGCGGCCGCTCCCCCGAATTCTCGATCACAGGGCCGTCGATGCCCTGTTCGCCGAGATCGAGCTGCGGCTGGTTGAGGGGGGCGTGCCGGCGCTGCGCCTCGCCGCGCTCATCGAACTGCTCTACGGCTCGGGCCTGCGCGCCACCGAATTGGTGTCGCTGCCGAGGAACGCCGTCTCGCCCGACAAGCCTTTCCTGATCCTCAGGGGCAAAGGCGGGCGCGAGCGGCTGGTGCCGATCTCCGACCGCGCCCGGGCGGCGGTCGCCGCTTATGCGGCGCACGTGCCGCGCGACGTCCAATATCTGTTCCAGTCGGGCAAGACCCATCTCAGCCGGGTGCGGCTCCACCAGCTGGTCCGGGAGCTCGCCGCCGCCGCCGGCATTCCTCCCGAGCGGATCAGCCCGCACGTGCTGCGCCACGCCTTCGCCACCCATTTGCTCGAAGGCGGCGCCGATCTGCGCGCGGTCCAGATGCTTCTGGGTCACGCCGACATCGCGACCACGCAAATCTACACCCATGTCGATTCGCGCCGGCTGATCGACCTGGTCAACAGCCGCCACCCGCTCGCGGACCGCCCGCGCGTTGACGCCGGCCGCGTTGACGTGAAGCCCCGGCGCGCCTAACCCCCGGCGCCGCATGGCCACCTTCCTCGATTTCGAAAAGCCGATCGCCGAGCTCGAAGCCCGGATCGCCGAGCTGCGCGATACCGCCTCGGCGAGCGAGCCCAATATCGAGGCGGAGATCAGCCGCCTCGAGGAGCGCGCCGAGCGGCTGCTGCGCGACACCTATGCCAGGCTGACGCCCTGGCAGAAGACCCAGGTCGCCCGCCATCCCGAGCGTCCCCATTTCAAGGACTATGTCGCCGGCCTGATCGAGGATTTCGTGCCGCTGGCCGGCGACCGCAACTTTGGCGACGATACCGCCATAATCGGGGGCCTGGGGCGGCTGGACGGGCGGCGCATCCTGCTGATCGGCCACGAGAAGGGCGACGATACGGCGAGCCGGCTCGAGCATAATTTCGGAATGGCCAAGCCCGAAGGCTATCGCAAGGCGATCCGGCTGATGCAGCTCGCCGACCGCTTCGGACTCCCCGTCGTCACTTTGGTCGATACGCCCGGCGCCTTTCCCGGCGTCCAGGCCGAGGAGCGCGGCCAGGCCGAGGCGATCGCCCGGTCGACCGAACAGTGCCTGGCGCTCGGCGTGCCGCTGGTCGCCGCGATCGTCGGGGAAGGTGGATCGGGCGGCGCCATCGCCATCGCCGCGGCCAACAAGGTGCTGATGCTCGAGCACAGCGTCTATGCGGTGATCTCGCCCGAAGGCTGCGCCTCGATCCTGTGGCGGACCGCCGACAAGGCCGCCGACGCCGCCGAGGCGATGCGCGTGACCGCCGCGGACCTCAAGCAATTGGGCGTGATCGAGCGGATCGTGCCCGAGCCCGCCGGCGGTGCCCACCGCCAGCCCGAGGCGATGGTCGCCGCATTGGGCGCTGCGATCGGCGAGGAGCTGGACGCGCTGGCGCCGCTCTCGCGCGAGGCGGTCCGCGCCGAACGCCGCCAGAAGTTTCTCGACGTCGCCTGAGCCCAGGCCGTCATTCCAGCGCAAGCTGGAATCTCCCTTCCTTCAGACCTTGGGCCCAAAGAAAAGTGGGATTCCAGCTTTCGCTGGAATGACGGGAGGCGGCGCCTGACGCACAAACGAAAAGGGCGGCGGAATTGCTTCCGCCGCCCCCCGCGACTTTATCGGTTCGAGCGGGATTAGCCGTTCATCGCCGAAGAAGCGTTGTTGAAGGTCGTCCGGATGCTGGTGCCGAGGCCCTGCATGGCGGTGATGGCGGCGACGGCGATGAGGGCGGCGATCAGGCCGTACTCGATGGCGGTGGCGCCCTTGTTGTTCTTGATGAACTTGCGAATGAACTGCATTTCCGGTCTCCTTGGTTCCACGTTCCTTGCGGAAGTCCACACTTCCTGGCCGCCCGCTAATGGCTCTGTGGGTCAGCTACCGCCCTCCTTATGCGAGGGACCTTGCCAAATATTTAATGCGCCGATGCGGTGACCCCGCGCTCGCGCCGGGCCGGCGCACAAGCGAAGGGCGGCGGAATCGCTTCCGCCGCCCCCCGTCAATTCGTCGGCGCGATTAGCCGTTCATCGCCGAAGAAGCGTTGTTGAAGGTGGTCCGGATGCTGGTGCCGAGACGGCCCATCGCGGTGATGGCGGCCACGGCGATGAGAGCGGCGATCAGGCCATATTCAATCGCCGTCGCGGCCTTGCTGTTGCGTATCAGCTTTCGAATGAAGCGCATTTTCCGGTCTCCTGGTTCCACGTCGGCGCCCGCATTTGCGCCGCACTGCAGGTCGAAATCATATCGTCCACGAGCTCTGCATAGCGCCTGGGCGTTTCTAAATAGCTAACGTGCGGATAATGGCCGATAATGCGCGGGAGGGCGCCCCCGGGCGGGCCTCAGCGGGCGGTGCGCACTTCGCTGGACACGTTGTTCCACATGGTGGTGGTGGTCGTTGCGAGCAGGGCGACGCCTCCCGCGATCGCGAGGAAGATGAGCGCGAGGATCAGGCTGTATTCGACGGCCGTCGCGCCCTTCTGGTCACGGGAAAGCCCCTTCAATCGCCGCATCGCCCATATCCTTGCCTTTGCCCGGGCCCGAATAGCGGGCATACCGTTAATGAAATCCTTCCAGGGACCGTCCGAGTGGAAAAAAATCCGACAATGACCGTGGTCGCGGCGGCGCTGATCGACGCGCAAGGCCGGGTGCTGCTGCAGCAGCGCGCGCCGGACCGGGCTATGGCGGGGCTGTGGGAATTCCCCGGCGGCAAGGTCGAGCCGGGCGAATTGCCCGAGGCGGCGCTGGTCCGCGAGCTCGGCGAGGAGCTCGGCATCGCGGCCGATGCGGCGGGCCTGATGCCCGCCTGCTTCGCCTCGGCCGCCTTGGGCGAACGCCACATGATCCTGCTTCTCTATCTGTGCCGCACATGGCGCGGGGCGCCGCGGCCGCTCGATGCGAGCGCGCTCAAATGGCTGACGCCCGCGCAGATGGCCCCCGACGACATGCCCCCCGCCGACCGGCCGCTCATTCCCATGCTCGAGGCGCTGATCGCGCCGGGCGCCGGCGCATGATCGACGCCGAGGGCAAAGCGAGGCTCGCGCGCCTGCGGCTGCCGGCGATGGCGATGGCCCTGCTGTTCCAGTTCGTCGGCGTGCTGGCGCTCGTCACCGTGCTGCGCGATCCCTTTCAGATGGATTTCGTCTCCTATTGGGCGGCGGCGCGGCTCGGGCTCGAGGGCAATCCGGCCGGCGCCTACGACATCCTGGCGCACCGCGCGGTCGAGCTGCAGGCGACCTCGGTCGGCCAGCTCCATTATGGCTACCCGCCCTTCTTCACGCTGCTGGTGACGCCGTTCGGGCTCCTGTCCTACCCCGTCGCGGCTGTCTTCTGGGTGATCCTGACCTACGCGCTCTATGCCGCCGCGGTCAGGCTGTGGGCGGCCGACGCCTTGTGGCCTGCGCTGGCGCTTGCCCCGGTTCTGGTCAACGCGATCACCGGCCAGGCCGGCTTCCTCACCGCCGCCTTGTTCGTGGCCGGCGCGGCGCTGCTGCCCAGGCGCCCATTCGCCGCCGGGCTGGTATTGGGGCTGCTCGCTGTCAAGCCGCAGCTCGGCCTGGTCTTGCCCCTGGTTTTGCTCGCCGGCCGGCAATGGCGGGCGATCGCCGGTGCCGCGCTCTCGTCGGCCGGACTCCTCCTCATCGGCCTGGTCGCCTTCGGCTGGCAGACCTACCAGGCCTGGATCGGCCAGGCCGGCCTGTTCGCGTCGGTCGCCAGCGAGGGCCTGGTCGGCTGGCACCGCATGGCGAGCGTCTACGCGGCCGCGCGCTTCGCCGGCCTCGAGGCGGGCCCGGCCTGGATCCTGCACGGCCTGGTCGCCCTGGCCGCGATCGCCGCGACCGTCTGGATCTGGCACCGCGGCGCCGACTGGGGCGCGCGGATCGGCGCGCTCGCCGCCGCGACGATGCTCACGAGCCCCTATATGTTCGGCTATGACAGTTTGATCCTGATCGTGCCGCTGGCCTGGCTGATCGCGCGCGGTCGCCATGTCCTGCTGCTCGCGGCCTCATGGGCGGTGCTGCTGCTCGGGCTGCTGCAGGCGCTGGGCCTGAGCGCGGGGCCGAACCTGGCGCCGCTCGCGCCGATCGTGCTGCTCGCGCTGATCCTCGCCGAGCTGCGCCGCGATCAGCGCGGCTTGAGCGCGTCGGCGAGCGAGGCGGTGGCGCTGCCCCGCCTGGCGGGCAGCGGCTGACCGGGCGCCGGCGCCCAGCCGCTCAGATAGACGATCTCGAATCTCTCCAGCGTTCCCGTTCCGAAATCGGCGGCCGCGGCGGCGAGGCCGGCCTTGGTGAAAGGCCGGCGCGACCGCCGGACGAGACGATTGGTCGCACCCATCGCGCGCAGATCGGCGACCAGTGTGCCGAACGAGCGATAGCGGATCTCGACGACGTCGCGGTCGGCCACCGGCAGAGCGAAGCCGGCGCGCACGAGCAGGTCGCCGGCCGCGCGCACGTCGATCTGCGGGTGGATGCGGGGCGACGGGTCCAGGCCTTCCGCTTCCTCGGCCGCCCGCATCGCCCGCCTCAGCCGGGGCAGGCTGCCCGCTCCGGCAAAGGCGCCGAGGAACAGGCCGTCGGGCCTGAGCGCGCGGCGGATCAGGGCGAGCGCGCCCGGCAGATCGTTGATCGTGTCGAGGAGGCCGAGCGAAGTGACGAGGTCGAACGGGCCGGCAAGCGCCGGCAGCGCCTCCTCGCCCGCCTCGACCAATGCGAGGCCGCGCGAGCGCAGGCCTTCGGCGAGCGCGGCGTGGGCGCTGAGGTCGAGCGCGCTCGCGAATGGACGCGCCACCAGGTCCAGGCGGTCGAGCAGCTCCTCGGCGGCGCGGCGATGGAGGTAGGAGGCGTCGCGCTTGGCCCGCGCCGCGCGGCCGCGGCGCAGGAGGCCGAGGCGCGGATCGAATGGCTGGTCGCGATCGGTCACGCTCGCGCTATAGGGGGCGCGGAGCACCAAGGGGAGGGGCAGGATGCCACGGCCTATTCATTTCGAAATCCATGCCGACGACATGGACCGCGCGCAGGCTTTCTACGAGACCCTGTTCGGCTGGACCTTCCGGAGCTGGGGTGACGAGGCCTATCGCCTGGTCCTGACCGGCGAGGGGCCCGGCATCGACGGCGGCATGGTGCGCCGCCGGGGCGCGCCGCCCGTGGGCGGGGAGCCGCTCGGTTCCTGGGTCTGCACCGTCGATGTCGAGGATGTCGATGCCTATGTCGCCAGGGCGCAGGCGCAAGGGGGGCTGGTGGCGGTGCCGAAGATGGCGGTGCCGGGGTCGGCTGGCTCGCTTATGTGAAGGACAGCGAGGGCAATATCCTGGGCCTGATGCAGGCGGACGGCGCCGCCGCCTGAGCCGGACGCCGATCCCCGCGGACGCAGGCACGCCCTTCCTCCCGCTCCTGCGATGTTCATCGCCAGACTGTGCTTGGCCTTCCCCGACTTGGCCGATAAAAGCCCGAAAGGCGAACAAGTGTGTTGCATCACTAAAACAGTTATGCGAGTAAAGAAGCGACGATGACCGAGCATGTTTTCGAGCCGATGCGCCGCGCGATGGTCGCGAGCCAGCTGCGCACCACCGGGGTGAGCGATCCCCGCGTGATCGCCGCGATGGGCGAGGTCGCGCGCGAGCGCTTCGTGCCCGAGGAGCGCGCCGCGCTCGCTTATGCCGACGCTTTGGTCCCGCTCGGCGGCGGCCGCGCGCTCAACCCGCCGATGGCGCTCGGCCGGATGCTGACCGAGGCGCAGCTGAAGGGCGACGAGCGCGCGCTCGTGGTCGGCGCCGCGACCGGCTATTCTGCGGCCCTGCTGGCGCGGCTCGCCGGCTCTGTGGTCGCGCTCGAGGAGGACGACGCGCTCGCCGCCTTCGCGAAGAAGGCGCTGGCGGGGACGGGCGCAATCGTGGCCAGGGGCGCGCTCGCCAAAGGCCATGCCAAAGGCGCGCCCTACGATTTCATCCTGATCGACGGCGCGGTCGAGCATCTGCCGCGAGCGATCGTCGACCAGGCGGCCGACGGCGCGCGGATCTCGCTCGCCTTGCTCGATCGCGGCGTGACCCGGCTCGCTGTGGGGCGCGTCGCGGCCGGCGCGTTCGGAGTCACCATTTATGCCGACGCGGAAGCGGCGGTCCTGCCCGGCTTCGAAAAGCCGCGCGGTTTCACTTTTTGAGGACGGAGTGGTTTTGATGCGTCAAGGATTGCTGACGGCGGCCGGGTTGGCGGCCATCGCCTTGAGCGGCGGCGGCGGCGCGCTGGCGCAGACGGCGGCGCCGGCGCCCCGGGTGGCGCCCATGCCCCCCGTCCCGCCCCCCGTCGACCATGGCCGCGAGCAGTCGCTGCGTGACGCCCTGGTGCGCACCTACCGGACCAACCCGACTTTGATGGCGGAGCGGCAGTCGCTGCGCCAGCTCGACGAGACCGTCGACATCGCCCGCGCCGCCGGGCGGCCGCAGGTCTCGGCGACGGCCGGGCTCAACCAGGACCTCCTCACCAGGAACATTCCCGGCAGCAACGGCCGCGATTTCAGCGTCGGCGCCAATATCAGCATGCCGCTTTATTCGGGCGGGCGCATCCGCAATGGCATCCGCGCCGCCGATACGCGCGTCCAGGCCGGCCGCGCCGACCTGCGCGCGACCGAAGGCGACATCTTCACCGAAGCGGTCGCTGCCTACATGGACGTGATCCGCGACCGCTCGATCGTGCAGCTCAACCGGAATCAGGTGCGCGTCCTCCAGACCAACCTCCAGGCGACGCGCGACCGCTTCGAGGTCGGCGACCTTACCCGCACCGACGTCGCCCAGTCGGACGCGCGGCTGGCGCTGGCGCGCAGCCAATTGGCGCTTGCGCAGGGCCGCCTCGAGACCAGCGAGGAGAATTACCGGCGCGTGGTCGGCGAGACCCCCGAGGATCTGCAGCCGCCGCCGCCGCTGCCGATCCTCCCCGGCACCGCCGACCAGGCGACCGAGGTCGCGCTCGGCAACAATGCCGATCTCGCCTCGATCGCCGCTCAGACCCGTGCCGCCGGCTACGACGTCCGCTCCGTCCGCGGCGAACGGCTGCCGACCATCTCGGCGGTCAACTCGACGCGCTATTTCAATTCGCTCGGCCGCGCCGACGAGGCCGCGGGCGTGGCCGAAGGCACGTTGCCCAATTCGACCACGACGAGCGGCATCGGTCTGTCGCTGAGCGTGCCGCTCTACCAGGGGGGCGCCGCCGGCGCCCGAGTCCGCCGCGCCGAGGCACTCCGCGGCCAGCTGCTCGAGCAATCGGTCGCGGTCGAGCGGCTGGTCATCTCCAACACCCGCTCCGCCTTCGCCAATTACCGGGCGGCGCTCGAGGCGATCGAATCGAACGAGATCGCGGTCGCCGCCAACACGCTCGCGCTCGAAGGCACGCGCGCCGAGCAGACCGTCGGCACGCGCAACGTGCTCGACGTGCTCAATGCCGAGCAGGAGCTCGTAATCAGCCAGGTAACGCTCGTCACCGCGCGCCGCGACGCCTATGTCGCGGGCTTCCAGCTGCTCAACGCGATGGGCCAGGCCGAAGCCGAGGACCTCAATCTCGACGGCGGCCCGCTCTACGATCCGGTGGTCAATTACGACCGCTATTCGCGCAGCTGGAACGATTGGGACGACGGACCGAGGATCCGCCCGGTGTCGACGCGCACCGCGCCGCCCAATTCCAGCAGCCCCGTCACAGAACCCCCCGTGACACAGGCGCCGCAATAAGCGATAAGGTCTTCATCATGGGGGATATTCAGCAGGACCCGTCGATGGAGGAGATTCTCGCCTCCATCAAGCGCGTAATCGCGGAGGACGGCCGCGCCGTCGCCACGACCGCCGCCGCGCGTCCGGCCCGGCGCCTCGCGCGCGCCGCCGAGCCGCCGGCGGCCGACGAGGACGTGCTCGAGCTGGACGAGCCGGTCACCGACGGGCCGAGCCTGCTCTCCGACGATGCCGCCGCCGCCAGCAGCAAGCGGCTCGCCAGCCTCTCGGCGCTGCGCCAGCGCGGCGAGAGCCCGCCCGATCCGGGCGCGCTCGAAGCGGTGGTGCGCGAGATGCTGAAGCCGATGCTGAAGGAATGGCTCGACCAGCGTCTCCCCGAGATCGTGGAAGACCTCGTCACCCGCGAGATCGCCCGGCTGACGGGGCGCAATCTCTAGGCAGCCTCGGATGTTTCGACCGTCATCCTGACGAAAGTCAGGATCCATGAACACGGTCTGAGAAAACTCGCAAAGTCCGTGTTCATGGATCCCGGATCAAGTCCGGGATGACGATCAACGGTCAGCTCCGCTTGCGAGCAGGATGGGGGTAAGCTAATCGCCTCTCCATGAAAAAGCTCATGCTCGCGAGCGTCGCCGCGCTCGCACTCGCCCAGGCCCCAGCCGCTTTCGCCCGCCCGATCACCGCCACCGACCTCGCGACGATGCGCCGGCTCGCCGCGCCGGCGGTTTCGCCCGACGGAAACTGGGCGGTCTACCAGTTGCGCGAGACGGACCTCGAGGCCAATCGCGGCCGCACCGATTTGTGGCTGCTCGATCTTCGCGCGGCCAATGCCACGCCGGTGAGGATCGCTTCGGCGCCCGAGCATAATGAGCATGACCCGCGCTTCTCGGCGGACGGGCGCTGGCTCTATTATCTAAGCAACGCGTCGGGCAGAGACCAGATCTGGCGGGTCGCGCTCCCCGGGGGCAGCCCCGAGAGGGTCACCGACCTCGCCACCGACGTCGCAGGCTTCCTGATCGCGCCGTCCGGCAACCGCGTCGCGGTCTGGGCCGACCGCCACATGGCCTGCGAGAGCATCAACTGCCTCACCGTGCACGGCCCACAGCAGGGGCAGGGCAGTGGCCGGGTCTACGACGAGACTTTCGTCCGGCACTGGGACGCCTGGGCCGAGCCGGGCGTGCGTTCGCGCATCTTCATCATGCCGATGGTCGATGGCCGCCCGCAGGGCGCTGGGACGCCGGTTGCACCGAACCTGGTCGGCGATTCTCCCTCAAAGCCGTTCGGCGGCGCCGAGGAGCTCGCCTTCAGCCAGGATGGCGGCACCCTCTATTTCACCCTGCGCGAAGGCGGCCGCGGCGAGCCCAATTCGACCAACCTCGACATTTACGCCGCCCCCGCCGACGGCTCCGCCGCGCCGACCAACCTCACCGCCGCCAACCGCGGCACCGATACCGGCCCCGCCGTCTCGCCCGACGGCCGCTGGCTCGCCTACACCGCGATGGCGCGCGCGACCTACGAGGCCGACCGCCAGGTGGTGCAGCTGCGCGACCTGCGCACCGGCGCCACCCGCGCCTTGACCGCCGCCTGGGACCGCTCGGTCAATTCGATCGCCTGGGCGAGCGACGGCCGCTCGCTCTACGTGACCGCCGGCGACACGCTCGACACGCCGGTCTTCCGCGTCGATGTCCGCACCGGCCAGGTCACCCGCCTCACGCAGGCGGGGACGGCTGGCAACGTCATCCCCGTGCGCGGCGGCGTGATCTACACGCTGAACAGCCTGAACGCGCCCGACGACCTTTACCGGCTCGATGCCCGTGGGGCCGTCACCCAACTCACCCGGGTCAATGCCGACAGGCTCGCCGGGCTCGATCCGGCGACAGTGCGCCGGTTCAGCTTCGCCGGTGCGCGGGGCGACCGCGTCTGGGGCCAGATCGTCACGACCGCGGGCGCCGGCGAGCGGCTGCCCACCTTGCTGCTGATCCATGGCGGCCCGCAGTCGAGCTTCGGCAATGGCTGGTCGTTTCGCTGGAACCCCTGGCTGTTCGCGGCGCCCGGCTATGCCGCGGTCACCGTCGATTTCCACGGGAGCACCGGCTACGGCCAGGCCTTCACCGACTCGATCAACCGCGACTGGGGGGGGGCGCCGCTCGAGGATCTGCGCCTCGGCCTCGCCGCCGCCGGCCGCGAGGATGCGCGGCTCGACACCGCAAATGCCTGCGCGTTGGGCGGCTCCTACGGCGGTTTCATGGCGAACTGGATCGCCGGCAACTGGCCCGACGGCTTCAAATGCCTGGTCAGCCATTCGGGCGTGTTCGACCAGCGCGCCATGGCCTATGAGACCGAGGAATTGTGGTTCACCGAATGGGAGTTCGGCGGGCCCTATTACGAGCCCGCCGCGGCCGCCGCTTACGAGCGCCACAACCCGGTCAATTTCGTGCAGAATTTCCGCACGCCGATGCTGGTGATCCACGGCGAGCGGGATTTCCGCATTCCCTACAGCCAGTCGCTGGGCCTGTTCAACGCGCTCCAGCGGCGGAACATCCCCTCCCGCCTGGTCGTCTTCCCCGACGAGAATCACTGGATCCTGAAGCCGCAAAACTCGATCCAATGGTATCGCGAGGTCCATGGCTGGCTCGACCGGTGGCTGCGGCCTTCGCGATAGTCCGTCATTCCCGCGAAAGCGGGAATCCATGCGGCCTTGGTGCCCGTTGCGGCGTCCATCTGGACTCCCGCTTTCGCGGGAGTGACGGAGAGGGGAAAGCTCGTTAAGCGGCTCCTCCATGTCCGAACTGCCCAAGACATTCGACCCCGCCGAGATCGAGGCGCGCTGGTATGCGCGCTGGGAGGCCGAAGGGCTGTTCCGCCCGGACCGGCCGGAGGCGGAGCCGTTCACCATCGTCATCCCGCCGCCCAACGTGACGGGCTCGCTCCACATCGGCCATGCGCTCGACAATACGCTGCAGGACATATTGGTCCGCCACGCCCGGCTGCAGGGCAAGGATGCGCTCTGGGTCGTCGGCATGGATCATGCGGGCATCGCCACCCAGATGGTGGTCGAGCGCCAGCTCGAGGAGCACCAGCAGAAGCGCACCGATTTCACCCGCGAGGAGTTCGTCGCCAAGGTCTGGGAGTGGAAGGCGGAGAGCGGCGGCGCGATCACCCGCCAGCTGCGCCGGCTCGGCGCGAGCTGCGACTGGGCGAACGAGCGCTTCACCATGGACGAGGGTTTCAGCCGCGCCGTGGTCAAGGTGTTCGTCGACCTCCACCGCCAGGGCCTGCTCTATCGGGACAAGAGGCTGGTCAATTGGGATCCGGGCCTCAAGACCGCCATCTCGGACCTTGAGGTCGAGACCACCGACGTCGCCGGCAAATTCTGGCATTTCAAATATCCGCTCGAGGACGGCAGCGGCTTCATCTCGGTGGCGACGACGCGGCCCGAGACGATGCTCGCCGACATGGCGGTGGCGGTGAATCCGACGGACCCGCGCTATGCCGCGCTGATCAGCCGCCACGTCCGCCTGCCGATTACCGGCCGGCTGGTGCCGATCGTCGCCGACGAGCATGCCGATCCCGAGCTCGGCTCGGGCGCGGTCAAGATCACCCCGGGTCATGATTTCAACGATTTCGAAGTCGGCAAGCGCGCCGGCTTCAAGCCGGCCGAGATGCTCAACATGCTCGACGGCGAGGCCAAGGTGATCCAGACCGCGGACGGCCTGATCCCAAGCGCCTTGCTCGGCCTCGACCGCTTCGAGGCGAGGACGCGCGTGGTCGCGCTGATCGACGAGGCCGGCTGCCTCGAAAAGGTCGAGGACCGGATCGTCGCCACGCCTTATGGCGACCGCTCGGGCGTGGTCATCGAGCCTTGGCTCACCGACCAATGGTATGTCGACGCCGCGACGCTGGCCAGGCCCGCCATTGCCGCGGTCCGCTCAGACGACATCCGCGTGGTGCCGGAGACCTGGAAGAAGACCTGGTTCAACTGGCTCGAGAACATCCAGCCCTGGTGCGTCTCGCGCCAGCTCTGGTGGGGGCACCGGATCCCGGCCTGGTACGACGAGGCCGGCAACGTCCACGTCGCCGAGACCGAGGGGGAAGCGCAGGCCGAGGCGGGGGAGGGGGTCGCCCTCAGCCGCGACCCGGACGTGCTCGACACCTGGTTCTCCTCCGCGCTCTGGCCGTTCGCGACTTTGGGCTGGCCGGAGGAGACGGAGACGCTGAGGCGCCATTATCCCAATGACGTGCTGATCTCGGGGTTCGACATCATCTTCTTCTGGGATGCGCGGATGGCGATGATGGGCTTCCAGTTCATGAAGGAGAAGCCCTGGAAGACGCTCTACCTGCACGGCCTGGTACGTGACGCGCAGGGCGCGAAGATGTCCAAGTCCAAGGGCAACAGCATTGATCCGCTCGGGCTGATCGACCGCTACGGCGCCGACGCGCTTCGCTTCACCATGGCGGCGATGGAGAGCCAGGGCCGCGACATCAAACTGGATGAGAAGCGCGTCGAAGGCTATCGCAACTTCGCCACCAAATTGTGGAACGCCGCTCGCTTCTGCCAGGCCAACGGAATCGGCGCGAGCCAGACGATCGGGCCGCCGAAAGCGGACTTGCCGGTCAATCGCTGGATCGTCGGCGAGACGGTGAAAACCGTCCAGGCGCTGGACCTCGCGCTCGCCGACCTGCGCTACGACGAGAGCGCCAACATCATCTATCACTTTACCTGGGCGACCTTCTGCGACTGGTATCTGGAGCTGATCAAGCCGGTGCTGGGCCCCGGCATCACACAGGAATCCGTTCGGGCCGAGCCTGTCGAAGCCCACCCTTCAACTTCGGAGGCCGATGAGGGAAGGAATGGCCTTCGACAGGCTCAGGCCGAACGGAACGAGGCGGACGAGACTCGCGAGGTCGCGGGCTGGGTGCTCGACCAGATCCTGGTCATGCTCCACCCGTTCATGCCCTTCGTCACCGAGGAATTGTGGAACGCGATGGGCGAGCGGCCCTATCCGCTGATTATCGCGAAATGGCCGGTGCCCGACGCCCGCGCGCTCGATCCGGAGGCCGGGCCGGAGATCGACTGGCTGATCCGCCTCGTTAACGCTATCCGCACCGCCCGCGTCGAACTCAACGTCCCGCCCGGCGCGCGGCTGAGGCTGCTGCACAACGACGCTTCAGCGGAAACCCAGAATCGGATCAATCGTCAGACGAACGCATTAATGCGCCTCGCCAGAGTTCATGCTCCAGAATTCGCGATGGGCTGGACCGGGGTTGCCGCGCAGATCGTCATCGACGAGGCCACATTCATCCTCCCGCTCGAAGGCGTGATCGACATCGCCGCCGAGAAGACGCGCCTCACCAGGGCCGCCGAGGCCGCGGAGAAGGAGCGCGACTCCCTCGCCGCGCGACTCGCCAACCCGAGCTTCGTCGAGCGCGCCAAGCCCGAGGCGGTGGAGAAGGCGCGCGCGGACCATGAAGAAAAATCCTCCGACGCGGAAAAGTATCGCGCCGCTCTGGCGCGGCTCGGATCCTAGGCGCTATCGACCCTTAGGCGATGCCCCCTTTGTAGGTTGGGGTTTCCATTTTTCCGTCACCCCCGCGAAAGCGGGGGTCCAGCTTTCCTTATGGATATTGTCGAGAAGCTGGATTCCCGCTTTCGCGGGAATGACGTGACACTGAATGTCGATACGGCCTAGGCCGGCACCACCACCTCGATCGCGCCTCGGGCGACTTCGACGAGGGCGGGCGTGTGGCCCAGCACTTCTCCGTCGATCGAGATGGGAAGCGGCGGATCGGTGACCAGGCGCAGCTTGCGGCCGTGGAAATCGACCATCGTCTCGCTCCTCGATTGGCGCCCGAGCAGCACCGCCGCCCAGTTGCGGATCAGCCGCCCGATGGCGCGGCCGGTAACCACCTGGACGACGATCGCGCCGCTGTCGACCTCGGCATCCTCCACCACCTCGACGCCGCCATGGTAGGCGCCGTTGGCGATGCGAACTTCGAGCGCGTTCATCTCGTGGCGCTCGCCGTCCACCTCGACGGTCAGCCGGAACGGCTTGAAGCGGACAAGGCACCAGATCGCCCAGAGCAAATAGCCCGGGTGGCCGAGCCAGCGCTTGAGCTTGTGCGGCACGGTCGCCGCGACCAAGGGGGCGAGGCCGATCGCCGCGCCATTGGCGTAATGATTGCCGTCGATCACGCCGAGATCGACGCGCCGCCGCCGCCCGGACGCGATGGTTTCGACCGCGCCCTCCAGATCGAGCGGAATACCGAGCGAGCGGGCGAAGCTGTTCGCGGTGCCCAGCGGCAGCAGGGCAAAGACGCAGTCGCGGTCGGCCAGCTCCTCGACAGCGCTGGAGAGGGAGCCGTCGCCGCCGCCGACGATCACCATCGCCGCGCCGCCCCTCACCGCTTCCTTGACCGTCGGCGTCAGCTTGCGCGGATTGCGGACCGCATGAGCCGCGCTCAGCTCTACGCCGGCTCCGCGCAGCAACTCGACGGCGCGCCGGAACTGCGCCCGGCCCTGGCGCGAACGCGCATTGACGATGAGCACGGCGTGCTTGGGGACAGGCTCGGACGCGGACACGCCTCCCTCAACCCGCGGGAGGCCAGTCGTGTCCAATCTTTAGCCCGGCGCCGCGATCGGCGACGGATTACATCACCGTGTCGGCGAGGTTCGACCTGTATTTGGTGTTGGTCTGGCGGTCCTCGATCTCGATATAGACGTAGCTCGGCGGGAGCTGCTCTTCCGGCAGCGCGAACCAGATGCTGCCCATATTCGCCGGATTGCCCAGCGCGCAGAAGCCGTAGATGCGCCGGTTTGTCCTGTTCTCGAAGAAATTGACCCAGGAGCGCGACGAATTGGTGTTGAGGCCGCAGGGCGGCAGGCCCGGCGCCGGCGCGAACATCGCGGCGGGATATTGGTCCTTGTTGAACACGTCGTAAAAGTAGCGGACGAAGTTCTGCCCGTTGGCGGTAAAGGGCTCCGTGCGCGTCAAATAGAGAATCGGGTTGGGCTGGGCCTGCGCGGAACCGGCGGCGATCGCCATCGCCCCCCCGAAAGCGGCCGCGAGCAAGACGCGTGACTTGGTTCTGGTCATGGATCGTCCTTTCATCCCGAAGTGAAGGACGGGTTTTGATCCCCCGTGCCGATATTGTTTCGGCTCCGATAGAATGCCACCGTTCCGTTTCCTTTTCAAGGAAGCCGGAACCGGGCAATCGCGGCTCCGCGGTTCGTCGTTCGCCGCTTTGCAGGCGCGATAGGGCGCGCTAAGCCCTGCCGCGATGTCCGCCGCCGCCTTTCCCGCCCTTCGCCTGCGCCGTACCCGCGCCTCCGCCTGGAGCCGGGCGCTGGTCGCCGAGACATTGCTGACGCCGGCGGACCTGATCTGGCCCTTGTTCGTCACGGAAGGGGAGGGCATCGATGAGCCGATCGCAACCTTGCCCGGCGTGTCGCGCTGGTCGGTCGACCGGATCGGCGCGCAGGCGCGGCTGGCGCGCGATCTCGGCATTCCGTGCGTCGCCTTGTTCCCCAACACCCCCGCCGCCCTGCGCAGCGACGACGCGCGCGAGGCGCTGAACCCCGGCAACCTCGTCTGCCGCGCGGTCAGGGCGGCCAAGGACGCGGCGCCGGAGGTGGGCGTGCTCACCGACGTCGCGCTCGATCCCTATACGGCGCACGGCCATGACGGGATCGTCGACGAGGGCGGCTACGTGCTGAACGACGCGACCAAGGCGATCCTCGCCGAGCAGGCCCTGGTCCAGGCGCAGGCGGGCGCGGACATCATCGCCCCGTCGGACATGATGGACGGCCGCGTCGGCGCGATCCGTTCAGCTCTGGAGCAGGCGGGCCATGTCAACGTCCAGATCATGGCCTATGCCGCCAAATATGCCTCCGCCTTTTACGGGCCGTTCCGCGACGCGGTCGGCTCGCGCGGCCGCTTGAAGGGCGACAAGAAGAGCTACCAGATGGATCCAGCCAATGCGCTGGAGGCGCTGCGCGAGGTCGCGCTCGACCTCGAGGAGGGCGCCGACACGGTGATGGTGAAGCCGGGCCTGCCCTATCTCGACATCATAAGGCGTGTGAAGGACAGGTTCGAAGTCCCTGTCTTCGCTTACCAGGTCTCCGGGGAATATGCGATGATCGAGGCCGGCGCGGCCGCCGGGGCGGGCGAGCGCGACGCGCTGCTGCTGGAGACTTTGCTTGCGTTCAAGCGGGCCGGCGCGTCCGGCGTGCTGACTTATCATGCGCCCGTCGCGGCGTGGCTGCTGGCCCGCTGATGGCGAAGAAGAAGAAGACCGCCAAGGCCGCCGCCGCGCCGGCTGCCCCGGCCGAGCCGGTGTCCGCCGCGCCGGCCGTGCGGCGCGTGAGCGAGCGCTATGCGCGGCCGCTCTTCATCCTCACCATCGTCACCGGCTCCTTCCTGCTCTTCCTCACCCAGCCGATGATCGCGCGCATGGCGCTGCCCCGCGTCGGCGGCTCGCCGTCCGTCTGGAACAGCGCGATGCTGGTTTACCAGTTCCTGCTGCTCGCCGGTTACGCTTATGCCCACGGCGTCTCCTATCTGCGGCCGCGGCTGCAGGCCGGCATCCACCTTGCCTTTCTCGGCCTCGCGGCGCTGACGCTGCCGATCGGCCTGACCGCGGCCTTCCCCCCGTCCGAAGGCGAGCTCGCCTTCTGGGTTCCCTGGTTCCTGATCAGCTCGATCGGGCTGCTGTTCTTCATCGTCTCGGCGCAGGCGCCGCTGATGCAGCGCTGGTACGCGCTGGAGACGAGCCGCGGCGATCCCTATCCGCTCTATGCCGCCTCCAATCTGGGGAGCTTCGCCGGCCTCATCGCCTATCCGCTGCTCGTCGAGCCGCTGATGGGCCTCAACGAGCAGAGGTGGCTGTGGACCGGCCTCTACGCCTTCCTCGTCCTGCTGGTCGCGGCCTGCGCGCTGACCGTGCCGGCCCGAGCCGTGGAGGAGGTCCCCGAAGAGACCGCGCCGCCGCCGACCAGGCGCCGGATCCTGCATTGGATCGCGCTCGCCGCCGTGCCTTCCGGGCTGATGTTGTCGACAACGACGCACCTCACCACCGACATCGCCGCCGGGCCGATGCTCTGGGTGCTGCCGCTCGGCCTCTATTTGCTGAGCTTCGTCATCGCCTTCGCCCATCGGCGCGGGCCGGCCAATCTCGTCACGATGCTGGCGCCACTCGTCATCCTGATCGCTGGCGGCCTGGTGTTCAGCCCCGGCGCGGGCAATCCGCTCTACCTCGTCAGCCTGGGCCTGCTTCTGCTGTTCGCGATCGCGGTCGCGTTGCATGGCGAGCTGTTCCGGCTGCGGCCCGCGGTCGGCCATCTCACCCATTTCTACCTCGCCATGTCGTTCGGCGGCATGGTCGGCGGCTTGTTCTGCGCGATCGTCGCGCCGCTCGTCTTCGACTGGGCCTATGAGCACCCGCTGCTGATACTCGCCGCCGCCTTCCTGGTGCCGCAGACCGCGCTCGTGCCGTGGCCGAAAGCCTATGCCTTCACCCTCGCTCTGGCGCTGCCGACCGCGGCGGCCCTGCTCTCTTATGCCATCTATCTGATGCAGCATCAGGGCTATGCGCCGCAGTGGACGATGGCGGGATCGATCCTCATCTCGCTGATCGCGCTTGCCTGTCTCGGTCGGCGCTGGTGCTTCGCCGCGACGCTCGCCGCGCTGATGCTGAGCTATGGCGGTTGGGACCAGATCGACACCAGCCTGGAGGGCAATCGGACACGCTCCTATTTCGGCATCTACGAGGTTCAGGACCTTCACGACCCCGAGACCGGCGAGCCCTACCGAATTTTGACTCACGGCACGACCGTGCACGGCAAGCAGAATCTCACCCCCGGCTCCGAGAGGGTGCCGACGACTTATTATGCCCGCCTGTCGGGCGTGGGGCTGGTGCTCGACAATGCCGAAGCCCTGTTCGGCGCCCAGCCCCGGATCGGGGTGGTCGGCCTCGGCAGCGGCACCCTGGCCTGCTACGCGGCGGGCCATCCCAACCGGAAGTGGCTTTTCTTCGAAATCGACCGCGCGATGGAGGACGTCGCGCTGAGGCGGTTCGACTTCGTCCGCCTCTGCCGGCCGACCCCCCTGGTTCCGGACCGGCTGATCGAGTTCGGCGACGCGCGCCTCAGCATCGATCGCATGGCACCTGCCTCGCTCGACGTTCTTGCCGTCGATGCCTTCTCGTCGGATTCGGTGCCGATGCATCTGCTGACCGCCGAGGCGCTGCGGGGCTATGGCAGGGCGCTGCAGCCTAACGGCATCGTGCTCTTCCACACCTCCAACCGCTACCTCCAGCTCGAGCCCGTAATCGCCGAGCTCGCGGCGCGCGAGGGCTGGGCGGCGCGGCTGATGGTTTATCAGCCCGCGCCCGGCGAGGAACGGCAGAACGCGACGCTCTCTGTGTGGATCGCCATGTCCCGCAATCCCGCTACGATCGAGGCGATGACGACGATGAACGATCGCATGCTCGCGGAGCTGGAAGCGCGGACCGGAATCGACCGGTCCCGCTGGCAGGCGGTGGAGCGTCAGCCGGGCTTTTCGGGCTGGACCGACGACCATGCCTCGATCCTGCCGATCATCAACTTCCGCCAGCTCCTGCGGTTCGGCGGGCCCTGACCCCGCCGTGGCACTCGAGACCAAGCGGCTGACGTTGCGCGACTGGGGCGAGGCCGACATCGCCCCGTTCATCCGCCACACCAACACGCCGGCGGTGATGCGCTGGCTGGGCGGCGTCCAGACCGGGGCGGCGCTGGCCGACGCGATCCGCGGCCGCATGATGCGCTGGCAGGAGGAGCGCGGCTTCACCTTCTGGGTGGTCGAGCGCAAGGCCGACGCCGCTCTGCTCGGCTTTTGCGGAATCAAGATCGCCGATACCGCCGGCAGCCCGATCGAGGGCGTGCACGAGGTCGGCTGGCGGCTGCGCGAGGACGTTTGGGGGCAGGGCTATGCCAAAGAGGCGGCGGTCGCCTCGATCGATCATGCCTTTGATGCGCTCGGCGCCCCTCGCGTCGTGGCCATCACCTTTCAGGGGAATGTGCCAAGCTGGGGCCTGATGGAGCGGCTCGGCATGACCCGGCGGCCCGAATGCGACTATGACGATCCGCGCTTTCCCGATCTCAATCCGACCATCGTCTACGACATCAGGCCAGGGGAGCTTCGCCGATGACCATGACCGGCTTTGGGATCAGCTTCGGCGGCAAGACGCCGTTCGTGGATCCCGCCGCCTTCGTCGCGCCCGGCGCTCGGCTGATCGGCGACATCGAGATCGGCGCGGACTCCAGCATCTGGTACAATTGCGTGCTGCGCGGCGACGTCAACCGCATCCGCATCGGCGCGCGCACAAACGTCCAGGACGGCTCGGTCCTCCACGTCGATTCTCCGCGCCCGGGCAATGAAGGCGGCCACCCGACGCTGATCGGCGACGAGGTGCTGATCGGCCACCTGGCAATGGTCCATGGCTGCGTCCTTCACGACCGCGCCTTTGTCGGCCTGGGCGCGATCGTGATGGACGGCTGCGAAATCGAGAGCGACGCCATGCTCGCCGCGGGCGCGCTGCTCACCCAGGGCAAGCGCATCCCCACGGGCCAGCTCTGGGCCGGCCGCCCCGCCAAATATGTCCGCGACCTCGGCGCGGCGGACCTCGCCGGCATGGCGCTCGGAGTCGCCCATTATGTCGCGCTCGCCAAGCTGCACGCCGCCGCCGTCGCGGGAAAATAGTGACCGTCTGTTTTTGTCAGCGGAGCCTATCGATCCGGGCCTGCTGATCGGCGACGAGCCTGTCGACCTCGGCGACCGCGTCGTCGAGCGCCTGCCGGTCGGCGGCGCTGACCGCCTGGCCGGCGCGGGCCACAGCGAGCTGATGGAGCTCGGCCGCCGCGTCCGTCGTCCGGCCGCGCGCAACCTCGACCCGCGAGAGCGCCTGTTGCGCGTCGATCCAGCTGTCCGAGCCCGTAGGGCCCGCGCTTCCGGCCGCGCGGGCGGCGGCGCCATAATCGGCCTCGAACGCCCGGTCTCCCTGGCGCGCCTCGCCCAGCAAAGCCGCGATCCGCGCCGGCAGGGCCGGATCGTCGGCGACGACGGGCGGCTCGCGCACCGGCTCCTCGATCGCAAGCCGCTCGTCCGGCCGCGGCGCCAGCGAAGGGAAGGGGCCCTCGGTCACGCAGCCGCCGAGCAGGATGCCGGAGAGGAGGGCGAGACGGGCGCGGCGCGAGTTCATCGCTCCTCCCTATGCCCCCGGCCGCGCGCCCGCAACACCGGCCGCCGCCGGCGCAGGCACCGGCCGCCGCCGGCGCAGGCGGGGGTTGCGTGCCCATGCCCTTCCCCCTATGTCGCACCCTCCCGCGCGCCCGTAGCTCAGCTGGATAGAGCACCAGACTACGAATCTGGGGGCCGGAGGTTCGAATCCTTCCGGGCGCGCCATTTTCCCGACCGATCGCTCGCGATGCTGGCTGAACGGCGGCTTCCAACTCCATTCATCCTTCCTTCAGCACGACTCGTCGACATCGTCCCGCGCCGGGCGCCGTGCTGTTACGGTGCCGCGACGGGGTGATGAGGGGCTCAGATGAAACGTCTCGGGACTGCTTTCTTGCTGGCGGCGGCGGTCTTCGCCGCGCCGCTTTCGGCGATCGGACAGGACGCGCAGCCGCCCGCGGCGCGCACGCTCGCGGCGGGGCAGAGCCTGATCGGCGACCTGAGCGCCAACGACACGCAGCGCCGCTCGGGCAAGTATGAGGACGTCTTCACCATCCAGGGCCGGCGCGGCGAGCGCATCGACCTGAGGCTCCTCTCCAGCGACTTCGACCCCTTTCTGCTGGTCACGGGGCCCGGTGGCTTCAACCTCTCCAACGACGACGAGGAGGGCGAGGGCGAATCGGTCAATAGCCGGCTGGTGATCGAATTTCCCGCCGACGGCGCCTATCGAGTCACCGCAACCAGCTTCCGCGCGGGCGAGACCGGCGGCTACCGGCTGCAGGCGTCGACGCCCGCCGCCAATGCCGAGGTCGCCACGCCCCGGCGCGCGTCGCCGATCCGCATCGGCCAGAGCGTGAACGGCCGGCTCGGCGATGGGGACGCCCGCCGCGCCTCGGGCGAATATAGCGACCATTACCGCTTCACCGCGCGGCGCGGCGACCGGGTCCGGATCGCGCTCACCGGCGGCGAGGACCTCGACACCTATTTAATTCTCCAGCGGCCGGACGGCTCGCAGGACGCCAATGACGACAGCGAGGAGAATGGCGAGCCCTCGCTAAACAGCCGCATCGACACCGTGCTCGCCGAGGACGGCGATTATGTGATCGTCGCGACGAGCTACCGGCCCGAGATGACCGGTGCCTATCGCCTGACCCTCGACCGGAGCCCGGGCCTGCCGCGCCAGGCCGGCGTCCGCGGCGGGGCCCGCGTGATCGCTCTGCTGGTCGGCGTTTCCGATTATGGCGAGCGGATGAATCCGCTGTCCAATACCGATGCCGACGCGCGCGAGCTCTACAACAGCCTGCGCGCCGCCGGCCTGCTCCATCCCGCCAGCCGGTTGCTCACCAACGAGGAGGCGACGACCAAGAACCTCGCGCAGGCCTTCGAGCGCGCCGCCGCCGCGGCGGGCCCTGACGACATGTTCCTGTTCTTCTTTTCGGGCCATGGCGACCAGCAGAACGTTCCGGTCAGCGCGGCCGAGCTCGACGGGCGTTCGGAGACGATCGAGCTCTATGACGCGGCGCTCAGCGACGTCCAGCTCGCGCCGCTGTTCCGCAGCGTGCGCGGGCGGATGTCGATGCTGGTAATCGACGCCTGCTTCGCCGGCGGCTTCCGCAGCCTGATCGACAGGCCGAACGTCATGGGCCTGTTCAGCTCGGAGGAGGATCTGACCAGCCTCGTCGCCGACCGCTTCAAGGCGGGCGGCTTCCTCTCCTACTTCCTGCGCGGCGGCCTGTCGGGCGAGGCCGACGACGATGGCGACCGAATCGTCACCGCCGGCGAGCTTTCCACCTATGTCCGCCGCCGCTTCCGCCGCGAGGGGGACATTCCGGCGCAGACCCGCGAGGACGAGCAAAATTACCAGAATCTGCTGGTCGAGCGCGGCGGCGTGCATATCGACGACGTGGTGGTGCGGCTGGCGTCCGCCAACGCCGCCGCCATGCCGCAAATGCGCCAGGCCCCGATCCACACCCAGACCGCGCCCGTCGGCGAGGGTGACGGGAAGGGGCGGACGCCGCGGCCGCCGAAGCGCTGATCAATCGCCGACGTGCTCAGGCTTGCCCTTGCGCCTGGTCGAGGCGAATTCCTCGAGCTGCTTTTCGGTCATCGATTCGGCCATCTGCTTCGAGGCGCCCTTGAGCTTGCTCTTCGGCGTGTCGCCGCGCTTGGCCGACAGAGCGGCACCGGCGGCTTTCTGCTGGGCGGCGGACTTGGCGGGCATGATGTCTCTCCTTCGCGGGAGAAACACATTGCTCAGAGCAAGGTTTCGAGGCCGAGCAGCGCGAGGAGCGCGCGCCGCGCCGCCTCGATCCGCGCCCACAAGGCGGGGTCGGCGAGGTCGGCGGGCGCGATCTCCTCGGGCCAGTACGCCTCGATGCACCCGGCGATCCGGTCGAGCCTCGCCTCGTCAACCAGGAAACGCGGATCGACCGTCGCCGGATCGGCGGCGACGCGCAGGCGCAGGCAGGCCGGGCCGCCGCCATTGGCCATGGACTGGCGCACGTCGACCAGGTCGAGCCGCCGGATCGGGCCGTTGCCGGTGGCCATGTGCTCCAGCCAGGTCCAGACCGCCGGAGTCTCGCGCGCTTCCTCGGGGAGGATCAGCGCCATTCCGCCTTCGGGAAGGGTCACCAGCTGGGCGTTGAACAAATAGGATTCGACCGCGTCGGCGAGGCTCACCACAGCGGCGGGAACCTCGACGATCTCGGTTTCCGGCAGCAGGCGTCTCAGCTCCGCATAGAAACCCGCCTTGTCGTCGAACGCCTGCTCGTGCGCGAACAGGACATGCTCGTTGGCGACCGCGACCACGTCGTTGTGGAAGGCGCCGGCGGCGATCGCCTCCTCCGATTGCCGGACGAACAGGGTCCGCGCCGGATCGAGCCGGTTCAGGCGGGCGACCGCGCGCGATGCCTCGACATGCTGGCGCGCCGGAAACTCGCCGCCGCGAACGCCGTAGACGAAGATCTCCACGCCGGCCGCCTCGTGGCTGGCGCTCAGCCGCATATGATTGGCGGCGCCTTCGTCGCCAAAGGTGCCGGGCACGGGGTCGTGGACCGCGAAATGGGCCGGGTCGGCGAAGGCGAGCCGGAGCTGCGCCAAGGTCGCCGGCCATTCGTGGCTGCGATGGGCCATGGTGCGCAGATTGGCGACCGTCAGGTGGCAAAGGCCGTCCCGCGTGTCGGGAGCGGGTGAGACGGTCGCGGCATTGGCCGCCCACATTGCCGAGGCGGAGAAAGCGGCGGCGCGCAGCGTCTCGTCGGCCTCCCCAAAATCGGTGCCGAGCACCTCCAGCCAGGCGCGGTTCGGCCGTCCGTGCGGCAACAGGACGCCCTGCGCCAGGCCGAGCCGGACATTGTGCCGCATCTTATCCACGCCCTGCAGCGCGGCGGCGCGCGGGAAGGCGGTGCTGCCGGCACTGGCGGTGGCCGCGAGATTGCCGAGGCTCAGCCCCGCATAATTGTGGCTCGGCCCGACGATCCCGTCGAAATTGATCTCGACCAGTGCCACTGGCTCTTCAGCGTCCGACGGCGAGGAAGGTGTCGCCCGGGGCAATGCCGAGCAACGAAGCGGCGGCGCCGTCGAGCGTGGCCTCGCCGTCCCCCATGACGTTCACATGGCCGTAGCCCGAGGCAAAAGCGCCGCGCAGGCCGGCGGCCAGCATCATCCTCTTGCCCACGGCCTCGTCGTCGACACGCGCGAGGGTCAGCGCCTGCGCCTCGCGGATCGTGCGGACGTCGTCGGTGTCGGCCGACATGGTCGGCCCGCCGTCGAAAATGTCGATATAGTCGCCGCTGCTGAAGCCTTCCTGCTCCAGCATCCGCATCGCCGCGCGGCCGGAGGGGTGCGGAATCGCCATGATCGCCCGCGCGCTTTCCGGCAGCAAGGCGGTGTAGATCGGCGTCTTGGGCATGAGATCGGCGATGAAGCGGGTGCCGTGGGCACCGTTGAATGAGTCCGCGTCCTGGAAGTTCATGCCGAAGAAGCGCCCGGCGATCGCGTCCCAGAAGGGCGAGCCGCCGGCCTCGTCTATGACGCCGCGCAGCTCGGCCAGCACCTGGTCGGCGAAGCGTTCGCGATGGAGCTTGATGAACAGGTAGCGGCTGCGGGCGAGCAATACGCCCAGCCCGCCGGCGCGCTCGGCCGGGTGGAGGAAGAGGCCGCCGACCTCCGAGCTGCCCTCGAAATCGGTGGTCAGGGTCAGCATCTCGGCGCGGAAGGTCTTGCCGAGCTCGGGCGAGGTCTGGGTCATCGTGCTGAGGCGATAGGAATAGAAAGGCTCGGTCATGCCGACCCGGCTGAACACCTGGCAGGTGCCGCGGATCTGGCCGGTCTCGACATTCTCCAGCACGAACACGAACAGGTCGCCGTCGGGGTCGCCCTGGTCGTTCGCGAAGGCCTGCTCGGAGCGGGCCAGTTTGGCGACGAGCGTGCCCTTGTCGGCGGGCAGGTTGGTGAAGCCGCCGCCGGTCAGCTTGGCCATTTCGTAGATCGCCTGGAAATCCTCGTTCCGCGCCGGCCTGACCCTGAAGCTCACAACGCCTCTCCATTTGCGAGTCTGAGGATGGCGAGCGCCGACAATCGCGCGCGCTCGGCGAGGCTCTCGACGATCAGATATTCGTCCGCCGAATGGATAAGGCCGCCGCGCGCCCCCATCGTATCGACCACCGGCACCCCGCAGGCGGCGATATTGTTGCCGTCGCAGACCCCGCCCGTGTCGCGCCAGCCTATCTCCTGGCCGAGATCCGCGCCGGCGCGCTTGACCAGCTCGAACAGCTTTCGCGCTTGCGGATCGACCGGCTTGGGCGCCCGCGCGAAGCCGCCATGGATGCGGATCGTCACGTCGTGCTTCGCAGCGACCGCCGCCGCTTCGTCGTCGAGCGCGGCCTGCGCCACGGCCTGGAGCGCCAGCGTGCGCGGCCGCATGTTGACGCGCAGCACCGCTTTGTCGGGTACCACGTTGTTGGGCCCGCCTCCGTCTATCCGCGCCGGATTGACGGTGAGGCCGTCGCGCTTCGCCGCGGCCAGGCGAAGCGCCAGATCGGCGGCGGCCAGCAAAGCGTTGCGGCCCTCTTCGGGATTGCGGCCGGCATGGGCGCTGCGTCCCTCGAAGAGAATCGAGAAATTGCCGCTGCCGGGCCGCGCGCCGGCGAGCGTCCCGTCGGGCAAGGCGGACGGCTCGTAGGTCAGCGCCGCCCGCTTGCCTCGCGCCGCGGCCGCGATCAGGCTGGCCGAGCCCGGCGAGCCGACTTCCTCGTCGCTGTTGATCACCACTTCGTAGCCGAGCCGCTCCGCGCCGGCGCTCTCGACCGCCGCCACAGCCGCGAGCATCACCGCGATCCCGCTCTTCATGTCGGCCACGCCCGGCCCGCCGAGCACGCCCTGCTCGCGCCAGAAGACTTTCTGGAACTCGTGATCGGCGCCGAACACCGTATCCATATGGCCGGTGAAGAGCAGCTGCACCGGCGCCTCGGGGCGGACCGTGAGGTGCAGGTTGCGGCCGTGCGCGACTGCATCGAGCGACCCGTCCGCCGCCATCGTCTCGACCGGGGCGGCCTCCTCGAGGACGAGCTCGCCCGGGAGCGCGGAGAAAGCGTCGGCGAGCAGGCCCGCGACCGTCTCCAGCCCCGCAAGGTTGCGCGAGCCGCTGTTGAGCGCCGCCCATTCGGTCACCTGGTCGAGCATCGGCGCGTCCGCGCAACGCTCCACCGCCGCCGCTTCGATCTGGGTCAGTCCCCGCATGGCGTGCGCTCTAGCGCGGCTAATTGGCTAAAGCCACTCCGCGAAGGCCTCGATCACATCCTCGTACAGGCGCTGCTTGAACGGCACGATCAGCGCCGGCAGCTCGGAGGCTTCCGCCCATTTCCAGGCGCGGAATTCGGGCTCGGGAGTCGCGAGGTTCACGTCCGTATCCTCGCCCAGGAAGCGCATCAGGAACCAGGTCTGGCGCTGGCCGCGCCATTTGCCCTGCCACATCTTGCCGACCAGATCGTCGGGCAGGTCGTAGAGCAATTCCACCGGGCAGCGGGCGAGGATCTCGACATGCTCGCGGGCGATGCCGGTTTCCTCCTCGAGCTCGCGCAGCGCGCCGGCTTGCGGCTCCTCGCCCGGATCGAGCCCGCCCTGCGGCATCTGCCAGGCCTCGAGCGTCGAATCGAGGCGCTGGCCGACCCAGACCTTGCCCTCGCGATTGAGCAGCATCACGCCCGCCGCCGGCCGATAGGGAAGAGCGGTCTTGTCGGTCACTTCCTTCCCGCCTCGCCCAGCAACAATTTGAGAGCCGCGACGCAGCCGGCGATATCGTCTGCCGAGGAGGGGACCGCTTTCCTGAGGTTGATGAAGCCGTGGATATTGCCCTCGGCCTCGCGGAAGATCGTGGGAACGCCCGCGGCCACGCAGGCGGCGGCATAGGCCCGGCCCTGGTCGCGGATCGGATCGAGGCTGGCGGTCACGACCAAAGTCGGCGGCATGCCGGCTTGGCTCTTGACCAGGGGGGCATAGCGCCAATCCTTATTGTCGGCGGCATAGCAATCCTCGAACCAGTCCATCCCCTCCCTGGTCAGGAAATGGCCTTCGCAGAAATCCTCGTAGCTCGGATAGCCCTTGCCCGGGTCGGCGGCCGGATAGATCGGCCATGAAGCGAGAATGGGCACCGCCGCCGGTTCGTCGCGCAGCGCGAGGGTCACGATGATCGCGAAGTTGCCGCCGGCGCTGTCGCCGCAGGTGACGAGGCCGGACACCTGCCGCCCGAGCGCTTCTGGGCTCGCCGCCGCCCAGCGCGCCGCCGCGATCGAATCCTCGATTCCCCCCGGCCAGGGATGCTCGGGCGCGAGCCGATAGTCGATGGCGAGCACCGGCATGTCCAATTCGCGCGCCATCTCCGCGCAGAACGGCTCGTGCGTGTCGAGATCGCCGAGCACGAAGCCGCCGCCGTGCATGAACAGGAAGAGCGGCCCCGCCTCGCGCGTCTCGCGGGCGTCGTAGAGCCGGAGCGGGATGTCGCCGGCCGGCCCGGGGCAGGAAAGGTCGCGGATCACGGCCAGTTCGCCCGCCGGCACGTCGGCGACGTGGCGCCCGGCGAGCATCATGCTGCGCGCTTCGGCCGGGCCCGCTTCATGGCTTTTCGGCCCCGGCAGCGCGTTCACGAAATCGAGGAACAGCCGCACGTCCGGCCGCACATAGGGCTCCGCCATCCATTTTTTCCCTTCACCGGCGAATCGCTCGCCCCGTTGGTTGCGTTCCATAGGCGAACGCGCGACCGCCGCCACCTGTTGTGGGTTCCGCCGGACAAGTCTAGGGTCGCGTCTTGCGTACCGATTTCGAGGAATCAGCCGTGGCCACGGCCAGCCATTATCTCACCCCGGAAGAAGCCGGAAACGATGCGCCGCTGGAAGCGGTGGTGGTCCGTTTCGCCGGCGATTCCGGCGACGGCATGCAGCTGACCGGCGGCCAGTTCACTTTGTCGACCGCGCTCGCCGGCAACGATCTCGCCACCTTCCCCGATTTCCCCGCCGAGATCCGCGCGCCGCAGGGGACGACCTTCGGCGTCTCCGCCTTCCAGATCAATTTCGGCTCCTCGGCGATCGACACCGCGGGCGACTCGCCCGACGTGCTGATCGCGATGAACCCGGCGGCGCTGATGACCAATGTCGACGACCTGAAGCCGGGCGGGCTGATCATCGCCGACGAGGGCGAGTTCGGTGCCCGCAACCTCGCCAAGGCCGGCTATGAAGGCAATCCGCTCGACGACAACACGCTCGCCAAATGGCAGGTGATCCGGCTCAACATCTCGCAGCTCACCCTCGACGCGGTGAAGCCCTTCGGCCTCGGCAACAAGGAGGCGCTGCGCTGCAAGAACATGTGGACGCTGGGGCTCGCGCTCTGGATGTTCGACCGCGACCGCAAGCCGATCATCGACTGGCTCAAGGCCAAGTTCGCCAAGGCGGCCGAGCTTGCCGAGGCCAATATCGCGGCGCTCAATGCCGGCCACGCTTATGGCGAGACCGCCGAGATGGGCGGCCAGGTCACCCAGCACAATATCGCTCCCGCGCCCGCCGAGCCCGGCCTCTACCGCACCGTCACCGGCGCCGAGGCGATCTCGCTGGGGCTGGTGGCGGGCGCCAGGCTCGCCGGCCTTCCGATGTTCTTCGGCGGCTATCCGATCACTCCGGCAAGCGCGATCCTCCACCATCTCTCGCGCCTCAAGGAATATGGAGTCACCACCTTCCAGGCCGAGGACGAGATCGCCGCCATCGCCGCCGCGATCGGCGCGAGCTTCGCCGGCTCGCTCGGCATCACGTCCTCGTCGGGCCCGGGCATCGCGCTCAAGACCGAGGCGATGGGGCTGGCGATCATGACCGAGCTGCCGCTCGTCATCATCAATTCGCAGCGCGGCGGCCCCTCGACGGGCCTGCCGACCAAGACCGAGCAGTCGGACCTCTACCAGGCGGTCTACGGACGCAACGGCGACGCGCCGATGCCGGTGATCGCCGCTCGCTCGCCCGCCGACGCCTTCGATTGCGCGATCGAGGCCTGCCGGATCGCGGTCCAGTACATGACCCCGGTGATGCTGCTGACCGACGGCTATATCGCCAATGCCGCCGAGCCCTGGAAGGTGCCGGACATGGCGACCTACCAACCCTTCCCGGTCCATTTCCACGATACGCCGCTCGCCGAAGGGGAGACGGTCAATCCCTATCGCCGCGACGCCAAGCTCGCGCGGGTCTGGATCAAGCCCGGAACGGAAGGGCTGATGCACCGGATCGGCGGCATCGAGAAGAATGTCGGCTCGGGCCACATCGATTACGGGCCGGAGAACCACCAGGCGATGACCGACATCCGCGCCAGCAAGGTGCTCGGGGTCGCCGACAGCTTCCCCGACCAGGCGGTCTGCCTCGGCGAGGCGGGCGGCGCGCTCGCGGTGGTCGGCTGGGGCTCGACCTTCGGCCCGGTCCATCAGGCGGTCCGACGGGCGCGGGCGCGGGGGCTGGACGTGAGCCACATCCACATCCGCCACATCTGGCCGCTGCCGAAGAATCTCGGAGCGCTCTTAAAAACTTACAACCGGATCATCGTACCGGAAATGAACACGGGCCAGCTCAAGACCCTGCTCCGCGACCAATATCTGGTCGACGCCCGCCCGGTCACCAAAACCTCCGGCCAACCCTTCAAGATCGCCGAGATCGAAGCGGCGATCGGGGAGGCGTTGGGATGACAAGGCTCCGCGCGATCCACCCCCGGTTTTCAGAGCATGGAGGAATGCATGAACCCGCCCCGCCTGCTGCCGCTGGTGCTGATGCTCGTGGTCGTGGTCGCGGTCATCATCTATCTCTATCGATGAGGCTGAACCCATGACCGAGATGGTCGCGCTTACCGCCAAGGATTTCGCCACCGACCAGGAGGTGCGCTGGTGCCCCGGCTGCGGCGATTATGCCGTGCTGAAGGCCGTGCAGCGGACCATGCCGGACCTCGGCGCCGATCCCTCCAAGACGGTGTTCGTCTCCGGCATCGGCTGCTCGAGCCGCTTTCCTTATTATATGGAGACCTACGGCTTCCACACCATCCACGGCCGCGCGCCGGCGCTGGCGACGGGGGTGAAGCTCGCCAATCCCGAGCTCGACGTGTGGATCATCACCGGCGACGGGGACGCGCTCTCGATCGGCGGCAATCACACGATGCATATCCTGCGCCGCAACCTCGATTGCCAGATATTGCTTTTCAACAATGAGATATATGGCCTTACGAAGGGGCAATATTCTCCGACGAGCCGCGTCGGCACGCGTTCACCCTCCACGCCCTTCGGCTCGGTCGACCGGCCGGTCCGGCCCTGCGCTTTCGCTCTGGGCTCGGGCGCCCGCTTCGTCGGCCGCGGGATCGACGTCAGCAAGTTCCTGCCCGATCTGCTCAAGGCCGCGCATGCCCACAAGGGCGCGTCCTTCGTCGAGATCTTCCAGAATTGCATCGTCTACAATGACGATGTGTTCGCGCCGTTCACCGCGCGCGACAATTCGGGCAAGCAGCTCTGGCTGAAGCCCGGCGAGCCGATGCTGTTCGACGGCGGCACCAAGGGCCTGACGCTCGACCGCGGGGCGCTCAACCTCAAGGTCGTCGAGGTCGCCGACGGCGATTGGCGGGCGGCCGACGTCATCGTCCACGATCCCAAGAACAAGGCGGTCGCACACATGCTGATCGACATGCCGATCGGCGCCTTTCCGATGGCATTGGGCGTGATCTACGACGATCCGCGCCCGACCTTCGAAAGCGCGGTCCGCGCGCAGCAGGAGCAGGCCGCCGCCGGCAAGCCCGCGGATCTCCAGGCTTTGGTCTCAAAGGGCCAGACCTGGCAGGTCGAAAAAGAGCCGCACGAAATCTAGCGTTTGCCGTCGCGGCGCTCCTTCATCCATCGCAGGAAATAAAGGAGGATGGCGAAGCCCAGGACGGCGCCCATCGCGCCGCCCATCATCTGGCCGAGAGCGCCTGCCGATTCGGGCGAATTGTCGCCAGTGGCCGCCAGATCGCGGTGCAGATAATACCAAATCCCCGCGAGCATCAGCTCGAGGATCCCGATTCCGATCACCACGCGCAGCAGTCTGGACATGATTGTTCCCCCGGCGATTGCCAGGCTGGCGCGATCGGGCCGTGGACGCGACTCCGCTTGCGTCCCAAGGCCCGCCGCATCATGGAACGCACGATGCTGCAGCGGGGCAAACATCTGGTCGCTGGCGACCGCGGCTTCGCCACCGGCGGGGGCCTCACCGCGCGCTTGTTCGCCGGCGGCTTCCATAAATTGCTCGACCGGATCGACCGCGCGCTCGAATATGGCCGGATCGATGCGACCTTGCCGGATGGCAGTTTCCGGACGGTCGGCGGCCGGGGCGAAGGGCCGGTCGCGATCATCCATCTCAGGAGCTGGCGCGCTTTGGTCCGGCTCGTCGTTTCGGGCTCGGTCGGCTGGTACGCGGCCTGGGCGCGCGGCGAATGGGCGAGCCACGATCCGGTCCAGATCTTCGACCTGTTCATGCGCAACGCCGCCAGCCTCGGCGACACCGCCCGCGCCAAGGGGCCTTGGCGGGCGGTCAACTGGATCGCGCATCGGCTTCGCGCCAACAATCGCATGCGCGCCCGGCGCAACATCGCCCACCATTACGACCTCGGCAACGATTTCTACGCCGCCTGGCTCGATCCCGGCATGACCTATTCGAGCGCGGTCTTCGCCGATCTGCCGGGGACCGGAGAATTGCTCGAGGCCGCGCAGGCGCGCAAGGTCGAGCTGCTGCTCGGAAGACTGGACCTGAAGCCGGGGCAGCATCTGCTCGAGATCGGCTGCGGCTGGGGCGGGCTCGCCGAGATCGCCGCGCGGGATCATGGTGTCCGCGTCACTGCGCTGACCCTGTCGGCGCAGCAAAAGGCCTATGCCGACGGCCGGCTCGCCCATGCCGGCCTCGCCGACCGGGTCGATGTCGCGCTCACCGACTATCGCGATATCGAGGGGCGGTTCGACGCCGTCGTCAGCGTCGAGATGGTCGAGGCGGTCGGCCAGGAATATTGGCCGGCCTATCTTAGCAGCATCGCGCGGGTGCTGAAGCCGGGCGGCAAGGCGGCGCTCCAGCTCATCTCGATCCGCGACGATCTGTTCGAGCGCTACGCCGCCAATGCCGATTTCATCCAGACCTACATCTTTCCGGGCGGCCTCCTGATCGGCGAGGCCCGGTTCCGCGCGCTCGCCGAAGCGGCCGGCCTCGAATGGCGCGACCGCGCGGGTTACGGCCTTCATTATGCCGAGACGCTGCAGCGCTGGCGCGCCCGCTACGACGAGGCGGTGACCGCGAGGCGCCTCCCCGCCGGCTTCGACGAGGCCTTCCACCAGCTCTGGCGCTACTATCTCATGTATTGCGAAGGCGGCTTCCGCGGCGGCGGCATCGACGTCGCGCAGGTGACTATGGTCAGGCGCTTAAGGGAAGGGGAGGGCTTCGACAGGCTCAGCCCGAACGGAGTTTGAGATTGACCTCCGCCACCCCCTCCCCCGTTCGGGCTGAGCTTGTCGAAGCCCTCCCTTTCTGTTTCTCTACATCCCTCATGGGCTTCTGGACCTACATGCTCCATTGCGCCGACCGCAGCTTCTATGTCGGCCATACCGATGATCTGGATGCGCGGATCGGCGCCCATCAATCAGGCCTGATCCCGGGTTACACCTCAACGCGTCTGCCGGTGACCCTGGTCTGGGCGGACGAGTTTCCGAGCCGCTACGAAGCGCTGCAGGCGGAGAGGCAGATAAAGGGCTGGGGGCGAGCAAAGAAGCTGGCGTTGATCCGGGGAGACTGGGAGCTGATCGCCGCGCTCGCCCGCAATACCGAAGAGAAGGAGAGGGCTTCGACAAGCTCAGCCCGAACGGGAGAGGGGGCTGCAGAGGTCAATCCCACACACCGTTCGCCCTGAGCTTGTCGAAGGGCTTTCCTTTTACTTTCCAAGGTCGAGCCTCGCGCCGCTCTCGAAATCGCTCTTCAGCAAGTCCACCACCGCTTGCGCCACCGCGGCCGGCGGCTTCAGCGTCGCCGGGTCCTCCCCAGGAAAGGCGCGGGCCCGCATCGTCGTCGCTGTGGCGCCCGGGTCGACGATCGCGATCTTGATCGGCGTGACGTTACCGACCTCTTGGGCGTAAGCGACGACCAAGGTCTCCAGCGCCGCCTTGGAGGCGCCGTAAGCGCCCCAATAAGCGCGGGGGATCGCGCCGACGCTCGAGGTCACGGCGAGCACCCGCCCCGCCTCGCTCTGCCGAAGCATCGGGTCGAAGGCGGCGATCAGCGCCTGCTGGGCGAGCAGGTTCAGGGTCAGCAGCTTGTTGAACTCCTTGCCGTCTATCTGCGCGACCGGTCCCAATGTCCCCAGCATCGCCGCGTTGAGCACCAGCATGTCGAGCGCGTCCCAGCGGCCGCTCACCGCCTGCGCGAGCCTGGCGATGCCGTCGCTTGCGGCGAGGTCCATCGGCGCGATCGTCGAGGAGCCGCCGGCCGCGTGGATACGTTCCTCGACCGCCTCCAGATCGCCGCCCGTCCGCGCGGTCAGGATGACGTGCGCGCCCTCGCCGGCCAGCGCCTCGGCGATCGCAGCGCCGATCCCGCGGCTTGCGCCCGTGACCAGCGCCAGTCTGCCGTCGAACGCTCTACTCATCTCTTCCCCGTCACCCCGGCGAAGGCCGGGGTCCAGGCGGCGTTCGCGTTTATATTGCTGGATGCCGGCCTTCGCCGGCATGACGAAATCAAAATCAAGCGACCCGGCCCTCCTGGAGCTCGAGCTCGTGGCGCTTCTCCAGATCCTCCTGGTCGGTGAGGCCGGTCGGATAGTCGCCGCTGAAGCAGGCGTCGCAATGCTGCGGCGCCGCCTCGTCGCGCGCCGTCTCGCCGAGCGCCCGGTAGAGGCCTTCGATCGAGACGAAGGCGAGGCTGTCGGCGTGGATATAGGTGTTCATCTCGGCCACATCCATCTGCGCGGCGAGCAATTTGGCGCGCTCGGGCGTGTCGACGCCGTAGAAGCAGGAGTGGCGCGTCGGCGGGCTGGCGATCCGCATATGGACCTCGCGGGCGCCGGCCTCGCGCATCATCTGGACGATCTTGAGGCTGGTCGTGCCGCGGACGATCGAATCGTCGACGAGGATGATCGATTTGCCCCGGATCAGTGCCGAATTGGCGTTGTGCTTGAGCTTGACGCCAAGGTGGCGGACCTGGTCGCCGGGCTGGATGAAGGTGCGTCCGACATAATGCGAGCGGATGATGCCGAGCTCGAACGGGATGCCGCTCGCCTGCGCATAGCCGATCGCCGCCGGCACGCCGCTGTCGGGCACCGGCACGACATAGTCGGCCGCGACCGGATTTTCGCGGGCGAGCTCGGCGCCGATCTTCTTGCGGACGTCGTAGACGCTGTGGCCGTCGACGACGCTGTCGGGCCGCGAGAAATAGATATGCTCGAAAATGCAGGGGCGGGGCCGCTGCGCCGTGAACGGGCGGTGGGAGCGCACCCCCTGGTCGGAGACTTCGATCAGCTCGCCGGGCTCGACCGAGCGCAAATAGGTCGCGCCGACGATGTCGAGCGCCACCGTCTCGGAGGCGAAGATATAGGCGTCGCCGAGCCGGCCCATGACGAGCGGGCGGATGCCGAGCGGGTCGCGGCAGGCGATCATCCCCTCCGCCGTCAGGCAGACCAGCGAATAGGCGCCCTCGACCTGCTTCAGTGCGTCGATGAAGCGGTCGAGCAGGGTGCGGTAGCTCGAGGTCGCGACCAGGTGGATGATCACCTCGGTGTCGCTGGTCGACTGGAAGATCGAGCCGCGCCGGTTGAGCCCCCCGCGCAGCCGCATCGCGTTCGAGATATTGCCGTTATGCGCGACCGCGAAGCCGCCGCTCGCCAGTTCGGCGAAGAGCGGCTGCACGTTCCTGAGGCCGGCGCCGCCGGTGGTGGAATAGCGGACGTGGCCGATGGCCGCGCATCCCGCCAGCTCGCGCATCAGCGCTTCCTCGCGAAAGACGCGGGCGACATGGCCAATGCCCCGGTGGCTGTGGAAGGTCTGGCCGTCGAAGCTGGTGATCCCGGCCGCTTCCTGGCCGCGATGCTGGAGCGCGTGCAGCCCCAGGGCGGCGATCGCCGAGGCGCTGTCCGCGCCCCACAGCCCGAATATGCCGCATTCCTCGCGGAGCTTGTCGTCATTGAAGGGATTGGTGCCGTGCATTTCGCCCGCTGGAAGGCTGGTCTGCGCGGTCCTATAGTCAGGCCCCTGCCGTTTGTCGCCCCGGATGAGGAGCCTTGTGTGAGAAAAGCGCTGATCCTCGCTTTGGCGCTGGCCGGCTGCGGCCCGAGCGCCGGCAATGAGAGCCGCGCCGAGCAGGCGGTCGTGCCCGTTGCGCCGCCCCGCCCCCCGGCCCAGACCTGGACTCTGACCGGCCTCTACGAAACGCCCGGCGCCCCGCCCAGCCAGGTCTGCGTCCTTCAGCAGGGCGAGCGCGCCCGCTTCGGGCTGGTGACCCGGCAGAGCGGGCGGGCGGGCTGCTCGGGCGCCGGCGCCGCAGTCCGCCGCGGCGACGACCTCACTTTGACCATGGATGGGGAATCGCCCTGCACGATCGCGGCGCGGGTCCGGGGCCGCGCGGTGACCTTCCCGGCCGCCTTGCCGCGCGGCTGCGCTTATTATTGCGCGCCCGGCGCCACGCTGGCCGCCCTGGCCCTCACCAAGACGGGCGGGCGGCGCGAGGATGCCCTGCGCGCCCGCGACCTGGTCGGCGACCCGCTTTGCGGTTGACGTCATCCCCCTTCGCGTCATCCCCGCGAAATTGACAGGTGGACAATGCCCCGCATTGTCCAGCCACGCCCGGGGGGCGTGGCGACCTGCCAATGGGATCCAGCTTTTCTTTGTAGCGGCGACTCAGAAAAGAAGCTGGATTCCCGCTTTCGCGGGAATGACGGAGATAGCCTACCTTGCGCGCTTGACGTTAACGTAAAGCGGAATTAGGCCCGGCCGATGCACGAGACCGCGCTCCATTCGGATTACCGCCAGCCGCGCCAGGTCCGCACCTATACGATCACCCAGCTCTGCGCCGAATTCGGAGTCACCGCCCGCGCGCTACGCTTCTACGAGGATGAGGGGCTGATCTCGCCGCAGCGCAACGGCCTCGCCCGCGTCTACAGCTGGCGAGACCGGGCGCGGCTCGCCTGGATCCTGCGCGGCAAGCGGGTCGGCTTCTCGCTCTCCGACATACGCGAGATGATCGACCTTTACGACGTCGGCGACGACCGCCTGTCGCAGCGCCGCGTCACCCTCGCAAAATGCCGCGCCCGCGTCGATCATCTGCGCAAGCAGAAGATCGACATCGACGCCACGATCGACGAGCTCGACCGCTTCATCGCCATGGTCGAGGCGAGCGATCCCCAACTCGCCCGATAAGGAACAGACACGATGCCCAGCTATACCGCCCCCGTCGCCGACACGCGCTACGTGCTGGAGGAGGTGCTCGGCATCGAGCGCTATTCGAACCTGCCCGGCTTCGAAAATGCCACGCCCGACCTCATCGAGGCGATCCTGAGCGAGGGCGGCCGCTTCGCCGCGGAGGTCCTCCATCCGCTCAACCGCTCGGGCGACGAGGAGGGCTGCACCCGCCACGACGACGGCAGCGTCACCACGCCTAAGGGTTTCAAGCAGGCCTACGACCAGTTCGTCGCGGGCGGCTGGACCACCTTGTCGGCTCCCGAGGAATATGGCGGCCAGGGCCTGCCGATGGTGATCGCCACCGCGGTCAGCGAATATCTGCTCTCCGCCAACCAGGCGTTCGAAATGTATAGCGGCCTCACCCAGGGCGCGATCGCATCGATCCTCACCAAGGGCTCGGACGAGCAGAAGCGGACCTACGTCCCCAACATGGTCTCGGGAAAATGGACCGGGACGATGAACCTGACCGAGCCGCATTGCGGCACCGATCTGGGGCTCCTCAAGACCAAGGCCGAGCCTCAGGGCGACGGAAGCTACAAGATCAGCGGCACCAAGATCTTCATCTCGTCGGGCGAGCACGACCTCGCCGAGAACATCATCCACCTCGTCCTCGCCAAGGTGACCGGCGCGCCCGACAACGTGAAGGGCATCTCGCTCTTCATCGTGCCCAAATTCCTGGTCAACGAGGACGGCTCGCTGGGCGCACGCAACGGCGTCGTCTGCGGCTCGATCGAGGAGAAGATGGGGATACACGGCAATTCGACCTGCCTGCTCAATTATGACGAGGCCACCGGCTGGCTGGTCGGCGAGCCCGAAAAGGGCCTCGCGGCGATGTTCATCATGATGAACGCGGCCCGGCTCGGCGTCGGCGTCCAGGGCCTGGCGCAGGGCGAGGTCGCCTATCAGAATGCGGTGATCTACGCCAAGGACCGGCGGCAGGGGCGGGCGCTCGTCCCCGGCGAGCGCGAGGCCGACGCCAAGGCCGACACGATCATCCACCACCCGGACGTGCGCCGAATGCTGATGGAGGCGAAGGCTTTCAACGAGTCCGCGCGCGCGCTCGTATTGTGGGGCGCCCTCCAGGTCGATATCGGCCGCAAGGCGCAGACCGAGGAGGAGCGCGAGGCCGCCAACGATCTGCTCGGCCTGCTCACTCCGGTCATCAAGGGCTATCTCACCGACAAGGGCTTCGAGGCGGCGGTCAACGCCCAGCAGGTCTATGGCGGCCACGGCTATATCCGCGAATGGGGGATGGAGCAGTTCGTCCGCGACGCCCGCATCGCCCAGATTTACGAAGGCACCAACGGCATCCAGGCCCTGGACCTGGTCGGCCGCAAATTGGGCGCGAACGGGGGCCGCGCGGTCCAGGCCTTCTTCAAGATCGTCGGCGAGGAAGCCGCCGCCGGAAAAAATCCTCCCCGGAACGGGGAGGGGGACCAGCCGCAGGCTGGTGGAGGGACCGGCGAAGCCGGAGCGGCAGTGGCCCATCTCGCATCGGCGCTCGAGCGCGCAAACAACGACCTCCAGACCGCGACCCTGTGGCTGATGCAGAACGGCCTCTCCAACCCCAACAATGCCGGCGCCGCGGCCTATCCCTACATGAACCTGATGGGCGTGGTCTGCCTGGGGCTGATGTGGCTGCGCATGGCCAAGGCCAGCGCCGCCGCGCTCGCCAATGGCACCGACAATGCCGCCTTCCACCAGAACAAGCTCGCCACCGCCCGCTTCTTCGCCGACCGCATCATGCCCGAGAGCAATGCGCATAGGAGGAAGATCGAGGCGGGGGCGGAGAGCATCATGGCGCTGGCGGCGGAGGCATTCTGATCTGGCTCGCGACTCTGCTCGTGATCGCGCAACCCGCGGCGCCCGATTGCGGCCGCTATCGCGATGGACCCGACCTGCAGCCCTGCGAATTCGTCCGCGATGAGGAAGCCGATATCCTCGACGCCGCTCATCGCCCGCCCGCCGCCCCGCCTCAGTCCCGAGGCGATACGCTTCTCCCGGCGACCCGAGTTCGGCGGCCGCGCGGCCGTAGTCGAGATCGTCCGTCGCGGAGGGCGGCGGGCTCATGTGCGGCTGTTCACATTGTGGGGGCATTGGCGCACGCGCTGGGAGCTGCAGGACGAAGATCAGTTCATCCTAACCGCAGCAGAGTATCGGCAACTGGCCGCGCAGGTGGATGCGGCGCTCGCCCGATATCGCGACCCGGTCCCCGATCCAGACAACGGCGAAACTATTGTCTGCATGGACGGACCTGGCTTTCTGACCGAGCGGGTCACGGCCTCTGGCGTGAAAAGCCTTGTCGGCCAATGCCCGCCGGCCGTGGATGAGGAGCATCCCAACAGGACGATCGCCGCCCTTGTCGATGCAATGCTCTGCCGCCATCGCGGCCGGACTCTTCGCGTCGCTCCGCTCACGTTGCAAGGCTGCGCGCGGCGGTGATGCCTAACGAGGCGCGCGCATTTCCCTGAGCGCCCTCAGCCGCGCCTGCCTCTCCTCCCGAGTCATCGCCAGCGCCCAGCTCCACGCCGCGTCGTAATCGTAGCGGCCTGGTATCCGCCGCTCGATCGCGACCATGCGGTCGGCGAAGGCGCGGCCGTAGAGGTCGGTCCAGACGTCGTAGAGGAAGAGGTAGAGCAGGCGGTGGTCGTCGAGCCCGGCCGTGCGCGGCAGGGCGAAGGAGAGGAGATGGCCGAGCTCGTGGACCAGAGTCGCCTTCTTATAGTCCGGGGAATAACGCGCCCTCAGCCGCATCGAGCGGCCGTCATAAGCGGTCATCGGCGGGCCGTCATTGACGATCGCTTCGACCCGGGCGGCGGGGAAGCGAAGCCCGGCCGCCGCCTCCAACGCGGCGACGATGCGCGGACCCTCCGCCTGCCAGATCGCGCGATATTCGTCGGCCGCCGCGGCAAAGCCGGCGTGTTGCGGCACGAACGCGATCGGCGGCGCGGCCGCGCCTAGTAAGGCCCAGAGCCCCAGAGATAAAATGCGAACGCGCGTCACGAAACGTCCTTCCGCCGCAAAGACGGGCAAAATGCCCGGGGCCAATACGTCAAGCAACCGAGTTCTCGCGTTGCTCCGGCTTGGCGCGCGCGTCCGGAGGGAGCAATGTCGTTAGTGGGACGTTTACCCGGCCCACGTATCAATGCTGTAGTGAGGGCGTAAATGGACAAGCACTTCAGTGCCGGCCAAAGCCCGGCAAAGCCGTTGCCCGAACATCAGCGGCAGATCGACGCTATTCAGGCGGCGATCCGGAGCGAGATCGACTCCGGGCAAAGGAGCCTGTTCAAGCCCGCGCCGGCCCGGCCCGCGCCCTCCGAGGATCCGCTCGATCACCGCATTGCCGAGGAGATGGAGTTCATCGTCCGCCAATTGGAGCAGCTCGGCGGAATATTGGCGAACGATCCGATCCTCCTGCGCCGCCACGCGCTGGAATTGCAATCCATCGATCTCATGAAGCAGAGCCTCGGCCATCTCGCCCAGGTCGTGGCGGCCGCGGACAAGGCGCTCGCGGCCGAGCGGGTGACGCTGACGGAGCTCAAGGGGCGGCTGCAGCGCAAGGCCCTGAAGCCGATCGGCGACGGCGAGCCTGCGCCCTGATCCTGCCGGGCCGGGCGGCGCGCCCGCACCGTTTTCCTACACGCCCGGTTTCTGTCATCCTGCCCGAATGGCGAAGCAATCCGCATTACAAGACTTGGACGGCGTGGCTCGGCAAGGCTTCGCGGGCAACCGGACTTTTTCTTCCTATTGGGAAGCCGAACTTTTCGAACCTTCCGGCCGCTTGCCAGCATCGGCGCGCCATGGCCTAAAGGCGGGCGAGGGGAGGCGATAGATGCTGGTCACCGAGCTCATCCGCCGCGGCGCGGCCTATCATGGCGATCGCACCGCCTTGCTGTTCGGCGAGGAGCGGATGAGCTTCCGACAGGTCGACCGGCTCTCCAACCGGATCGCGCATGCGCTCGGCGGCACGGCCGGCCTTGCCAGGGGGAGCGCGATCACCCTGCTGTGGGACAATGGCCTGCTCTCGGTGCCCGGCGATTTCGCCTGCGTGAAGGCCGGCCTGGTCCGCACGCCGCTGAACGGCCGCCTGTCGCTCGCCGAGCATGTGGCGATGATCGGGAAGATCGGTGCCGCCACGATGATTTACGGGCCCAGCCAGGCCGAGCGTGCCGCGGCACTCAAGACGGCCTTGCCGGGGCTTGCCGTCTACGGGCTCGGCGACGACGGCGTCGGCCCGGACCTGCTCGCGCTGGCGCAGGGTGCGCCGGACTCGGATCCCCGGCTCCCGCTCGCGCCGGACGACGTCTCCCTCGCTTTGTTCACGTCGGGCACGACCGGCACCCTCAAGGCCGTCGAGCATACACAAGCGACCTATGGCGCGGTGGTGCACAACATCCTGTCGAACGTGATCGACCCGAAGCCGGGCGAGATCATGCTTCACGCGGCCTCGATGATCCACGCCAGCGGCACCTTCGTATTGCCTTACTGGGTGCGCGGCGGCGCGGCGGCGATCCTGCCGGGGTTCGCGCCCGCCGCCTATCTGGAGGCGATCGAGCGGTGGCGGCCGCAGGCGCTGAACCTCGTCCCGACCATGCTGCAGATGATGTTCCAGCTTCCAGGCATCGAGGCGGCCGATCTCTCCTGCGTCGAGACGATCTGCTACGGCGCCTCGCCGATGCCCCGGCCGGTGCTCGAAAAGGCGCTGGCCTTGTGGGGTCCGGTCTTCATCCAATATTACGGCCAGACCGAAGCGCCGCTCGCCATCTGCCGGCTGACCAAGGCGGACCATGTCGGCGCCTCGGCCGGGCGGCTGCTCTCCTGCGGCCGGCCCAGCGACGAATGCGAGGTCCGGCTGGTGGACGAGGCGGGCGATGACGCGCCCGCCGGCGAGCCGGGCGAGATCGTGCTGCGCGCCCCCTTCGTGATGAAGGGCTATACCGATCCCGAGCTCAACGCGCAGGCCTTCCTCCCCGGCGGCTGGCTCCGGACCCGCGACATCGGCCGCTTAGACGCGGAGGGCTATCTCAGCCTCGTCGACCGCACCTCCGACATGATCGTGACCGGCGCCTACAACGTCTATCCGCGCGAGGTGGAGGACGTGCTCGCCGCCCACCCCGCGATCGCCCAGGTCGCCGTGATCGGCGTCCCGGACGAGATCTGGGTCGAGGCGGTGATGGCCTTCGTCGTCCTTCACGAGGGCGCGAAAGCCGACGAGGCAGCGCTGATCGCTTATGCCCATGCGCACCTCGCCGGCTACAAGGCGCCGAAATCGGTGCGCTTCGTCGATTCGATTCCGCTGAGCCCGGTCGGCAAGCCGTTGCGGCGGGCGCTGCGCGACCCCTTCTGGGAGGGCAGGGAGCGGCGGATATGAACGTGCTGGTCGAGCGCGAGGGCGCGGTCGTCACCATCGTCATCGACCGGCCCGAGCGGCGCAACGCGGTCGATCCCGCCACCGCGCTGGCGCTGCGCGAAGCTTTCGACGCTTTCGAGGCGGACGAGGGGGCTCATGTCGCGGTGCTCACCGGCGCGGGCGGCCATTTCTGCGCCGGCTTCGACCTTGAGGCCGTCGCCGGCGCGGCCCCGGATCACGATCCGCGAGGCGAAGGGCCGATGGGCCCGACGCGGCGGCTGCTCGCCAAGCCGGTGCTCGCCGCGGTCGAGGGCTATGCGGTCGCCGGCGGGCTCGAGCTCGCTTTGTGGTGCGACATGCGGATCGTCTCGGCGAGCGCGACCTTCGGCGTCTTCTGCCGGCGCTGGGGCGTGCCTCTGATCGACGGCGGCACCGCGCGGCTGCCGCGGATAATCGGCCAGGGGCGGGCGCTCGACATGATCCTCACCGGCCGGCCGGTGGGGGCACAGGAGGCGCTCGCCTTCGGCCTCGCCAACCGGGTGGTGGCGCAAGGGGAGGCGCGCGCCGAAGCCGAGCGGCTCGCCGCCGAAATCGCCCGCTTTCCCCAGCTCTGCCTGCGCACCGACCGGCTCAGCGCCTATGCGGGCTGGGACGGCGGGCTGGCACGGGCGCTCCGGGCCGAGGCCGACGCCGGCGCCGCGCCGCTCCGCGACGGCGCGCGCGAGGGGGCGGCTCGCTTCGCCGGCGGGCTCGGCCGGAGCGGCGACTTCGGGGAGATCTGAAGCGCGGTTTGTGCGGCGCGCGGCGCCGCTTGCCTCTTGCCGGGAAATGGCTGAGTTTCGCCCGTTGCCGCGGGGAGCGACTCGGTTCGCAGGGGGATCGCAATGAACTACATGTTTATGCCGCTGAAGCGCTATGCGGATTTCTCGGGGCGTTCGCGGCGGCTCGAATTCTGGCTGTGGGCGCTGTTCAATACGATCGTCACGGGCACCTTGCTCGTGTTCGTCTTCATCGGGGCGTTCGACGCGATTGCCGATCTCGCCGATCGCGCCGCCGCCGGCGAGTTCGCCGATTATGTCCCCATGGATTACGTCAGCAGCTATGTCGAGGTGGACGGGATGCGATACGATATCCCGCCCGACGTCTTCTTGCAGGCCATCTTCGACTCGCTCGGCATCGCGGGCATCATCCTCGGGCTGTACGCCCTGGCGACCTTCATCCCGAACCTCGCGGTGACCGTGCGGCGGCTGCACGATCAGAACAAATCGGGCTGGTGGATCCTGATCGGGCTCATCCCCTTGATCGGCTGGATCTGGCTGTTCGTTCTCTATTTCATCGACGGGACGCCGGGGCCGAACCGCTTCGGGCCCGATCCCAAGGCGCGTCCCGACGCGCAGGTCTTCCGCTGACGGTTGCCGCCGGCTCTCCGGGCGACTAGAGAGCCGGCGTTCCGTGCCCCTGTGGCGGAATTGGTAGACGCGCTCGACTCAAAATCGAGTTCCGCAAGGAGTGCCCGTTCGACTCGGGCCAGGGGCACCATTGATTCTGTCGCTGAATATCCGCTTCTCAGCGGCCCCCGCCTCGGGCATTGTCGGCGCGAAGGAGGAGGGGTCGGGGATGAGCAGCAAGCCGCCCGAGAGCGATGCCGGAGCCGCCCCGTTCAGGCGGACGCGGTCGATCCTGCCGAGGCCCGGCGGGCCGCCCCTGGCCGACGGCGCCGCGGCCGCCGCCGAGCCGGAAACCGAGACCACGATCTACCGCCGCGACCGGCTGCTCGCCTCGCTCGCGCTGATGACCGGCGCGGGCGTGCTGATCGCGCTGCCGTTCGCGCTTCGCGCCGGCGCCGAATTCTTCCTTCCCGTCACCGCCGCCTTGGTGATCGCGATCGCTTTGGTGCCGGCGCTCGAATGGCTGGAGCGGCGGCGCGTGCCCTCCGGCCTCGCCGCCTTCTTGTGCCTGATGCTGTTCCTGATCATCGCCAACGCCGCCGTCGCGGCGATCGTCTTTCCGGCGAGCGAATGGGTGAAGATGCTGCCCGAACGGATCGACCGCGTCCGCGGCACGCTGAGGCCGATCTTCGAGGCTTTTTCGGACTTCGACGCCTTCATCAACAATGTCGCCCACGAATTCTCGCGCGGGCCCGGCCTCGCTACGCAGACGGTGACCGTCGAGACGCCCAATTCGCTGCTTCAGATCATCGCCACCTCGGCGCCGTTCGCGATCATCCAGATGTTCTTCGCGACGCTGGTCATCTACTTCTTCCTCGCCGGCTGGACCAAGATGCGCAAGCGCACCATCACCAACCGGGCGAGCTTCGACGGCGCGATGACCACGGCGCGCGTCATCCAGCAGGTGGTCGACGCGACCTCGACCTATCTCGGCACGATCACCCTGGTGAACCTGTGCCTCGGTGTGCTGGTCGCCTTCGTGCTGTGGCTGATCGGCATGGAATCGCCATTGATGTGGGGAGGCATCGTCGCGGTGCTGAACTATATCCCCTATCTGGGGCCGATCGTCGCGGCCCTGCTGCTCGGCATCGGCGGCCTGATGGTCTTCGTCGAGCCGTGGCGGGCGATGCTGCCGGCGATCCTGTTCGTGGTCTTCCACCTGATCGAGGCCAATATCATCACCCCGATGGTGGTCGGCCGCAAGCTCACCATCAACCCGCTGATGATCCTCCTCGCCCTGAGCTTCTGGGCCTGGGTCTGGGGGACGACGGGGGCGCTGCTCGCGGTGCCGCTGCTGATCATCCTCACCACCGTCTTCGCCGCCGCCGGCAAGCCCGACATCACCGGCTTTCTGTTCGAGGAGGGCACGCTCGTCCAGGATCCGGACGAGCCCAGGGGCCAGCCGCCGCCGGGGGTCTGATGATCACCTCCTCCGTCATCCCCGCGAATGCGGGGTTCCAGCTCCTTTCTTCCAGCCGCCGCCGCGCAGAAGGCTGGATTCCCGCTTTCGCGGGAATGACGGGTTAGGGCCGGCAGGGCGGCGGTGCTCGCCTTGACAGGGTAGAGCGCCTTCACTAGGTCGCCGCCTTCACCAGAACGCGGGTGTAGCTCAGTTGGTTAGAGCGCCGGCCTGTCACGCCGGAGGTCGCGGGTTCGAGCCCCGTCACTCGCGCCATTCCTTCAGTCGAGCCGCCAGGATTCCACGCGGACCGTCGCGCAGGCGGGGCTGCCGTCCGCCGCCGTGCCGTGCACAATTCCGACCAGGCATCTGCCCGCAATCGCGCCATCGAGCAGCGCCCCCGGGATGTCGTGGATATCGATCTTCATCCGGCGGCTCCAGTGGAGGTCATGCGCGCCGGCCTGCCGCCCCACCGCGACATAGACGAAGCGCCGCGCCGGGCCTTCGCTGCGCACCTGCTCGCCATAGAATTTGGGGCCGGGCCCGATCCGGACCGGACAGTCGAAGCTGAGGGATTCCCCGGCCGCCGACACCTTGGCGTCGACCGGCGCGCCCTTCTTGTCCTGGAGGCTGTGCGTCACGCCCGGGACTGGGCTCTCGATGACGAGGCGCATGCGGATCTCGGTCTGCGGGGGCCTCGCCATGCAGGGCCTATTCCTGACGCCGCCAGCGCCCCGTCTCCATCCAGCGTAGCAGGGGCTTGAGCGGCAGGATCCAGACCAGGCCGGCGGTGACGTAATAGAGGACGAGCGTCCACCATGGCGCATGCACGATCAGCCCGCCGACGCTGGCCACGATCACGCACCATCCCGCCACCCAGGCGAGGATCAGGAAGATGCCGAAGGGCTGCCGCCAGGTCGGCTCTAGCCGCATGTCACCCACTCCTTCGGCGTTGCGATCGCGTCCAGCCTCACGTCCCACGGGTCGGCGGCGAGCGCTGAGTCGCTGAGCTGGCTCTCCCAGCACAGGCCGATGGTGGTGACGGCCGTGCCGCCGTCGCGCAAGTGGGCGAGCGCGCGGTCGTAATGGCCCTTGCCATGGCCGATCCGCGTACCGCTTCGGTCGGCGAGGACGACGGGCACGAGGACGATGTCGGGAGCGAGCGCTTCGGCTTCGGCGGGCGGCTGGAGCACGCCCCATGGGCCGGGCTCGCTGGCCGGCCCTGCGCGCCACACGAACTGAGCGTCGCGATGCGCGAACCAGGGGAAGGCGAAACGCTGGCTCGCGCGGAGGCCGGCGAGGATCGCGGCGGGGCTGATCTCGTCCCTGAGCGGATGATAGGCCGCGACGATGCGCGCGGCGGCGAGATGGGGCAGGACCAGCCGCGCCAGCTCCGCTTCGAGCTTCGTCCGGAGATCGCCCGTCAGGCTGCGCGCATAGTCCCGCCGCAGGCGCAGACCCTCGGCGCGCATGGCGCTCTTGCCGGAGGGAGGAGAAGAAGGTGACGGGACCGCCATAGCCGTTTGCTTGAATATCCTCTGACGCGTCAACGTCAGGTGGGAACCATATGTGCCGAACCAGGGCCCGGCCAGGGATAGCCCCCGAGGATGCTTATCGCCCAGGGATGTTCTAGAAGCTCGTACAGGGCAGTACCCGTCCTGCCTTATCTAGGCGCTCGCACCGCTCCGCTCAAGGGTGTCGGCGAGCGACTCCATCCTGGCGGCGAGCCGTTCGAGCGCCTGGGCCACGGCGGGGTCGGGCGGCGGCGGCGGCGGATCGGCGATGCCGGCGCCGGCGCGCATCTCCTTGATGTCGTCGGCCATGAGCAGGGCGGCGAACAGCAATTGACGGGTTTCCGTGAGGCTGCCGAGCGCTTCGGCGGCATCCTTGGCGCGCTTGTCGACCATCGCGGCGACCGAATGGAGATGCTGTTCCTCGCCGTCGCGGCAGGCGACGTTGTAGCGGCGGCCCGCGACTTCGATGTCGATATTGGCCATCAGCGCCCCCCGGCTTCGAGCAGCACGTCGATCTGCCCGATCGCGCCTTCGACCCGCGCGCGCAACGCCTGATGCGCGCCGCGGAGCTGATCGAGCTCGGCGGAATCCACGCCGTCGCCGGCGTGCGGCTGGCGGCGAACCGCGCTTTCGACTCGCGCCAGCGCGCGCTCGATCCGGCTTACGGCGTCAAGGGCCCGTTGATCCCCCATGGGGAAGGCATAGCATGACTGTCGCCCGCTTCAACCCGCCATGGTTGACGCGCGCCGCCCCGCCGATAAAGGGACCGCAGCGCGCCCCAAGCGCGTCCGTCCCCGGATCAAGCCCCCAGGAGCCCATGGCCGTCCCGACCCGAACGCTCGCCAATGCGATCCGCGCCCTCGCCATGGATGCGGTCGAGGCCGCCAATAGCGGCCATCCCGGCATGCCGATGGGCATGGCCGACGCCGCTACCATCCTGTGGACCGAATATCTGAGGCACGATCCGGCGGATCCGAAATGGCCGGACCGAGACCGCTTCGTGCTTTCGGCCGGCCACGGCTCGATGCTGATCTACGCGCTGCTGCACCTGAGCGGCTACGAGCGGCCGACCATCCGGGACATCAAGGGCTTCCGCAAGCTCGGCTCGCCTTGCGCCGGACACCCTGAGAATTTCCTGCTCGACGGAGTCGAGGCGACCACCGGACCGCTGGGGCAGGGGCTCGCCATGGCGGTCGGCATGGCGATCGCCGAGCGGCATTTGAACGCCCAATATGGCGACGCGCTGGTCGATCACCGGACCTGGGTCGTGGCCGGCGACGGCTGCCTGATGGAGGGGATCAACCACGAGGCGGCGGGCCTCGCCGGCCATCTGGCCTTAAGCCGCCTGATCGTCTTCTGGGACGACAACAGGATCACCATCGACGGTGCCACCGAGCTTTCCACCTCCGAGGATATCGAGGCGCGCTACGCCGCTTATGGCTGGTACCACGTCCGCTGCGACGGGCTCGACGCGGACAGCGTCCGCGCCGCCATCGACGAAGCGCTCGCCGACCCGCGCCCCTCGCTGATCGCCTGCCGCACGATCATCGGCTATGGCGCCCCCAACAAGCAGGGCACCGCCGCCACCCACGGCGCGGCTCTCGGCGCGGACGAGATCGCCGCGGCGCGCAAGGCGTTGGGCTGGGCTTCGCCTCCGTTCGAAATCCCCACCGAGATCGCCGAGGCCTGGCGGGCGGCGGGCGCGCGCGGACAAGGCGACCATCAAGTCTGGCGGGCGCGGCTCGATGCCAGCCCAGACCGCGACGAATTCATGCGCCGCATGGAGGGCCGCCTGCCGGAAGGGTCGAGCCGCGACGAGTATCTCGACTGGCTCGCCGCCAATCCGCAGAACGTCGCGACCCGCAAATCCTCGGAGATGGCGCTCGAGTGGATCAACGCCTTCCTGCCCGAGACGATCGGCGGCTCGGCCGACCTCACCGGCTCGAACAATACCAAAACTAAGGCGCAGAAGCCTTTGACGAAAGACGATTATTCCGGGCGCTACATCTATTATGGCATTCGCGAGTTCGGGATGGGCGCGGCGATGAACGGGATGGCGCTGCACGGCGGCGTCATTCCTTATGGGGGCACCTTCCTGATCTTCTCCGATTATGCCCGCCCCGCGATCCGCCTCTCCGCGCTGCAGCAGGCGCGGGTGATCTATGTGATGACCCACGATTCGATCGGGCTCGGCGAGGACGGGCCGACCCACCAGCCGGTCGAGCAGCTGGCGGGCCTGCGGGCGATTCCGAACCTGGCGGTGTTCCGCCCCTGCGACGCGGTCGAGACCGCGGAATGCTGGTCGCTGGCGCTGCGCCGGACGCAGGGACCGTCGCTGCTCGCGCTGACCCGGCAGAACCTGCCCCAGCTGCGGCTCGAGCGCTCCGCCGAGCTGATGAGCGCGCGCGGCGCCTATCGGCTGCGGGCGGCCGCGGCGCCGCGCAAGGTGGTGCTCGTCGCCACAGGGTCGGAGGTCCAGGTCGCGGTCGCGGTGGCCGAGGCGCTCGAAGAGCAGGGGATCGGCGCCGACATCGTCTCCATGCCCTGCTGGAGCCTGTTCGACGAACAGGATGCGGTGTGGCGCGCCGACATCCTCCCGGACGGCCCGCTGCTCGTCTCGATCGAGGCTGGCGCCACTCTCGGATGGGAGCGCTACACCGGCCGCTCCGGCCTCAACATCGGCCTCGATCGGTTCGGCGCCTCGGCGCCCGCCGGCGACCTCTTCGAACGCTTCGGATTCACCGCCGAAGCTATCGTGCCCAGGATATTGGAATCATTGCAAAACAACCGTTCGGGCTGAGCGTGCCGAAGCCCTCTCTTCCTGGCAGGGAAGGGAGAAGGAAGAGGCCTTCGACAGGCTCAGGCCGAACGGAGCGAGAGTTAGGAGCTAAAGAATGACCAGAGTTGCGATCAACGGCTTCGGGCGGATCGGCCGTCTCGTCGCCCGCGCCATCCTCGAGAAGGCCGACAGCGGGCTCGAGCTGGTCGCGATCAACGACCTCGCCGACGCCGAATCCAACGCCCTTCTGTTCAAGCGCGACTCGGTCCACGGCGCCTGGCCCGGCGAGGTCCGCGCCGACGGCAGCGACCTGATCGTCGACGGCCGCCGCATCAAGGTCACCGCGGAGCGCGATCCGGGCAGGCTGCCGCATGGCGACGACGGCATCGAGATCGCGCTGGAATGCACGGGCTTCTTCGCGGACCGCGACAAGGCCGGCGCCCATCTGACTGCAGGCGCGAAGAAAGTCCTGATCTCCGCGCCGGCCAAGGGTGTCGACCTCACCGTCGTTTACGGGGTCAACCACGACAAACTGACCGCCGATCACCAGATCGTCTCCAACGCGTCGTGCACGACCAATTGCCTGGCCCCGGTCGCCAAGGTGATGAACGACAGCGTCGGCATCCTTCGCGGGCTGATGACCACGGTCCATGCCTACACCAACGACCAGAAGATCCTCGACCAGATCCACTCCGACAAGCGCCGCGCCCGCGCCGCCGCCATGTCGATGATCCCGACCACGACCGGCGCCGCCCGCGCCGTCGGCGAGGTGCTCCCCGAATTGAAGGGCAAGCTCGACGGCTCGGCGATCCGCGTGCCGACCCCCAATGTCAGCCTGGTCGATCTCACCTTCACGCCGGGCCGCGACACCTCGGCCGAGGAGGTCAACGCCCTGCTGAAGGCCGCGTCCGAGAGCGGCCCGCTCGCCGGCATCCTCGCTTATTCGGACGAGCCGCTCGTCTCGATCGACTATAACCACAATGCCGCCAGCTCGACCGTCGACAGCCTCGAAACCGCGGTGATCGAGGGCAAGCTGGTCCGCGTGCTTTCCTGGTACGACAATGAATGGGGCTTCTCGAACCGCATGGTCGACACGGCGGCGGCGATGGCGAGGCTGATCTGACATGCAACGCGCCCAAGCTCGTTCGTCCCGAGCGAAGTCGAGGGGCGTATGTGATGAGTCCGTGCCAGCGCCCCTCGACTTCGCTCGGGACGAACGGATTTCGGTGTCATGACGTCATTCAAGACCCTCGACGATCTCGGCGACGCAAGCGGCAAGCGCATCCTCGTGCGCGTCGACCTCAACGTGCCGATGGAGGAGGGGAAGGTCAGCGACGATACCCGGCTCAGGGCGACGCTGCCGACCGTCACCGAGCTTGCGGACAAGGGCGCGATCGTCCTCCTCCTTGCCCATTTCGGGCGGCCGAAGGGGATGCCCGATCCGGCCATGTCGCTGGCGCTCGTGACCAAGCCCTACGAGCAGGTCCTCGGCCGCCCGGTCCGCTTCATCGGCGAGTGGGATAAGCAGGCGGTCGCGACACTGGCGCCGGGCGACGTCGCGATCCTCGAAAATACCCGCTTCGATCCCGGCGAGGAGAAGAACGACCCCGCCTTCGCGGCCCGGCTCGCGGCATTGAGCGACCTCTACGTCAACGACGCCTTCTCCGCCGCCCACCGCGCCCATGCCTCGACGGAGGGCATCGCCCATTTGCTCCCCGCTTATGCGGGCCGCGCGATGGAGGCCGAATTGAAGGCGCTGGAGCGCGCGCTCGGAGATCCCGAGCGCCCTGTCGCGGCGGTCGTCGGGGGCGCCAAGGTCTCGACCAAGCTCGAGGTGCTGCGTCACCTCGTCGCCAGGGTCGATCATCTGATCATCGGCGGCGGCATGGCCAACACCTTCCTCGCCGCGCGCGGCGTAGATGTCGGCAGGTCGCTCGCCGAGCACGACCTCGCGGGCACCGCCAACGAGATCCTCGACGCGGCGGAGCGGGCGAATTGCACCGTCCACCTCCCCTACGACGTCGTCGTCGCGAAGGAACTCGCCGCCAGCCCGCCGTCCCTGCGCACCTGCAACGTCCATGAAGTGGCCGCCGACGAGATGATCCTCGATATCGGCCCGGCCGCCGTCGAGGCACTCGCCGACGTCCTCAAGACCTGCCGCACCCTGGTCTGGAACGGCCCGCTCGGCGCCTTCGAGACGCCGCCCTTCGACGCCGCCACCGTCGCGCTCGCCCGCACCGCCGCCGCGCTTACCCAAGAGGGCAGCCTGGTCTCGGTCGCGGGCGGCGGCGATACCGTGGCGGCGCTGAACCGGGCCGGCGCCGCGGAAGATTTCACCTTCGTCTCCACCGCCGGCGGGGCCTTCCTCGAATGGATGGAAGGCAAGGAACTGCCGGGCGTGGCGGCGCTAAACCAGGGAAAATGACGATGCAGGATTCCGAGATGATGGCGCGGATCGAGACCGGACAAGGCTTCATCGCCGCGCTCGACCAGAGCGGCGGCTCCACCCCCAAGGCGCTCAAGGGCTATGGCATCGAGGAAGGCGCCTGGGGCTCCGACGAGGAGATGTTCGGCCTGATCCACGAGATGCGCTCCAGGATCATCACCTCTCCCGCCTTCACCGGCGACAAAGTGCTTGGCGCGATCCTGTTCGAGCGGACGATGGACGGGGAGATCGGCGGCAAGCCGGTGCCCCACGTGCTGAAGGAGCGCGGCGTCGTCCCGTTCATCAAGATCGACAAGGGGCTGGAGGCCGAGGCGGACGGCGTCCAGCTGATGAAGCCGATGCCCGAGCTCGACGCCTTGCTCGCCCGCGCCCGCGGCCTCGGCGTGTTCGGCACCAAGGAGCGCTCGGTGATCAACCTCGCCAACCGCGCGGGCATCGCCGCGGTGGTGGCGCAGCAGTTCCAAGTCGCCCGGCAGGTGCTGGCCGCCGGCCTCGTCCCGATCATCGAGCCCGAGGTCAATATCAAGAGCCCCGAGCGGGCGGAGGCGGACGCACTGCTCCTGGCCGCGCTCGAGAAAGCGCTGGACGCGCTGCCTGAAGGCGAACGGGTGATGCTCAAGCTCTCGCTCCCCGTCACGCCGGGCCTGTTCGACCCGCTCGTCGCCCACCCGCGGGTGCTGCGCGTGGTGGCGCTCTCCGGCGGCTATGCGCGGCCCGAGGCCTGCACCGAGCTGGCGAAGAATGGGGGCGTCATAGCGAGCTTCTCGCGCGCTTTGCTCGAGGATTTGCGCCACGGCATGACCGACGAGGAATTCGACGGCGCGTTGGGCGGGGCGATCGACGACATCTACCGGGCCTCGGTCGACAAGGCGGCCGCCTGCGCATGACGGCGAACCCGCTCGATGCGCTGGACAGGCGCGCAGCGCCCAGCGCTCGGAAGCCATGCCCGGAGGAGCGGGATTGGATCGCGGTCGACGATTATATCGCCGCGCACCTGCTCGGCGAGGATCGCGCGCTCGCCGGCGCGCTCGCCGCCAATGCCGCCGCCGGGCTGCCCGCCATCGACCTGTCGCCGCCGCAGGGGCGGATGCTCGAGCTGATGGCGCGCATGGCGGGTGCGCGGCGAATCCTCGAGATCGGAACGCTTGGCGGCTATTCGGCCATCTGCCTGGCGCGCGCGCTTGCCGAGGGCGGGCGGCTGGTGACCCTGGAGATCGATCCCCATCATGCCGAGGTGGCGCGGGGCAATTTGAAGGCCGCCGGCGTGGCCGACAAGGTGGTGGTGGTCGTCGGCCCGGCGCTCGACACGCTCGCGGCCCTGGAAGCCCCGTTCGACTTCATCTTCATCGATGCCGACAAGCCGTCAAACGCCCTTTATCTGAGGGAGGCGCTGCGCCTGTCGCGCCCGGGCACAGCGATCCTTGTCGACAATGTCGTCCGCGAGGGTGCCATGCTCGATCCGGGCAGCGGCGATCCTAGCATTACCGGGACGCGCGCCTTGTTCGAGGCGATCGCCGCCGAGCCGCGCCTGTCCGCGACCGCGGTGCAGACGGTCGGCGTCAAGGGATGGGACGGCTTCGTCCTCGCGCTGGTGGACGCATGACGGATCCGCTCGATCCCGATTTCGCCGCGCAGTTCGTGCGCGATCCCCGCCGGCCCGCCTGCCAGCTCTACCTGATCTCGCCGCTCGACGTCGGGGGAGGGTTCCCGGACCGGCTCGCCGCCGCCCTCGACGCTGGCCCGGTGGCGGCCTTCCAATTCCGGGTAAAGGGGATCGACCAGCACGAAGCAGCGCGGCTCGCCGAGCCCCTGCAGCGGCTATGCGCCGCACGCGATACCGCCTTCATCGTCAACGATTCCGCGGCGCTGGCGAAACGGCTCGGCGCCGATGGCGTCCATCTCGGCCAGGCGGACGGGGACCCGCGCGAGGCCCGCGCGCTGCTCGGCCCCGCCGCCCAGATCGGCGTCACCGCCCATGACAGCCGCCACCTCGCCATGGAGGCGGGCGAGGCGGGCGCCGATTATGTCGCCTTCGGCGCCTTCTTCCCGAGCGCCACCAAGGAGGCGCGCCACCGTCCCGACCCCTCCATCCTCTCCTGGTGGTCGACCCTGTTCGAGATACCCGGCGTCGCCATCGGGGGCATCACCCCCGAGAACGGCCGCGCGCTGGTCGAGGCCGGCGCCGACTTCCTTGCGGTCTGCAATGGGGTGTGGGGCGATACCGCCGGCGCCGCCGCCGCCGTGCGCGCCTTCGCCCCGATCCTGGGGCGCTGACGGAAATAAGCCGCACCTCGTCCGTTGGTTGCTCGGTTTTCGGCGACGGAGTGGCCTGATGCGCAAGATCCTGCTGTTTGTTCTGTTGCTGGGGCTGGTGGCCGCCGGCCTGTTCTGGTTCGGCGTCTTCAAGGTCGCCGATCAGTCATCGCCTGGGGCGCCGCAGGCAAATCGCTCCCCGCCGCCGGCCCAGGCTCCCGCGAGCTCGCAGGCGGTCTTCCCGTCCGACGATCAGGCATTGCTCCGCGCCGCCGATGCTCCGGAGCCTCGGCCGATCATGCAGGCGCAGGTGGTGCTCGAGCGGCTCGGCTTCTCCTCCGGTGTGATCGACGGCAAGGAAGGGCGTTCCTTTACGGGCGCCGTGCGCGGGTTCCAGCAGGCCAATCGCCTCGAGCCGACCGGCCGTCTCGACGCGCCGACGCGCGCCGCGCTTGTCCGATGGGAGCGGATCCCGTCGACGCGGACAATCGTGATCGGCGAGGACTTCGCCCGCGGCCCGTTCCCCGGCCCGCTTCCCCGCGAGCCCGAGCAGCAGGCGCGGCTTGCCTCGCTCGGCTATGCCGACCTGATGGAAAAGCTCGCCGAGCGCTTCCACACCACTCCGGAGACGATTCGCGCGCTCAATCCGGACCCCGGCTTCGCGCCCCGCGCGGGCGCGCGGATCACGGTCCCCAATGTCGGCAACGACCGGGTCGCCCCCAACGCCGAGGCTGCGCGCGGCTGGGTCGGCACCCTGATCTCGCTCGGCGTCGCCAGCGAGCAGCCCCGGGCCGCGCGAATCGTCGTCGACAAGTCGGACGCAGTGCTGATGGTCTATGACGCCCAGGACAGGCTGGTCGCCCAGTTCCCGGCGACGATGGGCAGCGAGCGCGATCCGCTCCCGCTCGGCGAATGGCGGATCCAGGGCACGGCGTTCAATCCCGATTTCCATTATAATCCGCGGCTGTTCTGGGACGTCTCCGACAGCGAGCGGAGCGTCACATTGCCGCCCGGCCCGAACAGCCCCGTTGGCGTGGTCTGGATCGATCTGTCGCGCGAGCATTATGGCATCCACGGCACGCCCGAGCCCAGGATGATCGGCCGCACCGAGAGCCATGGCTGCATCCGCCTCACCAATTGGGACGCGGCGCGGCTCGCGCAGATGGTGCGGGCGGGCGTCACCGCGACCTTCCGCGCCTGATGCGCGGGGGCACGGCCTTTCGCGGCGCGCTGCTCGCCCTCATAATCGGAATAGCGGTCTGGCTGGTCGCCCGCACTCCGACCGCCGAGCCGCCGCCTCCGGTCGCGCCGACATCCCCGGACCCGCGCGCGCCCGCCGCCTCCGGCTCCGGCCTCGTCATACCGGTCGCCGGCATCCGCCCCGATCAGCTGAGCGACACCTTCCTTCAGGCCCGCGGAGGCGGCCGCCCCCACGACGCGATCGATATCATGGCGCCACGCGGCACGCCTGTCGTCGCGGCGGCGGAGGGGATTGTCGAGAAGCTGCACTTCAGTCACGGCGGCGGCGGGATCACCGTCTACGTTCGCTCGCCGGATCGGCGGCTCATTCATTATTACGCCCATCTCGACCGCTATGCGCCGGGCCTCGCCGAGGGCGGGCGCCTTTCGCGCGGCGACCCGATCGGCTTCGTCGGCAGCACCGGCAATGCCAGCCCCGACGGTCCCCACCTCCATTTCGCGATCCGCGAGATGGCCCCGGACGAGCGCTGGTGGCAGGGCCGGGCGCTCAATCCCTATCCCATGCTGACCGGGCGCGCCAACCGCTAGCGCGCCCTCCGCCGTCGGCAGCTCGGGCGCACAGGCGGATCATGACGCTCTTCATCGCGCGCCAGCAACGCTATGGCGCGCATATCCTCCACCCGTCCCCTCCCGGGCTGGGCATTGGCGGGCGCCCGCTCTATTTCGGAGGGCATGAGCCTGTGGGGGGCCCTTCTGCTGTCCGTCGCGGCGGCCGCGAACACGTTCGAGCCCGTCGAGGACGGGCCGGCGCCGAGCCCGGCCGAGCTCGACGTTGCGCTCGGCGCGGCGGGCTCCAAGATGGCGGACATCCCCGAGATGCCGTCCTTCTCGGCCTCCGGCCTCGCCATCCCCGTGATCGGCGTCCAGGCCGCCCAGATCGTCGATACCTTCCGCGCCCCCCGCGCCGGCGGCGCCCGAGTCCACAACGCGCTCGACATCATGGCGCCGCGCGGTACCCCGGTTGTGGCGGCCGCGGACGGCGTCGTCGAGCGGCTGCACCGCAGCGGCGGCGGCGGCATCACCGCCTACGTCCGCTCCAGCGACGGGCGCTGGATGTATTATTACGCGCACCTCGATTCCTATGCGCCCGGCCTCGCCGTCGGCCAGCGGATCGAGCGCGGCGACCCGATCGGCCGGGTCGGCAGCACCGGCAATGCCCACCCCGCCTGGCCGCACCTCCATTTCGCGGTCCACCGGATGAGCGCGAGCGACCGCTGGTACCAGGGCGCGCCGGTCAATCCCTATCCGCTGCTTGCCGCGAGCCGGGCGCGCCGCTAAGGCCGCGCCAACCCTTCCGATCCAGCGAGCATTCCCATGAAGATCAGCGGCGTGGACATTCGTCCCGGCAACATCATCGAATATGAGGGCGGCATCTGGCGCGCGGTCAAGATCCAGCACACCCAGCCCGGAAAGGGCGGCGCCTACATGCAGGTCGAGATGAAGAACCTCATCGACGGCCGCAAGAACAATGTCCGCTTTCGCTCGGCCGAGACGGTCGAGCGCGTCCGGCTCGACACCAAGGACTTCCAGTTCCTGTTCCGCGACGGCGACCAGCTGACCTTCATGGACAAGGCCGATTACGAGCAGGTGACGCTCCCCACCGACCTGCTCGGCGACGCCGCCGCCTTCCTCCAGGACGGCATGGACGTGGTCATGGAGCTCTACAACGAGCGCGCGATCTCGGTGCAGCTGCCCGACACGATCGAGGCCGAGATCGTCGAGGCCGACGCCGTGGTGAAGGGCCAGACCGCCTCGTCCAGCTACAAGCCCGCAATCCTCGACAATGGCGTGCGCGTCATGGTCCCGCCGCACATCAGCGCGGGCACCCGGATCGTGGTCGACGTGTACGAACAGACCTATGTGAGGCGCGCGGACTAGCTCCCTCTCCCATTTGGGGAGAGGGTTGGGGTGAGGGCCTTTCTGCCCTAGGGGCATTCCCTCACCCTCCCACCGCTTCGCGGCGGGCCCCTCCCTCTCCCCAAATGGGAGAGGGATTTCGAGGAACTGGCTTTGGTATCCCATTCGGGCCTGATCACCGTCATGAGCCGCGCGGCCCGCAAGGCGGCGCCGCGCCTCAGGCGCGACTTCGGCGAGGTCGAGCAGCTTCAGGTCAGCCGCAAGGGCCCCGCCGACTTCGTCTCCATGGCCGACAAGCAGGCCGAGGCGACCCTGGTGGAGGAGCTGCGCCACGCCCGCCCGGACTGGGGCCTGCTGCTCGAGGAAGGCGGCGCGATCGAGGGCGATCCGATGAAGCCGCGCTGGATCGTCGATCCGGTCGACGGCACCTCGAACTTTCTCCACGGCATTCCCCATTTCGCCATCTCCCTGGCCGTCCAGGAACCGAAGCCGGGAGGAAAAGGCTGGGGCGAGCTCACCCAGGGCCTGGTCTACAATCCGCTCACCGACGAGAGCTTCTGGGCGGAAAAGGGCAGGGGCGCCTGGCTCAACGAGAGGCGGCTGCGGGTCTCGGCGCGCCGCGACCTTTCCGAAGCGCTGATCGCGACCGGCATCCCCTATAAGGCGCATGGCGATATCGGCCGTTTCAACAGGATCCTCGACGCGGTCTCGCCCGAGGTCGCGGGCATCCGCCGCTTCGGCTCCGCGGCACTAGACCTCGCCTGGGTGGCGGCGGGCCGCTTCGACGGCTTCTGGGAGGAGGACCTCCAATTCTGGGACGTCGCCGCCGGCATCGTTCTTGTGCGGGAGGCGGGCGGCTACGTAACCGATTTCCGCGGCGGCGCCGCGGGTCTCGAGACGGGCCAGATCCTGGCGGGCAACGATCAGCTCCACAACCGGCTGCACAAGCTGCTCGCCGGGGCGCTGCGCGGGTGAGCCGCGGCGCCGCCGCGCTGGCCTTCCTCCTGCTCGCCGGATGCACCGCGCCGCTCGCGCAGCGGGGCCCCGCCTGGCCGGTCCATGCCGAGGAGCCCGCGGGGCTCGCCGCGCAATTCCCCGACAGCGCCTCGGTGCTGCGCCGCCTGCTCGCGGCCGCGCACCAGGCCGGCGACGCCGCCACGGTCCGGACCGGGATCGCGCGCCTCGCCGCCTCGGGCTATGCGCCGAGCCAGGCGACGATCGACCTGCTCGCCACCCACGTTCCCGAGGCCGAGATGGAGGCGCTGCGGCTGCGCTTCGCAGCCAATGGCGCCCGGGTCCAGCGAAGCCGCCTGTTCGCCACCGTGCCCGCCGCACACCGCCTGGTCGAGGGCATTGCCTGGGACTCGCGGGATCGCCGGCTGTTCGCCGCCACCGTCGTCGGCCGCGCCTTGCTGGTGCATGACGCCCAGGGCTGGCGCGAAGTCGAGGGGCTGGAGGCGGGCAGCCTGTTCGGCCTCGCCGTCGATCCGCGCCGCCGGCTGCTCTGGCTTGCGTCCGGCGTGGTCGAGCAGACGCCGTCGCCCGAGACCGCCTTTCGCGGCCTGATCGCCGTCGATCTCGCGACTTTGCGCCCGGTGCGCCGGGTGCCGGTCGAAGGCGCGGGCTCGCCGGCCGACATCGTCGTTGCCGCAGATGGAACGGTCTATGCGAGCGATCCCAATAGCGGCGCCGTCTACCGCGCCCGGCTCGGCGATGCCGCGCTCTCGGTCCTGGTTCCCCCCGGCCGGCTGCGCAGCCCGCAGGGGTTGGTCCTCGCCGCCGGCGGCCGCCGGCTCTACGTCTCCGATTATGGCTACGGCCTCGCCATGGTCAGCCTCGCCGACGGGCAGGTCAGCCGGCTCGAATCCGACGCCGGGACGATGCTCGACGGCATTGACGGCCTGGTCGGCTATCGCGGCGGCCTGCTCGCGATCCAGAACGGCACCAACCCGCGCCGCATCCTGCTGCTGACTCTGAGCCGCGACGGCAGCCGAATCGCCGGCGCGCGCGTCCTCGAAAGCAACAATGCCGAATGGGGCGAGCCGACGCTCGGCATCGTCCGCGGCAGCGACTTCCTCTACGTCGCCGACGCCCAGTGGGACCGCTACGGCCCCGCCGGCGCGCTCCAGGGGGAGGGGGCGCAGCGCCCCACCGCCATCCGCCTGCTCCGCCCGTCCAATTAGGGCGCCAGCGTCCGAGCCAGAAAGGCGATGACCTTCGGCCAGGCGTCCGCGCGCGCCCGGGCGTTGGCGGCCGGGCTGCCGCCGCCGCGCGGATCCTCGCGCGGCTCGGCGGAATCGCCGCCAAGATCGTGGCCGGCCTCGGGATAGAGCAGGGCCTCGGTCTCCAGTCGCGCCGCGCGCCGCGCCGCGACGATGTTGCGCGCCATGCCGCCCGAATTCCACAAGCGGTCCCGATCGCCTGCGACCAGCAGGAGCGCGCCGCGATAGGCCTCGACCGGAATCCGCGCCGCGGCCTCGCGCCCGGGATGATCGGCGCGGCCTCCTTCGTGAATGGCGCGCAGATCCGCGGCCGCGCCCGCCCGCAGCCCCGCGACGAAGCCGCGATAGGGCATGAAGGGCAAGGGCCGCCCGCCGAACGAGAAGGAGGAGCGGGTGCCTTCGGCCTCCAGCATCTCCAGGCCCCAGCCCTCCCAGACCAGATCGGAGGGCGTATAGGCCACCACCGCCTTGATCCACGGATAGCGGCTGGCCGCGATCAGCGCGAATTCCGAGCCCTTCGATCCGCCGAACAGGCCGAAGCGGTCGACGTCGACCCCCGGCATCGCCCGCAGCGCCTCGCGCAGTTCGGCGAGCTGGTCCACCCTGATGTCGATGAAGCTGCCCGGCAGATCGGGATATTCGGGCGGCGGCCCATATTGGCCCCAATTGGGCGAGTAATAAGGCAGGCTCACCGCTGCATAGCCCATCCGGGCGAGCATCGGCCCGAACCGGCGCCCGGCGCCGTCGCCGCCCTCGGCGCCCGCCAGGATCACCACCACGGGCCGGGCCGCGTCTCCGGCCTGCCGATAGAGCTTGGCGCGGGGAAAGCCCTGGATCGGGGTCTCGACGATTGCGCCCTGCGCGCCGGCCGGGGCGGCCCAGGGCAGCAGCGCGGCAAAGGCGAGCGCCGCGATCCACAGGCCGAGGCCGCGCCTAGAAACGAGCGTCTTCATTGTCTCGGATTCCCCTCTCGGCCCGGCGCCGCAGATAGCAGGCGCGCCCGACCTTTCAAGCCGCGCCGCCAGAGCCTTGCGTCGCACCTGCGCCGGTCCTAAAGCCGCTCCAACCTTGGTAACCGGAGTCTCCGATGGCGTCCGTCGCCGCCGATTATCTGCCGATCCTGCTGTTCCTGGGCGTCGCGCTCGGACTGTCCTTCGCCTTCGTCGTGCTGCCGATGCTCGTGTCGCGGCTGACCGGGGCCAACAAGCCCTATCCGGACAAGCTCACCGAATATGAGTGCGGCTTCCCGGCCTTCGAGGACAGCCGCGCCCAGTTCGACGTGCGCTTCTACCTGGTCGCGATCCTGTTCATCATCTTCGACATCGAGGCGGCCTATCTCTTCCCCTGGGCGGTCAGCGTGTTCGATATCGGCTGGGCGGCGTGGATCGCGATGATGATCTTCCTGGCCGAGCTCGCCTTGGGCCTCGCCTACGCCTGGAAGAAAGGCGCGCTCGAATGGGAGTGATCCTCGACGCTGGGGGGCAGCCGATGGCGAGTGCCGGCGATACCCCGCCCGACCCCTATGTCTTCAACCAGATCCAGTCGGAAGTCAGCGACAAGGGGTTCCTCGTCACCACGACCGAGGATTTGTTCCAATGGGCGCGGACCGGCTCGCTCTGGTGGATGTCGTTCGGCCTTGCCTGCTGCGCGGTCGAAATGATCCACGTAAACATGCCGCGCTACGATCTCGAGAGGTTTGGCGTCGCGCCGCGGGCGAGCCCCCGGCAGAGCGACGTGATGATCGTCGCGGGCACGCTCTGCAACAAGATGGCGCCGGCGCTGAGGCGCGTCTTCGACCAGATGTCGGAGCCGCGCTACGTGATCTCGATGGGCAGCTGCGCCAATGGCGGCGGCTATTATCATTACAGCTATTCGGTGGTGCGCGGCTGCGACCGTATCGTTCCGGTGGACATCTACGTCCCCGGCTGCCCGCCGACCGCCGAGGCTTTGCTCTACGGGATCATGCAATTGCAGCGGAAGATCCGCCGCTCCGGCACGATCGAGCGGTAGAGATATGGCAAAGACCTCCTTATCTCCCGCACCGTTCGACCTGAGCCTGTCGAAGGGCTTACTTTTCTTCCTTGAGAGAAAGGGTGAAGGACAGGGCTTCGGCAAGCTCAGCCCGAACGGTTTGCGGGTCGGGGAAGTCAGTGGGTAGCCCCGCCCCCCTCGTCCAGCCGCGCGAAGGCATCGTCGACGCGGTGCGAGCCGCGATCGGCAACGCCTTCATTTCCTTCAAGGACGAGGTCGGCGAGGTCTCGATCGACGTCGCCCGCGAAAACGTGGCGGAGGTGCTGCGGACCCTGCGCGACGAGCTCGACTACCAGCAGCTGATGGAGATCGCCGGGGTCGACTATCCCGAGCGGGCGGAGCGGTTCGAGGTGGTCTATCACCTGCTTTCGGTGACCAAGAACCATCGCCTGCGCATCCGCGTCTCGACCGACGAGGAGCGGACCGTGCCCACGGTCACCAATGTCTATCCGGTCGCCGGCTGGCTCGAGCGGGAAGTCTTCGACATGTACGGCGTCGTCTTCGCGGGCAATCCGGACCTTCGGCGCATCCTCACCGATTACGGCTTTCGCGGCCATCCGCAGCGCAAGGATTTCCCGCTCACCGGCTATGTCGAGCTGCGCTATTCGGAGGAGGAGAAGCGAGTCGTCTACGAGCCGGTCAGCCTCGCCCAGGACTTTCGCGATTTCGATTTCATGAGCCCCTGGGAGGGGGCCGAATATATCATCCCCGGCGACGAGAAGGCCCAGCCCGAGGCGTGTGGCGCGCCGACGCCGCTCACCTCCGCCGAGATCAACAAGGCCGCTCCGCCGAAGACGGCCACGCCACCGCCGACGCCCAAGACCACCGAAAGCAGGGCACAGACCGGGGCAGGAGAGCCCGCCGACACGATCGCCGCCAGGCCCTCCCGCAAGCCCCGCGCGCCGCGCAAGCCGAGGGGGGAGGGATGAGCGCGCCTTCTCCCGTCACTCCAGCGAAAGCTGGAATCTCTTTGCCTTCAGGAAGTGGGATTCCAGCTTTCGCTGGAATGACGGTTCCTGTGTCTGCAACGGTGCGCAATGGCTGAGAATGCCGGCATCATCCCGCACGCGGTCGAGGCGGAGGCGCTGGCGGAGGGCACCAGCCCGGCGCATAGCGACATCGCCAATTACACGATCAATTTCGGCCCGCAGCACCCGGCCGCGCACGGCGTGCTGCGCCTCATTCTCGAGCTGGACGGCGAGATCATCGAGCGCGTCGACCCCCATGTCGGCCTGCTCCACCGCGGCACCGAGAAGCTCTGCGAATACAAGACCTACCTCCAGGCTTTGCCCTATTTCGACCGGCTCGATTATTGCTCGCCGCTCTGCATGGAGCACAGCTACGTGCTGGCGATCGAGAAATTGCTCGGCCTCGAAGTGCCGCTGCGCGCGCAATACCTCCGCGTCTTCTTCGCCGAGCTGACCCGCATCTCGAACCACATGCTGAACCTCGGCAGCCACATGATGGACGTCGGGGCGATGACGCCGGACCTGTGGCTGTTCGAACTGCGCGAAGACTGCATGAACTTCTACGAGCGGGCCTCGGGCGCGCGCATGCACGCGGCCTGGTTCCGGCCGGGCGGCGTCCACCAGGACGTGCCGCTGAAATTGCTCACCGACATCGGCGACTGGCTCGACACGCGCCTGCCGCGGCTGTTCGGGGACGCGATCAGCCTGGTCGCCGACAACCGCATCTTCAAGCAGCGCAACGTCGACATCGCCACGGTCAGCAAGGAGGACGCGCTCGCCTGGGGCTTTTCCGGCCCGATGATCCGCGCCGCCGGCATTCCATGGGATCTCAGGCGCTCCCAGCCCTACGACGTCTACGACCGGATGGACTTCGACATTCCGGTCGGCACCAAGGGCGATTGCTACGACCGCTTCATGGTCCGGGTCGAGGAGGTCCGCCAGTCGGCGCGGATCATGAAGCAGTGCCTCAATGAAATGCCGGAGGGCCCGATCGCCAGCCTCGACCGCAAGGTCGTGCCCCCCAGGCGCGCCGAGATGAAGCAGTCGATGGAAGCGCTGATCCATCACTTCAAGCTCTACACCGAGGGCTTCCACGTCCCCGCCGGCGAGGTCTATGTCGCGACCGAGAGCCCCAAGGGCGAATTCGGCGTCTATCTGGTCGCCGACGGCTCCAACAAGCCCTATCGCGTGAAGATCCGCCCGACCGGCTTCTCCCACCTCCAGGCGATGGACTTCATGAGCCGGGGGCACATGCTTGCGGACGTGACGGCGATATTGGGCGCGCTCGATATCGTGTTCGGGGAAGTGGATCGGTGAGGCGGCTGTTTGCCGCGGCTGCGATCGCTGGACTGGCGTTGTCATCTTTTCCCGCCCGTGGTCAGCGGACCGAACTCGAAAGGCGATTTGTGGCTTCGGCACAAGCCCGCGATTTCGACACGTTGCGTCAGCTCCTGGATTCGCCAGTGAAGCTGGTTAACGGTCAGGAGATGTCCGCTGCCGAATTCGTCGAATTGATATCTCGCTGCCGTGCAATGAATGCTGGCGGCGGGATTATGGGCTGGGTATGTCCTCCGGGGGTTGGCGGCAATTCACGATGCTGGGTACTTGCCGGGGGCATGCGCGAGAGCGGTGGAAAGATCAGATTGTCCGGGGTAGGCAATCCAGGCGCTCCTCTTGGCGATCCCGACGGTTGCGCTGAGCAGCGCTGAAGGACTGGAGTGAGATACCGGCTTTACAGCGCGGATATTCGGAGTGCTGGCTCCTATGCCTTGACGACCTGGGATAAGGCATGACCAACCGCTCGCCCGACACGGTCAACCTGGCCGAGAAGCTCGGCCGGTTCAGCGACCACTGGAACCCGCGCATCGTCGGCCGCTACAACGGCAACGAAGTGCGGGTGTCGAAGCTCAAGGGCGAGTTCGTCTGGCACAGCCACAAGGAGACGGACGAGCTTTTCCTGGTGTTGAAGGGACAGCTCGTCATCGAATTCCGCGACGGCGTCCGCACGCTCGGGCCCGGCGAGTTCCTGGTCGTGCCAAAGGGTGTCGAGCACCGTCCGGTAGCGCCCGAGGAGGTCGAATTGCTGATCATGGACCGCGAGGGTGAGCCCAATACGGGAAGCGAATCGACATCGGCGCTCACCCGCGACACGCTGGAAACGCTGTGAGCCTTCGCGCGACGACAGCGCTGCTGTGCGGCCTGGCGGCTGTGTCACCAAGTCCTGCAACGGCCCATGCCCAGGCACGGGTGCCGATCACGAATGAAGAGCGCGATGCCTTCGGTGGCGCCTTGACCCGAGGGGATGCGGACGCCGTGGGGGCCATCGTCGGGCGCTTCGTGTCGCGCTCCGACGGGAATCTCGCCATCGAGTTGTCGAGCCCCGAGGCGCTGATTGAGGCGTTGCGCGGCTGCCGGCTCTTCGAGGCGGCACGGATCCGTGCCGAGCCCGAAATGTGGTATCGCTTCGTCTGCATGAGCCGCGCGCGAACGGGGCTCCATGCGTCCCAGGACCCAGGCGTCTACGTCCGGTTCTGGCATCATCCCGCGGGGATGCTGGCGGCGTCCTGGTATCCGGGCCCGATCGACGTCCGTCTACCGCGCCGGCGGCCGCCAGGCCCGGCGCCCAGACGTCGGCCCAGGCCATGACCTTCCCATTGCCGCGCCCGCCGCTCGGGGCTAGGGACGCGGCAGGGAATCTATGACAATGGAATCACTTCATGGCTGAGGCTGGCCGCGCGCCCGCATCCACCGAAATCCGCGAGCGCTGGGGCAATTTCGCGTGGACGGCGGAGAATGCGAAGATGGCGAAGACGTTCATCGCCCGCTACCCGGCGGGGCGCCAGCAGAGCGCAATCATCCCCCTGCTCGATCTCGCCCAGCGCCAGATCGGCGCCGAAACAGGGACCCAGGGATGGCTGCCGATTCCGGTGATCGAGTTCGTCGCGGCTGAGCTCTCCATGCCCTATATTCGCGCCTATGAGGTCGCCACTTTCTACACGATGTTCAACCTCGCCCCGGTCGGCCGCCACCATGTCCAGGTCTGCGGCACCACGCCCTGCATGCTGCGCGGCTCGGACGACGTGCTCGCTGCCTGCTATGCCAAAGGCCTGAAGAAGGGGCACACCACCGCCGACGGCCTGTTCACGCTGACCGAGGTCGAGTGCCTGGGCGCCTGCGCCAACGCGCCGATGGTGCAGATCAACGACGACAATTACGAGGACCTGACCTTCGAGACCATGGCCGCCATCCTCGACGCGCTCGCCAAAGGCGAGACGCCGGCGCCCGGCCCGCAGATCGAACGGCAAACCAGCTGCGCGCAGGGCGGCCCGACCAGCCTCAAGGAGATGGTCGGCGAGAATCACGATTACCGGGGCCGCTGGTGACGCGGCTCGCTTATGCCCCTCTGGCCCTGCTCGGTGCCTGCCAGAACCAGCCGGCGCCGGCCAACAATGTCGCGGCGCCCGCGGCCAGAGCGGTCCGGCCGGCCGACGATCGCGCGCTCGCCGAGCAGGTCGTGCGCCGCCGGCTCCGCAACCCGCCGGGCCTCGTTTTCTCCAATGCGCGCGTCATCGACCCCGGCCGCGTGCCGATCGTTTGCGGCGACGTCGAGCATCGCGGCCGGCGCGAGCGCTATATCGTCGTCGACGGCGAGATGGCCTATGTCGAATCGCAGATGGGCGCCGGCGAGATGGACCGCGCGATTCGCGAGAATTGCGGCGAGGGGGAGCTTGGTTAGTGAAGGGAATTTCATCATGAGCGGCATCATCGCCATCGTCCTCGCGATCCTCGCGGTCTTCATCCTGGTCAAGGTGGCCGGTTTCATCTTCAAGCTGCTTGCGGTGCTGCTGCTCGTGGGCGCGGCGGTCGCCGCCTTCGTCGTGATCCGCAAGAAGCTGGGCGGTCCGCGTTGAGGGTCGCCTGGTTCCTGCTGGTCGCGCTCGCGATCATGGCCTTGTGCCTGGGCATTGGCGGCGGCTTGCTGCTGCCGGCGCTCGGCGTCGAGGGGGAGCTGGCACGGATGATCCCCGCCGGGGTCGGCGGCGCCTGCATCGGCCTGCTCTATATCCTGATGTTCAGGAGGCCGACCGGTGCTTGACGACAAGGACCGGATCTTCACCAATGTCTACGGCTTCCAGCCCTGGGGGCTGAAGGCGGCGCAGGCGCGCGGCGACTGGGACGACACCGGCAAGCTGATGGCGCTCGGCCAGGACGCGATCATCGAGATCGTCAAGGATTCCGGGCTTCGCGGCCGCGGCGGCGCCGGCTTCCCCACCGGGCTCAAATGGAGCTTCATGCCCAAGGAGCCGGGCGAAGGCCGCCCCAATTTCCTGGTGATCAACGCCGACGAGAGCGAGCCCGGCTCCTGCAAGGACCGCGAGATCATCCGCCACGATCCGCACAAATTGATCGAGGGCGCCCTGCTCGCCGGCTTCGCGATGCGCGCGCGGGCGGGCTATATCTACATACGCGGCGAGTTCATCCGCGAGACGCAGACGCTCGAGGCCGCGGTCGCCGAAGCCTATGCGGCGGGGCTGCTCGGCAAGAATGCCTGCAAGTCCGGCTACGATTTCGACCTCTTCGTCCATCGCGGCGCCGGCGCCTATATTTGCGGCGAAGAGACGGCGATGCTCGAAAGCCTGGAGGGCAAGAAGGGGATGCCGCGATTGAAGCCGCCCTTCCCGGCGGGGGCGGGCCTCTACGGCTGCCCGACCACGGTCAACAATGTCGAATCGATCGCGGTGGTGCCGACCATCCTGCGACGCGGCGCGCTCTGGTTCAAAGGCTTCGGCCGCGAGAAGAACGAGGGCACCAAGCTCTTCCAGATCTCCGGCCATGTCGAGAAGCCCTGCGTGGTCGAGGAGGCGATGTCGATCCCGTTCCGCGAACTGATCGAGCGCCACGCCGGCGGGATCAGGGGAGGGTGGGACAATCTCCTCGCCGTCATCCCCGGCGGCTCGTCGGTGCCGCTCGTCCCCGCTCACGAGATCATCGACGCCCCGATGGATTTCGACGGCCTCAAGGATCTCGGCTCCGGCCTCGGCACCGCCGCGGTCATCGTCATGGACCGCTCCACCGACATCGTGAAGGCGATCAGCCGCATCTCCTATTTCTACAAGCATGAGAGCTGCGGCCAGTGCACGCCCTGCCGCGAAGGCACGGGCTGGATGTGGCGGGTGATGGAGCGGCTGGTCGAAGGCAATGCCGCGATCCACGAGATCGACACGCTCTGGGACGTCACCAAGCAGGTCGAGGGCCACACGATCTGCGCGCTTGGCGACGCCGCGGCCTGGCCGATCCAGGGCCTGATCCGCCACTTCCGGCCCGAGCTCGAGCGGCGCATCGTCGAGCGGCAAGGCGCGGCGCTGGAGGCCGCTGAGTAATTGTTCTCGTTTTCTCGTTGAACATCAAGTAGATGGCCGCCCATCACCGCCGTCGCGGTCGATTCGGGGGACCATGTCTTTGTTCAAAATCTCATTGGCGGCGATCCTCGCCGTCGCCGCGCTCGGCGCATCCGCTTCCGCGTCCGCGCAACGGCGTCCGCGCTTCGATCGCGATCCGGCCACTCCCGCCGAAGTTCGCGTTCTCGCCCGGTTCTCGCAATGCGTCGCCGGGCGCCCGGCCAATCGCCAGCGCAGCCGCGCGCTGCTGGCGCTGGATTTCCGGACCGAGCAGTACCGCGATGGGATGATGCGGCTCGCGGGGGACAATGCGAATTGCGTGCCCTTCGGCGGCCGCCTCGCCTTCGGCCCGGTGCTGTTCGCCGGCGGCCTCGCCGAAAACCTGCTGCGCGAGCGCGGTGCGGTGGCCGATTTGAGGCCCCTGGTCGCGCTCGACCCGGCCCGCCCGGCGATCGCCTCGCGCGACGAGACCGAGTTGATGGCGCTGTGCGTCGTCCGCGCGTCGCCGGGGAAGGTGACCGCCCTGCTGTGGACCGCGCCGGCGAGCGAGGAGGAGGGCGCGGCCCTTCGCGCGCTGAGGCCGGAGCTCGCCTCCTGCCTTCGCGCGGGCAGCAGCGTCACCCTGAATCGCCTGGGCGGCCGCGCCATTCTCGCTTTGGCCGCCTATCGCCTGGCGGTGCATAATGGCTGGGGCCAATAGGCCTTGCGCGCCGCTTTACGAGCCGGCGCGGCCGTGAGACAATGCGGCGGGCGCCCGCCTGGGGAAGACGGGGACGCGGAGGCCGGAATGCAGCCAATCAATAAGATCCGTGGCGCCGTGGGCGCGATCCTGCTTCCCCTCGCCCTCGCCACCGGCATGGCCGGCACGGCGCATGGTCAACTCGGGACCGGTCGGTCGGGAAGCTCGAGCCTCCAATATATGGATCGGGCCGAGGGCATGCGCGAGCTGGCTTCGTTCGGGCGCTGCTATGGCAGGAACCTCCGGGCCCAGAGCCTGTCCCTTCTCGCCACCCGTCCCACGTCGCGCGAGGAAGCCGAGACCTATCGGCGGTTGTTTCGTGGCGACAATCTGAGCTGCCTTACGGCCGGCACCACCATGAGCGCGCCGCTCTCTTATGTGCGCGGCGCCATCGCCGAAGGCGTCTACCGGTCGGGCATGGGCGTTCCCGCCAGCCACTTGCTTCCTGCCCCGACCGTCGATCAGGTCCGGAACCTGAGCGACGCCGCGCGCTGCTATGCCGCCGGGCACAGGGAGCAGGTGCTCGCGCTGCTTCCGCTTACGCCCGGCTCGCGGCAGGAATATGAGGCGGTATTGGCGCTGATAGACGGATTCCTCGCCTGCATGCCGGCCGGAGCCAGGCTCAACGGCAGCGCGACCTTGCTCCGTTACCGCCTGATCGAGGGTTTGATGCGGCTCGCGCCCGCCGCCCCGGCCGCGGCTGGCAATTGAACGCCGTGCGCCCGCGCCAAATCGTCCTGGCTGCCATCATTGCCCTGCCGGCGCTGCCCGCCGCCGCCGGGGCCGAGCCGGAGATCGGATCGCGCCTCGAATCCGGGCCGCGCGGAGCGGTGACACCGCAGGAGCGGGAAGATCAGGCCACCGCGCGCCGGGTGATGCGCACCTATGCCGCCTGCCTCCTCGACAACCGGCCGCGCACCGCCGAGGCGATCGTCGCGGCGCCCTATGGCGGCGAGGAGCAGGCCGCGATCGTCCGCAGGCGGGTCCAGGGCGCCGAAGATTGCATGGGGCGAACCGGCCTGTCGATGCGGTTCCCGACGGAGAGCCTCGCCGGGGCTATTGGCGAGGCCGGGATTCGCGCGCGCTTTTCCACCGCCGATCTGGCCCCGGTCGCCGCGCTCGCCGACGAGGACGTCGCGCGCCTGGGGCTCGGGCCGCGCAACGGCTATGAAGACATCGCCGCCTGCATCGCGCGCCGCGATCCGCACGCGGTCAGGGCCCTGGTGCTGACCGAGCCGGCGACGGCCGAGGAGCGAACGGCCCGCCGCCCGGTCATGACGCAGGTCGGCGCCTGCGTGAACCAGGGCCAGTCCCTCCGAGTCGACCAGGTGGGGCTGCGCGCGATGGTCGCGGTCGCGCTCTACCGGTTGCTCGACGGGCTGTCGCCGCCGCCCGGACGGCGAAGGAATTAGGGACGCTTTACGACGCGCCCCGGCCATGAGATAGTCCGGCGCGCGCCCGCCCCAGCGGGAGGCGGCGACGCGGAGACAGCCATGCATCCAATCAAGAAAGTCGTCGGCGTCCTTGGCGCGATCCTGCTTGCCTCGGGCGCGGCGCCCGGCGCGGCCCAATATGGCAGTGCGCCGCAAACGCCGCCTCCCGCCGCGGCGCCGAGCGGCCAGCCGGCGGCGGCGCCGGCGGCCCCCGCCGCGACCGCGCCCGCGGAGGTGCTGCGCGCCGTGGCCTGCGCGATCGGGCGCGACGCGAACGCCGGCAACGCGCTTCTGGCGACGCTCCCCTTCTCGGCCGAGGAACGGACCCAGGCGGCCGCCTTCGTGCGCGTCGCTCAGCGCTGCCTCAGGCTGCGCGAGGCGATCGCGACCTCGGCCTTTTCCCTGCGGGGCGTCGTTGCCGAGTTCCTCTACGAAAGCCGCTTCGCCACACCGGTGGCGGCGCGCTCGCCGGCGCTCGGCGCGGTGCCGCTGCCGAGGCCCGGACCGGGAACCGAAGCGCAGATCGCCGAAGCCCTCGCGCCGATGTTCGCGCTGGTCGATTGCGCGACGCCGCGCCAGCCGGATCTCGCCCGCGCGCTGCTTGCGACCGAACCGAGGAGCGCGGCTGAAACGGCCGCGCTCACCGCCTTCAACCCGACCTTCGTCGCCTGCGTGCCGGCCGGCTCCCAGTTGCGCATCGACCCCAGGGTGATGCGCAACTTCTTCGCCGAGGCGCTCTACCGCTGGTCGGTCGTCCAGCGCGACGGCCCTGCCTCGCCCTTGGCGGCCCCGGCCGCGCCGGCGGCGCCGGCTCCCCAATAATCGCCGACCATCCATCATATTCCCATCACAATCGAGGGCGTATGTCTTTATTCAAACTGTCGTTGGCGATGATCTTGTCCGCCGCCCCGCTCGGCGCGTCCGCGTCCGCGCAACAGCGTCCGCGCTTCGATCGCGACGCGACCACCCCGCAAGAGATCCGTATCCTCGCCCGATTTTCAAGTTGCGTCGCGCTGTCCCATCGAGGCCGCAGCCGCGCCTTGCTGGCGCTGGATTATCGGACCGACCAATATCGGCGCGAGATGTTGCGGCTCGCCGGAGACAATGCGGATTGCGTGCCGTCCGGCGGGCGTCTCGCCTTCGGCGCCGTGCTGTTCGCCGGCGGGCTTGCCGAATACCTGCTGCGCCGGGATGGCGCCATGGCCGATCTGGGCGCTTTCGTCGCGCTCGATCCCGCTCGCCCGTCGATCGCGGCGCGCGACGAGACCGAGCTGATGGCGCTTTGCGTGGTGCGGGCATCGCCGGCGAAAGTGTCTGCCTTGCTCCGCACCGGCCCAGCGAGCGAAGAGGAGGGCGCTGCGCTGCGCGCGCTGATGCCGGAGCTCAATTCGTGCCTGAGCGCGGGCAGCAGCGTCCGCCTGAACCGCCTGTCCGGCCGCGCCATCCTCGCCTTGGCCGCTTATCGCCTCGTCGATCACAATGGATGGAGCCGGGTCGCTGCGGCGGCGCCGCCGCCTGGCGGTTGAACCGCTCCGCAGCCGGATCGTCGAAATCGCCCCGAAATCCCCCTGTGCCCCTTGTCGGCCATGGGGTTAAGCGGCTAACGGCACCGCAGGCCGCGGCCCCTCCGGGCCCGATTGATTCCGGGTTGCGATCCTATGCCCAAAGTCAAAGTCGACGGTGTCGAGATCGAGGTGCCGCAGGGGGCGACCGTGCTCCAGGCCTGCGAGCTTGCGGGCAAGGAGATTCCGCGCTTCTGCTACCATGAGCGGCTCGCCATCGCCGGCAATTGCCGGATGTGCCTGGTCGAGGTGAAGCCCGGCCCGCCCAAGCCGCAGGCGAGCTGCGCGCTGCCGGCCGCCGACAATCAGGAGATCTTCACCAACACGCCCGGCGTCCGCAAGGCGCGCGAGGGGGTGATGGAGTTCCTCCTCATCAACCATCCGCTCGATTGCCCGATCTGCGACCAGGGCGGCGAATGCGACTTGCAGGACCAGGCGATCGCCTATGGGCGCGGCCACAATCGCTATGACGAGAACAAGCGCGCGGTCACCGAGAAATATATGGGGCCCGTGGTCAAGACGGTCATGACGCGCTGCATCCATTGCACGCGCTGCGTTCGCTTCATGGAGCAGGTCGCGGGCGTCGCGGAGATCGGCGCGGTCGGCCGCGGCGAGAATATGGAGATCACCTCCTATCTCGAGCATGCCTTGTCGAGCGAGCTTTCGGGCAATGTCGTCGACTTGTGCCCGGTCGGCGCCTTGGTCTCCAAGCCCTACAGCTTCGAGGCGCGGCCCTGGGAGCTGAGGAAAGTGCCCGCGATCGACGTGATGGACGCGGTCGGCACCAACATCCGCCTCGACGCCCGCGGCCGCGAGGTGATGCGCGCGCTCCCCCGCCTCAACGAGGACGTCAACGAGGAATGGGCGAGCGACAAGACCCGCCACGCGGTCGACGGGCTGACCAGGAACCGGCTCGACCGGCCCTGGGTCCGCGAGGCGGGCAGGCTCCGTCCGGCGAGCTGGGACGAGGCCTTCGCCGCGATCGCCGAAGTGGCGAAGAAGGCCAAGGCGAGCGTTGCCGCGGTGGCCGGCGACCTGGTCGACGTGGAAACCATGTATGCCGCCAGGAAGCTGCTCGCCTCGCTCGGCTCGGATCTGCTCGAGGGCCGCCAGACCGGCCTCGCTTATGACGCGACCAATCTCGCCGCGGTCAATTTCAACTCGACCATCGCCGGCATCGAGACGGCGGACGCGATCCTCCTGATCGGCACCAACCCGCGCTGGGAGGCACCGTTGGTCAACACCCGCATCCGCAAGGCGGCAAGGGCAGGGGCCAAAGTGTTCGCGATCGGGCCTGAGGTCGATCTCACATATCCCGTCACCTGGCTGGGCGACGATCTCTCGCTGCTCGGAGAGCTGCCCGACGCCCTCGCGCAGGCGGCGCGGCCCGCGATCATCGTCGGCGGCGCTGGCCTGAAGGTCGCCGGCGGGCAGGCGGCGAGCCTCGCCCTGGTCGAGAGCCTCGATCTCGTCCGGGACGGCTGGAACGGCTACAACGTCCTCCACACCGCCGCCGCGCGCACCGGTGGCCTGATGCTCGGTTACGCTTTGCCCGGCGGCATGGCGTCACTGGCTGAAAAGGCGCCCAAGCTGCTCTTCCTCCTCGGCGCCGACGAAGCCGATCTCGCGCCCTTCGCCAAGAGCTTCAAGGTCTATCTCGGCCATCACGGCGATAAGGGCGCGCATGGCGCCGACGTGATCCTGCCCGCCGCCGCCTATAGCGAGAAGCACGCAATCCACGTCAATCTCGAGGGCCGCGTCCAATATTCGGAGAAGGCCGTCGATCCGCCCGGCGACGCCCGCGCCGACTGGTCGATCCTGCGCGCGCTCTCCGATGCGCTTGGTCGGCCGCTGCCCTTCGACAGCTTCGGGGAGCTTCGCGCCGCCCTGTTCGCGGACCATCCGGCCTTCGCCAGGCCCGGCCTCGCGGCCTTCGACTGGGCGCCGCCGAAGCTCGAGGCGCTCGCGATCGCCAAAGGCACCGCGCTCGCCTATCCGATCCGGGATTTTTACCTCACCAACCCGATCGCCCGCTCCTCGCCGACGCTGCAGCGCTGCTCGGCCGAGCTGCTGCACGGCGCGGACTATGCGGAGGCGGCGGAATGAACGGCTTGCCCAGGATTGTGCAAAGGGCGCCGCTATTCTTTTATGTCGCGGCGATCCTGTATTTCATCGGGTCGATCGCGCTCACGCACCTTCAGCTGGCGAACGCCCTGGAAGCCGCGGGCGGCTCTGCGGGCGCCATGGACTCGTACAGCAGGCTCGCGCTCTTCACCGCGTGGCTTCAGGCGTTGGAGAGTTCGCTCTATCTCGCCGCCAACGGAGTGGCCGCCCATATCCTGCTCGCGATCTGGCGCAACACGCGCCGCCCCGAGCCTCCGGAGAGCGGCGAATGACCGCCTGGTTCCAGGGGCTGCTCGGCGCCGGCTGGGGCTGGTTCATCGCGACCCTCGTGCTGATCCTGCTGATCGCGCTGCCTTTGATGCTGGCGGTGGCGATGATCATCTATGCCGACCGCAAGATCTGGGCGGCGATCGCCCTGCGGCGGGGGCCGAACGTGGTCGGGCCCTTCGGCCTGCTGCAGAGCTTCGCCGACGGGCTCAAGGTCTTCCTCAAGGAGACCATCATTCCCTCCTCGGCGAATCGCGGCCTCTTCCTGATCGCGCCGATCATCACCTTCTCCGTCGCTTTAATTGCCTGGGCGGTGATACCGTTCGGGCCCGGCATGGTGCTCGCCAACATCAATGTCGGCCTCCTCTACCTGCTCGCAATCTCCTCCCTCGGCGTCTACGGGATCATCATCGCGGGCTGGGCATCGAACTCGAAGTACCCGTTTTACAGCGCCTTGAGAGCGGCTGCTCAGATGGTATCCTATGAAGTCTCGATCGGCTTCATCCTCATCCCGGTGGTCCTCTGGGCGGGCACGTTCAACCTCACCGGTATCATCGAGGCGCAGCGCGGCCATATCTTAGGAACGATCAACGGCTTCGGCTTCAACCCGTTGCTGTTTCCGCTGGCGGTGATGTTCCTGATCTCGTCCATGGCCGAGACCGCGCGCGCGCCCTTCGACCTCACCGAGGCGGAGAGCGAGCTCGTCGCCGGCTACCAGACCGAATATTCGTCGATGAGCTTCGCGCTCTTCTGGCTCGGCGAATATGGCAACGTGCTTTTGATGTGCGCGATGAACGCCTTGCTCTTCTGGGGCGGCTGGCTCCCGCCGATCGACTGGGCGCCCTTATATGCCATCCCAGGAATCCTGTGGTTCTTCCTGAAAATATTCATCTTCTTCTTTGTCTTCTCATGGGTGAAGGCGACGGTGCCCCGCTTCCGCTACGACCAGCTGATGCGGCTCGGCTGGAAGATCTTCCTGCCGATCGCGCTGATCTGGGTGTTTCTGGTCTCGGGTTATCTCATGCTCCAGAAGCAGGGGATGCTCCCTTGGTGACTCTCGTCCTCGCCAGCCTGCTGGCCGCGCAGGCAACGCCTGCCGCGGGCGAGGTCACGCGCCTCCATTGCCGCGCCATCGCCGTCAACGGCGCCCGCCTGGATTTTCCCTTCGAGCTCAGGGGCTCCGAAGGGACCGGGGAGGCGCGCGTGCCCGGGCGCAATGCGCCCTTCGTTCGGGCAGCGGATCGCCGCTTCGTAATCCGTGGTCTCCCCAACGCCTTGGTCTTCCGCCTCAGGACCAGCCTGGGCACGAGTGTCGACGTCTCTCTGGAACAGGAGGGAATGACGGGTTTCCCGGTCGCGGTAGGCTATTGCGGCGCGCAAGCCTGGCCGCGAAGCCGGACGGCTTCGGTCGGCTTCGGCGAGCTCCATGAAGCGGCGCTCGTGGCAGCCGCCGACGGTCGCGCTCCTTGCGCGATGCTCACCAAGAGCGGCGCGGTTTCGCGTTTCCGCACCCATCTGGAGGGCGGCGACCGGCTCTTTGAGCCGCTCGACGCTATCGTCTGGGCCGGCCCGAAGAGGTCGAGGGAAATGGGCGCGCCCCGAATTCCAGCGCAAGGCGCCATTCCGATCATGGTGTCGGCCATCTTCAGCGACGAAGCCGGGAGCAATCCGACGGGGCTCACGATCGGCTATATCGACGAGGCGCGAAGCTTGGCCGTGGGCACGTATAATTTCAACGATCTCGGGGTAAACCAGAGCGGGTCGAGCCACGCTTATGCGATTTGCGCCGTCAGGCTTGGGAGGAGAGGCTGATGTCCGCTCCGCTGCTCCTGGCCGCGCTGGCCGCATTGGCGATGGAGGCGCCGCACCCGTCCCAAAACTGGTCCGGTCCGGGCTTCGCCTGCCGGATGACCCACATCGAGGGCGGCGGCCGATTCAGGCTTTCCGGCAGCTTCGGCACCGGCCGGCGCTTCGAGAGCGCCGCCGCCGCGGGCCGCGGGACGCGCTGGCTCTACACCTTCCCGGACGCCCGCATCGCGGACAGCGAGATCGGCTTTTCCGGCCGGGCGATGGACGCGCGGACCGGCATGGTGGGCCCGCCCGACGCCATCTTTTTTGCCCCCCTCAGCATCGCCTACCCGCGCACCGGCGGCGGCATGGAGCTGATCATCGAAGGCGCGAGCGGGCCAAGGCGCCCGGCCCGGCTGCAAGGCTATCGCAACGGCGAACGCGTCGCCCGCGGCAGCTGCACGCTGACACCGTCCGGCGCGGCGCAAATCCGCGCGGAGGCGCTCTCATGACGATCCTGCTCCTTGCCGCGCTCGCGCTCCAATTACCCGCGGGCGAAATGCGGCTCGATTGCACGCTGACCGACAGTGCCGAAGCCGCCGCCGAGCCGACGCGCCTGGTCTTGACCCTTGACGTGCGCGGCCGCCGGATCGCCTCCGCGCGGGTCGACGGGTCGCCGCTCTTCTCCTCGACACAGGGGCTCCAAATCTTCTCCGGTTCGCCCGACGCAAGCGGCGGCCTTCGCATCGAGTCCAGCCAGCCTTCGCCGCGCCAGCTCCGCTGGACCGCGACCCTGCGGGACGGCACGATCGCGCTCAGCCGGCAGACCTCCCGGATCACGCTGAGCCCCGCCGAGGGCGAGCAGGGCGTCTATGCCGGAACCTGGCTGCTGGGCCCGACCAGGGTCGGCGGCAATTTCTTCATGGAGGGATCGTCGGGTGCGATCCGCTGCCAGACCCCGGCGGCGGCGGCCGCTGCCGGCGACGCCTCCGGCGCCGTGATGCTTCCGCCGCGGGAGATGCAGCCATGACGATGACGGCGATGCTTCTTGCCGCGGCCTCGCAGGCGGCCGCTCCGGCGCCCACACTGCCGGTCTGCTCGCTGGTGACGCCGCGCGGCGACTCGATCGGATTCGTCGTCCGGGGAACGGAGAACCCCGCCGAAATTCGCCTTACCGCCGCGCCGGGCTCGGCCTGGCCGGCGCACAGCGTCGTCGGACGCCAGGGGACCACGGGATTCGTGATCGGCGGGAGCGCGGGCCTCGATCTCCATTTGGGGCCTGAATCCGCGGCCCGCCAGCGCGCGACGACCTTGTCCCGGCGCGGCGGGCGGAGCGCGGCGCTGCCGGTCGCTTATGGTTTTTGCGAGGAGCGTCCGGCGGCGGCCGCGGGCGAAGAGCCCGGTGCCGGCCGACACGACGCCGGGGCGGACAATCCCGCCTTCGACCCGGCACGCTGGCCGCAGGATTGCGGACTGATCCTCAGCGACGGCCGGCGGATGCGGTTGGATTTCACGCTTGTCGACCGCAATCGCGCACGGCTGCAGAGCGCTCAGCTCTGGCCGGGCGGCCCGGTCACGATGGAAGTCCGCTGGCTCAATGGGCGTGGCGGGCAGGTCGGCGCGTTCAGCCGTCGCGGCGGCCCCGAGGGAGTCCAGACGATGTACACCCAAGGCTCGCGAGCGGTGAAGCTCATCCGCCTGCGCCAAATTGGCGAGCCGTCGGCGCCCGGTCTGAACGGCTATGGCATCTGCGGATATGGCAGCATCGTCCGGAGACCCGGCTCATGACCTCGACCATCGCCCACTGGATCAAGACCTTCACCCTCTGGGAATTCGTGAAGGCGCACGCCTTGACGCTGAAATATTTCTTCAAGCCCAAGGCGACGATCAACTATCCTTACGAGAAGAACCCGATCTCGCCCCGCTTCCGCGGCGAGCATGCGCTCCGCCGCTATCCGAACGGCGAGGAACGCTGCATCGCCTGCAAATTGTGCGAGGCGGTCTGCCCGGCGCTCGCCATCACCATCGAGGCCGAGCCCCGCGAAGACGGCAGCCGGCGGACCACGCGCTACGACATCGACATGACCAAGTGCATCTATTGCGGGCTGTGTCAGGAGGCCTGCCCGGTCGATGCGATCGTCGAGGGGCCGAACATGGATTTCGCGACCGAAACCCGCGAGGAGCTGATCTACGACAAGGCCAAGCTCCTCGACAATGGCGACAAGTGGGAGCGCGCGCTGGCCGCGAACCTTGCCGCCGATGCGCCGTATCGGTAGGGGGCCATGCAGATTCTCCAGCTTCCGCGCGGGTCCATGCACCACCACTCCGTCATTCCCGTGAAAGCGGGAATCCAGGCAGACTTCGCGCCCTGCACCAAGGCCGCCTGGACTCCCGCCTTCGCGGGAGTGGCGGGAGATTTGCGGGAGGGAGAGGCCGCGGCATGATCCAGGTCTTCGTCTTCTACCTCTTCGCCACCCTCGTCATCGCCTCGGGGGTGATGACGATCGCATCGCGCAATCCGGTGCACAGCGTGCTCTGGCTGATCCTTGCTTTCTTCAACGCCGCGGGCCTGTTCCTGCTGATCGGCGCCGAGTTCCTCGCCTTCCTCCTGGTCATCGTCTACGTCGGCGCGGTCGCGGTCTTGTTCCTGTTCGTGGTGATGATGCTCGACGTGGATTTCGCCGCGCTCCGTGCCGGATTCGCCAATTATCTCTTCCCCGGGCTGCTCCTTGCCGCGGCATTGCTGGCTGAAATGGTAGCCGCCTTGCTGGCGCACGGGGCAGGGGCGATCAATCTCGGCGGCCGGGCCGCGCCGGCGGGGGCGGAGGTATCGAACATCCAGGCGCTCGGCCGGATGCTCTACACCGACTATCTGTTCATCTTCGAAGCCGCCGGCCTCGTCCTCCTCGTCGCCATGGTTGGCGCGATCGTGCTGACCCGGCGCAAGCGCTCCGACGTGCGCCCGCAAAACGTCTCCGCCCAGGTCCGCCGCCGCCCGAAGGACGCGGTGATCAACATGCAGCCGGGCGTCGGCGAGGGGATGAAGCTGTGAGCTGGCCTCTCGCTCCGTTCGCCCTGAGCCTGTCGAAGGGCCTTCCTTCTTTGCCGAAGAAGAGAAGGGAAGGGCTTCAACAACCCCGGATCCAGTCCGGGGCCGAACGGCTTTGGTCGGTTGGAGGCGCGCAATGATCGGCGTGGGCCACTACCTCACCGTGGGCGCGATCCTGTTCGTGCTCGGCGTGTTCGGGATCTTCCTCAACCGGAAGAACGTGATCGTGATCCTGATGGCGATCGAGCTGATCCTGCTCGCGGTGAACATCAACCTGGTCGCCTTCTCGGTCTTCCTCCACGACATGGTCGGCCAGGTGTTCGCGATGTTCGTGCTCACCGTCGCCGCCGCCGAGGCCGCGATCGGGCTCGCCATCCTCGTCATCTATTTCCGCGGCCGCGGCACGATCGCGGTCGACGACATCAACCAGATGAAGGGGTGAGGATGGACCGCCCCCGTTTCCCGGCGAAGGCCGGGACCCAGTCCGGCCCTCGTAGCTGGGCCCCGGCCTTCGGGGTCCCCGCAAAGTACTACTTTGCGGGGTGCCCCTTCGCCGGGGAACAGAGGCTGTGATGGTCCAGGCGATCGTCTTCCTGCCCTTGCTGGCGGCCATCGTCGCCGGGTTCGGCAATCGCATGCTCGGCAACTTTGCCGCCAAGCTGATCACCACCGGCGCCCTGTTCGCCTCGATGTTCCTGAGCTGGCCGATCTTCCTGGGCTTCCTCGCCGGAACCGAGCACAGCCAGCTCCACCCCGTCTTCACCTGGTTCACCTCCGGCGCGCTCCAGGTCGAATGGGCGCTGCGCGTCGACGCGCTGACCGCGGTGATGCTGGTGGTGGTGACGACCGTCTCGGCGCTCGTCCACCTCTTCTCCTGGGGCTATATGGCTGAGGACGACAGCCAGCCGCGCTTCTTCGCCTATCTCTCGCTGTTCACCTTCGCGATGCTGATGCTGGTGACGGCCGACAACCTCGTCCAGATGTTCTTCGGCTGGGAAGGGGTGGGCCTCGCTTCCTATTTGCTGATCGGCTTCTGGTACCACAAGCCGAGCGCCAACGCGGCCGCGCTCAAGGCCTTCGTCGTCAACCGCATCGGCGATTTCGGCTTCTCGCTCGGCATCTTCGGCACGTTCCTGGTGTTCGGCACCGTCTCGATCCCGGCGATCCTCGAAGCGGTGCCGGGCATGGCCGGCTCGACCATCGGCTTTTTGGGCATGCGCATCGACACGATGACCCTGCTCTGCATCCTCCTCTTCATCGGCGCGATGGGCAAATCGGCGCAGCTTGGCCTCCACACCTGGCTGCCCGACGCGATGGAGGGCCCGACGCCCGTCTCAGCCCTGATCCACGCCGCGACCATGGTCACCGCCGGCGTGTTCATGGTCTGCCGGCTGTCGCCGATGTTCGAGGCGAGCGCGACGGCGACCGCTTTGGTCGTCTTCGTCGGCGCGGCCACCGCCATCTTCGCGGCCACCGTCGCAATGGTGCAGAACGACATCAAGCGGGTGATCGCCTATTCGACCTGCAGCCAGCTCGGCTACATGTTCTTCGCCGCCGGCGTCCATGCCTATGGCGCGGCGATGTTCCACCTCTTCACCCACGCTTTCTTCAAGGCCTTGCTCTTCCTCGGCGCGGGCAGCGTCATCCACGCCATGCACCACGAGCAGGACATGCGTTATTACGGGGGGCTTCGGAAGCCGATCCCGTTCACCTTCTGGGCGATGATGGTCGGCACGCTGGCGATCACCGGCGTCGGCGTCATCCAGCTGTTCGGCCTCCCGAGCCTGGGCTTCGCCGGCTTCTTCTCCAAGGACGCGATCATCGAGAGCGCCTATGCGAGCGGCACCAGCCTTGGCGGCTTCGCCTTCTTCATCGGCGTGCTCGCGGCGCTCCTGACCAGCTTCTATAGCTGGCGGCTGATCTTCCTGACCTTCTTCGGGCGTCCGCGCTGGGCGGCATCCGAGCATATCCAGCACGCGCTGCACGACGAACATCACGGCGATCATCCGGACGCGGAGGATGCGGGGCACGACACCCGCGTCCACGACGAAAGCGCGCAGGAGGTCCCCGCCGGCACCGGCGGCTACCATCCGCACGAAAGCCCGTGGACGATCCTCGTTCCGCTCGGCCTGCTCGCTCTGGGCGCCCTGCTCGCAGGCCAGCTCTTCCACGAGGCGCTGATCGGCCACCATGCCGGCCACGATTTCTGGCACGGCAGCATCGCGTTCAGCGCCGAGCAGGTCGATGCGATGCACGCGGTGCCGCTCTGGGTGAAGCTCTCGGCGACGACCGCGATGCTGATCGGCCTCTTGATCGCCTTCTACGCCTATATCCGCAACACCGCCTGCCCGGCGGCGTGCGTCGGCCAGTTCGGCCTCGTCTACCGCTTCCTTTTGAACAAATGGTATTTCGACGAGATCTACCATGCGCTGATCGTCCGCCCCTCGCTCTGGCTCGGCCGCGTCCTGTGGAAGAAGGGCGACGAAGGCACGATCGACCGCTTCGGCCCGGACGGCGCCGCCGCCGCGATCGTCGCCGGAACCCGCATCACCGCGCGGGTGCAGACGGGCTATCTCTACACCTATGCTTTGGTCATGCTGCTCGGCGTCGCCGCCGCCGCCACCTGGGCAATGACGCGATGAGCATCGCGACGGAAATTCTCGTCACTCCCGCGAAAGCGGGAATCCAGACTGACTTCGTGCCGGTCTCCAACGGCGCCTGGATCCCCGCTTTCGCGGGGATGACGGGGAGGGGGCGGTGATACAGGGCTTCCCCATCCTCTCCGCGATCCTCGCTCTGCCGCTGCTCGGCGCGCTCGCCTGCCTGCTGAGCGGGCCGGTCGCCGCGCGCTGGATCGCGCTCTTGACCACGCTCGCCACGCTCGCGCTCTGCGTCGGCCTGTGGCTCACCTACGAAATCGGCGGCGCGCAGTGGCAGTTCACCGAATATCGCGAGATTTTCGGCCGCTTCGCCTGGGCGCTCGGCATCGACGGCATCGCCCTGATGCTGATCCTCCTCACCGCCTTCCTGATGCCGATCTGCATCGCCGCCTCCTGGACCTCCATCGAGAAGCGCGTGCCGGAGTTCATGGCCTGCTTCCTCTTCATGGAGACGCTGATGATCGGCGTCTTCTGCGCGCAGGACATCTTCCTCTTCTACATCTTCTTCGAGGCCGGACTCATTCCGATGTACCTGATCATCGGCATCTGGGGCGGCGCCGAGCGCATCTACGCGGCCTATAAATTCTTCCTCTACACCCTGCTCGGCTCGGTGCTGATGCTCGTGGCCATGCTGTGGATGGTGAACTTCGCCGGCACCACCTCGATCCCGGCGCTGATGGAGACCGATTTCCCGGCGCAGGCGCAGAACTGGCTGTGGCTCGCTTTCTTCGCCAGCTTCGCGGTCAAGATGCCGATGTGGCCGGTCCACACCTGGCTGCCCGACGCGCACGTCCAGGCGCCGACCGCGGGCTCGGTGATCCTCGCAGGCGTGCTCCTGAAGATGGGCGGCTACGGCTTCGTCCGCTTCTCGCTGCCGATGTTTCCGGAGGCTTCCGCTTACCTGATCTGGATCGTCTTCGGCCTGTCCATGGTCGCGGTGGTCTACACCTCCTTGGTCGCGCTGGTGCAGCAGGACATGAAGAAGCTGATCGCTTATTCGTCCGTCGCCCACATGGCCTTCGTCACCATCGGCCTGTTCGCGTTCAACAAGCAGGGGATCGAGGGCGGGCTCGTCGTCATGCTCAGCCACGGCCTGGTCTCGGGCGCCTTGTTCCTGTGCGTCGGCGTGGTCTACGACCGGCTGCACAGCCGCGACATCGACAGATATGGCGGCCTCTCCAACAACATGCCGCAATATGCGCTGCTCTTCATGGTCTTCACCATGGCCTCGGTCGCGCTGCCGGGCACGTCGGGCTTCGTCGGCGAGTTCCTTGCGCTGGTCGGCGCCTATGAGGCGAACTCCTGGGTCGGCGCGGTCGCCACCACCGGCATCATCCTGGGCGCCGCCTATATGCTGTGGCTCTATTGGCGGATCGCCTTCGGGACCGCGCGCACGCCCGAAGCCGCCGCCTTGCCCGATCTCAGCAAGCGCGAGCTCGCCATCCTCGCGCCGATCGCCGCCGCGGTGATGTGGATGGGCGTCTATCCGGAGAGCTTCATGGCGCCGATGCGCGCCGACGTCGACTTCCTGCTCGCCCGCATCGAGCGCGCCGCGCCGCAGGGCGATGCGCGCCGCACCCCCGGCCGCCCGGCGCCCGCCGCCGCCCATGCGCCGGCCGCCCATGCGCCGGCCGCTCATGCGCCCGCGACCAAAGGGGAGGGGCATTGATGATCACCACTCCCCGTCATTCCAGCGAGAGCTGGAATCTCCCTGCCCTTGCGGCCGCGGAGAGAAGAAGTGAGATTCCAGCTTTCGCTGAAATGACGATGATGGCTGGAATGACGACCCTCGCTGGAATGACGGTGGTGGATTGATGATCCGGGATTTCCTCATCCTCCTCCCCGAAGAGATATTGAGCGTCAGCGCGCTGCTGCTGATGCTGGGCGCGGCGTGGGGCGGCGACAGGGCGGCGCGGCTGCTGACCTGGCTCGCATTGCTGGTGCTGGCCGCCGCCGCCGTCTTCGTCCCGGGCATAGCCGATGCCGGCGGCACCGCGTTCGGCGGCCTCTTCATCGGCGACAGCTTCGCCGCTTTCTCGAAGATCGTCATCTATGCGGGCGCCGCCATCGCGCTGGTCGCAGCGATGAGCTGGTTCGGGCGGGACCGCGACTATCGCGCGGAATATCCGGTGCTGATCCTTTTCTCGGCGATCGGCATGGGGATGATGGTTTCGGCGGGCGACCTCTTGACCCTCTATGTCGGGCTCGAGCTGCAGAGCCTCGCCGCCTACGTGCTCGCCAGCTTCCAGCGTACCGACACCCGCTCGGCGGAGGCGGGCCTCAAATATTTCGTGCTCGGCGCGCTCGCCAGCGGCATCCTGCTCTACGGCATCTCCCTGCTCTACGGCTTCACCGGCACCACCCAGTTCGGCGGCATCGCCGCGGCGCTCGGAAGCGGGGTCTCGACGGGGCAGCTGTTCGGCATCGTCTTCGTCCTCGCCGGCCTCGCCTTCAAGATCAGCGCGGTGCCGTTCCACATGTGGACGCCCGACGTCTATGAGGGCGCGCCGACGCCGGTTACCGCTTATTTCGCAACCGCGCCGAAGGTCGCTGCAGTGCTGCTCGCAACCCGGGTGTGCCTCGACGCGCTTGAGCCGGCGACCGAGGCTTGGCGGCAAATCGTCATCTTCGCCGCTTTGGCGTCGATCCTGCTCGGGGCGGTCGCTGCGTACGGCCAGACCAACATCAAGCGACTGCTGGCTTATTCGTCGATCAACAATGTCGGCTTCGTCCTCGTCGGCCTCGCGGCGGGCGGCCCGGCGGGCGCCTCGTCGGTGCTGTTCTA
>DASQLN010000015.1:0-14653 GCA_035629975.1 Allosphingosinicella sp. | reverse complement strand
ACGTCGGCCAGGCCGCTCGATGACGGCCAGATCGACGCCATCAAGGACAATCTCAAGAGCCGCTTCGGCACCGACATCGCCGTCGATCTCAACGTCGATCCCGCCATTTTGGGCGGCCTCGTCGTCAAGGTCGGCAGCCGGATGATCGACGGCTCGATCCGCACCAAACTCAACACCCTCGCGCAAGCGATGAAAGGCTAGCAATGGACATCCGCGCCGCAGAAATTTCCAAGGTCATTCGCGACCAGATCGCCAGCTTCGGCGACGAAGCGCAGGTCTCGGAAGTCGGCACCGTGCTCTCGGTCGGCGACGGCATCGCCCGCGTCCACGGCCTCGACAACGTCCAGGCGGGCGAGATGGTCGAGTTCGACGGCGGCATCAAGGGCATGGCGCTGAACCTCGAGGCGGACAATGTCGGCGTCGTCATCTTCGGCTCGGATTCGACGATCAGCGAAGGCGACACCGTCAAGCGGACCGAGACGATCGTCGACGTCCCCGTCGGCAAGGGTCTTTTGGGCCGCGTCGTCGACGGCCTCGGCAATCCGATCGACGGCAAGGGCCCGATCGAGGGCGCGACACGCATGCGCGTCGAGGTCAAGGCGCCCGGCATCATCCCGCGCAAGTCGGTGCACGAGCCCGTGCAGACCGGCCTCAAGGCCTTGGACGCCCTCGTCCCCATCGGCCGCGGCCAGCGCGAGCTGATCATCGGCGACCGCCAGACCGGCAAGACCGCGGTGGCATTGGACACCTTCATCAACCAGCGCGAGGCCAACAAGAGCGACGACGAGAGCCAGAAGCTCTATTGCATCTACGTCGCTATCGGCCAGAAGCGCTCGACGGTCGCCCAGATCGTCCGCGCGCTCGAGGAAAATGGCGCGATGGACTATACCATCGTCGTCGCCGCCACCGCATCCGAGCCGGCCCCGCTCCAGTTCCTGGCGCCCTATACCGGCTGCACGATGGGCGAATATTTCCGCGACAACGGCATGCACGCCGTGATCGTCTATGACGATCTCTCGAAGCAGGCCGTCGCCTACCGCCAGATGTCGCTGCTGCTGCGCCGCCCGCCGGGCCGCGAGGCTTATCCGGGCGACGTCTTCTATCTCCACTCGCGCCTGCTCGAGCGGGCCGCCAAGATGAACGACGACAACGGCAATGGCTCGCTGACCGCCTTGCCGATCATCGAGACCCAGGCCGGCGACGTCTCCGCCTACATCCCGACCAATGTGATCTCGATCACCGACGGCCAGATCTTCCTCGAGACCGAATTGTTCTTCCAGGGCATCCGCCCTGCGATCAACGTCGGCCTCTCGGTCAGCCGCGTCGGTTCCGCGGCCCAGACCAAGGCGATGAAGAAGGTGGCGGGCTCGATCAAGCTGGAGCTCGCCCAATATCGCGAAATGGCCGCCTTCGCCCAGTTCGGCTCGGACCTCGATGCCTCGACCCAGCGACTGCTCAACCGCGGCGCGCGCCTCACCGAATTGCTCAAGCAGCCGCAGTTCAGCCCGATGCCGGTCGAGGAGCAGGTCGTCTCGATCTTCGCGGGCGTCAACGGCTTCATCGACACGGTGCCGACCGACGCGGTCACCCGCTTCGAGAGCAGCCTGCTCGCCCACGTCCGCGCCGATCACGCCGACGTGCTGACGAAGATCCGCGACACCAAGGCGCTCGACGACGACGTCACCGCCAAGCTCAAGACGGTCATCGGCGATTTCGTGAAGTCGTTCGCGTAGGCGATGCGCGCTGAATTGTGCTCCTGCGAAAGCAGGAGCCCAGACTGGGTTCCTGCTTTCGCAGGAACACAAAAAGGGAAGTAGATGGCCAGCCTCAAGGCGCTCAAGATGCGGATCTCCTCGGTCAAGTCGACCCAGAAGATCACCAAGGCGATGAAGATGGTCGCCGCGGCGAAGCTGCGCCGGGCGCAGATGGCCGCCGAGGCCGCGCGTCCCTATGCCGAGCGGATGGCACAGGTGGTGACCAGCGTCGTCTCCAAGGTCGCGATCGGACCGGAAAGCCCGAAATTGCTCGCCGGCACCGGCAAGGACGACGCACATCTGCTGATCGTCTGCACCTCCGACCGGGGCCTGGCCGGCGGCTTCAACTCGAACATCGTCCGCGCCGCCCGCCGCAAGGCCGAAGCGCTCATGGCCGAGGGCAGGCAGGTCTATTTCTACCTGGTCGGCCGCAAGGGCAAGGCGGTGATCGGCCGGCTCTATCCCAAGCAGATCATCCACCAGCACGACACCAGCGCGATCAAGCAGCTCGCCTTCAGCGACGCGCAGGCGATCGCCGCCGACGTCGTCGACCGTTACCTCACCGACGGCATCGACGTCGTCCACCTCTTCTACGCCCGCTTCCGCTCGGCCCTGGTCCAGGAGCCGGTCGGCCAGCAGATCATCCCGGTGCCGCCGGTCGAGGAGGGCGCGGTCCAGTCGACCTCGCTCGCCGGGGTCGAATATGAGCCCGACCAGGACGAGATCCTGGCCGCGCTGCTGCCGCGCAACGTCGCCGTCCAGGTCTTCCGCGCGCTCCTCGAGAACGCCGCCTCCGAGCAGGGCTCGCGGATGACCGCGATGGACAATGCCACCCGCAACGCCGGCGACATGATCAACCGCCTGACCATCGAATATAACCGCACGAGGCAGGCCGCGATCACCAAGGAACTGATCGAGATCATCTCCGGAGCCGAGGCGCTGTGAGGCGGCTCCCCCTTCTCCTCGCTCTGGCTGGGGTCTGCGCCGGAGCGGCCGCCGCGGCGCCTCGGGACGGTCTGCCCGGCGAGCCCGAGGTCCGCGCGGCCCTGGCGAACCGATGCGGCCGTCCCGCGCCCGAAATCCGGACCGTGCAATGTCAGGGCTATGAGGAAGAGCCGACCGAGTTCACCTGCCGCTTCGAGCAGCGCGGCGCGGATGGGCGCTGGACTCGGTCGAGCCTGACGATGGCGATCGACGGCGACCACTGGATCGATATCGGCGGCCGCGACTGCCAAGACACCAACACGAACACGAGCGAATAGGAAGCAAGCCATGGCAACCGCCACCACCACCAACAATGTCGGCCGAATCAGCCAGGTGATCGGCGCCGTCGTCGACGTCAGCTTCGACGGCGAGCTGCCGGCGATCCTGTCGGCGCTCGAGACCACCAACGGCGACAACCGCCTCGTCCTCGAGGTCGCCCAGCATCTCGGCGAATCGACTGTGCGCACGATCGCCATGGACGCGACCGAAGGCCTGACCCGCGGCCAGGAGGTGACCGACACCGGCTCGCAGATCCGCATGCCCGTCGGCCCGATGACATTGGGGCGGATCATGAACGTCATCGGCGAGCCGATCGACGAGCGCGGGCCCATCGGCCACACCGAGACCGCGCCGATCCATGCCGAGGCGCCGCTCTTCACCGACCAGTCGACCGAGACCTCGATCCTGGTCACCGGCATCAAGGTGATCGACCTGCTCGCGCCTTATGCCAAGGGCGGCAAGATCGGGCTGTTCGGCGGCGCCGGCGTCGGCAAGACGGTGCTGATCCAGGAGCTGATCAACAACATCGCCAAGGGCCATGGCGGCACCTCGGTGTTCGCCGGAGTCGGCGAGCGCACCCGCGAGGGCAACGACCTCTATCACGAATTCCTCGACGCCGGAGTCATCGCCAAGGATGCTGACGGAAACCCGACGCCCGAAGGCTCCAAGGTTGCGCTCGTCTTCGGCCAGATGAACGAGCCGCCGGGCGCGCGTGCGCGAGTGGCGCTCTCCGGCCTCACCATCGCCGAATATTTCCGCGATGCTGAGGGCCAGGACGTGCTCTTCTTCGTGGACAACATTTTCCGCTTCACCCAGGCGGGCTCGGAAGTGTCGGCGCTGCTCGGCCGCATCCCCTCGGCGGTGGGCTATCAGCCGACGCTCGCGACCGACATGGGCGCGCTGCAGGAGCGGATCACCTCGACCAACAAGGGCTCGATCACCTCGGTGCAGGCGATCTACGTGCCGGCCGACGATCTCACCGATCCGGCGCCCGCCACCAGCTTCGCCCACCTGGACGCCACCACCGTGCTGTCGCGCGCCATTTCGGAGCTCGGCATCTATCCGGCGGTCGATCCGCTCGATTCGACCTCGCGCGTCTTGACCGCGCGCACCGTCGGCCAGGAGCATTACGACACCGCGCGGCGGGTCCAGGAAACTCTGCAGCGCTACAAGTCGCTGCAGGACATCATCGCCATTCTCGGCATGGACGAGCTTTCCGAAGAGGATAAGCTCACCGTCAACCGCGCCCGCAAGCTGCAGCGCTTCCTGTCCCAGCCCTTCCACGTCGCCGAGGTGTTCACCGGCATCCCCGGCAAGTTCGTCCAGCTCGAGGACACCGTCCGCTCGTTCAAGGCGGTGGTCGAGGGCGAATATGACCATCTCCCCGAAAGCGCCTTCTACATGGTCGGCGGCATCGAGGAAGCGGTCGCCAAGGCCAATAAGCTGGCCGAGGACGCCTAGATTGAAGCGTTTCGCGCTCTTCCTCGCCGCTTTCGCCTGGCCCTTGGCGGCCGCGCCGGCCGCCGCGCAGATCGCGCCCGGCGTGCGTGCGCCTTCGTCGGTGCGCGACGCGGTCGGCCAGGCCTGGCTGATGGGCTGCTATTTCGCGGCGACCGAACGGCCCTCGGCGGGCCTCAACATGGATATCTCGATGGGCGGCCCCGGCCTGCATGCGCCAAGATCCATGCCCGCGGGCCTGCGCGGCTACGTCGATACGCTCGGCGACCATGTCCGCCTTGCCGTGCTCGACGCGCCGGGCGGCGGGGTCTGGATGTTCTACGATGCCCAGGCGAAGCGCTGCACCATCGTCACCGATCCGGCCGATGCCGAAGGGATCGACGCCGAATTCGCCGACCTGGTGCGGCTCGACAATGACTGGCGCCCCGCAACTCGCGAGGGCGGCGGCGCCGCCTTCGAGCAGGATTTCGAGGCGGCGCCCGCCTTGCGGCGCCCCGGCGGCCGCCTGCGCGCCTGGTATCAGGCCGCGGCTGGGCCGGCCTCGCCGCAGATGATCGTGGTCGAACGGGTCAGATAGGAAGCGCGTCATGCCGATCGCCATTGCCGCTCTCGCGCTCGCCGTTCAGGCGCCCGCCGACGACCATCGGGCCGAGGTCGAGCGCGCCGTCTTCGAGCTCTGCCCGGCAGCCATGGACGGCACGCTGTCGCTCGCCGATCCCGCCGAGGTCGCGGCAGCCGGCTATACGCCGACCGAGCCGCGCCAGACTCCGGCCGGGCCCTACCCGCGCGTCACCCGAGGGACCGGTCCCGACAAGATCGTGATTTCCGCCGGCGGCGAGGGCGGGACGCGGCTTTGCACGATCTGGTTCGGCGGGCCGGACAATGGGCGGCTCGCCGATCGGGTGAGGTCGCGGGCGCGGTCGAGCGGCTATCTGGGCGGCCGTGCGAGCCGGCTCGGCGACGGCACGCCGATGTACAATTTCTGGATCGAAGGCAGCCCGCGGCGCAGCCTGATCATGCTCGGCGTCGACGCGGGCGGCGAGCTCGATCCCAACCGCGCCACCCCCGGCACCACCGTCATTCTCTCGTTACGACAAGGCTGATCGCATGCCCCTTCATTTTGAACTCGTGACTCCCGAAAAGCTCATCCGCTCGGAGGACGTCCACATGGTGGTCGTCCCCGGCAGCGAGGGCGATTTCGGCGTCATGGAGGGCCACGCCCCCTATATGTCGACGCTGCGCGACGGCGAGCTCGCCGTCTACCGCGCCTTCCCGGGCGAACCCGAGCGGATCGCCGTCAAGGGCGGCTTCGCCGAGGTCAGCGAGACCGGCCTCACCGTGCTGGCGGAGAGCGCCGAGGGCTAAAGCGGGGACAGCTACTCGTAACTGTCCCCGGCCCCGAGGCTAATCCGGCGCCTCCGGCACTTCGCGCGGCTTTTGCGAGCGCCAGAGCAGCAGCCCGCCGCCGACGATCAAGGCGGCGCCGCCGAGCATCGGCAGGTCCGGCGCGTTGCCGAACCAGGCCCAGCCAAGCGCCGTCGCGACGACCAGCTGGACATAGGTCATCGGCGCCACCACGGCCGCCGAGGCGCGCACCGTCGCCGCATAAATGAGCAGATGGCCGAAGGTCGCGAAGACCGCGACCGCGGCGCATTTCAGGACGACGAGCGCGTCGGGCACGGGGACGCGGAATTGCGGCGCGCCGCTCATGTGTGCAAGCAGGGCCGCCGCCACCAGCAGCGGCGCCGCCGCCATCGCCAGCAGGAGCTGCATCGCCATGGCGGGCGCCACGCCGGCGGCCTTGCGGTTGAAGATCATCAGCCAGGCCATGCCGAACGCCGCCCCGAGCGGCCATAACGCAGCCGGGCCCAAAGCGAGCACATTGGGGCGAAGCACGACGAGCACGCCCGCAAAGGCCAGAAAGGTCGCGGCCCAGACCGCCCGCGGCGCCCGCTCGCCGAGCACCAGCACGGACAGCAGACCGGTCAGCATCGGGCTGGTGAACTGGATCGCGGTGGCGTCGGCGAGCGGCATCGCCATCACCCCCATGAAGAAGCAGATCGTCGCCAGCGCCACCGCCGCGCCACGCCCGAATTGGAGGCGCGGCCGCGGCACGCGGAATCCCTCACGGCCGTGCAGGGCAGCGACGATCGCCACCAGCGCCAGCGCGCCGAAGCTGTAGCGCAACGCCGCCACCGCCGTCCCGGGCCAGGCGCCGGCCATGCTCTTCACCACCGCATCGCCGATCGAAAGGGACATGAAACCGCCCAGGGCCAGGAGGAGGGCGCTTCGGGCTGTGCGGGCGATCACCTGGAAGAGATGCGGTCCCGGTTAGGCAATTGTCAAAGTTTCCAGCCTATTCACCACTGCGATCCGGGATAGCCCGAAGAAAGACCTTTGCGGGGTTGGCGAAGCGATGAGTGCATTTGGACGACGCAATGGCGTGAACGGCGGGAGCGGCGGCGGCGGCCGGCCAAGCTTCGGCACGGCGCAGCCGATGAAGGGTCCGGCCGGCCCGGCACAGTCCAAGCCGGCCGAAGGCGGCGCTCAATTTCCGCCGATCGAGCCCGAAGCGCTCGAAGTCGAGGACACCGTCACTACGCCGATGCCCGCCGGCCATGCCGACGCCATGGCCCGCCTCGCGGACCGCCAGGCGCAGTCGGGCGAGCAGGGCCAATCCAAGAATGAAGGCTTCGAGGCCTCGATCCACCGCATCAAGGAGCAGGTGCTTCCGCGCCTGCTCGAGCGCGTCGATCCGGAGGCCGCGGCCACCCTCTCCAAGGACGAGCTCGCCGAGGAGTTCCGTCCCATTATCGGCGAAGTGCTCGCCGAGCTGAAGATCAATTTGAACCGCCGCGAGCAGTTCGCGCTGGAAAAGGTGCTGGTCGACGAATTGCTCGGCCTGGGCCCGCTCGAGGAGCTGCTCAACGACCCCGACATCTCCGACATCATGGTGAACGGGCCGCAGCAGACCTATATCGAAAAGAAGGGCAAGCTCGAGCTCGCCCAGATCCAGTTCCGCGACGAGGAGCATCTGCTCCAGATCGCCCAGCGCATCGTCAACAAGGTCGGCCGCCGCGTCGATCAGACCACGCCGCTCGCCGACGCCCGCCTCCAGGACGGCAGCCGCGTCAACGTCATCATCCCGCCGCTCTCGCTTCGCGGCACCGCCATCTCGATTCGTAAATTCTCCGAAAAGCCGATCACCATCGACATGATGAAGGGCTGGGGCTCGCTCAACGACAAGATGGCGACCGTGCTCAAGATCGCGGGCGCAAGCCGGATGAACGTGATTATCTCGGGCGGCACCGGCTCGGGCAAGACGACGATGCTCAATGCCCTCTCGAAGCTGATCGACCCGGGCGAGCGCGTGATCACGATCGAGGACGCGGCCGAGCTTCGCCTGCAGCAGCCGCACTGGCTGCCGCTCGAGACCCGCCCGCCCAACCTAGAGGGCCAGGGCGCGATCACCATCCGCGACCTCGTCATCAACGCGCTGCGCATGCGTCCCGACCGCATCATCCTGGGCGAGATTCGCGGCAGCGAATGCTTCGACCTGCTCGCCGCGATGAACACCGGCCATGACGGCTCGATGGCGACGCTTCACTCCAACTCCCCGCGCGAATGCCTCGCGCGCATGGAGAACATGGTGATGATGTCGGACATCAAGGTGCCCAAGGAAGCGATCTCGCGCCAGATCGCCGATTCGGTCGACCTCATCGTCCAGGTCAAGCGCCTGCGCGACGGCTCGCGCCGCTGCACCAACGTCACCGAGGTGATCGGCATGGAAGGCGACGTGATCGTCACCCAGGAATTGTTCAAGTTCGAATATCTGGACGAAACCCCCGACGGCAAGATCATCGGCGAATATCGCTCGATGGGCCTTCGCCCCTACAGCCTCGAAAAGGCCAAGATGTTCGGCTTCGACCAGCCCTATCTCGAGGCCTGCCTGTAGCAACCACGGCGCCTGCGGTCAGCTGCGTTCGCATCCATTCTCTGCGCGTGCATCCGAATTGGTGTAAAATAGCGGAGCAGAAACGATCTGGTCCGCTAGTCTGATGCAGATGACCAGTACTGGTAATTTGTAGCGCCTGCTTTTCAAAAAGACTTGACTTATACTTTATTGGGTCCAACTATCGCTGTTCTCGCGGTGATCTGCGACTCGTATCGTATTGCTTTTTCGACCTGCGATTTGCGGGTGTGACTTTGCGTGCCGTTTCAACATCAGCCGGGGAGGCAACATCATGGCCGAAGAGAAACAAGAGCCACAGTCGATCAATTTCGATTTCAATACGGTCAGCGCCAGACGCGAGTCGGTGGTCGCGGCGGAACGCGGCGCGCAGGAGGGTCCCGGCACGCCCGAGGAGCGACGCTGCCAGGAAGTCGCGCGCCAGGTCAATGAGGAGCAATGGCGCCCCTGGTCCAACCTGATGCGCAAGTGCAAGGGCGAGTATGACTTCAAATTCTGCTTCCCTCTGCCGGTCCCGCCGATCCAGCCCTTGATCGGGATGGTCTGGGGCGACAGCCGGTGCGACTGCATCGAGGGCGACGATACCGAGATCGTCCAGATCATCGTCTGCAACCGCTATTCGAACCTGGTCATGGCCCATTTCACGATCAACCGGGTCGTCATCGTCCAGGCCAATGGCCAGCCCGTTCCGAACCTGCCGGACGGCAGCCCCTCCATCCAGCTGGTGCCGATCGGCCCCTATTGCTTCGGCGACATCGCGCCCTGCACCTGCGTCGTGCGCCAGTTCGTGCTGCGGCTGCGCGGGGCGCCGGCGGGAAGCTACCAGATCCGGCTGGAGGGCATCTGCTTCGAGGCCTGCTTCCACCAGTTCCAGCAGGATTGCTTCCAGTTCGAGGTCTGCAAGGACTGAGCGCAAGCCGCGCTGGCGATTGACTCCGCGCGAGGGCCGCTTCACCCTCGCGCGGAATCCCCGCGGAGCGAAAAATGGCCGCAAGATCGATCGCAGTCCTCGCCATGGCCGCCGCCGCTTTGTCCGCCGCCGCCGCGCTCGCCGTCGAGCCGCCCGCGCCCGCCGAAAAGCAGCGGCGGATCTGCCGCGGCGGCGAGAGGCAGCTGGGCAGCCATGTGCGGACTGAACGGCGCTGCCGAACCGCGGAACAGTGGCGGCTGGAGGACGAGCGCGGAACCAATCGACCGCTCTCGCTCCAGGTCACTCCGGGCCAGAATGACGGGCAAAGGCCGCGGACGCCGCAATGAACGCGAGCGGGCGTCTGCCCCGCGAGCCGACTGGCGTTTCATCTAAAACGGGTATTCTTTGATCCAAAGTTGCGCTAACCGGTGATTCCAATGACCGGCAGACCGCACGACCTTCAACGAATGACCCGCGAGCTCAAGCGGATCGAGCGGCTGCTTGCTTGGGTCGCCGACGAGCTGTGCCGGCCGCCCGGCCTCGATGCGGCGGGCGTGCGCGCGATCCTCGCCGCCCGCCGCCTGCGCGATGACTGCTTCCGGCCGCCGATCGGCGAGGTCGGCTGGACCTTGCTGCTCGATGCCTTCGCCGCGAGGCTCGAAGGCGGCAGCCTCGCGATGACGACGATCGGCGCCGCGGCGGGCGTACCCCGCAGCACGGCGCACCGCTGGGCCGTTCACCTGCTCGACCGCGGCCTGCTCGTCCGCCTGCCCCATCATGGCGATCAGCGCGGCGGCCCACTCGGCCTGTCCGCCGCCGCCGCCGAGACCGTCAGCGCCTATCTGGCGGCCGCGCTCAAACGCTCGCGGATTATTCCCTAGAGCGTGCCCGAGGCCTTCAGCGCCAGGATGGTCAGCACCAATACGGCAAAGAAGGCGGCGGCCTGGATGCCGCGCCAGGGCACCCAGCCCGCATGTTCGAGATCGCGGCGCCTGGTGCGTCGGCTCTCCGCCACCCCCGCCAGCACGACCAGCGCCAGAGCCGCGCCATCCGCACTCCACAACCAGCCTTGAATCGTCATCCCGCCTGCCTCATGAGCCCCCAAGGCTATTTAAGGAAGAGATGATGATCCGCCACCCCCTCCGCGCCGCGCTCGCGGGCGCCGCCGGCGCCACCCTCATCCTCGCCTGCGCCGCTTCGGCCGCGGTCCAGCGGCGTCCCGCCAGCCTCGACACGGCCCAGCTCAACGCCCTCCAGGCCGCGGTCGCGGCGCCGACCCGCACGCCGGCCAATGTCGCTCGCGACCGCTACCGCCACCCGCGCGAGACGCTCGCATTCTTCGGCGTCAGGCCCGGCGACACCGTGGTCGAGATCTGGCCCGGCGGCGGCTGGTATACCGAGATCCTCGCGCCCTATTTGCTGGCCGGCGGCGGCACCTATCACGCCGCCTCTATGGGCGCGAACGGCAATGACGGCGTGCGCGGGCTGATCGCCGCCAATGCCCAGCTCTACGGCGGCATCAGGCTCGCCGCCTTTCCGGCCTGGGACACGGCAGAGACGCGCGTCCCCGACGGCAGCGCCGACGTCGTGCTCACCTTCCGCAACGTCCACAATTGGCAGATGGGCTATCAACGGGAGGGCCGGCCCTACAGCGCCGAGGCCTTCCGCCAGATCTACGCGATGCTGCGCCCGGGCGGGACCTTGGGCGTGGTCGACCACCGGCTCCCCGAAAGTGCCGACGCCGAGCGAGAGCGCACCAGCGGCTACGTCAAGGTCTCGACCGTCCGCCGCCTCGCCGAGGCGGCCGGCTTCCGCCTCGTCGCCTCCTCCGAGATCAACGCCAATCCGCGCGACACGGCGGATTGGCCCGACGGCGTCTGGACCCTGCCCCCGCGCCTGCGCCGCGGCGACCAGGACCGCGCGCGCTACCTCGCCATCGGCGAAAGCGACCGCATGACCTTGCGGTTCGTGAAGCCGCGCTAAGAAAATCCTCCCCGGAACGGGGAGGAATATTGCGTCCTATTCGCTCAGCCGGTCGAGCTGCTTCTGGAGCTCGGCGAGCTGGGCCTTGAGCGCGGCCAGCTCGGCCTTGTTGTCCTCGGGCGCGGGCTTGTCGGCCGCGGCCGGCTGGGCCTCGCCCGCCGCGGTGAACAGCTCCATGTTGCGGCGCGCCATCTCGGCGAAGGGATTGGCGGCGAATGCGCCGGCCACGGTCTCGCGCAGCTGCGCCTGGTTTCGCTGCAGTGCGTCCAATGAAGCTTCGAGATATTGCGGCACCACCGACTGCATCTGATCGCCGTACATGCCGATCAGCTGACGCAGGAAATTGACCGGAAGCATGGTCGATCCGCGCGATTCCTCATCCATGATGATCTGGGTCAGCACAGAGCGGGTGATGTCGTCGCCGCTCTTGGCGTCGACCACCTGGAACTCGCGCTTCTGGCGCACCATCTCGGCCAGACGTTCCAATGTTATGTAAGTCGAGCTTTCGGTATCGTAGAGCCGCCGGTTCGCATATTTCTTGATGATGACCACATCATCCGGGGACCGCGACGCCGCCATGACAGGCTCCTTGCCGATTGAAGGCTCCGCTCTAGCATCAAGGAATGCCGCACTGCAACAACGCCCGCGCCCGCTCCCTCTGTTCCTCGACATGCTGCGCAGCGAAACCGCAGCACAGCCCGCGCGCATGCAGACGGCTTTGGCCGGGCTCCGGCGCTACCAGGAGGCCGAGCGGGCCCCCGCGCCCATGCCGATGCCGGCCTTGGCGCAGGCAAAGGGCGCTGCGCTGCGCGACTATGGCGGCGAGGGGCCGCTCGTGCTGTTCGTGCCGTCGCTGATCAATCCGCCGAACGTGCTGGACATGGGCGAGCGCTCGCTGCTGCGCTGGCTCGGCGAGCGGGGCCGGCGGGTGCTGCTGCTCGACTGGGGCTGGCCGGGTAAGGACCGGCAGGACCTCAATGTCGCCGGCCATGTCGAGGACGTCCTGCTGCCGTTGATGCTGGGGCTCGGCGCGCCCGTCGACCTGGTCGGCTATTGCCTGGGCGGGACGATGGCGCTCGCCGCCGCCCAGCTGGCTCCGGCGCGCAGCGTCGCGACCATCGCCGCCCCCTGGCATTTCGATGGCTTTCCGGACGAGGCCCGCGCCGGCCTCGCCAGATTGTGGGCGGGCGCCCAGCCCACGGTCGAGGCGCTCGGCCTGCTGCCGATGGAAGTGCTGCAATGCGCCTTCTGGAGCCTCGATCCCGCCCGCACAATCGCCAAGTTCGAAGCCTTCGCGACGCTCGACGGCGCCGAAGCGCGCACCTTCGTCATGCTCGAGGATTGGGCCAATGACGGCCCGCCCGTCGCCGGCGCCGCCGCGCGCGAGATGTTCGAAGGCCTGTTCCGCGACAATCTGAGCGGCGCCGGGGCCTGGACAGTCGGCGGCGAGATCATCGACCCCGGGTCGCTATCCATTCCGCTGCTCAACATCGTCTCCACCACCGACCGCATCGTGCCTCACGCCACCGCGCCCCGCGCCGGCGAACGGCTCGACCTCGCTCTGGGCCATGTCGGCATGGTGGTCGGCTCGCGCGCGCGGGCGATGCTCTGGGAACCGCTGGCGGAGTGGCTTTCCCGCACCGCAGCAAGCTGCTAGGCGCACTCCCGATTCTTCCAACCCGTTCGGGCTGAGCCTGTCGAAGCCCTCCCCTTTCTTCGCTGCAAGAAGGGAAGCCCTTCGACAGGCTCAGGGCGAACGGAGTGCCTCAAGGAGTTCCTTACCCATGACCGACGTCGTCATCACCGCCGCCAAGAGGACCCCGGTCGGTTCGTTTCTCGGCGCCTTCGCCGCCACCCCCGCCCACGAGCTCGGCCGCGTCGCAATCGAGGCGGCGCTCGCGCAGGCGAAGGTCGCGCCCGAGGACGTGTCCGAAGTGATCCTCGGCCAGGTACTGACCGCCGCCCAGGGCCAGAATCCCGCCCGCCAGGCCTCGATGGCCGCCGGCATCCCCAAGGAGGTGCCCGCCTGGGGCGTCAACCAGGTTTGCGGCTCGGGCCTGCGCGCCGTCGCGCTCGCCAGCCAGGCGATCCAGACAGGCGACGCGGTCATCGTCGTCGCCGGCGGCCAGGAGAATATGAGCCTTTCCACCCACGCCCAGCAGCTGCGCGGCGGCACCAAGATGGGCGACGTCAGCCTCGTCGACACGATGATCAAGGACGGCCTCACCGACGTCTTCAATGGCTATCACATGGGCATCACCGCGGAGAATCTCGCCGAGCAATATCAGGTCACCCGCGACGACCAGGACGCCTTCGCCACCGGGTCGCAGAACAAGGCCTCCGCCGCCCGCGCCGCCGGCCGCTTCCGGGACGAGATCGCGCCCGTCACCGTCAAGACCCGCAAGGGCGAGACGATCGTCGACACCGACGAGTTCATCCGCGACGGCGTCGAGCAATCGGCGCTCGCCGGCCTTCGCCCCGCCTTCAAGAAGGACGGTACGGTCACCGCCGCCAATGCATCCGGCCTCAACGATGGCGCAGCGGCGCTCGTGCTGATGAGCCGGGAGGAAGCGGAACGCCGAGGCGCCCCGATACTCGCCCGCGTCGCCTCCTGGGCCAGCGCCGGCGTCGACCCGTCGATCATGGGCATCGGCCCGGTCCCCGCCTCGAAGAAGGCGCTGGAGAAAGCCGGCTGGACGATCGCCGATCTCGACCTGATCGAGGCCAACGAGGCCTTCGCCGCCCAGGCGCTGGCGGTCGGCAAGGAGCTCGGCTGGGATCCGGACAAGGTCAACGTCAACGGTGGCGCGATCGCGATCGGCCACCCGATCGGCGCGTCGGGTGCCCGCGTCCTAACCACCCTGATCTATGAGATGCAGCGCCGCGACGCCAAGAAAGGTCTCGCCACCCTGTGCATCGGCGGCGGCATGGGCATCGCGCTCTGCATCGAAAGGGACTGAGGAGCATTTCACGACGTCAAAAGGCGCTCCCTTTCGAGCGTTTTGCCGCGATCGATTGGTCCGGCGCGAAGGGCGGCCGGCACAGGGGCATCGCCATTGCGACATGCGCCGCCGGAGCCGGTGCGCCCAAGCTGCTCAGGCCGGATCACGTCTGGTCGCGCAGCGAGGTGCTGGACTGGCTGCTCATGGCGGCCAAGGAAGCGCCGACCCTGTTCGGCTTCGACTTCAGCTTCGCACCGCCGCTGATCGAGCGCGGCTCCTATCTTCCGGGCGAGGCCGGGATCCCCGACAATGCGCGCGACCTGTGGGCCTATATCGACGCAAAATGCGACGACGAGGACCTTGGCGCTGCGAG
>DASQLN010000014.1:0-113158 GCA_035629975.1 Allosphingosinicella sp. | reverse complement strand
CGGGCCTCGCCAAGGGTGCGGTCTCCAGCCATCGCGCGGTCACCACCGGGGTCTACACCTATACGATCGGCCTCGCCGTGCTCCGCGGGATCAAGGAGGGGCGCGGCGAAACCGTTGGCGACCCCAAGACGCTGGTCAACGTGCCCCTGTTCCATGTCACCGGCGAGGTCCCCGTCCTGCTCAACAGCTTCGTGATCGGGCGCACGATGGTGCTGATGCCCAAATGGGACGCGGGCGAGGCGCTGCGGCTGATCGAGCGGGAGAAGATCACCTATTTCGTCGGGGTGCCGACGATGAGCCTGGAGCTGATGCAGCATCCCGATCGCGACAAATACGACCTGTCCTCGCTGAGCGACATCGCCGCCGGCGGCGCCGCCCGCCCGGTCGCCCACGTCAAGCGGCTCGAGGAAAGCTTCCGCGGCGCCCAGCCCGCGCTCGGCTATGGGCTGACCGAGACCAACGCGGTCGGCTGCAGCAATTTCTGGTCCAACTATCACGACAAGCCGGCCTCGACCGGGCGCCCGCACCGGCCGATCGTCGAGCTCGCCATCCTCGCCGACGACGGCCGCCATCTGCCCACCGGCGAGCGCGGCGAGATCGCGATCCGCTCGGCCGCCAACATTCGCGGCTATTGGCGCGACGAGGCGGCGACCGCCGCCGCCTTCACCGCCGACGGCTATCTCAAGACCGGCGACATCGGCTATCTCGACGGGGACGATTATCTGTTCATCGTCGATCGCAAGAAGGACATCATCATCCGCGGCGGCGAGAATATCGCCGCGCAGGAGGTGGAGGCGGCGATCTACGCGCATCCGGCCGTATCCGAGGTTGCGGTGTTCGGAGTCGCCGACGACCGGCTCGGCGAGGTCCCCGTGGCCGTGCTTTATTGCGAGAAGCAGGGGCTCGACGCGGACGCGCTCCTTGCCTTCCTTGCCGGCCGGCTCGCCCCCTTCAAGCTGCCGGCCCGGATCCTCTTTTCGGACCGGCCCCTGCTCAAGCTCGGCACCGGCAAGATCGACAAGGTCTCGCTCCGGGCGCAGTATCGCGCCGGGGGCGCCCCTCCAGCCTGAAAGTGGCCGCGGCGGGGGCGACGCAACCGCGAGGCCGCTTCGCTCATTGTGGCGGCGAGGAGAAAGAGATGAAGAGCCTCACCACCGGCGCCGCGCTCGGACTTGCTCTGGCCGTTTCGGGCTGCGGCGACACCTCGGCGCCCAACGCCCACGCGCCCTCAATCAAGATCGCCAATCCCGGCAGCGACCGGCTCAAGGCGGCGTCGCCGCTCAACCAGCGGATCGCACTGATGCGCGCGGTTATCGCCGACCGCAAGCGGTGCCGCCGCGTCCTCGGCCTGGCCTATCAGCAGCAATATGGCGATCTCGCCATGTGGGTCGTGCTTTGCGCCCAGGGCGGCAATTGGGCGGTGTTCATCGCGCCCAATGAGATGATCCAGGTCCGCGACTGCAGGGAGACCGTCCAGCTCGGCCTGCCGGCCTGCCGCCCCGTTCCCCCGCTCCCCCCCGATCCGACCGCGCCGGCGGCCACCGCGGTCAGCGCCAACGAGCTGGAGGCGGCGAACGCGAACCTGACCGGCGGGCGATAGGCAGAGGTGGGCCCTCCCGTGCTCCTGCGAAAGCAGGAGCCCAGTCCGGCGCGCGAAACTGGGTTCCTGCTTTCGCAGGAACACAAGGTGCTGGGTAATGCCGGTCAGCGGACCGGGAGCTCCTCCCGTTCCGCGGCCGGAAGCTGGAGCCGGAAATCGCGCGAGACGGTCGCGCCCGCGACGGCGGTGACCCTGCGGCTGGACGCGATATAATTGACCTTCGAGGCGCGGAGCCGGACCGGGCCGGCCGGGACCAGGTTCAGGCGATATTCGCCGCGGTCGTTAGTAAAGGCGCGGCCCTCGCCGCCCTCGACCGCGACGCTTGCGCCGATCAGCGGCCGGCCGCCCGCATCGTGACCCGGCCGGCGACCGCGCCGGTCTGGGCGGCCGCGGCGGCGGGCATGAGCAGGGCGAGCAGGGGAAGCGACTGCCTCAGCATCAGCAATTCTCATATTTCCAGTTGCGGCGCTTGCCATCGGCGAGCCACTCGATGGTCTGGGCAAGGCGCTTGGCGCGGGTCTCGTCGCGCTTGGCCTCGGTCACCCATTCGACATATTCGCGCTGGCACGACGGCGGGAAACTCTCCCAGGTCGCGGCGGCCGCGGGCGTCCCGTCGATCGCCGCGCGCAGGTCCTGCGGCACGGTGAAAGGCGCCTTCACATGCTTGTTGCGGGCCGGCTTCACGCCTTCGTCGACCAGCTTCATCGCCTTCTTCGTGAGGTCGATGAGCGTCGCGCGGGGCGGCAAATCGTCAAGCGAGGTCAGCCGCCCGAACTGGCCCATCGCGCTCGCCTGCCCCGGATCGGCGTCGAGCACCTGGCTGCCGCTCCAATAGCCGAATGCCGCGTGCGCCTTGAACGCGGCGAAGCTGGCGAGGATCTTGCCCTTGTACATGAAGGAGGGCGAACTCCATTTCAGCGTCTCCTCGCAATCCGGGCAGGCGGCGTGGAGGATTTCGCGCAGGTGAAGCAGGATCGGCCTGGCGAAATCCGCCTGGCGGGCGATATAGGCGTCGATCCTCGGGTCCGTCTTCATCGAGTCCTCCCCTTTTTGCGGGTGTGAGGATGACTCCGATCGGCTCTCCGCTCAAGCCACCGTCGCGACCCGCGCCCGCGCCGCGCGCAGCCCCTCCACGCTGAAGATGGCGAGCGCGGCCCAGATCGCGCCGAAGCACACGGCGTGGGCGGTGGTGAAGCGCTCGCCGAAGACCAGCACCGCGAGCAGGAATTGCAGCGACGGGGCGATATATTGAAGGAAGCCGAGCGTCGAATAAGGCAGCCGCCTGGCGGCGGCGGTGAACAGCAGCAGGGGAATGGCGGTGACCGCGCCGCCAAGGACCAGCAATGCGTCCGTGCCGATCCCGAACGCGCCGAAGCCGGCATCGCCCCGCGCCTGAAGGAGAAGCACCCACACCAGCGAGACCGGCGCCAGGATCGCGGTCTCCACCCACAGCCCCTCGAGCGCGTCGACCGGCGCGACCTTGCGCAGGAAGCCGTAGCTCGCGAAGCTGATCGCCAGCGTCAGGCTGATCCACAGGCCCGTCCCGGCGCCGGCGGCGAGCACCGCCACGCCGGCGCCGGCAAGCAGGCAGGCGAAGACCTGGGGACGGGTCAGCCGCTCCTTCAGGAGGACGACGCCGAGCAGCACGTTGACCAGAGGGTTGAGGTAATAGCCGAGGCTCCCCTCGAGGACATGGCCGCTGACGATCGCATAGATGTAGACCAGCCAGTTGACCGCGATCAGCAAGGCGGTGACGACGAGCGTGGTCAGCACCCTGGGCGTTGCGAGCGCGGCGCGGATCGCCGGCCAGCGCCGCCACAGGGTCGCGAGCACGCCGAGGAAGATCAGCGACCAGATTATGCGATGAGCGACGATTTCCGCCGGCGGGACGGCCGCGAGCGGCTTGAAATAAAGCGGCATGAAGCCCCAGATCGCGTAGGCCGCGAGCCCGAGCAGGATGCCGGTGCGTTTACTGTCGTCGTGGGGCATGGCGGCGCGAGTAGAGAAGCGCGCCGCCCGCGACAAGCGCGCGGTTGTGGTCACGGCCCGGCAGGAGTATTTCGCATGACGGCCAGGAGAAAAATCGCCATGTCCCGCTTGATGCTGCCTATCGCCGCGGGCGCCGCCACGCTCGCGCTGGCCGCTTGCGACGCGCCTGCCGAGAACGAGGCCTCGGCGAACCGCAACGCCGTCGCCGAGAGCAGGGCCGAGAACGGCCAGCTCACGGTCCGCGCGCAGGGCGTGGACCTCAAGATCGACCTGCCTCCGCCGCTGCGCCGCATGGCCGGCGGCGACGGCAACCGGGCGTTCGTCTATCCGGGAGCGGCAAACGAGGCCCGCGCCGAGGGCGGCGTCATCGCCTTCCACAGCGACGACGCGCCCGAGACCGTGGCGCGCTGGTATCGCGATCCCGCCCGCGCCGCCCGCTTCTCGGTCGCCACGGACGAGCGCCAGGGCTCAGCCATCCGGCTGGCCGGCACGGCCAGGAACGGCGATGGCCTCGCCATCCGCCTCGCCCCGGCCGCCGGCGGCGGCACCGACGGGCGGGTGGTCGTCACCGCCCGCGACTGATGGCCGAGCCGCTCGCCGACCCCAAGGAAGTCCGCGCGCACCTGGTCGCGGCGGCGCGCGCCGGAACCGCGCTCAGCTATGCCGAGCTGCTCGAGCATCTCGGCTATCGCTTCTCGCGGCCCAAGATGCGCGCGCTCTGTGCGATGCTCGGCGAGATCGACCGCGAGGCCGGGATGCGGGGCGAGCCCGAGCTCGCCGTCCTCGTGGTGCGGGCGAGCGACGGCATTCCAGGCCAGGGCTGGTGGGTGGCGGGCGGCGGCGCGGGCCGCGGCTATGACGGGCCCTGGGAGGGTCCCGAAGCGGCGCGCTTCATCGCCCGCGTGCAGGCGGAGACCTTTGCCTTCTGGCAGTCCCCTTCCGGGACAGTCGCGCCCGAGGGGCTCCGTTAACCATATCCGCTCACCCATTGCTCGGCCGATTGCGGCATAAGGCCGGCGAAGAGGATCTCGCCTATGTCGCGCCTTGCCGGCCTTCCTTCCCGCAGCCTCGGCCTTGCCGCCCTGCTCGCGCTCGCCGCTTGCGGGGGCGGGACCGAGGGCAACAACCTCGCCGCGATCGACAATGAGCTGAGAGCCAACACGATCGACCCGGCGCTGACCGCCGCGCTCGAAGACCCGATCGCGGTCGACAACAATCTCAACCAGCAGGCCAATCCCAATAGCGCCCGCCCGCCCGAGGCCCCGGTCCAGGCGCAATATCCGGCCGATGGCCGCCCGGGCGAGAGCGGCGGCGCCGGCGCCCGGAGCGCCGCGGGCGGGGGCCCGGCCCAGCCGCCATCGGCGGCGTCCTGCGGCGGCGCCTTCGACTATGGGCCGCAATGGGCGAACCGGATGCCGGCGGAATTCCCCGCCTATCCGGGCGGCCGCGTCACCGAGGCCGCCGGCAACGACCATGGCGATTGCCGCATGCGCGTGGTCACCTTCACCACCGCCGATGCGCCGGCCCGCGTCCTCGAACGCTACCGCAGCGTCGCCGCGCGCGCCGGCTATTCCGCCGAGCAAAGGCAGCGCGGCGGCGACCAGGTGCTGGGCGGAACGCGGGGCAACAGCGCTTATTATCTGATCGTGACGCCGGTCCGCGCCGGCTCGGAGGTCGCGCTCATCGTCAATCAGGGGCGGTAGCCACGGCCACTGGCGGAGCCCGGCCCGCATCGCTACATCGCGGGCCATGCCCCATCTCCTCCTCGTCATGCTGGGCGGCGCGATCGGCGCCGGGCTGCGGCACCTGGCCGGCGGCGCCGCGCTGGCGCGGCTCGGCCCGGGCTTTCCCTGGGGGACGTTGTTCGTCAACCTGGCCGGCGGCCTGCTGATCGGGCTTTTGACCGGCTGGTTCGTGCGCGCCGGCGCCAGCGAGGCGACGCGGCTGTTCCTCGCAGTGGGCGTGCTCGGCGGCTTCACCACCTTCTCGGCGTTCAGCCTCGAGATGGTCCTGATGGTCGAGCGCGGCGAGCTCGGCGCCGCCGCCGCTTATGCGACGACGTCGGTCCTGGGCTCGATTGCCCTGCTCTTTCTCGGCCTGTGGCTGATGCGGGCTTCCCCGGCATGAGCGCCGCGGAGGTCCGCAGCTTCGCGGTGAGCGCGGAGGATGACGGGATCAGGCTCGATCGCTGGTTCCGGCGCAACCTGCCGGAGGTCAGCTTCGGCCAGGTGTCGCGCTGGGCGCGCACCGGCCAGCTGCGCCTCGACGGCAAGCGCGCCACGCCCGGCGACCGCATCCTCGCCGGCCAATCGATCCGCGTGCCGCCGCAAAGCGAGGAGGCGCCGCCCGCGCCGAAGAAGCAGGCGCGGACGCGCGAGACGCTGAGCGCGGACGAGATCGAGTTCGTCCGCTCGCTCGTGATTCACGAGGACAAAGCGGCGATCGTCGTCAACAAGCCGCCCGGCCTCGCCACCCAGGGCGGGACCAAGACCAAGGATCATCTCGACCGGCTGCTCGACGGCCTCGCCGTCGAAGGGGAGGCCCGGCCCAAATTGGTCCACCGGCTCGACAAGGACACGTCGGGCGCATTGGTCGTGGCGCGGACGCCACGCGCCGCCGCCTTCTTCTCGAAGAGTTTCTCCGGGCGGACCGCCCGCAAGGTCTATTGGGCCCTGGTCGTCGGCGTGCCGTCGATCGACGACGGAATGATCGAGCTGCCTTTGGCCAAGCAGCCGGGCTCGGGCGGTGAGAAGATGCATGTCGACGAGAAGGAAGGGCTGCCGGCCCGCACGCGCTACCGGGTCATCGAGCAGGCCGGCAACCGCACCGCCTGGATCGAGCTCCAGCCCTTCACAGGCCGCACCCACCAATTGCGCGTCCACATGCAGGCGATCGGCCACCCAATCGTCGGCGACGGCAAATATGGCGGGCCCGACGCCTTCCTGACCGGATCGATCAGCCGCAAGCTGCATCTCCACGCGCGGCGCCTCAGGATCGATCATCCGGACGGCGGCCAGATCGACGTCACCGCCGAGCTGCCCGACCATTTCGCGGCGAGCATGGCGTCGCTGGGCTTCGACCTTTCTCTCGGAGAGATGCCGCTGGACGAGGTCAAGTTCTCGGAGACGCCGGAGGGCAAGCGCAAGGCGATTTCGGCCGCCGCCAAGTCCCGCCGCAAGGACCGCAAGGGCGAGCGCCGCTCGCGCCGCCGCGGCTGATGCATCCCAATCGCGCCTTTGCCTGGGAGGACCGGGAGGAGATGCTCGGCTTCGTCGCCGGGATCGCCTTTTGCACCGTGGCGGCTGAGGGGCCGATGGTCGCGCATGTCCCGGTCGTCGTTGCTCCGCCCGACCGCATCCGTTTCCACGTCGCGCGCGGCAATCGGGCCAGGCTCGACGGCAGGCGCGCCATAATCTCCTGCCTTGGGCCGGACGCCTATGTCAGCCCGGACTGGTACGGGACTTCCGAGCAGGTGCCGACCTGGAACTATCTCGCCGTAGAGGCGGAAGGGCCGCTGCGGCGGCTCGACGAGGCCGAGCTCACGGCTTTGCTCGACGCGCTCGGCGCCGCCCACGAGGCCCGGCTCGCGCCCAAGCCCGCATGGACCCGCGCGAAGATGAGCCCCGGCCGCTTCGAGGCGATGCTGAAGGCGATCGCCGGCTACGAGCTCCTCATCGAGGATCTGCGCGGAACCAGGAAGCTCGGCCAGCACAAGAGCGACGCCGAGCGCGCCGCCGCCGCGAACGGCCTGGCGCCGTTCAACCCCGAATTGGCCACCTTGATGCGGCCCGACCCGAAAGCCACGCCATGATCCCCGAACGAGACGAAGCCTATTGGCGCAACCGCTTCATCGTCATGAACCTGATCCGGATCGGCGCGACTGCGCTCGTCCTGTTCGGGATCATGCTGTGGCAAAGCGACCTGATCGTCGAGGGCGGCTCGATCATCGGCCTTCCGATCGCCTTGGCCGCGTTGGTGGCGAGCTTCTTCGCGCCCAAGGCCTACGCCCACAAGCACCGGACGCCGCCGGCACCGTGAAGCGCTTCTACAAGAAAGCGACGGTCGTCCCCCTCGGCCGTCACCCCCGCGAAAGCGGGGGTCCAGCTGGCCGCGCAGGGGAGGAACAAGAGCTGGATTCCAGCTTTCGCGGGAATGACGGGCAGTTCGGGATTTCACTCGACGGACGGCCGGTGCGGACGCCCAGGCGCGCGCCGCTGGCGTTGCCCAACGCCCGCCTCGCCGGGGCGATCGCCGACGAATGGAACGCGCAAAGCGAGGAGATCGACGCGCGGGCGATGCGGCTGACCGGCCTCGCCAATGCGGCCATCGACCGGATCGCGCCCGATCCCGCCGGCTTCGCCGCGGGCCTCGCCGCTTATGGTCAGAGCGACCTTCTCTGCTACCGCGCCGAGGGCCCGGCGCCGCTCGTCGTCCGCCAGGCCGCTTCCTGGGATCCGGTCCTTGCCTGGGCGAGGGCGCGCTACGACGTCGCGTTCGAGATCGTCACCGGCATCCTCCACAAGCAGCAGCCGGCCGAAACCGTGGCGCGCCTCGCCGCGGCGGTCGAGGCGCGGGGCCCGTTCGAGCTGGCCGGCCTGTCGCCGCTGGTCACCGTCTCGGGCTCGCTGATCGTCGCGCTGGCGCTGGCCGAGGGTGCGATCGGCCTCGAGCCCGCCTGGGCGGCGGCCACGCTCGACGAGCAATGGCAGGCCGGGACATGGGGCGAAGATCCGGACGCCGCTTTGGCGCTCGCCGGCCGCCGAGCCGATTTCGCGGCCGCCGCGCGATTCCTGAGCTTGCTCTAAGACGGATCGACATTTGACCTACATCCCTCCCCCTGGAGGGGGAGGGCAGGGAGGGGCTGTTCGGCGGTCGGGACCATTCTCGGCCACCGAACCCCCTCACTCCAACCATTGCGCCGAGTCTTGGGTTCGTCCGGGGGACGAACCTGTCGCCGCAATCCCCCCTGGGAGAGGGAGCTTTGCCTCACCCGGCGGGTGCATGCCAACAGGCTCAGACGTCTTCGCGCGCCTCGGCCTTCGCCGCCGCCTGCGACTCCGGCGGGGGCTTCAGGAACCAGGCGACGATCACGCCGGCCGCGGTCAGCATCAGCCCGTCGGCGACGAAGGCGTAGAGGAAATGCGGCCAGTCGTGATGATAATAAAGCGGCTCGCCGAGATTGGTGAAGGCGGAGCCCGCAATGCCGATGATCGCCGCCACCCGGGCCCGCGATCCGAAATCCGTGACCCGCCCGTCTATTCCGATCAAGGCCAGGCCGATGAGCAGAGCGACGACGAAGTTGAATAGGAAGCCCTTGCCGATCGTCGCCGGATCGAGGGCCGCCACGAAGCCGCTGCTATTATAGTGGACGGTGGCGATCGGGCCGGTGCCGTACATCGCCGTCTGGCCGCCGGATCGCGTGTCATTGGGGATCATATAGGTGCCGGTCTGCGGCAGGTTCGCCTTCAGCACCTGCTGGATGGCGAGGGCCGGCGCGTCGTCGACGCTCTTGGTCGCCAGAGTCTTTAGACCCAGCGGCCCATAAAAAATGAAGCCGATGATGAACATCGCGACCGCCGCGACCAACGAACCCCAGATGACGCGGATCATGCAATCCTCCCTTGTTCAGAAGAGGAAGCTACACCTTTGACGACGCGCTGGAAACAAGCTGGGCGGCGGTTCTATTCGCCCTGCGGCCGAATGTTCATCTGCGCGGCGCATTCCTCCATCGCGGGACGCTCGCGGCCGCCATTTTGCGCCATCTTGTCGACCGCGCAGTTGCAAAAGGCGTTGATGTCGGTGCCGGGCGGCAGCTCGGTGCGCACGTCGTCGGCGCACTCGCGCAGCTCGCCCTCGCGCTGCGGATTGGCCGAAGCGGCCGGGGCCGGGCCAGCCGCATTGGCGCCTTCCGCCGGCGCCGCGCCGTTGCCGGCATTGTTGGATGCGCCGCCGCCGCACGCGGCAAGCAGAACGAGCGAAGCGGTCGCCAGGATCATGCGCATTTTTAATCCCCCTTAGCGCGGACGAATCGCCCGCGACGGCCATTAGGCCTTCGAAGCGCCTCGCTTGTAAAGGCCGCGGTCAAGCGCGCCGCCGCGGAACGAAACCGGCCGGCGCCGCCAAGCCGTTGAGAGGCGAAGGGAAAAAATTGGTGCGCTGGCGCCACCCCCGGGGCATAGTCGGGCGAGAAAAAGAGGGGGAAATTAGATGGACAAGAAAATTCTCGCGCTGGTCGGTGTCGTGGTGATCGTCATCGGTCTGTTCCTGCCGATCGTCAGCTCGCCCTTTGGCAGCCTCAATATGCTCCTGCCGGGAGGCGGCATCGGCGACGGAATATTCATCCTGGTCTTCGCCTTGGTCGCAGGCGGCCTGGCGCTGGTCGGGCAGGTCAGGCATGTCGTCTGGCCCGCCTTGCTCTCGCTCGGCTTCATCGCCTGGAAATTCTTCCAGCTGAAGGGCGCTGTCGACACCGGCCGCGACCGGTTCGCGGAACAGGCGGGCGCGTCGGAATTCCAGGCCAACTACGGCGAAATCATGCAGATCAACTATCTGGGCTGGGCGGTGCTGTGCATCGGCGCCCTCGTCCTGCTCGTCGCGGGCATCATGGCCTGGTCGGGCCCGAAAGCGGCCGCGCCGCCGCCGGCCCTCTGATCGGATCCATGGCCGCCGCCGGCGCCGCTTTGTCGGCGCCGGCGGGGCGGTAATCACACCGCTCCCACCGCGCGGGCGAAGGCGAGGCTGTCGAACAGCTCCATGAAGCGCGTCACCCTGCCATTTTCGAAATGCCAGATGTCGACCTTGGGCGTGTCGACCTCCTCGCCGTTCGCCCGGTTGCGCCAGGCGCAGCGGCCGACCATAACCACGTCGGCGCCGTCGGCGATGAACTGGTAGACGTCGAAATAGATCATCTCCCACTCGCGGGCGATGCCGGCAAAATAATCGGCGGCGCGGGCGCGGCTGAGATGCGATCCGGCGATCTCGCTCGGCAGCGCGTCGCTCAGCACGGAGCGCATCTCGACCTGCTCGTCGAACAGCGCCAGGATCTCGTCCGCGCAGCCGCCCTTGGTCTCGCTCCAGCGCGCATAGGCATGTTCGAGCGCCTCGACATTGGGGTTGCGCGGGATGGGCATGAGCGTGTCTCCGTCGAACGGGGCGTCCTCTTCAGAGGCGCGAGAGTATCTCGGCTTTCTTGGCGTCATAGTCCTGGGCGGTGATCAGGCCCTGGTCGCGCAATTCGCGCAGCTGGGCGAGGCGCTGCGCGACATCGTCGTCGCCCGGCGCCCCGGGAGTGAGGTCGTGGACTTCGACCCTGGCGGCGCCGCGCTTCACGGCTTCGGACACGCGCCCGAGGATGGCGCCAAGGTCGGCCGCCGACGCGGTGGCGTCGAGCCCCGCCGGCGCGGCGCCGCGCACCGCCTCGAGCGTCCGGGAGACGCGGCGCCTGAGCAGCGGGCGGACGACGAACTGCAGCAGCAGGAAGACGACCACGGAATAGAGCAGGAAGCTGAGCCCGGCCGCCTGTAGGGTGATCTCGTCGCGCCGGGCGTCTTTGCCCTCGCCGGTCTGGCAATAGAGCGTGCGGGTGACGGTATATTCGCCGGGCCGGTAGGAGGCGCCGTGGGATTCGTAGATCACTTCGCCGCCGCCGCACAGGATCGCGGCGCCGGGGGCGGCCATGCGGGGCCAGATCGCGACGCCCGCGCTGGCCAGCATCAGCGCGATGAACAAGGCGGCCGGCAGGACGATGCAGCCGGTCTTGCTCAACCCGGACGGGACTGCGGGGCCCAAGCGCATGCCTGCTTCCTTTCGCCTTCGGCGGCGATGATAGAGGCGGCGGCCTTACGGCGCCAGCCGCCGAATGGGTGAGCGGGACCTGGGCGGTATCGACATTCAGTCTCGCGTCATTCCCGCGAACGCGGGAATCCAGCCTCTTCGAGAGCTTAAATCACTGGGAAAGCTGGACCCCCGCTTTCGCGGGGGTGACGGGAAAGGAAAAGGCTGGATACAGCCCAGGGCCGGAGGGCCCCGGAGGAGCGACCGCCGCTTGCGACCCGCGCAGGAGGGGCGGGGCTGGATGCCGCATCGCCCGAAGGCGGCATCGCCCAGAACGAAAAACGGGGCCGGTGTTGCCACCGGCCCCGTAATCGGGTTCCGGCCGGGGTCTTGCGACCCCGGTCGGTTCCCAATCGGGCGCCCGTTGAAGCAAGCTCCAACTGGTTTCCCGATTTCGGGTCCAATCGAAGCAAGCTCCGAAAGGTCCCTTTGCGGTTCCTTCGCCCGAAGGCTCCGGTTCCGCCGGACTCCGGGAAAAGTGGGTTCGGATTTGGGTCGCCCCGCCTCCTCGCGCTTCTTTCCCGGCTGCCCCACCACTGCTTCCATGGCTTCCATCCCGAAGGACATCCGCCGCTTCCGCGGTGGCGGCACTCAGAAGCTTTCGTCCGTTTCCGGGCGGCCGCTCCTGACCGCGAAATGCCAATATGGACAGGCTTTCCGATTCGCGGAAGCGGATTCTGCCTGTGGATAAAGAGGATAACGGGGATAAGTGGGAGCGCTGCTCACCCCGCCCCTGGCGAGGCCGCAAGCGCCGGCAAAGCGACCGAGGCGAACAGGTAGCGCGACGGCGCGGAGACGCCAGCGCGCAGGATCGGTGGTGTCGCCCAGGGAACGAATGCGCGCGGGCGCCGGTTGGACGGCGAAGGAGCGAGGATGGCGCACAAGCACGACCCTGAGGACGCGCCGCGGTTCGACGAGCATCCGGGCGATGGCGCGGTGCGCGGCACGCAGCGGATGGAGATCTTCGCCGACGCGGTGTTCGCGATCGCCTTCACCTTGCCGCTGGTAGAGCTGCCCATGCCCGAGGCGGGCCCGGATTTCGGCGCCGAACTGCTCGCGCTGTGGCCCTCCTACCTCGGCTATGTCCTCTCCACATTGGTGATCGGCCTTTACTGGGTGCACCATCATTTCTCCGGCGCCATCTACCGCACGACGGGCCATCATCTGCTGCTCGCCACCATGGTTTTCCTGATGACGATCGGCTTCATCGCCTTTCCGACCCGCGCCTTCGCCGAGCATCTTCACGACCCGGATGCGCGCCAGGCGGCGGCGATCTTCTATGTCTGCGCGCTCGCCGCGATCGCGCTGACCTGGCTGCTCAAGTGGAAGACCGGCTGCGCGACCGGCGACGTCGACGACCGGCTGGAGCCCGCTTATGTCGCCAGGCTCACCCGCAGATATTATGTGACGACGGCGCTGATGGTCGCGGCGGCGGGCCTTGCCTTCCTGCGCTGGGAGGCGGGCCTGGCGCTGGCCGGCGCCGTGCTCGCTTCTTATTTCCGCGCGCCCGAGACCCCGGTTTATGTCGCGCGGGCGCCCGTGGTCGAGGGGGAGACATAGCGGGCGATTGGCGCGGGCTCCCCGCACAGGGTCAGGGCCAAGCGGCCTCGGCCGGTGCGCCGTCACCGCAATTCGGCTATCCCGAGGCGTTGCACCTCATCTTCCACGGATCGCAAGGACCCGCCATGCGCACCTCACTTCATGTAGCCGCTTTCTGTCTCGGAGCCCTGACGGCTTTGCCGGCGCAGGCCGCGCTGCCGCCCCAATATCAGCGCCTCGCCGAGCTGCGCGCGGTGCTCGACCATCAAGGCGTGGCCGCCGCCTTGGGCGGCACTCCGATCGGGCGGATCGAATTTGTGAGGACCGACCTCTACCGGGTGAGTGCCGGGCGCTGCCATGTCGATGCGCGGATCGTCGGCCTGCCGATGCCGCGCGGGATGGCCGGGGCGCGGCGATTCGAGGTGCGGGTGGGTCAGCGCGTGTGCGGACGCTAGCCGCCATTCGGCAGGGCCCGGGACAGGCCCTGCGGTGACGGCCCTTCGCTGACAGTTACGTAACTGTCACCGCCAGCCTAACTGTCACCGCCAGCCTCGCCGAACGGGGGGGGGCGGCTCAGGCGCCCTTGCGGCCGAACCCCGGCTGTCCCGCCGGCCTGCCGGCTTCGTGCGCCGCAAATGGGGAGGCGGGGCCGCGCGGGCCGGGGGGCCGCTTGGCCATGTAGCGGGCGATCGCCGCGTCGGGATCGAAATCGCTCGGCGGGTCCTCCGGCGGCCGATCCGCGGGGCCGCCGCCGCCGGGGGCGGGGGGCGCGGCTGCCTCGGCGGCGAGCTTGCGGATCTTCAGGACGAGCGCAATGAGGAAGAGCAGGCCGATCACGCCGATACCGACGATGGTCGGGCCCAGGGCGCGGCCCAGCGTCCCCCCGAAATCCCTGTTGACGCCGCTGAAGTAGAGGACGAGGCCGCCGCAAATGAGGACGGGGATGGCCGCTCCGACCAGGCCGAAAGTTGACTTCATCGTTCGCATGCCGCGCCTCTCGCTTTCGCGGGTGCGGTTATGCCGGGAAATCGGCAAGGAATGGTAAACGGCGAGACGGCCGCGGTCGCCGCCGATCACGGCGGACCGCGGGAACGTGATCGCGCAGTCCCGCGAGGCCGACGCGTCGGCGCGTCCTCGCGGGCGGCGGCGGCTTCGTTCAGTCCGCCATGGCGGCGGGGACGCGGCCTCCGTTCGCGGCCAGCGCCTCCATCACCTTGCGATGCAGCCAGATGTTCATCTCGGCGCTGCCGTCCTTGGCGCCGGTATAGCCCAATTCGGTGGCCAGCTGCTTGCGGTTGTCGAGGCTGGGATCGAGATCGAGCAGGCGCATCAGATCGGCGATCGAGGTTTTCCAGTTGAGCGCCGGGCCGCCCTTGGCGCGCTGCTTCTCGGTCAGCACCGCCTGGACGTCGATGGGCTGGGCGGGAGCGGCGGCTTGCGCGCCGGCGGTCTCGGCCTGCCGGGCGGCGCCGAGCACCTGGGCGGTGATGGTTTCGATGAGGTTCATTGGGGTTCCTTCCGCGGAGTCGGGGTCTGGCCTGTATAATGGCCGAGGCGGGGGGAGGTTGCGCCCGGCCCTGCGAAATCGGACCGCGCGGCGAATGGCCGCGACGGGAGGCGAACGGCGACAGGTACGCAGCTGTCCCCGAACCTCCGGGCGCTCGGGCCGAAACTCAGCGCCCGATCCGGGGCAGCAGCCTCGCCTTGGCGTCGGCGAATTCGGAGTCGGTGAGGGCGCCGTCCTTCCAGAGCTCGGTGAGGCGGGACAGCTCTTCCACGGGGCCGCTTTCGGTCCGATCCTCGTCACCGGGCCCCGCCCGGGCGCGCGCGAACATCTCCTTGACCTCGGCCGGCGCGCTCTCGTCCATGTCCGTACCGAACATCCATTTGTCCGGATCCGCGCGGTCGAACCAGGCCGGGTAGCGCTCCCCGGCCCGCGGCACCGCGACCCGCGACACGGTCACCGTCTTGCTTCGCTCGACCGCGGCAGAGCCATCGAGCGGCTCGATGCGCATGCGGATGACGATGCGGGGATTTTCGTTGATCGTCACTCCGGTATCGGTCACCTCGACGATCGTGCCGATGCCCTTGGCGCCTGTGCGCATCAGCTCCCCCGCCATCGCCTGCTTCGCCGCGCCAGCGCGCCGGAGCACGACGCCGAGAAGGAGCGGGAGCAGGCCGAAGACGAGGAACAGGCCGCCGAACAGCCAGGGGAAGGTCGGCATGCCGGGCATCCGGCCGAGCGCCCCGACCGCGAGCGCGCCGCCGCCGATCGCCGCGAACAGGGCCGAAGTCAGCAGAACGCCGCCGCCCATGAACATGCCCGCCATGACGAGGAGGATGCCCAGGACGAGCCAGACCGGAAAGCCGGGGAGCGGCGGGCAGGATTCGGCCCCGCTGCCCGCGCAGCCGGCGGAGGAGAGCAAGGTGAAGAGGGCATAGCCGGTCAAGGCGGCGCCGCCCAGGCCGACGACCAGACCCAATGTGCGCCGATTGCCGCCCATGGAGGGGAGCGTAGGGCAATGGTTTCGGAGCCGCAAGGATGCGGGGGCGGCGCGGAAGTTGACGAAGTTGATGGCACCTCAGGAGGGAGTTGCTCCTTCGCCGGGCAGCCTGGCGGGCACGGCGAGGGTAGGCCCAGGGCCGCGAGGCTGGGCACGATCAGGCGCGTTGCTCCCGCGTCCGCGCTGGGGACTGGCTTCGGGCTCGGCATGATGCGCTGCCGAGGGGTGGGCGCCGTCTCTCTCCATCTTTGAGGATAGGCCACACGAAATCCTACATTGCAAATGCGGATTGGGTGCCTTCTGGAGTTCATCGCGCAGGGTCGGTGACGCGGCCGGCGAATGACGTCCTTGGCCGCCAATTGTCCTTTGCCGCCTCGTGAAATCCTGACACTAAGCGAGGCGGTGCTGCAGCGTTTTTACAAGGGGGGTAGAAATGGCGAAATGTGCATCGGTCATTCTTGCTTGCTTGGGGATCCCGCTCATCGCGGCGTGCAGTGCCGGAGGCGACAACAATGCGAGCGCCAACATAACGGGCGACAATCTCGCGGCCGCAACGCCGCAGAACGATGCCGCTTCGCTGCCTCCACCACCTCCCGCGCCCGCCGACACCAGTGTCGATTCCGCTTTCCTGATCGGCCATTGGGGCCGGCAGGGCAATTGCACGTCCACCGTCACCTTCCACCCGGATGGCACGATCACGGTGACGGGCTATGCGGCGGCATCACGCTGGTCGCTGAACGGCGGCCTGATCGAAACGACGCGCCCAGACGGCGCAGCAACCCGCCAGCCGATTGCTCGGAGCGGCGACGCCCTCATTGTCACCGAGCAATCGGGCGGGTCGGTCCGGCTGACCCGCTGCTTCGCCCCGGCATCGCCGCCCGGCTATGCGAGCCCGGCGCCCACCCCGCAGCCCGCCGCGCTGCGTCCAGCCGTGCGCGTCTATCAATTGCGGATCGCCGGAAACGTGAGGGAGACGTTCGACTCGGAAAGCGCGTGCATCGTCGAGCGCAACCGCTTGCGCGAACTGCGCAACGAAGAATGCCGCAACCGGGGCCTGGGCCTTATTTCCTGCCTTATCTCGGTCGAGTGCATGGGGACGACACGGTAGCGCGCCTGCGCCTCCTGAAGGTGGCCGGGGGGCGGGCGCTGTCTCTCTCCATCTTCCAGCGTAGGCCAGACGAGGTCCCTACATTGCAAATGCGGGCTCGCTCCGGTTTGGAGGGAGATCGGCTGGCTCCGCGACGCGCGGGCAATCCGGGCTCGCGTGCCCGGACTTGCCGCCCCGGGTCAGGGCCGGACGCTCAGGGCCCGACGCTCAGGGCCCGACGCTCAGGGCCGGACGCTCAGGGCCGGACGCGGGTGTAGTTGAGCGAGAACGAGCCCCGCGCACAGCTGGCGATCGTCACGCCTTCGAGATTGGCCACACGACCGTTCGCGCCCTCGCGTAACCGGGCGGTACGGTAGCGGTCGCCGGCACGGCAACCGGCCAGCGCGCCGCTGAGCACCAGCGTGCCTGGCCCGACCTTGGTCAGGAGGTCCGGGAAGCCGTCGCCGGTAAGGTCGCTGGGGGCGGCTCCCTGGGCGGGCCCGGCGCCGGCGGCGACCGCGGCCGGGGCGGCGGCGCCATGCCCGACCGACGGGATCTCGATCCAGCCGCCGCCCGGGCCGTTGCCCGCCGTCGCGCCGTTGCCGGGGTCGCGGCCGAGGAGCTGGAGGTAATAGGGGCCGGCAGCCTGGGCCGGGGCGGCAAGGCCGACGGCGAGCAGGGCGGCGGCGGGAAGATAGCGGAACCGGGTGGCAAAGGAGGCGGACATGAGGAGAACTCCCTTTGGCTGGGGACCGGCCGCGAGCTTAGGCCCGCGCGCGGCCCGGCGCAAAAGCCGCCGGCGCAAAGCCGGCTCGCTCCGCCGCAAACCGCGCACAGCCCGCATCATGGATGAGCGGAGGGAGGCGAGATGCGCGGCGGGGAGAAGGGTTGGGTTCGCGCCCTTCGACTGCCTTGCAGGCGCTCAGGGTAAACCTGGCCTCCGGCCAGGACGCGGAGGCGCGGAGGGACCGTTCCCTGCCTGGCCGAAGGCCTTCCGCTCGCGTCGCACGGCAGCTTGCGGCCGTCAAAACGAGGCTCCCGCACGGACGAGACGCCCGCCGCGCCTCCGCGTCTCCGCGTCTCCGCGCGAACCAATCTTCCTGTTCGGGTGCATCATGGTGCATGATCGCGGCGTCGCTCGCCCGGAAAGGAGCCACCATGCCAAACGCCCTCAGCCTCGCCATCCCCGCCACGCTCACGCTGGCCGCTCTCCCCGCCGGCGCCGCGCTGCCGCCCCAACATCAGCGCATCGCCGAGCTGCGCGCCGTGCTCGACCGCGCCGCCAACGCCTTCGGCGGAGTCCTGATCAACCGCATCGAACATGTCCGCCCCGATCGCTACCGCGTGACCGCCGGCCGCTGCTACGTCGAGGCGACGATTATTGGCCTGCCCATGCCGCGCGGCATGGTGGGGGCGCGGCGGTTTGAGGTGCGGGTGGGGGCGCTGGTTTGCGGGCGGTGAATTTCGGCGGGGGTTTGTCTTCGCGTCGACCGCGACCAATCTTGGAGCCGCTGGGCCACGGCAACCAGGAAGTAGGCCCGCTTGCCGACCGTAATGCCGCCTTCCGGGTTATCCGACGAGTCGTCCATCGCCTGCCTCCTTCGGCTTGAATATCAGGTCCGCTCCCCAGCGGCGAGACGGGCCGCGTCCTTCGACAGGCTCAGGATGACCGGAGGGACGCGAGGCGCCTCGCATCCCGCGCAAGCGCGGCGATGCAGGTTTCGGCGCCGGTGAACTCCCAGGCGACATGGCGGTTCGCGGCGGCGAGCTTGGCGGCCAAGGCGGGGAGGTGAGGGGCGGGAATGCGGAGGAGGTGACGGAGCGTGTCGTTTAAGCGGCCGAGCAGGATGTCGTAGCGATCCTCGTCCGGCTCGCCCTCGGCGGCTTTCACGATCCTCTCGGCCCGGCGGAACCGCGCCAGCGCGCGGTCCCATTTGGTGACCGCGGAGGACTGTGCCTCATGGCTTTCGGCATGCTGCGCGTCACCGCTGTCGTCGTCCTGGCTTCTTCGGCCCGGCTCAGGACGATCGGGAAGGGAAGGTGCACGGTCACATTTAGTGACCGCGAGGGAATGGGCGGCATTTGCATGGCGGGCGTCGGGGAGCGGGAGCGGGCACGGAGGGTGGGCATCGGGGGGCGAGAGCGTGGCGAATTTCCGGCGGGGCGGGGACGCGGCGCAGGCCAGCGGGATGGCCAGGGCCGCGCCGAGCAAGGCGCGGCGCGAGGTCGTCACGGTCGCGTCTGGATGGACGCGGCCCGATCGACTATGCTCGCGGGCAGCCATGGATCGCCCTCGGTTGGGTGGTTGGTGGTCGTTATTTTTGGGCTAAACCTAAAATAGGGGCGAGTCAATAGCCGATAAACCTAAAAGACCGCGCGGCCGTCCTGCGACTGGGCGTCATCCGATGCGGGGCCTGCGCATGCCGCCAGAGTTGGAGGCCGCGATTGATGTGTGGATCGCTGGTCAGCCCGATCCCAAACCCTCTCGCTCCGAAGCGATCCGACGCCTGATCGAGAAGGGACTGAAAGCGGATAGCAAGGCCGGCTGAATTGAGTATCGTGCCCCCGGAATTCGGTGCACGTAGTCCCAGGCTAAAGCCCCTTGACCTGCAATTCTAGTGCTTTCAATTTGCCGAGCTTTAATGGCGACCTTCGCACGTCTAAGCCGTACACATTAACAGTCTCGTCCAGACCGCTAAGGCGATCCCTTATTAGAAGCGGGAATATCCCATCACCGCTCAATTCGCGATCAAGTGACGCGATTAGATACTCGCCCTGTCTAAAACGGTCGCCGAGCCAGTAAAACTCATACTGCTTAATAGCGTCAACTTTTGTAACGTGCTGGGCATGAAGTAGGGAGAGAAACTCCGAAAACGATGGCAGCCGATACTCGCTCGCATGTCTTCGGGAGCTGATATCTGATGCTTTCACGCGATAAAGTTCCAACTCCCCCTCTTCGATGGAGGTCCGCGGATCGACAATGCGCCACGCCAGCCCACGCTCAGCATCCTTAAGGTACAACACGCCTCTGCGCCGATTCCAGCTGAGGGCCGCAGCCCTCCATCGTCCGGGCAAGGGTCGACGCCGCCATCCATGCACAGCTCTTTGGATGTCAAGCATGAGGACATCCCGGGTTACATCCGTTGGTTGAGGAAGGCGCTCAACAAGTGGAAATGCCTCGCCGCTCTCTCGGCAGTGCTCAAGAAGTTTGACAGCAGCTCCCTGTGCGTTCGTGGATGTCCCTGCCTCGGAATATCCAAAGCTAACAAGTGCATCCTCCATGAAATCGGTCCAGCGCAAGCCAGATACGGTTTCCGGGCTGGACAAGGCCTCCTTCACGACCAAAAACTCCATAATGGAACGGTGGGCAAACTTCAGTCGGCCAATGCTATCTCGATTCAGCAAAGAGCGCGTAGTAAGGTTACGCCAGTCAATTTGGCTGGCGGACGATCCTCGAAACTCGTTTCTGAGTTCACTCGGGTCCAAACGATCGGAGCCAGAAGTCTGCTTCTGACGCGTAGCGTACACCGCTATCTTCCTTGAGAGTGGAAGCAGCTCAGCAGGGTCGATCCAACGAGACTCGCGATCTAGCCACTTTTGAACCATAAAATCATATAGATCGAAGAGTTCCGAAATAGTCTTTTTTTCGCGCGATAAATCTGGAACAAGCGCAAGCAACATGGGTCTGACAGATAACTCTGGGATGGTCCTAACTAGATGCCAGGCAATACTTCTCCCGCGAATGTTGGATAATGACCACCATGGAAAGTGGGCCCGAATGTACTGGTGCATTTGGAATTTGCTGAACGGGAGAATATAGGTCTTTAGCAAGGCATAGGTCGGTGACCCGCCGCCGGGTCTGGGGACAATCCGCGCTATTCCTGTCTCCTGCGGTATTGAAGCGTCGTCCTCAAAGAACTGTGACCGGCATGTGACAATAACTGTCTCAAATCGCTGGGATGCGTCGAGCAAATCTCGCAGGCGCCCAGCCGCGTCGTCAAATGCATGAATGTCTTCGTCAAGTGCATCTAATATAAGGACAGTCTGCGATTGCGTTTCCGTTTTGCGTATTCGTTCCAGAGCATCCGGTCGCGCCAGGCTTATTAGAACAGCTCGTGCAGTGAAGGCGTCGTTCAGGCGTGCGGAGTAGTTGAGGCAAAAGGAAGTCTTACCCATGCCTGAGTCTGCCAAAATCAGTATATGAGCTTTCTCACTGCGTGCAACGTATCTATCCAGAACGCGAAATATCGGTTCTCTTACGGCGAGCACATTGTCGATATTCGTTTCGTTTGCTGGGTCAGTTTGAGAACAGTCTGGCTCAATGTATCCTCGTTGAGCCGCCCTAATCTCTCTTGTATCATAGTCTTCGGATATTCGAGCGTGACGATGTCTGGTGCGTTCGTCCTCTTCGAGCTTGGCGACGTTCCCCTTTCGGCGAGCGGATCGTATGGAGTAGATTCTCCACGCGATCCCTAAGGCAACGAAGACGCAGAGGGCGAGGATGTAGATCAGTCGGAGACGGTCGTAGGACATTCTGGAAGCGTAATTCACTTATCCCAGATTGTCAGCCATTCAGGAGGTTGCGGCCCCCTATTGAGGGCCATCATTCTGCTGGCTCCTGCTCTCGCGTCGAAGCGGGCGAGTGCGCATTTCCTCTTCCATGCGGCGATGAGGTGGTACGCGCTCCCTTGAGCAGCGGCTTGAGATAGGAGCCCGTGTAGGAGTGGGGCTCGTCCGCCACCTGCTCCGGCGTCCCTTCAGCTACAATCTCCCCGCCCTTGTCGCCACCCTCCGGACCAAGATCCAATACCCAATCCGCGGTCTTGATCACCTCCAGATTGTGCTCGATCACCACAACCGTATTCCCATGCTCCACCAGCGCATGCAGCACCTCGAGCAATTTCCGCACGTCCTCGAAATGCAGCCCCGTGGTCGGCTCGTCCAATATGTACAGCGTCTGCCCCGTCGCCCGCCTCGACAGCTCCTTGGCCAGCTTCACCCGCTGCGCCTCGCCGCCGCTGAGCGTGGTCGCCTGCTGGCCGACCTTGATGTAGCCGAGGCCAACCTCCTCCAGCATGCGCATCTTGTCGCGGATCGGGGGGACGGCCTTGAAGAGCTCGGCGGCCGCTTCGACGGTCATGTCGAGGATTTCGGCGATGCTGTGGCCCTTGAACTTCACCTCCAGCGTCTCGCGGTTGTAGCGCTGGCCGTGGCAGACGTCGCAGGTGACGTAGACGTCGGGGAGGAAGTGCATCTCGATCTTGATCAGGCCGTCGCCCTTGCAGGCCTCGCAGCGGCCGCCCTTGACGTTGAAGCTGAAACGGCCGGGCTTGTATCCGCGCGCGGCGCTCTCGGGCAGGCCGGCGAACCAGTCGCGGATCTGGGTGAAGGCGCCGGTGTAGGTGGCGGGGTTGGAGCGCGGGGTGCGGCCGATCGGCGACTGGTCGATGTCGATCACCTTGTCGAGATATTCGAGGCCGGTGAGCTTGTCGTGGCGGCCGGCCTGGATGCGGGCGCCGTTGAGGTGGCGGGCGGCGGCGGCGTAGAGCGTGTCGATGGTGAAACTGCTCTTGCCCGAGCCGGAGACGCCGGTGACGCAGGTGAAGGTGCCGAGCGGGATCGAAGCGGTGACGCTCTTGAGGTTGTTGGCGGTGGCGCCCGAGAGGGTGAGCTTCCTGCCCGTGCCCTTGCGGCGCCTGGCGGGGACGGGGACCATGCGGCGGCCGCTGAGATAATCGGCGGTGAGGCTGGTCTCGCATTTCAGGAGATGGCCGTAGGTGCCGTGGCAGACGACGTGGCCGCCATGGACGCCGGCGCCGGGGCCCATGTCGATGACGTAGTCCGCGGTCTTGATCGCGTCCTCGTCATGCTCGACGACGATGACGGTATTGCCGAGATCGCGCAGGCGGCGCAGCGTGACGAGGAGGCGTTCGTTGTCGCGCTGGTGGAGGCCGATGCTCGGCTCGTCGAGGACGTAGAGGACGCCCGAGAGGCCGGAGCCGATCTGGGAGGCGAGGCGGATGCGCTGGCTCTCGCCGCCGGAGAGCGTGCCGGAGGTGCGGTTGAGGTCGATATAGTCGAGCCCGACATTGTTGAGGAAGCCGAGCCGCTCGTTGATCTCCTTGAGGATGGCGCGGGCGATCTCGTTCTGGGTGGGATTGAGCTTTTCGGAGAGAGTGGAGAACCAGGCGAGGGCGTGGCGGACCGAGCGGGCGGTGGCCTGGCTGATATGCTCGCCGGCGATCTTGACGGCGAGCGGCTCGGGGCGGAGGCGGGCGCCGTGGCAGGTCTCGCAGGGGGCGGCACTCTGATATTTGCTGAGCTCCTCGCGCATCCAGGCGGATTCGGTCTGGAGCATCCGGCGGTTGAGATTGCCGATCACGCCGTCGAAGGGCTTCTTCACTTCGTAGGACTTGCGGCCGTCGATGAAGCGGAGCGTGACCGGGCGGCCCCTGGTGCCGTTGAGGATGATCTCGTGGACCTCCTCCGGCAGCTCGCGCCACGGCGTCTCCAGGCTGAAGCCGAACTCGGCGGCGAGGCTGCCGAGCACCTGCATGTAATAGGGGCTTGGCGGGTTGGAGCGGGCCCAGGGGACGATGGCGCCTTTCTTGATGGAGAGCGCTTCGTTGGGGACGATCAATTCGACGGCGAAGAGCTGCTTCTCGCCGAGCCCGTCGCAGCCGGGGCAGGCGCCCTGCGGCGCGTTGAAGCTGAACAGGCGCGGCTCGATCTCGGCGATGGTGAAGCCGGAGACGGGGCAGGCGAATTTCTCGGAAAAGGTGATGCGGCCTTCGGGGGCGTTGTCTGAGAGGACGGTGCGTTCCTGGCCTTCACCTCCCTCCCCCTGGAGGGGGTGGGCCGGGGTGGGGGTATCGAACGCTTGAGGTTGCTCGCGAACGTGGGAACCCCCTCCCCCTGCCCCCTCCCCGCTGGGGAGGGGAGGTTGGTCGGCCGGGTCGAGATAGACCAGCCCATCGGCGAGCTTCAGCGCCTGCTCCAGCGAATCCGCAAGCCGCGTCTCGATGCCGGGGCGGACGACCAGCCGGTCGACCACCACTTCGAGGTCGTGCTTGAAATTCTTCTCGAGCGCGGGGGCGTCCTCGATCTCGTAGAACTGCCCGTCGATCCGTACCCGGGTGAAGCCCGCCTTCTGCCATTCGGCCAGCTCCCTGCGATACTCGCCCTTGCGGCCGCGCACGGCGGGAGCGAGCAGGTAGAGCCGCGTCCCCTCGGGCAGCAGCATCACCCGGTCGACCATCTGGCTCACCGTCTGCGCGGAGATGGGGAGGCCCGTGGCGGGGCTGTAGGGCACGCCGACGCGGGCCCACAGGAGCCGCATATAATCGTAGATTTCGGTGACCGTGGCGACCGTGGAGCGCGGGTTGCGGCTGGTCGTCTTCTGCTCGATCGAGATTGCGGGCGAGAGGCCGTCGATATGGTCGACGTCGGGCTTTTGCATCATCTCGAGGAACTGGCGCGCATAGGCGGAAAGCGACTCGACGTAGCGGCGCTGCCCTTCGGCATAGATGGTGTCGAAGGCGAGCGAGGATTTGCCCGAGCCCGACAGGCCGGTGATCACCGTCAGCGTCTCGCGCGGGATATCGACGTCGATATCCTTGAGATTGTGCTCGCGCGCGCCGCGGACGGAAATGTGAGTGAGCATTGGGTAGCTGTTCCAGATTTGTTCTATTGTTAAGCGGGCGCGCGCCGGGCGTCAACGCGGGTTCGGGCGATGTGGGGGCAGGGGCTAAGCTGCGCAAGCGGTACCGACCGAGCCCTAACGGCGCGGAACCCGTGCGATACGGGGACACGCGCGCGACACCGGCCGTGGCACTGGCTCGGTACCTGCGCAGCACCTTGATGCCATCCGGATATTCGATACACTCCGTGTTGTTCGCTTGAGAATCGGGAATCGCCATGCCTTGTTGGACTGATAATGCACAGGACATAGGCAACGGGATGATTGAAGCTGCGTACCGGGTGGCCGCTGCTGCACGGTCGATCGCCGACATCATTGGAGGTCCGAGTGGATCGATTATATCTAATGTCTTGGACGACGTACTAACGGGCGGAAAGTACCAATTCGACAACATGGATTGGAGCACATTTGGTCCCGATACATATGCTGCATTGGATGCTCTAAGTAATGTCGGCGGAAATTGGGGCAGGATGGTCGGCTATTTGTCTAACGCCCAGCAGATCGCCGACCTGTATGAGAATTATCAGCAACTCAACGATGACCTGGATCGCGCAAAGCAGGTGGCAGACGAGGTCTTCCCGGGTGGCGGGGGCCGGGGGGATTGCGACGACGGTGACGACGAGGCGCCCGATGAGGACACGCCCGATCCGGACGACGACGACAATGACGATGACATCCCCGACCGGGACGAGCCGGGCGCGGGCGCGGGCGGTGGACGCGGCGGGCCGCCGGACGGCTCCGGAATGGGTCAGCGGCCATCGGACCCGCTGGTCCTCGACCTCGATGGCGACGGGGTCGAGCTGATCTCGGTCGATCATTCGTCAGCCTTTTTTGACATCGATCTCGATGGATTTGCCGAGAATGTCGGCTGGGTTGGTGCGGACGACGGCCTGCTTGCGCTCGACCGGAACGGCAATGGCGAGATCGACGACATCAGCGAGCTCTTCGGTACGGCGACGGAGAACGGTTTCGCTGTTCTCGGCGGATATGACGGCAACCATGATGGCCGGATCGACCAGGCCGATGCGATATTTTCGCAGTTGCGGATATGGAGGGATGCCAACGGAAACGGGGAGACCGATGCCGGCGAGCTCAGCTCGCTGGCGAGCTTGGGCATCGCCCGTATAGCGACGCATAGCCAAGCCGTGGGCCATTTCTCCGCCGGCAACTTCGTCGAGGCCGAAGGGGAGTTCGGCTATGGCGACGGATCGACGGGCTCGGTCGCCGCAGTCTGGTTCTCAATCGACCAGACGGAGAGCCGATATCAGACTCCCGAGAACTTCGTCCTGCACCCGGAGGCGTACATCCTCCCCGTGGTCGTTGGGTATGGAAACGTTCGGGACTTGCCCGTGGCGATCAGCGAGTCGCCCGCGCTTCGGCAGCAACTGCTCGACATCGTCATGGCTACCGCGTCGCCGGACTATGATTCGCTTCGCGCCGCTGTCGAAGGCCTCATCGCGGACTGGTTCGAGATCGACGAAGCCTCGCTCGGCAACCGCGGGCCGAACGTCGATCGATACAAGCTGGCGGTGGTGGAGACGTTCTTCGGAATCACCTATTGGCAGGCTTCGCTGGACACGAGGTCCGCCGACTTCATCGACGGCAAATATGCCGAGATCGTCGATATGATCTTCATGAAGATTCTCGTCCAGTCGCCGCTGAGCTACGTCGCGCACCAGACCGGGATCGCCGACATGTCCGCGGCGCTGATCGACCACCCGCTGAGCGGCTTCCTGGCATTTCAGTATGACCCGGCAGGCGATTCGATCTCGGGAAGCATGGAAACGCTGGTCTCCCTCATTTCCCGTACGGTGATCGACGTCGACTCACTCGCCGATGCGAGCCATTTCGTGCAGCTCGCCAGGGCGACGGTGTTTTCGGGAGATGAAAAGGCCTTTGGCGCCGCGCTGGCCTATGCGATCGATTCCACGTCGAACAACAGCGTGGGTTTCCCTGACGAAGCCCTTTTCCATGCCTTCCTTCACGGGGTAGCCGGGGGCGGCGCGGGCGCCGATCACATAACCACCGACGTGCAGTCGGTTTATATGGCGGGCCTTGGCGGCAACGACACGATCGAGGGAGCCGACGGCGGCGAAATGCTCGATGGCGGCCGTGGCGCCGACAATCTCTCCGGAAGGGATGGTTCGGACAAGTACATCTTCAGCACCGGCGACGGCGCCGACCGGATCGAGGACAACGGCTTTCGCGATACCGACCGGCTGCTGATCCACGGCCATCTGGCCTCGGGGGTGACGCTGGCGCGGTCGGGAGCCGATCTGACGCTGCGCTTTGCCGGGTCGAGCGACACGATCACCATCGTCAACACGCTGGAGAACGACGCCGGGGATCACATCGAGGAGATCGTTTTCGACGACGGCACCCTTTGGGGCCTGAGCTATTTGCAGGGCCGGCTGATCGCCGAGCAGCAGACGCTGGGCAACGACATCGTAACCGGCTTCGACAGCCGCGACGATGTCATCGCCGGCGGCCGGGGCAACGACACGCTGAACGGCAAGGACGGATCGGATGCCTATGTGTTCTCGGCGGGCGACGGCATAGACCGGATCGAGGACAATGGCTTCCGCGATGCCGACCGGCTGAGGATCCACGGCCATCTGGCCTCGGGGGTGACGCTGGCGCGGTCGGGGAGCGACCTGACGCTGCGCTTTGCCGGATCGAGCGACACGATCACCATCGTCAACACGCTGGAGAACGATGCCGGCGACCATGTCGAGGAGATCGTTTTCGACGACGGCACCCTTTGGGGCCTGAGCTATTTGCAGGGCCGGCTGATCGCCGAGCAGCAGACGCTGGGCAACGACATCGTAACCGGCTTCGACAGCCGCGAGGACGTGCTGGCGGGCGGCCGGGGCAACGACACGCTGAACGGCAAGGACGGATCGGATACCTATGTGTTCTCGGCGGGCGACGGCATCGACCGGATCGAGGACAATGGCTTCCGCGATGCCGACCGGCTGAGGATCCACGGTCATCTGGCCTCGGCGGTGACGCTGGCGCGGTCGGGCAACGACCTGGCGCTGAGTTTTGCCGGATCGAGTGACACTGTCACCATCGTCAACACGCTGGAGAACGACGCCGGCGACCATATCGAGGAGATCGTCTTCGAGGACGGCACGATCTGGGACAACGCCTATGTGCAATATCTGCTGACGGGCATTCGGGATGCTTCCCTCGTCACAGGCAGCATGGCCAACGACCAGCTGTTCGGGAGCAGCGGCGACGATTCGATCTACGCCTACGATGGCGACGATGTCGTGTGGGGCGGGTCTGGGGCGGACCGGCTATTCGGAGGGGGAGGCGCCGACTCATTGGGAGGGGATGCCGGCGCGGACCTGATCGCGGCAGGCGACGGCAACGACACGATCTATGGCGGCGGCGAAAACGATGAGCTGAACGGCGGGGCCGGCGCGGATTTCATTCTCGGCGACAGCGGCGACGACATCGTCTCCGGCGATCAGGGCGACGATCGACTGTTCGGCTTCGATGGCAACGATCGAATCGCGGGAGGCGAAGGCGCCGATCGCCTTTTCGGGGAAAATGGTTCGGATCAAATGACGGGCGGTGCCGACAACGACCTCCTTTACGGCGGCGATGGCAACGATGTCATCGCCGGAGGCTCGGGCAATGACAATCTCTGGGGCGGCACCGGCGCCGACATCTTCGTCTTCGACCGGACCGGGGACAGCCGCGTGACCGCGCTTCGCTCGGACGGCGCCAAGTTCCTTCCGGACAGGATCCACGATTTCGTTTCGGGAGAGGACCGGATCGACCTCTCGGCGATCGACGCCAAGGCCGCCACCGGCGCGAACGACGCCTTCACCTTCATCGGCGCCGCCGCCTTCACCGGTCAGGCCGGCCAGCTGCGCTACGACCTCACGGGCGGGTTCATGCAGATAATGGGCGACATCGATGGCGACGGCCGCGCCGATTTCGAGATTGTCGCGGCCACCCCGATCCTCCAGGCCACGGACTTTATCCTCTAGGCATTTAGTCCCCGGCGAACCGGGCCGCCGTCCGCGCGACAAGCGCGGGCCGGCAATGGAAAAAAGCGCGGCCAGCGCGGATGGCGATGAATTGATTCGCAATCCGCTCCGACGCGCGCGGGAGCGCCGGGGCGGCAGGGCAAAATGGGGCGCCATACGATCCCCAACCGGATTCGCGACCGCGAGGTGTTTGCCCAAACCGCGATCAGAGTAGGGCCGCGCGCCCTGCGGCGCTAGCCGGGTTCCGAGCGTTTCTCCCAGCGCCGCGCAAGCTACGCGCCACCACCGCGGGCGTCGCCGGCGCCTCGCAGCGCACCCAGGCCGGGTCCGGGGCGGCGGCGCGGGGGGCAAGGCTCGGGGAACGGAGACGGTTTTGGAAGCGTGACCGCCGTCACGCGCAAGCGCAGCGGCCCCGGCTAATTCAAAACGGCAGGGGGGCGGGGGTCGTGGCGGCGAGCTTGAGACGCCGCCGCGGCCCCTTGCGGGAAGAAATGAAGTTGAGCGACAGATCACTGCGGGTTGCGAATGTAAAAGATCAGTTCGGCTGTAATCGAAACTTGCCAGCGATGGCGATAAGGCGAACAATGAGCGGCGCCGACTCGGGGCGCGACGGCGAGCGGCCAAACCGCCACGATCGCCGGAGCGCAGGCGGTCGGCCGGTTCAAGGACGGCACGCCGATCGTGGATTTCAACAAGCCGACCGCCAAGTACAAGAACAACTTCATCTTCAGGACGCTCGATCCCAAGGGCTTCAAATGCCCGGCCCATTCCCATATCCGCAAGGTCAATCCGCGCGAGACCACGCCGCTGACCTCGGCGAGCGGGGAGCGCAAGCACAGGATCGCCCGCCGCGGCATCCCCTATGGCAAGCCGATGCCCAAGATCTGCGACGACGTGGACACCGATCCCAATCCGGCCGGCGACCGCGGCCTGCTCTTCCTGTGCTTCCAGGCCAATGTGGAAAAGCAGTTCGAGTTCATCCAGCGCACCTGGTGCGACAACCCGAACTTCCCGACCAACATCGTCAACCTTCCCGGCATTTTCGGCGGCAAGGATACGGGCGACGACCCGCTGATCGGGCAGGACCCGGACGAGAGGCAGAAGTGGCCAAAGGTATGGGGCAATTCCGCGGCCGGGACGGCGAAGTTCAACTTCGAAGCCGCGGTGACGCTCAAGGGGGGCGAGTATTTCTTCGCCCCGAGCCTCCCGTTCGTCAAGTCGCTCTAGGGACCGCGGCCCGCGTCGGCGAAGGCCCCTCGCAGCCCTGAGCCCGCGTCGGTCGCGCGGCGGCCTCGACGTTCCATCGAACGCACGAGCCGGTTCGCCGAAAGGTCGATGCGCCCGGCCCGCCGGCGCGTCAGCGTTCCGGCATGGCTCTTGTCCTCCCCGCCGCGCTCGCGCTCGCCGCCCAGGCGCCCGCGGCCGCCCAGCCCGCCGCCCCGCCGCCGCCCGCCTGCGCTGGCCCGAGCATCGCCAGTTCGATTTCTGGGTGGGGCGCTGGGACGTCTATTCCACGGGCACCGAGCGGCTGGTCGCGCACAGCCTGATCGAGCGGCTCTATGGCGATTGCGTGATCCGCGAGAGCTGGATGCCCTTGCGCGGCGGCGGCGGGAGCAGCCTCAATACGTGGCGGCCCGCCGAGCGCCGCTGGCGCCAGCTGTGGGCCGATTCGGCGAACATCTGGGCCGAATTTTCGGGCGGGCTGGAGGGTGAGGCAATGGTGCTGGTCGCGGGCGAGGGCCAGAACCGGTCGCGGATGACCTATTCGCGCCAGCCCGGCGGCGCGGTCCGCCAGCTGGTCGAGCAGACCATGAACGGCGGCGCGACCTGGACCGCGCAATATGACTTCACCTATCGTCCGGCGGCCGCCCGCTAGAGACGCGCCGCCGCGGCCCGGCCGCTCATCCGCCTTCGCCCTTGCCAGCGCCGAGATGGCGTGATCCATTGAGGGGCACGATTTGCGGAGGAGTGAATGCGGAGCTGGCCCGGATGGTGCGTCATGGCGATCGGGTCGGCCTTGGCGGATCAGGTCCGGCGGCACGATCCGCGCAGGGCCTCCACGCGCCCATGACCGGAGCGGCGGCGCTTCACCTCGAGTCGGTCCCAGCCGGTCCGGACGATTACGGCGCGGCCTATCGGCTGATGACCCGGGGGCTTTGGCGGAGCCGCCCCGTCCGCCGCCAGCTTTTCGGGCGCGACTTCCTCGTCCTTCTTGGCTGGTCCGCCGCCGCCGGGCTCCTGGTTCCGGTCTATTATGTTGCCGACGGCATGGCGGCGGGCGCAAGCCTCGGGCGCATGCTGCGCTGGCTGAGCGGGCTCGTGCCGGCCTTCGTCATCATCGTCGTCGCCATCCCGGCGCTGCTCGTGGTGGCGAAATGCGCGGTCGCCTCATGGTCGCTCCGCCGCCATCGCCGCAAGCGGGAGGCGGCGATCGGAGCGCATGTCCTGGCGCTGGCCTGGAACAGCGAGCGCTTCGGAGTCGTCCTCGATGGCAAGCTGCACGCCTGGCCGATTGCGGACCTCCTCGCCTGGGATGAAACGCAAGAGCATCTATTCGTCGTGGCGCCGGAATCCGAAACGCTCTTTCCGATCCGGCTGGCAGGCGTGGATCACGCCGATCTGTCTCCGTTGCGCCGCGCTTTGGCCGAGGCGCAGGTCCCCGGCCTATGGGCCTATGCGGAACGCGATCTGCTGCGACGGATGACGGCTCCGCCCACTTCGCCGGCCTACTTCTAAGCTGAAGCGCAACTTCTAAAGCAGCCGCTCCTGCTTCTCCACCTCCTCCCGCCGCGCCCTTCGCAGCGCGACGAGGGGGTCGACGAAGGGGATCGCCGGACGCTTGCCCTGGAAGAGCTCGGCCAGCGTCAAGATCTGCAGCCGCGGCCAGCCCCGGTCGAACTCGTCCGTGAAGCGGCCTACCGCGGCGGCCTCGCGCAGCATCGGCCCGGTCGGCGGCGCGGCGGTGACGAAGACGCCGATCGGCGCCTTCTCGCGCTCCATCGCGCTGTGCAGGTCGCGGATCATCTGAACTCCGACATTCGCTCCGCCCTTGACCGAGACCAGGGCCTTTTCGGTGCGTTTCCCGTCGGGCTTGAAATAGATGATTCCGTCAATGCCGCCGTCGGCGCCTTTCTTGCGGCCGTTGAGCGGCACTGCGTCGACCATCGACACCGCCCACCATTGGAACTGATATTTGTCGCGCCGGGCGAGATCCAATGCGGAGGCGAGGTCCTTGGGCGTGCCCTCGACGGTGAAATCGGCGCTCGGGAAGGCGTCCTTCATCCGCCGCTCGATCAGCGAGATGGCGAGATGGGTGACGTCGATGCCGATCCACTGGCGGCCGAGCTTCTGCGCGGCGAGGATCGCGGTGCCGCAGCCGCAGAACGGGTCGAGCACGACGTCGCCCTCGTTCGAGGAGGCAGCGATGATCCGTTCCAGCAGGGCAAGGGGCTTCTGCGTGGGATAGCCCAGGCTCTCGCCGCCCACGGCGGGCGGGATGTCGTGCCAGGCATTTTGCAGCGGGACGCCCGGCATCTCGTCCAGATAGCGTTTATATTCTGGCATGCCGCTGGCGGCATAAGCGAGCCGTCCGGCCTCGGCGAAGGCGCGCATATTCTCCTTCGAATAGGCCCAGAAGCGGCGGTTGTAGGGGGGCACCTGGCGATAGTCCCAGCCGGGGCGGGGGGCGAGATGCTCCTCGTCGAGATCGGCCTGCCAGTCGCCGCCGCCCGCGTCGCGCTTGATCGGCCACAGATAGGAGACGTCGCCGCCGGGCTTGGCGGCGGTCAGATCGCCGCGGCGGTAGCGGCGGCCGCCGGGATCGGCGTGGCGATAGGCGCTTTCGACATAATCGCGGTCGTAATCGGTGTGCAGCCAGTTCCACGTCCAGCTCCTCGACTTGGTGTAGAAGAGGATCGTGTCGCGGACGTTGCCATATTGGCGGCGGCCCTGCTTGCCGTCGTTATGCGCGGAGCTTCGCTTCCAGCTGATCTCGCTGCGATAGGAATCCGCGCCGAACACGCCGTCGAGCAGCAGCTTGAGATAATGCGACGCGGTCGGATCGCAGTGCAGATAGAGGCTGCCCGTGGGCTTGAGCACGCGATGGAGCTCGATCAGGCGGATCGCCATCATCGAGAGATAGGCCATCATGTCGTTCTCGCCGAGAAAGGCGCGCATCGCCCTGAGCAGATCGAAGGCGCGGGGATGGCCGGCGCGCATCACCTGCTCGAAGGCGTCCTCGGCGGCATTGTTCCAATGCCATGAATCCTCGAACACCTGGATCTGGCTGTCGGCGGCGTGGCCGCCCGGCGACTTGAACAGGATGTTGTAATTGGCGTTCGAGTTGAACGGCGGATCGAGATAGACGAGATCGACGCTCGCGTCGGCGACATGCGCGCGCAAGGCGCCCAGATTGTCGGCGTAGAACAGCCGGTTCGCCACGGTTGAGCCCCCACCCCCGATGCGCGAGAGGGACATGGGGGCCGCGATCCGGCAAGCCTGAGACTGATCCGAAATGGCGGCGGTGGCTTGGTCCATCGATCCCGGCGCTTTCGACGATTCCCCGGATGACGCGCGGCGGCGATCGGATTAGCGTGGCAATCGAGGGGGAATCGCCATGCGCAGACTGATGCTGATCGCCGCCATCTTCGGCGCGGGGAGCGCCGCCGCCGCTCAGGGGGTGCAGAGGCTCGGGCCGGCGGAGTCGCCGATCTCGGCCTCGGTCGAGCTGCCGCAACATAGCCGGCTCGTCTATGTCAGCGGCACCGTGCCCGATCCGGTCGACGCCAATGCGCCGCCGGGCTCGATCGCTCGCTACGGCGACACCGCGACGCAGACCCGCTCCGTGCTGAGGAAGATCGAGGCGCAGCTCGCGCAGCACAACCTGTCGCTGCGCGACGTCGTCATGATGCGCGTCTTCCTGGTCGCGCCGCCGGGGCAGGCGCGGATGGATTTCATGGGCATGATGACCGCCTATCGCGAATTTTTCGGCACTGAGGCGCAGCCGATGCGGCCGGCGCGCTCCACCATGCAGGTGGCCGGGCTGGTCGATCCGGGCTGGCTGGTCGAGATCGAGGTGACCGCGGCGACGCCCGCGATGGCGGAGCGGCGGCCGTGAGCCTTTCGCGCAGGGCGTTCCTCGAGCGGCTGGGCGCCGTCGGCGGCTATAGCGCGGTCTATCTGGGCATGGAGGCGATGGGCCTGCTGAACGCGTCGCCGGCGTCGGCGGAGCCGTTCGAGCTGCCGCGCGGATCGGGGCGCGGGCGCAAGGTGGCGATATTGGGCGCGGGCATATCCGGCCTGGTCTCAGCCTACGAGCTGAGGCGCGCCGGCTGGGACGTCACCGTGATCGAGGCCCGGGACAGGATCGGCGGGCGGGTGTGGACGATCCGCGGCGGCGACCGGATCGTGCAGACCGGGCGCGAGGACCAGATCTGCCGGTTCGATGCGGGCCATTATCTCAACGCCGGCGCGGCGCGCATCCCGCATCAGCATCACGCCATCCTGGGCTATGCGCGCGCTTTGGGCGTGCCGATGGAGGTGATGGTCAATTCCAACCGCGCCGCCCGCTCGGAGTTCAGCGGCCGGGTCTTCACTCACCGCCAGCTGACCTACGACGTGCGCGGCCGCTTCATCGAGCTGCTCGCCAAGGCGGTCGACCGGGGCGCGCTCGACCGGGAGCTGAGCGGCGGCGACAAGAATGCGATGCGCCAGTTCCTCAACTTCTACGGCAGCCTGGGCGAGGGCGGCGCCTACGTCCCCGACGGGCGGTCGGGCTACGAACGCCTGCCCGGCGGCTATCGCGAAGCCGGGACGCGGATCGGGGCGATGCGCCTCGCCGACCTGTTCGCGCTCGGCCCCGGCATCGGCTTGCCGCTGGTCTTCGAGGATCTGTTCGACATGCAGGCGCCGATGTTCCAGCCGGTCGGCGGCATGGACCGCATCGCGCATGCGATTTACGAGCAGGTGCGGCCCGCGGTGCGCCTGAACAGCCCGATCACCGCGATCCGCCGCAACGGCGCGGGCGTGCGCATCCACCACGGACCCGGCGACCGGGCGTTCGACGCGGATTATTGCATCTGCACCCTGCCGCTGAACCTGCTCGGCCGGATCCCGGCCGATTTCTCGCCGGCCAAGCAGGCCGCGATCCGCGACAATCCCTATCTCGCCAGCACCAAGGTGGCGTTCGAATCGCCCCGCTTCTGGGAAGAAGAGGGGATTTACGGCGGCCTCGCCTGGACCGACCGGGCCAACGAAAACATCTTCTATCCGTCGGGCGGCTGGCATTCGCGAAGCGGCGTGCTGGTCACCGCTTATGCGTCGGGCTGGACCGGCCCGAACCACGCGGCCGAGTTCGCCGCGATGAGCCACGGCGAGCGCTTCCGCGTCTGCCGCGAGTCGGTCGAGGCGCTGCATCCGGGCAAGGCGCGGCTGCTCGGCAAGCCGGTGACCGTTTCCTGGCCGCTCACCCCCTGGTCCGAAGGAGTCGGGCCGATCGGACCGGCGTTCGGCGCCGGGCCCTTCGGCGGGCCGCGCACCGCCGCCTATGAGGAATTGCTCCGCCCCGAGGGCCCGATCGTCTTCGCCGGCGAGCATCTCTCCTACGTGCCGTTCTGGCAGGAAGGGGCGGCGCTCTCGGCGCATGCGGCGATGCGGGTGCTGAACGAGCAGGCGGCGGCGCGGGCGGCCGGTTGATCGAAGCCGGCGGGCGCCTGGTCGAAACGGCTTGGGCGGCGGGGCGCCGGCTGATATCTGCAAGGCATTCGACGATCGAGGGGGATTTTCCGATGCTGAAACGCACTTTTCTGTTCGCCGCCGCTTTGGCTCTCCCGCTCGCCGCCGCCTCAGCCGCGCCCGCCGACGTCGCCGCCGCCGTGTCCGCGCCCGGCCGTCCCGCCGAAGCGGTCGCGCTCGACGAGGTCAGGAAGCCGGTGGAGGTGCTGACCTGGCTCGGCCTCAGGCGCGGCGACCGCGTGCTCGATTACTTCACGGGCAACGGTTATTATGCGGAGATCATGGCGCGGGCGGTCGGGCCCAGGGGCGCGGTGACCGGCTGGAACTCGGCGGGCTTCGGACGCAGCGAGGCGATCCGCACGGCGCTGGCCGGCATCCGCCAGCGCTCGCCCAACACCGCTTTCTATTCGACGCCGACCACCGCCTTGTCGTTCGCGCCGAACAGCTACGATTTCGTGCTGCTCCATCTGGTCTATCACGACGCTTATTGGGAGAGCGTCCGCTTCGGGCTGCCCCGGATCGATCCGAACACCGTCACGGCGGCGCTGTTCCGGGCGGTGAAGCCCGGCGGGATCGTCGCGGTGATCGATCATGTCGCGCCGGCCGGCGGGGACACCCGCGCGGTTGTCGAGGCCACCCACCGGATCGATCCGGCCGTGATCCGCGCCGATTTCGAGCGGGCCGGCTTCGTCTTCGACGGCGAATCGAACCTGCTGCGCAACCCGGCGGACGACTACAGCAAGAACGTGTTCGACCCCTCGATCCGGGGACGGACCGACCGCGTCGTCTATCGCTTCAGGAGGCCGCGCTAGGCGGCGCGAAAGCGGTCATGAGGCGGCCCGGGGGAGAGCGCGAATGAAGAGACTGTTCGGTGCGGGGCTGGCGCTGCTGCTCATGGGCCATGCTACGCCGCCTCCAGGTCCCGACCTGGAGTGGATGAGCGGACGCTGGGAGAGCTCGGCGGGACAGGGGCGCTGGACGGAAGAAAACTGGTCGACGCCGATCGGCGGGGTGATGCTCGGCTACAGCCGCTCAGGGGTGCGCGATACGTTGCGCGAGTTCGAATTCCTGCGGATCCAGTTAAACGACGACGGCTTTCCCGTCTATTTCGCCCAGCCGGGCGGACGCCCGCCGGTGGCGTTCCGGCAGACGGCGCGCGACGGCACCAGCGTAACCTTCGAGAATCCCGCCAATGATTTCCCGCAACGAATCGTCTATCGTCGCACCGGCGACACGATGGTCGCGACGATTTCGAAGCTCGACGGGTCGAATGCGATGAGCTGGACCTTTCGGCGGCGTTGAGGGGGGACGAATGGCCGAGATCAAGACCAGACCGACCGGAGTGGCGGTCGACCAATTCATCGACAAGGTCGAGAATCCGCAACGGCGGGAGGACGCGAAGAAGGTTCGCGCGCTGATGGAGCGCCTGGTGGGCGAGCCGGCCCAGATGTGGGGACCGTCCATCATCGGCTTCGGCAGCTACCATTACAAATATGAGAGCGGCCATGAAGGCGACATGTGCCGGCTGGGCTTCTCGCCTCGCAAGGCCGAGCTCGTGCTCTACGTCCTGACCGAGGCCGGCGGGCCGGAAGAGGAGGCGCTGCTCGCGCGGCTGGGCAAGCACAGGACCGGCAAATGCTGCCTCTACATCAGGAAATTGAGCGACGTCGACGAGGCCGTGCTCGAGGAGCTGGTGGTCTGGTCGCTCGCTTATATGGACAGGAAATTTCCGCGCTGAGTCGCGACATCTTTTTTCGTCATTCCCGCGAAAGCGGGAATCCAGACTGAGTCGGTGCCCCGCGGAAACGCTGACTGGATTCCCGCTTTCGCGGGAATGACGGTGGTGGGTTCACCCGCGCTTCATCTTCCGGCGGCGAAACCAAAGCGGGGCGCGAGGAAAAAGCGCTTGCATCCTGCCACAAATGTGACATGCTACATGTGTAGCAGGTGAAATCATGATGATCGATTCTCTCCCAAGACGCGAGCGCGAGCTGTTCGAATTGCTGTGCAGCGCCGGCGAGGCCACCGCGGCCGAGCTGCGCGCGGCGATGCAGGATCCGCCTTCCTATTCCGCGGTGCGGACCTTGCTCGGCCGGCTCGAGGCGCGGGGCGTCATCAAGCACCGCCTGGTCGACCAGGCCTATGTCTATCAAAGCGTGCCGCAGCCCGCCAAGGTCCGCGAATCGGCGATGAAGCAGATGGTCCGGACCTTCTTCGACGGATCGGCGGCCGATGCCGCGACCGCCCTGCTCGGGCTGACCAAGAGCCTGTCCCGCGACGAGATCGACGCCCTGCAAAAGGCGATCGATGAAGCCAAGGAGCGTGAGTGATGGACGTCGCCTTCTTTGTCCAGATGGCCTGGAAATCCGCTTTGATCGCCGGCGCCGCCTTGGCGCTCGCTTATGTCCTGCGCTCCCGGGCCGCGTCCGACCGGGCGCTGGTGCTGAGGATCGGCGCGGCCATGCTCCTCCTCCTTCCCGTGATCGCGGTGGCGCTGCCCGCGCTGCCGATCGAGGCCTGGGCCGCGCCCGAGGCGGCTTCGCCCGCCGCCGCCGCCGCCGCCGTGGCGGCGCCCATCTCCGATCCCGCTTATGTCCCCCCGCCGTCCCTGCCGCTTGCCGATCTGCCGGCGGCGGGTATCGAGGCGGGCCCGCCTACCATCTGGGACGATCCCACGCCGCTCGTGCTGCTCGTCTATCTGGCGGGCCTGCTGATGGTCGTCGGCCGGCTGCTCGCGGGCCTCTACATGCTCGGCCGCTGGACGCGCGCCGCGCGGCCCGTCGCCTGCCCCGAGTGGCTGGCGGCGTTCGAACAGGCGGGCGGCGGCGATGCGGGGGCGCGGCTGATGGTCTCCGACTTGATACCCTCTCCCTTGAGCTGGGGTTGGCGGCGCCCGGTGATCCTGATCGATCCCGACACGCTCGACGAGCCCAATGAGGCGGACGCGATCCTCGCCCACGAGCTGGCGCACGTCGCGCGCCGCGACTGGCCGGCGTTGATGCTGACCCGGGTCGCGGCGGCCGTGTTCTGGTTCAATCCCCTGGTCTGGCTGCTCGAGCGCGAGATCGTGCAGCAGGCCGAGGAGGCCGCGGACTGCGAGGCGGCGGCCCATGTCGAGCCGGCCCGCTATGCGCAGACCCTGCTCTCCTGGGCCCAGGTCCCGGGCCGCGCCCTGCCCGCCAATTCGATCGCGCCGAAGCAGAGCGCGCTCGGGCGGCGGATCCGGGCGATCCTCGACAGGCGCGAGCGGCCGCGGGGTTCTGCCTGGGCCAAGCTCGCCGCAATCCTGTGCGTCGGCATCGCCGCGCCGGTCGCCGCCGTCCAGCTCGTGCAGGCGGCGCAACCGCCGGCGGCGCCACCCGCGCCGCATGCGCCGGCCGCTCCTCCCGCCGTGCCGTCGGCGCCCGGCGTCCCGGCGCCCCCGGCTCCGCCAGCGGCACCGGCGCCGTTCGTCGAGATTCCCGACGTCTCGGCCGAGGTCAACGAGGCGCTGTCCGAAGTGCTGCCGCGCATTCCCGAGATCGTCTCGACCGCCTTGGCTTCGGTCGATCCGGACGAGATCGGGCGCAGCGTCGAGGAAGCGCTGCGCGAGGCCGGACCCGAAATGCATCGGATGAGCCGCGAGGATCGCGCGCGCGTTCGAGTCGAAGTCCGCCGCGCGATCGATCAGGCCCGAGTCCAGATCCGGGCCTCGCAGACCCACGTGCGCGCCGCGCATGCGCAGATCCGGGCGCAGGCGCCGCACATCGCCCATGCGGTCCGCGAGGCGCGCCTCGCCGTCCAGGCGGCGCGGCCCGTCATCGCAGTCTCGATGCGCTCGGGCGCCGAGGGCATGGAGCACGGTGCCGCCGGGATGGAGCATGGCGCCCAGCGCATGGAGCAGCAGGCGGCGCGCTTCCGCGACCGCTCCTATCGCGAGGCGGAGATCGCCCGCCAGCGCGCCCGCGGCCGCACCGTCACCCACGAGGAGCTGCTGGAGGCGGCGGAAGGCATGCAGGAGGGCGCGCAGGGCATGCGCGAGGGCGCGCGCGAGATGCGCCAGGCGGCCGAGAGGATGCGCGCCGGCCGCCACGACTGAGCGCGGCATGAGCTAGGGAAGGTGACGGGCGGCGCCCCCAAAGGCCGCCCGTCATTTTTTATCCCCTGCACCCGTGACCGAATCCCGTCACTCCCGCGAAAGCGGGAGCCAGCTTCTTTCCTTTTCTCGCGTCACCCTGCATCAGGCCGCCTGGATTCCCGCTTTCGCGGGAATGACGGGGGAGGGGCTTATGCTGCGTCGTTTCATTTTGGCGTTCCTGGGGCTGAGCTTCGCCGCAGCCCCCGCCGCCGCGCAGGACGCGCCCCATCAGCGGCAGGCGCGGCAGATACTGGAACGGCTGGTCTCCTTCCGCAGCGCCGCCGGCCACGGCCAGGTGCCGCCGATGGTCGCCTATATCCAGCAGACCCTGCGCGCGGGCGGCGTGCCGGAGGCCGACATGGTCGTGATCCCGCACGAGGAGACGGCGGCCCTGCTGGTCGTGGTGCGCGGGGAGGACCAGAGAGCCCGGCCCAACCCGCGGCCGATCCTCTTCTCCGCCCATATGGACGTGGTCGATGCGCGGCCCGAGGATTGGCAGCGCAGCCCGTTCACCCTCATTGAGGAGAATGGCACGTTCTTCGGCCGCGGCGTGCTCGACAACAAGACCGGCGTTACCGCGATGATCTCGACCATCCTGAGGATGCGCGCAGCGAATCACCGGCCGGCGACGACCCTGGTGTTCGCCTTCATCGGCGACGAGGAGACGACCTTCGGCACCACCCGGCTGGTCGCCGCCCATGATTGGGTACGCAACGCCCGTTATGCGATCAACACCGATGCCGGGGGCGGCATGATCGGGCCGGACGGCCGGCCGCTCGTCTATCTCGTCCAGGGCGCCGAGAAGACCTTCGCCAGCTATCGGCTGACGGTCACCAATCCGGGCGGCCATTCGAGCCGGCCACGCGACGACAATGCGATTTACGACCTGTCGCGGGCCTTGCTCAGGGTCGAGCAATACCGCTTCCCGCCGACCGTAAATGCGCTGACCCGGCAATATCTCGCCACGCTCGGGCGGATCGTGCCGGGCGCGGCCGGGCAGATGCTGACTCGCTTCGCCGCCAATCCCGAAGACGCCGAGGCGGCGGAGGCGCTGCGCCGCAGCCCCGAATTCGTCGGCACCACGAGGACGACCTGCGTGGCCACCCTGCTCGAGGCGGGCCATGCCCAGAACGCGCTGCCGCAGCGCGCCTCGGCGGTGGTCAATTGCCGGATCTTCCCCGGCGTCCAGCCCGAGGCCGTGCGCCTGGCGCTGGCCGCGGCGATCGGCAACGAGGCGGTGCGCGTCGAGACCATGGGCGAGCCGCAGCTGAGCCCGGTCTCCGAGCCGCGCGCCGAGGTAATGGCGGCGATCACCGCCTCGATCCACCGCCGCACTCCGGGCATCCCGCTTTCGCCCTACCTCGAATCGGGCGGCACCGACGGCCTCATCTACCGCATCGCCGGCATCCCGACCTGGGCGAGCTCCGGCATTTTCATCCGCCCCGACGAGATGTTCGCCCACGGCCTCAACGAGCGCATCCCGGCGGCGAGCTTCTATGCTGGGATCGAGCATATATACGAACTCGCGGTGGCGCTCGGCGGGCGCCAATAGGTTGCCTGTTGCCACGGACCCCAAAGCCTGCGTAGCCGTTGAGGGGACGGGGGCGTCGATCCGGCAAAGGAACGATGCGTGAGTGACAAGCGTGCTTATATCAACGCCCTGGCCGGCGCCGTTCCCGAGCATGACGTCCACCGATTGTTCATCGACTGGGCGGAGGGCCGGATCGAGGACCCGCGCCTGCGCAGATTGTTCATGCGGATGGCGGAGCGCAGCGGCATCGAGCATCGCTGGTCGGTGCTGGAGCCGGCGCCGGGCGGCCTGCCGCACGACCAGCCGGGCGGCTTCTATCACGGGCCCGCCCCGGGCACCGCGGCGCGCATGGAGCGCTATGCCGACGAGGCGCCGAAGCTGGCTCTGGCGGCGATCGAGCGCCTGCGCGAGCAGGTCGCGCTCGACGGCGTCACTCATCTGGTGGTGGCGAGCTGCACCGGCTTCGTCGCGCCGGGTATCGACCAGATCATCGCCCGCGCGCTCGGCATGCCGGAGGTGGAGCGGACGCTGGTGGGCTTCATGGGCTGCTATGCGGCGGTGTCGGCGCTCAGGACCGCCTACCATATCGTCCGCTCCGAGCCGCAAGCGCGGGTGCTGACGGTGACGGTCGAGCTCTGCTCGCTCCACCTGCAGGAGACGCAGGAGCTCGAATCCCTGCTCGCCATGCTTCAGTTCAGCGACGGCGCGGCCGCGGCGCTCGTCACCGCCGAACCGGCGGGGCTGGAGATGAGCCACCTCTTCTCCGCTCCGCTCGAGGATTCGGACGAACTGATCCAGTGGAAGGTCGGCGACACCGGCTTCAAGATGACGCTCTCCGGCGAGGTGCCCGGCCGGATCCAGCACGCGCTGAAGGACGAGGGAACGCGCGCGCTCCTCTACAATGGCTGGGGGCCGGACCAGGTGACCAGCTGGGCGGTCCATGCCGGCGGCCGCTCGATCCTCGATGCGGTCGAGAAAGGCCTGGAATTGCCGCAGGGGTCGTTGTGGGCCTCGCGCGATGTGCTCGCCCGCTACGGCAACATGTCGTCGGCGACCCTGATGTTCGTGCTCGCCGAGCTGGCGGCCCGGCCCGACACGGGCAAGGGCGTCGCCATCGCCTTCGGGCCCGGCCTCGCCGCGGAGGGCTTTCACTTCGAGCGGGTCTCCCGCGAGAAGCCTGCCCCGGCGGAGGCCGGGGAGAAAGCGGGATGAGCGCGCTTTCCGTCCGCTCCCGGCAAGAGGAGCAGATGGACGATCCGGCGCTCGATGCCGATACCTATGCGGCGGTGCTGCACGATCTCAGCCGCGTCAACGCCTGGACCGGTTCGGCTCGCCCGACCCTAAATTTCCTCGCGCGCGGGATCGGCGAAGTGCCGGCCTTCCGGCTGGTCGACGTCGGCTTCGGCCATGGCGACATGCTGCGGCGGATCGCGCGCTGGGCGAAGAAGCGCGACATCGCCGTCGACCTGATCGGAGTCGATCTGAACCCTAAGAGCGCCGCCATCGCCCGCGCCGCGACTCCGATCCACTGGCCGATCGAATATCGCACCGGCGACTATGCGGATGTCGCGGGGCCGATCGATTTCGTCATTTCGAGCGCGGTCACCCATCATATGAGCGACGCGCAGATCCACGCCTTCTTGGCCTTCATGGAGGCGCGCTCGGCGCGCGGCTGGATGGTCAACGACATTCACCGCCACGCCTTCGCCTATCACGGCTTTCCTTTGCTCTGCCGGGTGATGCGCTGGCACAGGATGGTGCGCGAGGACGGCCAGCTGTCGATCGCTCGCGGCTTCCGTCGCGCCGACTGGCGCCGCTTGATCGACGAGGCGGGCCTGCCCGATCCCGCCGCGCCAAGGATCGTGCGCCGTTTTCCCTTCCGGCTGTGCGTCGAACGGCTGCGCTGATCGTCGGCGGCGGGCCGGCCGGCGCCGCGGCGGCGATCGCGCTGGCGCGGGGCGGGGCGATGCCGGTGCTGATCGAGCGTGCGCCAGCCGAGCGCGACGTCGTCTGCGGCGGCTTCCTTGGCTGGGACGCGGTTGCGGCGCTGGAGCGGCTCGGGCTCGATCCCGCCGCATTGGGCGCGCGGCCGATCCACCGGCTGCGGCTGGTCGCCGGCGGGAAGGTGGTGGAGACGGCGCTGCCCCGCGCGGCTGCCGGCCTGTCGCGGCGCCGGCTCGACGCGGCGCTGCTGCATTTCGCGGAGGAAGCTGGCGCGGCGGTGCTGCGCGGGCGGGCGGCGCGGGCGATCGAGGGCGGCAATGTCCGGCTCGACGACGGCGCCGAAATGGCGGCCGAGGCCCTGTTCCTCGCGACCGGCAAGCACGAGCTGCGCGGCATGGCCCGGGATATTGGGGATCGCCCCGTCTGCGTCGGTCTGCGCGCCGCCGTGGCGCCGCCGCCGGAGCTCGCCGGGACGATCGAGCTCCACCTCTATAATGGCGGCTATGCCGGGTTGCTTCTCCAGGAGGACGGAGCCGCCAATCTGTGCCTCTCGGTCGCGCAGGCCCGGATGGCGGGCGGGCGCGAGGCGTTCCTCGCCGCGCTGATGCGCGACGCGCCGCTGCTGGCCGAGCGGATCGGCGGAGCGCTCCCCGCCGAGTGGGAGGCGATCGCCGGCGTGCCTTATGGCTGGCGCGCGCGCGGGACCGCGCCCGGACTGTTCCGGATCGGCGATCAGGCGGCGGTGATTGCCAGCCTCGCCGGAGACGGCATCGCGGTCGCCTTGGCGAGCGGCGCGGCGGCGGCTCATGCCTGCCTGCACGGCGAGGGCGCGCAGGCCTATCAGCGCGCGTTCGCGAAGCAGGCGAAGCGCCCGCTCGCCATCGCCGAGACCCTGCGCCACATGGCGGAGGCGCCGTTGCGGCGGCGGCTGATGATGCGGCTGGCCGGCCTGCCGGGGCTCGCCAAAGCGGCGGCGCGGCTGACCCGGATCTAAGCTTGAATTCGATCGGTCTGAATCGCTCCCCGGCGAAGGCCGGGGTCCAGGAGCCGAAGGCTTTTGCAAGCTATGGTGCCTGAGCCCGGCAGGTGCCGGGCCCTGGGCCCCGGCCTTCGCCGGGGAACGGCTTGTCCAAACTTGATAGAATTCGAGTTAGCGGGCCACGCCGCCCGGAGCGTCGGCGCGCCACTGGCCGGACTGGCGATATTCCTCGCGGATCGTGGAGGCGGGCAGGTTGGTCGGCGCCCAGCGCGTGTCCTGCGGGATATCGGACGGGATCGGCGCGGCCGGGGCGGCGGCGGGCGCGGTCCAGGACTGTGCGCTCGCCACGGCCGGGATCGCCGCTGCGTTCGAACGCGCCATGTAGGAGGAGCCGCGCACCGTCGGCTCGGCGCCCGCGTAGAAGTCGCTGAACGCCCCGGGCGCGCCGGCGAGGCCGGGCAGGCGGTAGAAGAGGTGGGCGCCGATCACCGCGGTCTTGACCAGCCGCGGCGCCCAGGACGGGAAGACGTAATTGGCATGGTAGAATGTCGACATGCCGACGGCCGGGAAGGTGCGCCCGGCGAGCGCCTCGATGGCGACGCGGCGGGCCTGCGCCCAGAGCGCGGGCATCGGCGTGCGGCCGAGCGAACCGTCGCAGGTGAAGGTGAACTGGCAGCCGCCGCCGGCGCGCATCGGCCCCTGGTAGACGACGCCGCAGACGCTGTTCGGCCAGGCCGGGTGGCGGACTCGGTTGAGGACGACCTGGGCGACCGCGCGCTGGCCGTCCTCGCTCTGGTTGCCCGCTTCGTAATAGACCGCCTGGGTCAGGCAATCGAGCGAACGCATCTGATCGATGGGCGTGGCGGCGCGGAAGGCGTAGGCGGCGGCGGCGGGATTGGGCCCGCCGGCGATCGGCAGGTTGAAATTGGCGGCGAAAGCGGAGCTGCCGGCCAGTGCAAGGCCGGGGCCGCCGGCCTCCAGCGAGGGCAGCACGCCGGTTTGCGCGCCGGGAGCCATGGGCGCGGCGGCGGCAAGAGCGGCGGTGCTCGCCTCGGGAAGCTGCGCGTTCGGGCCGGGAAGGGCGATGGCGGGCACGCAGGAGGCGATCGGCAGGATCAGGCCGAGCTGTGCCCAGGCCCGGCCGCGCCCCGATCTTGCTTTCGTCCGCACGCTCAACGCCATGTCCGCTCCCCGGGATGAGGCACCCCAGAGCGTCGCATAGCCCCGGCCCCCGCGCTTCGCGCCCCCCGATTTTGGAGCGTCCCAATAGTGGACAGACGTGCAGGAAGTGTTGACGGGGGGCGGTCGGAATTAGAGAGCGCCCCACGAAGTCTTGGCAATCGAAGACACAACCTCCGTTCGGCTCTGGACCTGATCCGGGGCTGTCGAAGCCCTGTCCTTCCTCTTCAGCCGAAAGAAGGAAAGCCCTTCGACAATGATCAGGTGCGGATGTCCCCCGGACATCCGCAGCCATGCCCGGGGGGCATGGCGACCTGATTCATCAGGACGAACGGCAGTGGGACTCGCAGCATCATTCCCCGTCCCGGCGGATCACCGTCCGCTCGCGCTCCAGCGCGGCGTTGCGGTGGCCGTAGCCGCGCAGCAGCGGGAACAGGCCGAGCAGGCCGAGCAGGCCGAGCAGCCCCCAGGGGAAGCCCGCGTCCCGGTCATTGTCGGCTCGGACCGAATTGGCGAAGGGATCGGGCGGATCCTGGACGCCGTTGGGATAGGCTGCGTCGAGCGGGATGTCGATCGGCGCCGGCGGAGGCGGCGCCTGCGGCGCCGGCTGGTTGGCAGCGGGAGGCGGATCGGCCGGTATCACGATTTCGGGCCCCGCCGGAGGTGTCGCGGGCGGCGCGCCGGCGGCGGGTCCGGGCGGAGTCGTGCCGGCGGGCGGGGGCGTCGCGGGCGGGGTGGTGCCGGCGGGCGGCGGCGCCGCCGGGCCGCCGGTGCGAGCCAGGCCGGGCGCGGCCGCCGCGAGGATCATGGCGGCCACGGCCCCGATTGCGAGTCTGTTCATTTGCGACGCTCCTGCAACGACTTGGCGCGTCCTGCGCGCATATTTCGACGCCCGCTATATTCCGCCCGCCTTCTTACGAAAACAAGTCGTCGCAGCACCGCCAGCTTTCGCTTTCCACGGCGCGGCGGATCGGACAAGGTCGCGCAACGGGCGGGGCAGGTAGGCGCGCGCCCGGGCGGGGGGTCCTGTTCCGTGGCCATGTACGTGTATTCCACCGACGGCGACCCCGTCGGCTTCGTGTTCGAAACCACCATTTACGACCTCACCGGCGCGCCGCTTGGGCGGATCCTCGGCTGCCGGGTGCACCGGTTCGACGGGACCTATGTCGGCGAATGGTTTCGCGACATGGTGGTCAGGCGCCCGCAGGGGCGGCCGCGGCTGATCCCGCCCGCCCCGGTGCCGCCCAACCGGCCGCCGGCGCCCGGCTCCTACCGCCTGCGCGCGGTGGTCAATTACGGCTATCCCGACGCCTTCCCGCTCCTGCGCGAAAGCGGTACCTTCTTCCGCGAGGCGGCGGAATAAGAGGAGCCGCCGCTTATTGCGCGAGGGGGTTTCCAATTCACAGGCTGGCCTTTGGAATTGTGGCGCTAGGGGTGCTGGCCGGTGGAGGCGGGGCGGTCCGCTTTGCGGCCCATGCGCAACGTGAAGTCCGTACCTCGATGGAGCTCGAGGGGCAGGCGTTGGCCCTGTCGCCCAGGGAAACGGACGCGCTCTCCGCTCTCGGCATCGCGGTTCGCGGTGGGATCCGCGGGCGTCAGGATGCGGCTTTGGCGAGGGCCCGCAACGCGGTCGGAAGTCGCGACGGCCGCCATGTCCTTGCCCTGTACCAGCTCGAGCTCGGCAGGCTGCGGAACGACGACAGCCTGCGCGCGCCGGCGCTCGATGAGTTGATCGCAAGCGGGCTGACTCGGCCCGCAAAGCTTGCGGGCCATCTCGCCGCGCGGGGCAGCATCGCCTTCCGGCTTCGCGATTTCGAGACCGCCTCCCGGCACTGGACGCGCCTGCTCGAGATGAACCCGAACGACCCCGATGTGCTCGCCAATTTGGCGCAGGTCCGCCAGGCGCAGAACGACCCGCAGGGCGCCGCGGATCTGCTTGCGCGCGCCATAGCCGCGCGCACCGCCGCCGGCGGCCCGATATCGGAGATCTGGTACCGGCAGCAGATGAGCGTCGCCAACCAGGCAACGATGCTGCGGCCGGCGATCGCGGCCGGGCGTGCGCTCGTCGGCGCCTATCCGTCCCCAAGGAACTGGCGCGAGGCGCTCGTCGTCTATCGCCAGCTCGCTGCGCCGCGCGACGGGCTCGAGATCGACCTGCTCCGGCTGATGCGCTTCATCGGCGCCTTTTCGAGGGCGGACGAATATCAGCGCATGGCGCAGCTCCTCAATCGTGCCACGGCGGCCGTCGAAGCCAAGGCCGTGCTCGACGAAGGCGTCGCCCGCGGGCTTCTCATTGCCCGCGAATCCCCGACGCGCGAGATCATCGCCGAAGTCGAGCGGACCATTGCCCGCGATCGGGTCAGCGTCGAAGCCATGCTACGCCAGCGCCCGGCCGCCAACATGCTCGCTCTGGCCAATGCCCTGGCCGGCAGCGGCCGCAATGCCGAGGCGATCCCGCTCTACCGCGCGGCGCTCTCAGGCGCCCCGGTCGCCGATGCCGCCGAGGTGAACGTCCGTCTCGGCATGGCGCTGCTGCTCGCCGGCCAGCGCCAACAGGCCGAAGCCGCGTTCCGCCTGGCGGCGGAGGATGAAGCCGCTTTGGCGCAGCCGGGCCGCTATGCCGATCTCGCCCAATTCTGGCTGGCCTGGCTGGCGCAAGCCTCCGCGCGCTGAGCGCTCAGGCCTCGCCGTGGCAGGCCGCGCCCTCGATACGGTCTTCGGCGACGTCGTAGCTTAGCTCGATGACGCCGCAGCCGCCGTCCATGATCGCGGGCAGCGCGGTCTCGGCCACCCAGTGCCGCCGCGGATTCGCCTCGATATGATAGGTGGCCACCACCTTGCGGACGCCGTCCTCGCGGCTCTGCCAGGCATAATAGCGGGCGTAGTCGGCGAGCGGCCACGCGCCCCGCGGCATCCTGACCAGCGCCTCGATCCGGTCCATGATCCGCGCCTGCTCCTCGACGGGCGAAGGCGCGGGCGGCGGCGCCGGCTGCTCCTGTGCACAGCCGAGCAGCAGAAAGGCGAGCAGGATCCGGGGCGCGCTCATTGTGTCGCCGATATACCGCGCCGGCCGCGAGGACGCCACCATCCGGGGCAATGCAGCGGTTGCGCATGGAGGGTGAATGCCCGCGACGAGCGGAAAGCGGACAATCGCTTCTGTTGCATTGGGGGACTTGCCGTGGCCAATTGCCGCGCATGAAAACAGACTTGATCGACCTGCTGGGCAAAACCGAAATCGTCCACCCGACGCGGATCGCCGCCGTGGAGGCGAGTCATCGGGAACTGCGGATCACCATAGCTGGCTACCCGTGGTGGCGCCCAGGCACAGGTGGCGGCGAAGAGCGGATAGTCTTCTCGTTTGAAGGCGTGGAGGAAGGGCAGCTGGACGCCGCGACACTGCTGGACATGCAGGAGGACGAGGCGCTGGAGGTTTTCCTTGTTTCGCGCCTGGCTGACGAACCGTGGGCCGACACCGGCACTTTTTATGCAAGCTATTGCTCCGAACCGCTGCCCGATCCGCTGAGGCTCTTCGCGGTCGTTGAAGACTATCTGTGGGACGCTGGCGCTCCGCGCTCGGCCAGAGACTACCTCAACGTTCCATGTGGGTATCTTTCGCGCTTCTGCGACCTGGCGGGAACGGCTTCGTTCCTCGTGGCCGAAGCGCCAAAGCACCTTCATGACATGATCATCGCCGAACTGCGCCGCCAGAACGTCACCCATAATGTGCTCATGAGCGAGCGGCCTTCGAAGCGGGGCGTGTTCGTTCAGATCGGCGGCACCAGCTTCGTGTGCGAAGGCGCGACAGCCGAAATCTGAACGAGCTTTCCAATGTCCGCATGAAGGGAAAGCGGACGCTCTCGGGTTAATTCGGCGTCTCCGCGACAGTCGACGGATTGCGCAGGATGAACGGGTCCGCAGGCGTATGCCGGCAATTCCACTGCCGCATATCCCAAACGCATATCTGCAGATGGGCGTCCGGGTGCCCACCGAAGATCTCGCGCAAAGGAATTCTGAGCGTGATGGTCGCGCTGGCGCGCCCGTCCAGCTGGCTCATTTCGACACGGCCGCGCGACGGATACCCATCGCACTCAGTCGAGCTGTACACCCGCGTCGGATCATTCGCATAAGCCGTCAATATGCTCTGCGCGCAGAAGATGCCGTTGCGCGCGTCTTGACCAAATCTCCGGTCGGCCGTCGGCTCAAGGTTGGCCGCCGGTCCTGTCTCCGCGCCGTGGCCCCAACGGCCATTGCGGTCGCCGTCAACAGCAACGCTGAATGTCCAACCCGCAGGCAAATAGGAGGACAATTCCACGTCTTCGGGCGTGAAGGCATAGCGGACGGCGATGTCGCGCTCTGGATCATGAAATAGGACTTGCGAGCTGGATTGCCCGGGGGGGACCACGGCCGCTGCCGCTGCCAGGAACATGGGAAAAAGCTGCATTCGACCATCATGCGGTCATTGATCTAGGTCCGCAATGGGCCGTTTGCGGGCCGCATGCCTTGCCCGAAAGCGGACGTTCCATATTCGGAAGTCCCCTGTAGGATGCGGGCCACCCAAGCCTCCCGCCAAAGGCGCGACATGACGGCAACCGAAGATCGGAATTACACTGTCGGGTGCCTTGCGCTTCTGCTTGTGGCCGGCGGCATGTACTATTTGGCGAGCGACCCGCGCGCGGGCGAGCGGCGCGACAGGGAGCTCGCGCTCCGGGAAGAGTGCATCCGGGCGGGCAGGGCGGCCTTTCGGGCGCGCAATCCCCGCGCCGAGATGACTCGCGAGCAGGAGGGAGACCTGGTCGGCAGGTGCTTCGGCGAGGCGCGGCGGAATTCGAACTAGAACGCGGCCGGAATGCCGCGCATGACGGCTGCCGCGCCGCTGGCCGCGAACTCGTGGCCAGCCGCCGTCTGAAAGCGGAGGTCGATGTCTAGCCGGCCGCCCTGCGCGCCGGCTCCGCCTCCCTATCCTCCGACAGGAGCCACCCTTCCGCGGCAACAGGGTCACAGAAGCACCTTGCGGTGCGACCGGCGAGCGCCCTGAAGAGCTGCGCGCGAGCCAGCGTCGGACCCACCACGAACGCCAGGCGGCGAGAGCGGCTTGCCGGGCCGTCGAGGACCTTCTGAAATGCGTCCACGATCGACTGCGGCTGAGCCGTCATGCCGCGCACGTCATTGAGCGTTACGTGGGCGTTCGGAGCGCATCCAAGGGCCTCATGTGCAACGCGTCTGGCATCCAGGAACCTGTCGATGTCCCGGGGGGTGAAGAACCCGGCCATCTTTATCCGGACCAGGCCGTGACGGGAATCAGCCTCGATGGAGAAGCGTGCCTTCATGCCGCAGCTCGCGGCCTCGTCCTGACAGTCCATTCTAACCACACTCCGCCACCGACGCGGCGCTTGGGGCCGTCCTGCCGAGCAACTGCTTTCGATGACGGAGAAATGTAGCGCGCCATCATATCCGCCCCGAAATGGAAGATGACGTCGGCGCTGTTGTAGCAAGGGGCCTGAAGGCCGCATCCTTGCGGCGAGACGCGCGAGATCGCTTCCGAAACCAACGTGTCAGACCAGGCAGGCGCATCTCGTTCCTCCAGCGACGCCTGCCTATTGGCCGGAACTTAATGAAATCGCGAACCCGCGTGGACGTATTAATACCTATCCCCCCTGCGCAATCCAGCAACGCAGCTCCAGCGGCCGAGCGCGCATCTCATAACCAGGCAGGAGCGCATCTCCTTCTATTGGCGCGCCCGCCGCGAAGCGCGGCAAGCCGCCGCTCGCCGAGCTGGTTCGCCCGGCCTGACGCGGCGGTGCGGATGCGGCCATCTCCGCCTGGACGAAAGCAGATGAACCGAGTTGGCACTACATTGGTGATTAGCTAGTTTACACACCGCCCCTATTGCGGGCGATCCCGATCCATCCGTCGCCGGAGATACACAGAGGCTCCCACCGAGGCGGAAAGCAGAATCGCCAGGCCGGCCATCGCGGCGGGTCAGGTGCTTTGGGCCGCCACTGGCCCATATCAGGAAAAGACCGCCCCAGGCCCCGGGTATCAGGGCCAGGTGCGGCCCCATTTTCGCCAATTCACTCCGGCTTCTCCCTTAGTCGCCGCGCATGAGCCGGCCATGAGCGAAGGCGTAGTGCAGGCCCAGCAGGATAAGGCCGAGCGAAATGGGGAATACGATCACGGCGCCACGGCGGGTCACTCCGGACTTTCCGCCGGCTTATCGCGGCGCCGTATGACGGCGCCGATGACGATCGCAATTTGAAGGCCGAGGCCGAGCAGCAACGCCCATCGGGGGATCACAACATCCTTCAGCAGCAGCGGTAGCAGCCAAAGGACGCCGAAGATGAACAGGACGGCGATTAACGCCGTGAACGATTCTCTCGCCTGTCTGGTCATCGTGCAATTCCCAATCCCTCCGGCTTTTCCGCCGCCGGCTTATGCTTCGCGAGCTTCCCCAGGCGCTGCTCCATTCTGGTGCTCACTATTGAACGGCATTACGCCCGTGAGATGAATGTCCGCAATGGATGGAAGCGGACCGGTCGTCGGCAGTGCGCTCGCCGGACCCGTACTTCCGAGTTCAGTCCACGGCACGGAAAAGGTGACGCCCGTCCAAAAATGATCGACGTCGGTCCCGCAGGTGGATAATGTTGGCCGCCTAGCTCCCTACAGACGCCGCACAGGCGATCCGCAGTGCCTCCATCAGCCGCTGCGCCTCGACTGCGTTCGCCACGTCCCGGAAGGTCAAGGTCACTCGCCGCAACGGCCTCGCCCAGAAGCGATTGCCATATCCTCCAACCGCTGCGATTTCGCGGCCGCGGAGCTGATGCGCGATCCCGGCCGCTTCGGTTGCCGATCCGGAATTGTCGAAGGTGATCGTCTGAGGTGCGCTGGCTTCGAAGCGGACGGAAACTCGCCTGCCTCGCTGCTCGACCGCGGTAACGGGGTGGCCCACCGCCTTTTCGATCAACGATTGCACCCGCCGCGCCGCAACCGGACTGGCGCTCGCAAACGACAGCGCTTCGTCGCTGCCAGCGGTCGCCAAGGTCACCGTTCCGCCGTGGCCCTCAACGCGCGCAGTGTCGGTCCAGCCGATCGATGGAGGTCGGGGCTCCAAGGGCGACCCCTCAGCCTTGGGGTAAGAATAACAGGCATTGCCGCGTCCGTAGGCGCCGAGGGACGCCGTCAGCCCGGTGATAACCCAGATATGCTCGCCTCCATCGCTGAGCCGGATCGGGCCGGCTTGGGCGATCGCCGTCTCCAGGGCCGCGTGAGCGGCCACTGCAGCAGCTCGCCCTCCCGGCCCGTTGAAGTCCGGGCGAGCCGGCTGCCGCTGGGAGATGGTCGTTGCGCGCGCCTGACCGGTAACGGTCACCTGGCAGGCATAGCCCCACATGTGCCCGAAGCCGCTCCCCGTCGCCGACCGCTCGATACGCCCGCGAAAGGTGTAGGCGCGTGCCACTGTGCCACCGCCAATCCCCGGTTGCGTCCCGACCGGCGATGGCAGGTTGATGCCACTTTGCAGCCAGCACAATTCTTCCGGCGCATCGTCTCTACAGCCTTCTTCGCTCCCGCATAGGTTGATCGCGTTCAGTTCGAAGCCCTGGATCACAGTGCCGGTCAGCTCCACTTCGTCCGACATGAACCTTCTCTCGCTCGGGGGCTGCGCGCGGCCCCCTTGTCCGCCTGCCACCGCCGCCTCGACGTTCGCAAAGCCGCGCGAGCCGATCTGGCCGAGGCAGATCGTCACGATCATATATTTCGCATCGTCGCGCACCTTAGCGGCGGCTCCACGAGGCTGGGCAACCCGCCGTCCGCCCCGCTGATAAAGTTGCCCGATCCGAACGGCAGCCGGATCTCCCGACGCCGACGCGGGGCACCGCGCGGCGACATCGAGATCGACGCGGTCGTAGCCACGCTCGCCGATACCAGACGCCCCATTGAACCTCATCTGCGCCCGGAAGCTGATCCTGCCATCGCCCGACCGCACGATGGTGTCGGCATCGACGAAGGCAAGGTCATGCTCGAAGACTCCGGATCCCCGCCAGTCCTCCGCCCGCACCACGCCCGCGCCTACAGGTCCTGTGAGCAGCGTCCCCAGCACAAATAGTCCGCGCACCATGACCCCCAACCCTCCTTCGCGCACGCCCAAAGAGAAGCCTGTGTCACGTGCCCTCAGCAATCCGTGCGCGCGCATGAGCACGCTTAAGCCCCGCGCGGCACCGGGTCGCTGGTTCACAGGCAGTTAGCCTTGCGAAGGCCCAATGCCAAACGATTGCCCTGACCTGCGCCGTTTCGACCGTCCCGATAATTGTCCGCAATGGGCCGTTGGCCGACGTTCGCCAGCGGGCCGGCCGGAACGGTGGCTAAGGGTGGAAAGCGGACTTAGGCGCTTCTAGAATAACTCAATGAGCGAGGACACAGTCACCCTTTGGAGGCCAGTTGGGCCAGCCGAGCTGCGCCTCATCGAAGAGACCGGGATGAGAGCATTTCCACCGCGCCTTCCTGAACAGCCAATTTTCTATCCGGTCACCACGGAGGAATATGCCGTCAAGATCGCACGCGACTGGAATGTCTCCGCCAGCGGCTCAGGGTTCGTGACACGCTTCCGCGTCCGCCGCGATTATCTGGCGGGGTTCGAGGTGCAAGATGCAGGCGGGAGGGCGCACCGGGAATACTGGATTCCGGCCGAGGACATGGACGCCTTCAATGCTGCAATCGTGGGTGAGATCGAGGTCGTGCGCGAGTTCCGTTGAATGACCGCAATGGGTCGTTAGCGGACATGCAGCTGCGGCCCGCCTAGCGCCTTCGCCTAGCCTCGCGCGGCGCTGAAGGCGCTCATCCGTGCCTCCGCCGCCTCCGCCGCCTCCCGCGCCTCGGCCTCCCGCCGTTTCCGGTCGACGCGCAGCAGCAGCAGGCCGAGCAGCAAAGCGAGCGGGAGGAGCCGGCCGATCGTCCCCGTCGCCTGGGCCAGCCAGTCCTCATTGCCCGCCACCATGCCGGTGAGCACGCGCATGTGGGCGGCGAGCGCGTCGCGGCCAAGCAAGGCTTGGAGCAGCATTAAGCCGATCTCGGCGACCACCACTCCGGCGAGCAGCGCGCGCGCGAAGCGGGCGAGGGGAGTGAGGGCGGGGACCAGGGCGGGCGGGTGGCGGGTGGTGATGCGGTGCCTGAGGCGCCTTTCGACGCCCGCTTTGGTGAGATCGCTGGTGAGCGGATGCTGGAGCAGGGCGAACAAGGGCAAGGCGAGGAGAACCAGAGCGTAGGCGATCTGCCAGCCGGGGCCCATCCGCCCGGGCGGCTCGTCCACCAGCTGGGCCATCAGCACCAGCAGCGGGACGATCGCGAGCAGCGCGCCGCGCCTGATCCACCGCGCTCGCTTCATCCGCCGCCGGTAGAGCGCGCGGAAGTCCGCCGCCTCCGCGGCGCTGACCGGCCAGGCCTCCTTGCCGTTCGCGGCGATCATGAAATGCGCGCCGTTCACGATGGGGAAGCGGCTTTCAAAGTCGTCGATCTTCCGCGCGGTGCCGGTCGGGCCAAACATGTCTCTCGCTTTCACAGGCGCCGTGAAAGGCTGGTTTAGCGCGCGGGGATGAAGGGAGTGTTGAGGGACGGGCGGGGGACGCGGCGATGCCGGAGGATCATCGGCTCGCCGGGCGCTCAGGACCCGCACCCGCGCCTGGTTCGTCTGCCCGCGCGAATCGGCGCACACCGGCCGCACATTTTCAAAGCCGACATGGCGGGGAGGCGTCACCCGCTCCGCCTCCTTCAAGCGTGGAAGCGGGCATTGCTAGAGCCGTTAACTCAACTTCGCCGTGGTTGGGCCGGCGCGGTGCACATCGGTCTCACAGTGGGCAGCGGCCCAGTTGTCGCTCAATGCTGACGGTTCCTGAATATTTGGCCCAGCCCACGAGCTTCGCGATTTCGACGAGGCTGGGGCTCGATGACGCTGGATCGTTCCGCAGCCGAGGGCAGGTGGAGGTCCGGCTGCTGCAAGAAAGCCGCCGGGCGCAGGCGCAACACTGCCTTCTCCTGGTCGAAGGGAGCCGGTTGCTGTGACCCGCCATACCCTCACTTGAAATAACGGGCCGAGCAGTTTCCTGCGCGGCCCGAACGCCGGAGGAACCTAATCCTCGGCGATACAGATTGCCTGGCGCATTTATCGAAGCGGCGCAAGTATTTGGCCGCCTTGCCGCCCGTCGCCCTGGCGGGCGGCCGTTTCATTTGGCGATAGGTATACCGATCTATGCCATGTGTCTGAATATCCCTCGGTTTCGCTGTCCGGGACGGCCTTTCCGGCCATGGCGCGGCCGCCCCAACTCCGATTGTCATACAATTGTCATCCGATCGTTTCGGGTGTACAACCGTCGCGAGAGGGGCGTGGCCAAATGCCCGACTCATATGTCATTGCGATCGTCGAAGACGACGACGCCGTGAGGCAATCGACTGACGCGTTCCTTCGAGGCGCCGGGCACCGGGTCGTCTCATACGCCAGCGGCGTCGATTTTCTGGCATCCAACCCGGGCAATGATCTGAGCTGCGTTCTGCTCGACATGCGCATGGCGGGAATCGACGGCTTCGAGGTCATGCGCGTCCTCAAGCAACGCGAAATCGCGGTTCCTGTCGTGATTCTGACCGGACATGGCGACGTTCCGCTCGCTGTAGAGGCGATGAAGCTCGGCGCGATCGACTTTCTCGAAAAGCCATATAAGTCGGCGGACCTGCTCGAGGCCATCCGCCTGGCCCGTACCACCAGGGTGGCGGCCCGCCGCGCCCGCCCGGTGGACAAGGACGCCAAGGCCAGGATCGCCGCTTTGTCGGAGCGCCAGCGCGCCGTCCTGTCCGGAATCCTCAAGGGTCAGCCCAACAAGATCATCGCCTGGGAATTGGGGCTCAGCATCCGCACCGTCGAATCCTATCGGTCCGAGATGTTCTCCAGGCTGGGGGTGCGCGGCGCGGCCGGGGCGATCCGGCTGGCCATCGCTGCCGGGATGGCCGACGCGTAAGGCTCGTGATCGCGCGTCAGCGAATGCGCCCGCGCGCCCAGCCGCAGCCCGCTGACCGCCATTCGATCGCTCAGATTGCAGAGCTGCCGGCGCGCCGATGGTGCCAGGCGAAGACCGCCGCTGCCCCCCGATGCGGGCGCCAGGGTTCGGCCAGGGCGCGGATCGCCTTCTCCGTAGGCTTGCCGTCGAGGCCGAGGATCACGCCGATCTCGATCTGGACCGCGAGGTCGCCGGCGGGGAAGATGTCCGGGCGGCCTTCGGCGAAGAGCAGATAGATTTCCGCGGTCCAGCGGCCGATGCCCTTGACCGCGGTGAGATGCGCGATCGCCTCCTCGTCGTCGGCGGGCAGCGCGCCGAAATCGAGGCGGCCGGAAAGCACCTCTTCGGAGAGGCTGCGCGCATAGCTCGTCTTCTGGCGCGAAAGGCCGGCGCCGCGAAGCGCCTCGTCGCTCGTCCTGGCCATGTTGGCGGGATCGGCGGCGCCGCCGGTCGCGGCGTCGAGCCTGTTCCAGATCGCATTGGCCGAGGCGACCGAGACCTGCTGGCCGATGATCGCGCGCAGCAAGGTGACGTAGCCGCGCTCGCCGATGCGCGGCTCGGGCAGGCCGGCGCGGGCGAGCGCCGCCGCGAAGGCCGGCTCGATCTCGCCGAGCGCCTTCAAGGATGCCGCCAGGTCTTCGCTCGTGATGCCCAATGTCCGCTCCCGTCTTGCGCTCAGGCCGGGCGCCTAGCATAGGGCGCCGCGAACGCCTCCCATTTCCTGCCTTCAAGGACGCCCATGCCGAGCCTCACCATCGTCACCCGCGACGGCACCGAGCGGATCGTGGAGGCCCGCGCGGGCTGGAGCGTGATGGAGAATATCCGCGACAACGGCTTCGACGAATTGCTCGCTTTGTGCGGCGGCTGCTGCTCCTGCGCGACCTGCCACGTCCATGTCGATCCGGAATGGATCGGCAGGCTGAAGCCCCGCGGCGAAGACGAGGACGACCTGCTCGACACCTCCGACCACAAGCTCGAGACCAGCCGCCTCTCCTGCCAGATCCTGTTCAGCGAGGAGCTGGACGGCCTCAGGGTGACGATCGCTCCGGAGGACTGAGCGGCAGCGCCCGCCGAATCCGGATATCCGGAAGGGCGGGTTCGAACGCGATTGTGCAGCGAAGGGTGCGTTCGTGCGTCTCCGCCCCCGCGCGCAGGACCAGCGCCAGTTCGGCGCGCGTCGCGCAGGCCTCGCGAACCCGCCGGTAGACCGTCTCCGCCGCCGCCAGCGGATCGAGCCCGTCCACCCGGTGGATGACGACCTGGCCGCCGAGCGCGCCGCACTCCCCGGTGAAATAGACGCCCCCACCGCCGGAGCCGGCTCCGCTGAACCCGGTGCACAGCGAAAGCGCGATGGCCCTCGCCGCGGCGAAATGGAGACCCTGGGGCGCGGGCGGCCCCGCGGCGACGTCCGCGCCCTGGGCGGCCAGCGCGGGCGCCAGCGCTTCCCAGCCGAGCCCGCTCTCGAGAAAGCGGCCGAGCAAGAGCGCGGTCCCCGGCGCCAGCGCATCGGCGGCGGCCCGGAAGCCCGCGAGCGTATAGCCTCGCTCTCCCGGTCCGCCGCGCAGCAGCCGCGCCCACAGGTCGAAGCCCGTGCGCCGCCCACCCGAAGCGCCGCGCGTGCCGGCGTCGGCGAGCCACTGGGCGATCGCGCCGCACGGATAGCGCAGCCCCGCTTGCTCGGCTTCCAGGGCCAGGAGCGCGCGCGGCCCCAGAAAGGCCATGCAGCCGTTCAACGCATTTTGCAGGTTGCGCTCGAGCGAGATTTCCCCCGGCCAAAGCGCGGCGACCGCGAGCCACGAATAATATTCGGCGGATCCCTCGTGCAGCCAGGCCTCGTTGGCCGGATGATCGTCGCTCCGGCCGTTCCACAGGTGGAACAGCTCGTGGGCGAGGAAGCCGGTGACCCGCCCCCGGGCAGCATCCTCGCCCGGATCCGGCGCCGCTCCCCGGAAGCGGAGCAGGATGACGCCGTTCGCCGTGACATCGCCGCGAAACCCGGCCAGCTCCGGGCGGGGCGCGCGTTCGGCATAGGTCATGACGATCAGCGGGCGGAAGCCGAGCCGCCGGCGCAGGCGGTGCGTGTAGAAATCGAGCAAGGCGGCGGTCCGGCCGCGCAGGCTCGCCGCGAGCGCCGGCGGCATGTTGGTGGCGCTGAGCAGACTCATGCGGCCGGCCGCTACCGGCACGGCGCCGACCAGGATATTGCTCCCCCGCGCCTCGTCGCGCGGCAGGGCCCGGTAGCGGCCCCCGCCCAGGCTGACGCGCGCCTCGAACGATCCGGCGGAGGGCAGCAGATAAGGCGCGAACAGCACGAAGCCGCGCCCTTCCACCGCCGTGAGCAGGGAATAGCGGGCGTCCTCCTCGCGATCGTCGGGGACGATCAGCAGGGTGGCGCGGCGGAAGGGCGCGGTCCCGACGATCCGCCCGCCACGCCAGGCGAGGCCCGGCTCGGCGAGGCGAACAGAGCGGTTCGGGGACCGTCCCGCCGTGCCGCCGAGGGCGAGTGCGGTGACCGGGGCGGGCAGATCGTAGACGATGCGCACACCCTCACCGGTCTCGGTGATGGTCAGGCGGGTCGTGCGGGCGGCCGCGGGCGTGGCCAGGAGGGAGAGGAGCGCGCCCAGCAGGACGGCGATCCGCCTCATCCGGCGACGCTGGCCGCGTAGAGGGCGACGGCCGCCGCGTTGGAGACGTTGAGGCTTTCGATGCCGGTGATCGGCAGGCGCGCCAGCGCGTCGCAATGGCTCTGGGTATTGTGGCGCATGCCTTCTCCCTCGGCGCCGAGCACCAGGGCGACGCGGGCGGGGCCGAGCGCATCGGCGAGCGTCATCTCGGCCTCGCCGGCGAGGCCGATCCGCCAGAAGCCGGCTTCGGCGATGTCGTCGAGCGCGCGCGCGAGGTTGACGACGCGGATCCAGGGCATGGTCTCGAGCGCGCCGCTGGCCGCCTTGGCGAGCGCGCCGGATTCGGGCGGGGCGTGGCGGTCCTGAGTGACCACGCCGAGCGCGTTGAAGGCGGCCGCCGAGCGCAGGATCGCGCCGACATTGTGCGGATCGGTGACCTGGTCGAGCACCAGCAAAGGCCGGCGGTCCTCGGCGCGGTCGAGCAGGTCGGCGAGCAGCAGGTCCTCGAGCCGCTCGACCTCGGCGACGATGCCCTGGTGCGGCGCGTCGCGGGGCACGAGGCGGCCCATGTCGGCGACGTCGGCGAAGGTGACCGGGATAGCTTTGTCGATCTCATAGGCGGCGGCCGCCTCGCGCGTCGCCCAGATACGCACGATGCGCCGTTCGGGATTGGCGAGCGCCGCGGCGACCGCGTGGCGGCCCCAGAAACGGGGCCTGTTCTCGGCCTTGGTCGCCTGGCGGGCCTTGCGTCGCATGGCGGCTCCATGACCGCCGGGCGGGGCGGTGGCAAGCGTTGACAGCCTCCCCCGCTTTCGCCATTGGAGCCGCCTTCCTCAATCGCGCTCCACTGGACAGGTGGCCGAGTGGTTAAAGGCAGCAGACTGTAAATCTGCCCGGGTTTCCCGTACGCTGGTTCGAATCCAGCCCTGTCCACCAGCGCGATATTCGCCGACATTCCGGATGACCGAAAAAGCCTGGGAATTCCCAGGCTTTCGGCTTCAAGAAAAGCGTTCGCCGATGGTCGCGAGGCGTGGAGATACATTCAAACGCTTTGGAAGTCCCCCAAGCTGGTTCATCAACTTGCTTTGGAAGATCGCGATTTCCGCCGATAGGCATCGTCAGTCATCGCAAGCCCGGTCGAAAACTCGATTCCGTCCAGCAGATCATTGTGGTTTCATTTCAATTCTGGCAGTCTTTCCCTCGGGGAATGAGGCGGGGCCGCGCGGCTACGGCCCGGGGGGAAGGACGATGGCGGAGCCTGCGCGTCCGGAGGTCCGCTACACGGCCTTCCTCAGCTACAGCCACAAGGACGCCGCCGCCGCCGGCCGGCTGCATCGCCGGCTCGAAACCTATCGCATGCCCAAGCGGCTGGTCGGCACGGAGACGGCGCGCGGCCCGGTGCCGACGCGCCTGTGGCCGATCTTCCGCGACCGCGAGGAATTGCCCGCCGCAACCGATTTGAGCGAGACGGTGCGCGAGGCGCTCGCCCAGTCGGGCGCGCTGATCATCCTGTGCTCGCCCGCGGCGGCCGGCTCCCTTTGGGTGGCCGAAGAGATCGAGACCTTCCGCCGGATCCACCCCGGCCGGCCGATCCTGGCCGCGATCCTCGAGGGCGATCCGCCCGATTGCTTCCCGGCCGTGTTGCGCGCCCTCGGCCGCGACGGCATTTGGCACGAACCGCTCGCCACCGATCTGCGCCGGCATCGCGATGGGGCGCGGCTTGGGCTGCTGAAGCTTGTTGCGGGCATTACCGGTGTGGGGCTCGATGCGCTGGTGCAGCGCGATGCGGCGCGGCGGATCAGGCGCGTGATGGCCGTCACGGGGGCCGCCCTGGTGGCGATGCTAGGGATGGCAGCATTGGCGCTGGTTGCGCTGGACGCCCGTCGGGAGGCGGAACGGCAGCGGGCCGAAACGGGAAGGCAGATTGAGTTCATGCTCACCGATTTGCGAACGAGACTGAAGGCAGTCGGCCGGCTCGACATCATGGAAGCTGTGAATCGGCATGCGCTCGATTACTACGGCCGCCAAGGCGATCTCAGCGCGCTTTCAACGGCATCGTTGTTGCGTCGCGCTCGCCTGCTGCTCGCAGTGGGCGAAGATGAGGCAAGCCGGGGCAACTTCGCCGCTGCGCTCGTCGCCCGCAGCGAGGCGCATCGCACGACGGCTGAACAGCTTGCCCGTTCCCCCAACGATCCCGAGCGCATATGGGCTCATGGCCAGAGCGAGTATTGGATCGCCGATCTCTATCGGTCCCGGCGCAATTGGCCCGCGGCGCAGCGGCATTATCAGGCCTACGCCGCCGCGGCCGACCGCCTGATCGAAATTGCTCCCCGGAACCCCGATTATATGATGGAGGCCGGCTGGGGATCGCTCAACCTCGGAATCGTCCAGCTCGAGGGCTATCGCAATCTGGCGGCTGCCCAGGCCTCGTTTGAGAGGGCCGCGCGTTGGTTCCGGCTGGTCGCGCGGGCCCGCCCGAACGACGCCGTGCGCGGCGAGCAGGCCAACGCCCAGGCATGGCTGGCCGACACATTTCTGGCCGGCGGGCATTTCCAGCAGTCCTTGGCGGCGCGGCGGCAACAGCTCGCGTTGCGCGCACAATTGCTGAGCGCCGATCCGGACAATATGCAGCGCCTGTACGATCTCGCCAACGCCGAACGGGCGGTTGCCCGGAATGAGTCGATCCTTCGTCATGGCGCGGCGTCGGCGCCTTATTTCGAGCGAGCTTATGCCAAGGCGCTCACGCTCACGCGGCACGATCCCCGCAACCAGACATGGCTCCTCTTCAAGGCCAGGATTGAATGCGACTGGCTGCGCGGCGAGCCGGGTCGGCCCCCTTCGCTGTCGCTCGCGCGGCTCCGGCTGAACATGGCTGCCGTCGCCACTCTATCCGATAGCCCCAACCTTCGAGAAATTTCCGGGTGCCTCGCTAACTCCAGGCCGAGGCAGTCTCAACCGCACTAGGAGATCCATCATGCTCGAAGCGATCGACGTATTCTTCTCCCACTTCGTCCAAGATCAGGCCAAAGCCGCCGCCGACAAATTCAATGGCACACCGAACCATGACATATATGAGAAGCGTCTCACGGAACCCGATCCGCAAAAATGGAAGACTTATCGGGAAACGCCCTATTCGATGTATTTCTATTATGTCAGGATCAATGCCGATGGTCGGCTCGTCGTCGATCATTATTTCTACGTAACCGGCCATCCGGATGTTCCGGCGACCTGGTCGAAGATACCATATAACAAGACCGGTTTGACCACGCTGGTGGGTACACTGGCGCGAAATGCCCGGCCCATTCGGGAGGAGGTGCCGCGGGTGAGGGACCCCGTGCGGCTTCGCAAGGGCAATTTCAACAAAGGCAAATGGATCCACAAGAGTTATATCGCGATCTTCTTCGACGAGGCGAACTGGAGCCTGCGAAAGAAGCCAACGGATGGCAGTGAGTCGGCGATCGCTTTCATCGTCAAGGAGGGGAATAAGGTCGGCCTCCCCAACTATACGTTTTTCGACGCGATGGATTTGGAGGTCGAGATGCCGATCTCGTACACCAGGCCCGACGGGTCGACCACGGACAAGCGATCGGCGATCGTCTTCGTCAATCATATGAAGCGCGATGAGGAGGGGAACGACCTTATCAAGGGCGACATCCAGGACTTCGTATTCAAGATGATCCTCAATGTGAATGCCGAGGCTACGGACGATCCGCCCACTGTAGTCATCATCGATCCGGGCGGCTCGAATGAAGGGCCTCCAATACCGCCGCCGCCGGAATGATAGCGCGCGGTGCCGCCGGTTCCGATCCCGATGATGCGGAGCCGGTGGCGCCGGCGGTCAACGGGCGGCTCCTGAAGGACTGCGCCCGGCACGCTTCTGGCGACGCTCGGCCCGCGGGGTGCATTGGCTTACAGGTTAAAGGGACGGGACATGATCGGAACCAACAGCGACATCTACGACAAGCGGCTGATGGCCGCCTCTCCGTGGGGGCCGTTTAGATATGTCCCCTACAGCCTCTATTTCTATTACGTCAGGCTGGACCGCGACAGCCGGCTGCGGGTGGACCATTATTTCTACGTCGACGGCCCCCCGGAGCATCCGGAGGAATGGAAGCCGATCCCACCGGACCGGGTCGCGGCGATAGTTGCCGGCCTCGCCGCCAACGCGCGGGCCGGCGGCTCGAACCCGCCGCCTTCCGGCGCCAATTTCCAGGACATCGTCTGGACCCGGAAAAGCCACCTCGCGATCCTCATCGACGAGGAGGGGTGGGCGCTGCAGCGGCGGGCCGATGGCGGTACGGCAATCGCCTTCAATAGGCGCAAGGGCAGCACGCCCAATCACAGCTTCTTCGACGCACGGGACCTCGAGGTCGAGATTTCGGGCGGTAGCGGCGGCACCGGGAGGCGCAGCGCGATCGCCCTCATCAATCATATGAAGCGGAATTCGGATGGAGAGGATCTGCTGGAGGGCGAGGCCCAGCCGTTCGTATTCGACGTCTACGTAGACGTCCGATATTCAGGCTCCCCCGGATCCGCGATGACCGTCATCCTCGATCCCGACGGCACCAACATGGGGCCGCCGCTCGGGCCGCCCTGATCTCCGGCGAGAACCGGTTCTTGCCGTCCGATCTCCGTGCTAAAGGCGGCATGAGCCAGAGATGCCAACCACCACCCCCCTCTCCACGATCATCGCCCTCGCCCGCGCGGGGGCGCTTGATCATGCGTGGGCGCAGTTTTGCGCGGCGGGTTACGATCGCGACGATCAGGATCCGGCGGCGCTGACGGTCAAGGGGCGGCTGCTCAAGGATTATGCGCTCAGGGCCTCGGACGGGGCGGATCGGCGGCGTTTCTATCTCCAGTCGGCCGAATGCTATCGGGCCTCGGCGGCGCTGCGGCCGGCGACCTATCCGCTGATCAACGCCGCCACGCTCTCGCTGCTTTCCGGCGACCGCGCGCAGGCGCGGGAGATCGCGCGCGAGGTGCTCGAGCGGATCGCGCGCGAGCCCGACGAGCCCGAGACCCCTTATTACCGTGCCGCGACCGAAGCCGAGGCGCTGCTGCTGCTCGGGCGGCGCGACGAGGCGGGGGCGAGGCTCGCGGCGGCGGTCGCGGCGGCGCCGCGGGCGTGGGAGGATCATGCCTCGACGCTCAGGCAATTCCTGATCATCCAGGCGGTCCTTGGGGGCGAGGCGGCCTGGCTCGACCTGCTGCGGCCGCCGCGCTCGCTCCATTATTCGGCGGACAAGGAGGCGGGTGCGGATCCGGAAGTGGCCGTGCCCGCCGCGCTAGACGCCGATATCGGCTTCGGCTTCGGCGCGCTGGCGGCCGGTTCGGAGCTGCTTACCGCCGAAGCGCTGCTGGCGCGCGGTGCCGAGCTCCACGTCGTGCTGCCGTCGGATTCGGCAAGCTTCGCGGCGCGCTTCGTCGATCCGTTCGGGGGCGCGTGGCGCGCGCGTTTCGACGCTGCTTTGGCCGCCGCCGAGAGCGTGCGTTGCGTGCGCCCGCTCGACAGAGCGCCCGACGGCGCCGCCGTCGCGCTGGCCGATCGAATCGCCAATGGCGCCGCTTTGCTCAACGCGGAACGGCTGATGGGCGAGGCGGCGCAATCGCTGCCGGCGGAGACCGCCGCGCTTCCCGGGATCGCCCTGGTTGCGATCCGCGTCGGCGGCGGCACCGGGAGCGGCTTCGAGGAACGGCTCGGCGAGGTACGCGAAGCCCTCGACGCCGCGAGCCCACCCGCGCTTCCGCCGCATCTCAACGGAGAGACCATATTGATCGGCTATGCGGATTGCGCGGCGGCGGCGGCGGCGGCACGGACGGTGCACGCGCGGCTCCGCGACCGGCTCGTGCTCCAGATCGCCGGCCATTACGGGCTGATCGACAGCGTGCGCGATCCCTTCTCGCGGGCTCTGCGGCCTGCAGGGAGCGGCGTCGACATCGCCGAGGCCGTCGCCGATTCCTCGCCGCCCGGCTCGATCTGCGTCTCGGACGATTTCGCGGCATTGCTCGCTGCGACGGACGGCGGCCAAAGCCAGGCCAGCTGGATCGGCGAGATCAAGGCCTATGACGGCGGTCCCGCGATCGGTCTCTACGCGCTTACATCTTCCGCCGCTTCATAGGATCAGCTCCTCCAGGCGGTGCGGCGCGACGACGACGAGCGCGTCCGCATCGCGCCGGATGATGCCGCGCCGCTCGAGCGCATTGACCGCGCGCGATGCGGTCTCCCGGGTCGTGGACACGCGCAGCGCGAGGTCGGACAGGACCGGGGCGGGCCTGATCGCCAGGTCCGCATTCTCGCGCGCGCGCCGGAGCAATTCAGCATGCACGCGGCCCACCGCGGACAAGGCGATATGTTCGTACATGCGCGACGCCGTCTGCTGGAGACGCCCGACCATAACCTTGAGCAACGCGAGGCCGATGCAGCCGTGCTGCTCGGCGAGCAGCGCCAGCACGCTCCCTTCGAGCAAGAAGGAAGAGACCGCCTCGACCGTGACGACATCGGCATCATTCTCCGCCGAATAAGGCGGGCTCACGACCCCGAAAAAGTCGCCCGATCGATATTCGTGGAGCAGAACCACCTGGCCATCCATCGAATAGACGATTGCATGCGCCCGGCCGGTAACGACGACATAAAGGGTCGATACTTTATCCCCCCGCCGCACGATCGTCGCGCGCCCCTGAAATTCGCGGAGCTTGCCGCGAAGCCAGATTTGGCCCGCCAGCTCCAGCGAACAATTGAAGACGCCGCCCAACAAGCGGCAAACCGACTCGGTTGCCGACCCTGTTCCCGCGTCTTGATCAATCCCGCCCATGTGACGATGATATACGAGAATTCGCGAAGGTCGGAACGCAATCTCGCAGCCAATACGCACTTAGCCGATCATCCGAGATTCGGTTGCTTCCAGCGGAGAGCGGTTCTGGAGCACCTTCCTCCACCGGTGGACCGTTGGCCTGCATTGATGGTGGAGCCACTCCCCCATGCCACATCGCGTTGAGCAGCGTCCGCAATCGATCGGGATCTGCGACATTGCTGGTACCTTTCGTCACGACATCCCATCGCCGGTCGGCGGATATAGCACCGCGCAGCACAGGATCGGCCAAGCCGTTGCGGGGCGGCACCGAGGTGGGTTCGCATCCCGCGTCGCATCGGCTCGTCTCCGCCCTGGTCGGCGGGCGGAGTGCCGTCAGATGTGCGGATTCACCGAGGGGGGCGTGATCTTGGCTCAGTCGGCGGCCGTTCCGCGTCGTCACGTTCAGCCGGGGGATCCGAGGCGTCATCCACTCGTGCAGTCGGGTCCAAGGCTGATCCCTCCTCGGTCTCGGCATTCAAGGTGCCGGAGCGTTCGGGGTAAGAGTTTGCAGGCGGTTGTCGAGCTCGCGTCTCGTCCTCCGGATTGGATCGTAACTCTTCCATCGGCGGCCCGGCGGCGCGGCGGTTGTCAGTCGAGTCTCTTACCACCACCCACACGACTAGCACAATCAGCGCGATAACAGCGCAAATCACGGCCCACTCGAGGATTCCGAGCGGTCTACGGTTCGGATCCTCTGTGGATCCGGCTTCGAGCTTCCGCACTTTTCTGGCGAGCTGCGCCACTGTGTCCTCAAGGATAGAGAGATCGCTGCCGACTCGTGCCAAAGAGGGTGAGCCCGGTCCCTGGCTAGTGGGCGGACGATAAGAGATTTCGTCTGCCCGTTCTGGCAGGACGAACTCAAAGGCTCCGGAAGGGATGCTGGAGGGGCCCTGTACCGGCATCGGTCGTGGTGGAGAGAGCGCCTCCTCCCAAAGGGCAACGTCGTGTGGGCTGCGCACGTAACAGCTGTCCTTTTCAGGCTTTCCCTTTCGTCGAATTACGAAGGCCGCGCAGAAGTCGCGATATTCACTGCGCTCCTGGGACTCCCTAACTATCCCCTCGGGATTCATGCTGTGAACAATTCGTGCCTCTTCGATCCCGGGCTGGACACCGTCGAACCCGGGTTGCAGAGGCTCAACTGCCAGCGCCTGTATGTTGGACAGCAGTGCTGCAGGCGGGGTCCAGTCGCCGATTGATTCAATGAAATGTTGTCCGTCCATTTTCGCCTGGAGCATTGCTTCCAGAACGCTGTGGACCAATGGGATTGCCTCGATTGGAAGCGTGCATTCTTTCACGGCGAGGCCGACGCCGGCATAATGTTTGCCACGAGTGCTGCGCTTCAGGGTTGCCTGGACGTATTCCGACAGAATGATCCACGGCGTTCCATCACTCGTAGATTGTCGGGCCACCATGAGGACAATTTCATCGAGCGTCTTTGGAATCACGGGATCGGTGAGGCTGCACCAGGTGTCCAGCAGGTGGCGCGGTGGATACTCGTCCTCAAACGAGACTGGCGAGGTGAAGTGCTCGACTCCCTTCGCAACGCCCTGTCCCGAAAGAATCAGCAGGGCGGGCCGGCCACCCAGCTTCATGTGAGCGCCCGGATAATTCTGCTCGAGAGGGGTGTGTAGCGAGTGTCCGGCGGCATCACGTCCGGGAAAGGAGTGAACTGAAGCGTTTCTTTAAGCTCTCCTGCCCGGCGCGCTTCCAGCTTGAGCGCGTTTGAGATAAGCCAGTTGAGCACGGTTCGCGGATAACGCAAGAATGCGTCCTCAAACTCGCTTTCAAGCGGCACGGGCCTTCCGTTCAGAAAGTTCCAAGCGCAGAATTGCATGAACTTGCGTCGGTCCTCGCTGTTCGCGCCTATCGGAAGATTGCGGTACTTGTCCCAGGAAAGCCTGTAGAGCTCGTCAAAATACTCGATGACGACCCTGCCATCGAGCCGCTCGAAGTGTCGCCCGTTGTCAGCCGGCTCAACCGAGTCCCACTTGGAAAGCAGCATCAGATGAGAGTCCAGCCTGCAGGACTCCATGGGGCGGCAGGTCTGATATTTCGAGAGAACCGCCTCCAGGCCCTGATCGCAGTGTTTTGCCGCACGTAGATCATCCTCGTCGAATACGGGCGCAACCCAGATGAACGACATGGCGCGCTGATACTGCTCAAGCAGATTCTGGATGTCGGGATTGAGCTCGCGATAGCGTTTTTCTCCGGTCCCGGTCTGCGGCTCGTACCACTCCCCGCGACCGTCGATGATCGCGAGCCTCACCGTGATGTCTGGATCGGAAAAGGTGAGATCGAGCGGGATCACCACCGCGACGTCCGACTGTGTGCTTTCCAGCTGCGTGCGCGCCTGCACGAAATCTATGCGCGAATTCTGATAAAACAGTTCGGAATAATCCTGCATCGCAGCGATCTTCGCCAAGGAGGGCGAGTCCTTACCCTGCTCCTTTTGCTGAATATGGTCCCTCCCTTTGCGGAAGAACTTCAAGCTCATTGAGACGTCGACGGCATGATCCTTGCCGCGGCCGGCTCGCGCCGCCGCGTGGACAAGCGAGATGATGATGGTCGACTTTCCGGCTTCCGCGGCGCCGGCGAGCAGGATGGGGTACCGGTTGTCGAGATATAGCATGTCGGTCAGGATGCCAGTTTGCGGCCGCTCCTTCCGGTTGGGCGATTTTGCGCGAGAGCCGTCCGGCGACGCGGGCGGTACGGGCGGCGCGCCGCCATCAGCTTCCTGCGACGTCAGGCCCGGTTCCCGTGAAGGGCCTGCCTCCTCATCGAGAGATGGACGTTGCTGGTCGGCCCCTTCCCAGGATGGAAGGCGCCCCCCGCCGCGGTTTTTGTTAGTTTCCGACATTGCTGATTCTCACCTTGGGCGAGGGATTGACCCACAGGAAGCCGGGGTTTGCCCTTGGCAGACGATGCGGGTCTGCGCGGCGGCTTGCCTGGTCCATCCGACGTCGCGCGATGAAGAGATTGGTAAGGAGAAAGGCGGCTCCCAGGTCTAGCGCGAGCGCGAACAGGATATAGAACCAGGCGTTGGCGGTGAAGATGCGCTTGCTCAGAATCTGCCAGAGCGCCGCTGGTGATCCCAAACGCTGCGACGCTGTCACGTCGACGGATTCATGCAACCGCGTCGTCTCCGGGCGAAGGAGATCCGCATACCTTGCTCGGTCGGCCCCATAATCTCTCGCGACCTCGGCTAGGGGAGCCTGAACTTCGGTTCGCGCGAAGGCCATGAAGCCGTGAAGCGCCGCGTCGGCAGAGTTCAGCTTTGCCCGGGCCTGACCGTACCGCTCCTGAAGATCTGTCAGAAACGCGCTGCGCTCCGGGCCCCGCATGCGCAGGTATTCGGCATTCTCTTCGAGCGTTCTAAACGCACTGCGCTGATAGGCGGTCCACACCTCGCGGGCGCGTTCCTCGGTGCACGGCGTTATCCGGCCGCTGCTGCGGATTCTGGGCATTCCCGGCACCACCACCCGGATTCGGTCGATGATAACGTTGGCGGCGTCGCCGACACCGCACAGGTTGCCTCGATACGGGCTGTAAATCTCTTCCCAGAGCTGTTGCAGCAGCGCGTTCAGCTGTTCGCGCTTCTGGACATATTGCGGGATCAGAAGCCGCCGATGGGCTTCGATGGATAGGTCATCATAAGCCGTACGGACCGCATTGATGTCCTGGCGAACAATCGACGCTCCTTCGATCAGAACGAATGCAGCATTGATGGTCCCGGCCGCACTGATCAGAAAGAGGCCCAGGATCGCCGGCCACCCCGTATACCACCGGAACTTGCGGGGGGCCTCTTCATGCTTCGCCGCTCGCCGCTCGCCGATCACGCGCAGCAATACGATCGCCGCCGCAGCGAAGACGACCGCGACGACCCATGCAACAGGTCCGTTGCCGCTAACCTGTTCCGCCAGGAAGTACCATCCTATTGCGACCAGAACGGCGAGAAGTGTCAAAGCCAGGATTGTCAGTACAATCCACGCCCATGTTGTGACGGCCCGTTGCTCCACGCTTCCCCCGAATCAACCAGCTACGGCAAGAATGAGTAAGCGTTGAAATTTATCGCAACACAAGCAAGATAAATATTTTTTCCTCCGAAACGGACGATCTTGTCTCTTGAAGGCCCAGTTGCGTGGCGATTAGAATACCGGTTACTGTGGTGTATGATCCTGTCGAGTCAGCGGTGGGCATGTGTCTCGTATTGTTCATCCGAACTTGCCATGTCGCCTAATTTATTGGAGTCGCTGTCGTTCATGCGTTCGGCCGATAGGCTTACGGCAATCTGTCTCACGAAGAGATGGCAAGTATATGGATTAGAATATTAGGGAGGCGGACGCCCCGTCCACCAACCCTTTATCGCCGATCTCCTGCACCGCCGTCGCCGCGCGGGCGCGGTGGCTACTGCTCTCTGAGCGCGGTCTCGCCGAGGCGGGTGATCGGGGAGAGGATATATTGCAGGATGCTGCGCTTGTCGCCGAGAAGGTCGACCTCGGCGGTCATGCCGACGCCGATCGGCATCTGCCGGCCGTTGGAGGTGCGCAGGAAGTTGACGTCGGTGCGGACCTTGACCGTGTAGAAGCTCTCTCCGGTCCGCTCGTTCACCGTGGCGTCGGGCGAGATGTTGACCACGCGGCCTTCGAGGACGCCGTAGATGGAGCGGTCGTAGGCGGTGATGGCGACGCGGGCCGGCTGGCCCATCCGCACGAAGGCGATGTCGGTCGGGCTGATCTGGGCCTCGATCAGGAGGCTCTCGTTCGAGGGGACGATCTCGACCACCGGCTCGCCCGGGCGGATCGAGCCGCCGCGCGTCGTGACGAGGACGCGGTGGATGCGGCCGGCGAGCGGCGCGCGCAGCACGGTGCGCTGGGCCCGGTCGGCGAGCGCGGGCAGAGCGCGGCGCCGGGCGGCATATTCGGCCTGGGCGGTGGCGAGCTCGGTGCCTGCCTGGGCGCGCCATTCCTGGCGCTGCTGGGCCTGGGCCGCGCGCGCCTCGGCGACTCCCGCGCGGGCGCGGGCGATGACCTCGCCGGCCGCCTGCATGTCGCTTTGCGCGATACTGGCGGCGGCCTCGGCCTGGACCAGGCTGAGACGCGGCTCGATGCCGCGCTCGACCAGGGGCCGGATGGTGCGGGCTTCGAGGCTCCGCTGACGAAAGGCCGAAGCGCGCGACTGATAGGTCGACTGGGCCTCGGCGACCGCGCGCTCGGCCTGGCTGATCCGGGCCGAGGAGGCGCCGGCGATCGCGGCGAGGTCGGCCATGCGCGCCGCGTGCAGCGCCTGCTCGATCCGGATTTGGTCGGCGAGACTCGGGTCGCTCGCGGCTGGATAGACCGGCTCGCGGCCGGTGACCTCGGCCTCGAGGCGCGCGATCTTCATGCTGAGCGCCGAAAGCGTCGCCTCGCCGCTGCCGAATTCGGCGCTGGTCTGGGTGCGGTCGAGGCGGATCAAGGGGTCGCCGGCGCGGACCTGCTGGCCCGAGCGGACCAGGATGTCCTGGACGACGCCGCCCTCGAGGTTGGAGACCACCTGGAGCTGCGACGACGGCACCACCCGGCCCTGGCCCCGCACCGTCCGGTCGAGCTCGGTCAGGCCCGCCCAGAGGAAGAAGGCGGCGACGAATGCCAGGATGATCCACAGCAGCATGCTCGACGCCGCGCGCGGCTTGATCCTGGTGGTCAGGTCCTCGAGATGGGTGCCGTGCATGTCAGGCGGCCTTCGGACGCATGATCTGCTTCAGCACATTGTCGCGCGGGCCGTCCGAGACGATCTTGCCCTGCTCGAGCAGGATGATGCGCTGGACGAGCTGGAGCAAAGGCGGGCGATGGGTGATCAGGATCACCGTGCGGCCCTTCAATTCCTCCTGCAGCCGCTGGATCAGGGCGCCCTCGGTCTGCGCGTCCATCGCGCTGGTCGGTTCGTCCATGAGGATGATCGGCGGCCGGCCGGCGAGCGCTCGGGCGACGGCGATCGACTGGCGCTGGCCGCCGCTGAGGCCCTCGCCGCGGTCGGCGAGCCTGAGGTCGTAGCCGTTGGCGATCTGCCCCATGAACTGGTGGGTGCCGGAAATCTGGGAGACGCGGACCAGCTCCTCGTCGCCGATCCCGGCGCGGCCGAGCTGGATGTTCTCGCGGACCGAGCCGGTCAGCAGCACGCTCTCCTGCATCGCCGCGCCGATATGGGCGCGAAGGTCCGGCGGATCGAGCTGGCGGATGTCCGACCCGTCGATCATGATCAGCCCTTCCTCGGGCGGATAGAGGCCGAGGATCAGGCGGGCGATGGTCGATTTGCCGGAGCCGACGCGGCCGAGCAGAGCGACATGCTCGCCCGGATTGACGGTGAAGCTCAGCGCGTCGATCGCGCGCTCGGGCGCGCCGGGATAGCGGAAGCCGACATTGCGGAACTCGATCTTGCCCTCGACATTGCGGAGCTTGATCGCCTCGCCCTCGGGGCCCTCGGGCGGCATCTGCATCATCTCGTTGATCTGGCGATAGGCGGTGCGCGTCTGCGTGAGGCGCGAGAGCAATTGCGAGATCTGGGCGAGCGGCGCGATCGCGCGCCCGGCGAGGATCGAGCAGGCGATTAGGCCGCCCATCGTCAGCTCGCGCTCGGCGATCATTCCGACACCGACGACGACGACGCCGGCATAGGAGATGGTGCCTGCCGAGGTCGCGAAGGTAACTCCGATCGCGCCGACCAGGCGCTGGCGCAGCGAGCTGTCCGAATGCTGCTCGACCGCCTTGTGCCAGCGCTGGGTAAGCAAAGGCGAGGCGCCCGAGGTCTTGACCGTCTCCAGGCCGCCGATCGCCTCGACCAGCACCGATTGCTTGAGCAGGCCCTCGCCCATCGCCCGCGCGGAGAGCCGCTCCAGCGCGGGATGGGTAAGCCAGCCGATCAGGATCACCAAAGGCACCATGATCGCCGGGACGATCACGACCGCGCCGCCGATCATCCAGACCAGGAACAGGGTGAGTATGATGAAGGGCACGTCGACGACCGCGGTCAGCGTCGCGGAGGCGAAGAAGTCGCGCAGCGCCTCCAATTCGCGCAGCAGGCCGGCGAGCGCGCCGGTCGTGCCCTTCTTCAATTCCAGCCGCATCCTGATCATGCGGTCGAACACCGCGTCGCCGATGTCGCGATCGATCTGGGCGCCGGCATGGTCGACGAAATAGGCCCTGAGCAGCTTCAGCACGAAATCGAAGATGACGACGATGGAGAAGCCGATGGTCAGCGCGACCAGCGAGGAGGTGGCGTTGTTGGGGACGACGCGATCGTAGACCGTCATCGTGAACAAGGAGGTCAACAGGCCGAAGATGTTGATGAACACGGCCGCCATCGCGACCTTCCAATAGGTCGCGCGGTTCTTGCGCATCGGTTCCACTAGCCAGGCGGCGATCCGCGGCGTCGGCGCCTTGATGAGATTTTCTTCGCTCACCCTTCACCTCTGAGCCGGTCCGGGTCGACCTCGAGCAGGTCGAGCAGCCGGCCCATGCGCGATAGCAGCACGTATCGCGCGGCGTCCAATTCCGACACCGCCTGGATATAGGCGGTGGCGCTCTCGAAATAAGCGTCCTCGGCGGCGACCACGTCGAACAATGTGCCGCGGGCGACGCGGAAGCGCTCGAGGATGGTGTCGCGCGAGCGGCGGCTGGCGATATAGGAGGCCTCGAGCGCGGTCAGCTGCTGCTCCAGCGCGCGCACGTCCGACCAGGCGATGGCGGCGTCGCGCTCGGCCTCCACGCGGATGCGCAGCGCGCGCGCCTCGGCGCCGCGGGCGCGGGCGTCATATTGCTCCGAGCGGGCATCGGCGCTGCCGAAGATGCGGTAGCGCAGGGCGATGCGGCCGCGAATGTCGTAGTCGCGGTCATTCTCGATGATGCCGTAGCGGCCGGCGTCGACGCCGGCGGTGATCGCCGGCAGGCGGTCGGCGCGGGCGGCGCGCGCCTCCTGGGCGCTGGCGTCGGAGCTCGCCTGGGCGCTTCGCACACCGGGGGTCGCGCCGGCGGCGAGGACGGCCTGGTCGCGGCTCGACACGATTCCGCCCGGGACGGGCGCGCGCTCGAGGCCGGCGGGGACCGCCGCGCCGGTCAGCTCGGTGAAGCGCGCCTCGGCGCTGGCGAGCTGGCGGCGGAAGCGGGCGAGGCGGGTATCGGCCTGGGCGATGTAGGAATCGACGCGGGCGATGTCGCTTTCGGCCGAAACGCCCTGGCGGATGCGCGTCTCCACGGCGGAGCGCAGCTCGCGCTGGTTGGCGGCGAAGGCCTCGGTCACGGCGACCAGCGCGCGAAAGGCGAAGACGTCGTACCAGGCGCCGATCGCATTCAGCGCGATCCGGTCGGCCTGCGCTTCGAGATCGGCGCCGGCGGACCGGAGCCGCGCTCCGGCGGCGAGGATGCGCCGCTGGGTCGCTCCGAAATCGAACAGGGTCTGGGTGACGTTGAGCAGGACGTCGGTGCGCTGCCTGGGCCGCGACCGCTCGATGATGTTGAACTCGTCGTTGGAGAAATCGCGCGAGAGCACCCGGTAGGAGGTGACGTTGAGATCGACCGTGGGCAACTCCGCCTGGCGCGCCTCCTCGAGCACGCCGAGCGCCTCGTCCTCGCCCGCCGCCGCCTCCAGCGTGCCGGGGTGATTCTCGACCGCGTGCGCGATCGCGGCGCGGAACGGCTCGAAGCGCGCCTGGGTGCGGCTGAGGCGCAGCACCGGATCGGTCTCGAAATCGATGCTCATCGGCGTGCCGGTCGGCGTCGGCAGCTCCTGCGGTGCGGGCGCACTGGTCTGGGCGAGCGCGGACGCGCTCACCGCCAGACCAGCCAGAGCCGCACATCGAAAGGTGCCGCGCACAATCCTCCAAACTAAAGCCGAGCCGCGCGATGTAGTGGCCGCCGCGCCGCAATACCAGTGCTAAACCTTTCGGGCTGGCGCTTTCGTGAACGAGGTCAATCGCTTGCCCCGGGCGCTGCTGGATGGCGCCGCGCCGGCGCCAGGCGAAGCAGGGCATGGCCCGCCACAGTCGGGGCGAAGAGCCGATAATCGTGCCGATCCCGGTCTGCTCGACCAGGAGCGGATCGTCCGGAAAGGCGAGCGCGCCGGTGAACAGGCTCATCGTGAAGGGCGCGCCGCCGGCCAGGGCGAGGTAGAGGATGGCGGCCAGGACAATGCCCGCTTACGCTTCCCCATCCTTGCTCCGCCTCTATCCAGGCTCAGGCGAAAGCAGCTTTTCGTGACAAGGTGCTGTTCGCGAACGACTTTGCGCAGAAGGTCCGAATCGGCGAAAGATTTGCGGTTAACGAGAGACTATCGGAGGTGGAGGAGCATGCCGTGCGCCGCTACCGATACCGGACTTCCGTTCTCACCGGCCCCTGGCGCGACACCGAGCCCGAAGCCGCCAATGACGCCCTCAGGGCCAAGCAGGCCGTGAAGGACGTTTCGAAGGCGTCGGGGATCAAATGGACCGTGCCGGGGAAGATCGAGGAACAGGTAAGCGAAGAAGCGCCCTCGCGGCTCAGGAACTGAGCGGCGCTTTCGTCCCGACCGCCTGACGCCGTTCGCGGCGCCGCCCCCGGTTCAACGCTCGATCCAGGCCCGGTTCGCCGCGATCCGCGCGCTTTCATGGGCGCTCATTCCCGCCACGAAGGCGTTGGGCGAGACGCGTCCGCGCGCCAGCACCTCCAGCCCGCTGTCGAGGTCGGGTGCCGCGGCGGCCAGCTCGCGCAGGGCGGCGAACTGGATGCGGTCGCAGGGGTGGCTCGCAGCGAAGCTCTCGACCAGCTCGCGGCCGTTGCCGCCGCCATGATTGGCGGCGATCGCGAGCAGGGCTTCGGTCGAGCTTTTGCTGACGATGCCCCCGATCGTGCAGGTCTTCACGTCGAACCGATATTGGTCGAGGAAAGGCAGGTTCGGCGAGGATTCCATGATGTTGAGCGAGATTGAAAGCTCGTCGGCCGGAAGCTGGTTGTGGACGTCCTTGTGGGCCCGGTAGAGCATCACCTTGCCCGGCTCGAGCCGCGATTTCTCCACGAAGCGAAGATCGACCTTCTCGCCCGGAATGCCGACCACGGCGCCGTAATCATATTCGTAATATTCGCTCCAATAGCCGGGCCCGAGATAGCCGACGGTGAGGAACGAGAAATTATGGTCGTGCGGCAAGTAATAGAAAAAAGGCGAGGTTCCGCTCGCCTTGAACACGCTGTCGCGCGGGCTGGGCCAGAAATTGGCGCGGATGAAGAATTTCTCCGAAGCGCGGTGGAGCATGATCACCTGGCTCGAATAACGGTTGGTGGCGCTCTGCCGGGCGCAGCGGTCCTTCAATTCGGCGAGCGCGATGTCGGCGAGAAAGGCGCGGTTGTTGGCAAGTTGCTTCAGCAGCGGACCGAAGGCGACGAAGCTGTCCTCGTCGCTCGGATCGAAGCGCGGATCGTTGAGTGCCTCGACGAGGTCTCCGAGCTCGATCGCATTGTCGTCGGGGCAGGAAATGACGCGGGGCATGTCAGGCGGCCTGCCGCTTGGCGGCGGGGGCTTCGAACCGGTCGAGAACGGCGCGCGCGGCGCGGCGCGGGTCGGGATGCGGATCGCTCGCGGCCATGCGCCTGAGGTGTGGAAGCGCGGCTCCGGCGTCGAGGCCGAGCAGCTCCTTCATGACGTGCCAGCGCACGAAGAAATCCGGATGGTCGAGCAGATCCACCATGGCCGGTAGCGCGGCGTCGCAGTCGAGCTTCCTCAAGAGCGTCGTGATCATCTGAATGCGCGAGGAGGTGTCGTGCGTCGCGCTGCAGCCGACGAAGCCGCGGCTGGCCGAATCATATTCGACGCACAACGGCGCCCGATCGGGCGCGATCGTGGCCTGGAGAATGACGAGATTGCTGCGCGCGCGCTCGATCACAAAGGATTGGTGGCGGCCGTCGATCACCAGAATTTCGCCGTCGGCGATTTCGCGCTCGCCGGTGCGGACGCATTGGCCGGCATCAGCCGCGGTGAAGCCGGCGGTGATCGGAGGCACCTCCCAGAAGGACAGAAGCGCGCCGCCGGCCTTCACATATTTGAAGACGCCGAGGTGGCCGGTAAAGCCGACCGACGTCGGGCCGCGCGGCGCTGTCTTCTTGGCGGCGAGCTGCGCGGCAGTGCTGACGCCGGCCGCGATCGACACCAGCTCGTGCTCGAAGACGAGTAGGCCGTCATAGATGTCGGTACGATGCTGGCGGAACGGCGGATCGAAGAAGGGGTCCGCGCGCATCCGCGCCGCAAGGCCATCGATCAGAGCATCGACCCAGGATTCGTCGGCGAACAGCGCCGAGGCCGTATCGGCGACCTTTTCGGCGGTCGGCGCCTCGATGGAATCGAAGGCCTCGCGAAAGCGTCGATGGACGGCGCCTTGTTCCCAGTCGCGCGCGAAGGCGGCCATGTCGGCCAGGGTCGCGCGCTGGCGCGGGCGATCCGAGATCCACGTCTTGACGTCCTTGCCGACAATCATCGCAGTTCCACCGAATCCTGAAAGGACCAGGCCCGGCGGCGGGTTTCTCCCGTCTCGCGCGCCGGGCCACGTCCCGTTGAATGCGCCTAGGCGCTGAAGATGAGGCCGCCGAGGGCGATGAAAAGGCAAACCCCGCCGCCAACTTCCTGCTGCCTGACCGAGCCGGAGACGGCGACTTCGGTCTCGAGCTCGGGGAGCTCCTCGACCATGATACGAAAATTGTCCATGTCTTGCCTTCCCTAGAATGTGCTTCGACGGGAGGCTATGTATCGGAAAGGCGTTGAAACTTTGCTAAAGCGCCGAACAGGTTCCGTTTACCAGAATGGAACGCAAGTCACGGAGCGGACTTTTCCCGCTCATAACGATAGCTTTCGCGCATCGCCCGAAGCCGGCCCAGCTCCCGCCGATTGCGGCGGGTGGCGACGAACAGATAAGCGATTACGCCAGCGAACGCGGCAAGGCCCACCACGCGAATCTTGGGCGAGTGGAGGTTGGTCCCAAATACCGCATAGAGGTCGAGGCCGACCATCGTAATGAAGAGCCCCCCGACAAGCATCGCGGGCACCGCGATGATCAGCAAAAAGCGGTTGTACTTAACCGTGGTTTCGATGCGCTCGATCGTCTGGTCGAGCATGTCCTCGGTGCTGCCGCTCAGGCTCTTGAGCTCGACCTGCCTGAGGTTGCGCAGCCGGATGTTGCTGCCGAGCAGGACCAGGAGCACGGCGGCGCCGACCAGGGATGTCTCGATGGTCGGATTCAAGACGACGAGCGCGATCACCGCCGCCCCTACCGCTATCGCCCCGCCGATATCGACGATCCGGGCGAACCGCGCGCGCCGGGCGACGGCGATAGCGCTGCGCCGCAGCCGCTCCAGCTCGGCCGGGTCCGGCTGCTGGCGCCAGACATCGCCGAGGCGGTCAAGGTCGAGGTCGGTCATTCATCGCGCTCCAGCATCGACTTGAGTGCCGCTTTGGCACGGGACAGCCTGAGCGCCAGGGCATTGGGGGCGATCTCAAGCATTTCAGAAATCTCGGGGTAAGTAAAACCCTCGAGAACCAGGATGATGACTTGCCGCTGCGGTAAAGGAAGCTGGCGGGTCGCTTCCATCAGCATCTCGCGCTCGTTCGATTCGATCGCATGCTCTTCTGGATTGGGCGCCTCGGCTTCGAGCTTCTCGGGAAGCTCGGCGACCGGCGGCTGGCGAACCTGCTTGGTGACGAAGGAGATGGAGCGGTTCTGCGCTACCCGGGCGATGAAGGTCTTCAGCGACGCGTCCGCGCGCCAGGAGGGCAAGGCCTGCCAGACCGCCAGGAAGATCTGCTGGGTGAGGTCCTCGCGCAGGCTGGGATCGGCCTCGTAGGAGGAGGCGATGCGCGAGATGAGCGCCCCGTAATCGGCGACGATGGTCTCGAACGGCGGCGCGGCGCCGTCGCCGCCGCTCGCTGCGGTCGTCACGGCCAGTGCTCCAGCCCTGTCATGCCCCCGCTTGTCCTCATCCTGCCCCCCACTGCTCATAGCGCGACGAGCAAGCAAAGTCCCGCGTCAGTGGCGGCCCCGGGGCATCGACCCAAGCACCTCGCGGTCTCCCTCGCCGCAATGGCGCTGATCGCCTTCGGTTGACGCGGCGATGCCGGCTCTGGCAGGGAGGCGCGCGAGGCCGGGCCGACCCGGGCGGGTGTAGCTCAATGGTAGAGCAGAAGCCTTCCAAGCTTACGACGAGGGTTCGATTCCCTTCACCCGCTCCACCGCTTTCGCGCTCCCCGGGGGCCTTAGCCTCCCCACCAGTGCCGCAATCGAATCCTCGAGTCCTTGTGGCGCTCCGCCCTGCCGGGCTACGCCAAGGTTCGATTCCCTTCACCCGCTCCACCGCTTTCGCGCTCCCTGCGGGCCTGACTCGCCACGAGCGCCGCAATCGAACCCTCGAGTCTTTGCGCGCTCCGCCCTGCCGGGCTACGCTAAGGTTCGATTCCCTTCATCCGCTCCACCGCTTTGCTCCCCGCGGGCCCAAGACTCACCACCAGCGCCGCAACCCGCCCTGCCCTCTGGCATTCGCGCGGGTGCCCGGTTAGGCATTGCGCCCGAGGAGGGTCTCAGGCTGGCCGACATCTTCATCTCTTATGCGAGCCCCGACCGGGCCGTCGCTTTGCGCGTGCGCGACGCGCTCGAGGAGGCTGGCTACGAGGTCTTCTGGGACCAGTCGACGCCGCCGGGCAAGGACTGGGACAGCTGGATCCGCGAGCAGCTGGCCGGCGCCAGGCTGGTCATCGCCTTGTGGACCAAGGCCAGCGTCGCCTCGCCCAACGTGCGCCACGAGGCGATCATCGCGCGCGAGGCCGAGAAGATCCTGCCGGTGATGGTCGACGACCTCAAGCCGACCGACTTCCCGATGGGCCTGTTCATGGTGCAGGCGCTGCTGATCGGCCGCTCGCAGCGCCAGTTCAACGCGGTCAAGGCCAAGTTCCTCGAAGAGGTGCATGCCCGGATCGGCGCCGGCGATGCGGCCGGGCCGCCGCAGCCGGCGCGCGCGGGGAAGGACCGGCGCAAGCTGTATCTCGGCCTCGGCGCCGGCGCGCTGCTGGCCGCGGCGCTGCTGCTCGTCTTCCTGCCCCGGTTCCTGGCACCCGGCGCGTCCCAGCAGGCGCAGCAGAATCCCGATGCGCCGGCGGTGACCCCGCAGCAGCTTCGGGCCTCGATCGAGGGCGAGCGCGGCGCGCGCGCGCGCCTGGCGCTGCGCGCCGAACGCACGCTCGCCGAGCCGGAACTGATCGGCACCAGCTGGGCCTGGGCCGTCGGCCAGCTGATCTCCGCCACGCCGGAGGAGAGCCGCGCACTCGAAGGCCGCTATTTCGCCTATCTCCAGCGCGCCGTCCGCCCCGAATGCGGTTGCTTCCTGATCTACAATACCGAGCAGAGCATCGGCAACGCCTGGGTGATCATCGCCTCGGCCCGCCTGCGCCATCCGGCGCCGCAGCGCCTCCTGGAAACGATCCTCGCCGCGCAGAATCCCGAAGGCTGGTGGGCGATCAGCTTCACTGCAAGGCCGGACGACACCAACGCCGCCGTCCACGCCACCGCGGTCCTGACCATCGCGCTCGCCGAGGCGCGCCGCGCCGGCGTGATCCCGGCGCCGCTGCGGCCGCGCGTGGACGCCGCGATCGCCCGCGCCGTCGGCTGGCTCAACCGCGGCCCCAGGGAGGGTGCGCGCTGGACCGACTATCCCAATGACGAGCGGCGCACCGAAAACCTGGTGTTCGCGGCGATGGCGACGGTTGCGACGGCCTCCGCCGGCGATGTGCGAGGCAGCCATGCCGCCCAGGCCTTCGTCCGCTCGGTGCGGAGCTTGCCGGCGCCGACCGAGAATTCGCCGTCGAGCGCCTATGTCGAGCTCGCCAACGGGCAGCGCTTCTTCGATTCCTACCGACACCCGCTTTCGCCCTGGATCGGCGCGGCGGCGGCGCTCGCTCACGCGGGTGCAGCGCCCGCCGACAAGGCACGGCTGCGGCCGATCATCCAGCAATGGCTGAACGTCGATTTCACCGACGAGAATCTGCTGAGGCAGGACTGGATCGCCGCCGAGACCCTGTTCCTGCGCGCGCTCGCCTTCCGCGCATTGCAGGCGGGCTGAGAGCCCGCGTAGTTGCGGGGACACTATACTTAATTGCCGACGGGTGAATTAAGTATAGTGTCCCCGTAATTCGGGGGGCTAGGCGGCGGGGCCGTCCTGCTTGAGCCAGTCGATCAGCTCGCCGAACGGGATGAGCTGGTTGAAGGCGATGCCGCAATGATCGCCGCTTTGCCAGCGGACCAGGCCGTGCAGCGGCCGGAACCCTTCGAGGGTGACCACGACCTCCTCGCCCGCCGCGGGCGGCGCGCTGCTCTCGATCTTGACTCCGCTCTGCGAGATGTCGCGGGCATGGACCCAGCCGGTGCTGGCGCCGATGCGCAGGGTGGCCATGCGGTCGATCTCGACGCGCGGCGTGCGCGGCCGCCAGCCATTGTCGAGCACCTGCGGATTGGCGAGCAATTCGGCGACGTCCATGGCGGCGTCGAACTGGATGCCGGCATTGCCGCCGCGCGCCCAGACGACGCGGCCGGTGACCGGCTGGCTCGCCTTCAATTCGACGGTGATGCGCTGGCCCGGATCGAGGCGGCTGTAGACATGGGCCATGAGCCCGCCGGCCGAGATGTTGCGGATCAGGCAGAGCTCGCGACGGCCCTCGACCACCAGGGTGCCGACGCGCAGGATCTTGAGGTGGCGTTCGCCGCTGCGGCGCTCCGTGGGCGCCGGAACCTCGCTCGATAACGAGAAGCCGGTCTCCACGGCCCGGTCTTCCAGATACATCTTGCTTCCCCTCGCGAGCATCGAGCTCCCCTCTTTGCTCCCGATCTGCACGAAGAGGGATTTAAGAAGTCCTTACCCTCACCCCCGCTTTATCCGCATTCCCGAGGCGCATTTTCTTACCCGTGGGTCATCGGCCGAACCGGAGCGGCGCCGGGCCCGCCGCGGGGCGGCCATTCACCCTATGCTTACGCTTTGCGGCTAAGCCTCCGCGGCATGAACGCGCCCCTCCAATCCAGGCTCGAGATCGACGCCGGCGCACGTGCCTACGACCCCCGCCCCAAATCGGCGGTGAGCGCAATGACGGGCGTGGCCGGGCTCGCCGGGCTGTTCGCCTGGACGGTGGCGGCGCGCGCTTACGGCATGGGCGGGCCGCTCGCCGGGCTGGCCGCCTGCTTCGCCTGCGCGCTGCCGATGGTGCTGTGGGCGGTGTTCGTCGACAAGGTGCATCGCAACCCATCGACCGGCATCGACTGGGACCGGGAGCCGCGCAGCCTCAAGGACACCGCCGACATCAGCATCGCCAAGATCGCCGGCCTGTGGGGAATCTGGGCGATCATCGGCGGCCTTTATTGCATCGGCCGCTATTATTGGGACGGCGGCTATCTCTTCTCGATGTACGTGCTCGGCTACGGGATCGTGCCGATGCTGGTGCTTTCGGTGCCCTATGTGCTGTGGCTCGACCGGCGGCTGATCGAGCCCAAAGACGGCGCCTGGCATTTCGGCCAGTTCCTGGTCGGCCGCCCCGACCAGGCGGACCGGGCCGAGCTTCACCATTTCTTCCGCGCCTGGGCGGTGAAGGGCTTCTTCCTCGCCTTCATGATCTCGATCGTGCCCGGCAATTGGGCCTATGTGGTCGGCGCCGCCTCGCAGGCGATCGTCTCCAATCCGGTCGAGCTGGCCTTCTGGCTGATCGGCCTGATGTTCATGATCGACGTGGTGTTCGCGACCGTCGGCTACGTGCTGACGATGAAGCCGCTCGACGCCCATATCCGCAGCGCCAACCCCTATGCGGCGGGCTGGATCGCGGCGCTGATCTGCTATCCGCCCTTCGTGCTGATGGACGATGGCGGGCCGCTCAATTATTATCCGGGGACGGCGGGCGACAATGGCTGGGTCCACTGGCTCGCCGATTATCCGCTCGGCAGCGCGCTGATGGGCGGCTGGCTGATCCTGCTGACCGCGGTCTACGCCTGGGCGACGGTGGCGTTCGGCTTCCGCTTCTCTAACCTCACCCACCGCGGCATCCTGACCAACGGGCCCTATGCCTGGACCAAGCATCCGGCCTACGTCTCCAAGAACCTGTTCTGGTGGTTCGCGGTGCTGCCGTTCCTCGCGACCACCGGCAGCATGGTCGACATGGTCCGCAACACCGCGATTCTCGCGATGGTGAGCGGCGTCTATTACTGGCGGGCGAAGACCGAGGAGCGGCATCTCTCCGAGGATCCCGCCTATCGCGATTATGCCGAATGGATGGACCGCAACGGCCCGCTGCCGCGGCTGATCAACCGGCTCAAGCCGAAATGGGCGCGCCCGCCCGCCGAGCCGGTGGCGGCGGAATAGAACGATTCATCCCGGCGAAGGGGCCCCCGCAAAGTCGTACTTTGCGGGGACCCGGCTCCCGCCGGGATCACTCCACTGCTTACGCTCCCAGAGGTCTTATTCGCTGACCCGCAGGCGATAGGCGCCGGCCGCGTCGGAGCCGAGAGCGGTCGCGCGGACGATATAGTCTCCCGCTTGCTCGGCCTTGAACACCAGCATCGAATTGAGGGTGCCGCCGCTGTCGTCGTTCGAGTTGAGCGGCTCGCCCTCGCGCTCGCCGGCGCGGAAGATCTGCAGGACCGTGTCGAACGGCTCGGAGCCCTGGGCCTCGAGCATGATCGTCCGCTCCTGGCCGGCGTCGAAATGGACGATATAATCGTCGAAGCGGATGCCTCCATTGTCGCCGTCGCTGTCGGTCAGCGTGCCGGCGTAGACGCGCCAGACCGTCGCCTCCATGCGCTGGAAAAAGGTGGTCGGCGCGGGCCAGGGGGGCGCGACCGCGGCCGCGGCGCGGTATCTGCCCCTGGCTTCGGCGTCCAGCGGGCTGACGCGCAGCACATAGTCGCCGCTCTCCGTGGGGCGGTAGGAAAGGAGCGAATTGAGCCCATCGCCGCTGTCGTCGTCCTGGGCGAGAACCTCGTCGCTGCCGGCCCGGTAAAGGCGGGCGAGCGAATCGAAGTCGCTGGAATCGACCGAAAGCCGGTAGCGCCGGCCGCCCTCGAGGCGGAGCGAATATTCGTCGTAGCGGCGGCCCTCGGTCCCCGCCTCGGCGCCGTCGCCGGTCTCGATCCGGCCCGAGACCGACCAGGGTACCGGGACCGACGGCGGCAGCGGCGGCAGCGAGACGAGGCCGGCTGTATAGGCGCCCCGGCCATCGGCCCCGAAGGCGGCAACGCGCAGGACATAGTCGCCGCCGACCTCGGGCTGGTAGGAAATGCGCGGGTTGAGGCCTTCGCCATCGTCATTCTCGGCGACCGGCGTATTTGTCTCGCCGGCGCGGTAGAGGCGCGCGACCGGATCGAAGGCGGTCGAATCGACCGCGATCCGGTAGCGCTGGCCCGCCTCGAGGCGGAGAGAATGGTCGTCGTACCGGCGCTGTTCATCGCCGGCGCTGTCACTGTCGGTGAGCTCGCCCGAGCCCGACCATGGCGCCTGCGCCCAGGCGGGCGCGGCGAGAAAGGCGATGGCAATGGCCGCCATCAAGGCTGCAGTCCTGATCGTGCGCATTGTAAAGAGTCCCCATTGAACCGTTTCGCACGACAGACCGTGCAAAACCTACGGTAAACCGTTTAAGCTTGCGGCGAAATGAACCGCCGCGGATTTTTTCAGGCGGCGAACCGATCGGCGGCGCGGATCAGGCCGTCGAGTATGCCGGGCTCGGTGAACAGGTGGCCGCCGTCGGGGACGATGACGAGCTCGGCCTCGGGCCAGGCGCGCTTCAGGTCCCAGGCCGCGGACGGCGGCGTGCAGCAATCGTAGCGGCCCTGGACGATTACGCCCGGAATGTCCCTGAGGCGCCCGGCATTGGCGATGAGCTGGCCTTCCTCGAGCCAGCCCTTGTTGATCATATAGTGATTTTCGATGCGGGCGATGGCGATCGCGAAATCGTCGCCGGTATGCTCCTCGATGACGTGCGGATCGGGGAGCAGGGTGACCGTCTCCGCCTCCCACTTGCTCCACGCCTTGGCGGCGGCGAGGCGCTCCGCCGGATCCTCGCCGGTGAGGCGGCGGTGATAGGCCGCGACCAGGTCGCCGCGCTCGGCCTCCGGGATCGCGGCGAGGAACTCCTCCCATTTGTCGGGGAAGATTTCCGACGCGCCATATTGGTAGAGCCAGTCCAGTTCGGTCTGGCGGAATGTGAAGATGCCCCTGAGCACCAATTCGGTGGCGCGCTCGGGGTAGGTCTGCGCGTAGGCCAGCGCAAGCGTCGAGCCCCAGGAGCCGCCGAACACCAGCCAGCGCTCGATGCCGAGATGGGCGCGCAGCCGCTCGATATCCTCAACGAGGTGCCAGGTGGTGTTGGCCTCCAGGGAGGCGTGCGGGGTCGAGCGGCCGCAGCCGCGCTGGTCGAACAAGGTGACGTTGTAGCGTTCGGGGTCGAACTGGCGGCGATGGTCGGGGCTGCAGCCGGCGCCGGGCCCGCCATGGAGCATCACCGCCGGCTTGCCGCCGGGATTGCCGCTCTGCTCCCAATAGAGGCTGTGGCCGTCGCCGACGTCGAGCCGGCCGCTGCGATACGGCTCGATCGGCGGGTAGAAAGTGCGGCGGCTGGCGGTGTCGATCGCGGTCATCAGAAGCTCTGCTCCTCGTAGATGCGGGAGATGTCGCCGGCCCATTCGGCCTCGTAGGAATCGAGCAGGCGCTCGGCGGGGGTGCGGCCGGAGGCGAGGGTTTCGCGCAAGGGGTCGAGGAAGCCCGATTCGTTGTCGCCGGCCGCATTGAGGCGGGCGCGGGCGTTGAGCCCGGCCTCGGCGATGGCGAGGACCCGCATGCCGAGCTCGCGCAAGCTCTCGCCGCCGGGCGTTTGGGCGTTGAGGCCGAGCCTGGGCACGGCGTCGCGGAGAAGCTGGCGCTCGGCGAGGCTCCAGCCCTTGACCTCGTCCCATGCGGCCTGGAGCGCGCCGTCGTCGTAGAGCAGGCCGACCCAGAGCGCGGGCAAGGCGCAGATCTTGCTCCAGCGGCCGCCGTCGGCACCGCGCATCTCGAGGAAGGATTTGAGCCGGACTTCCGGGAAGATGGTCGAGAGATGGTCGGTGAAGTCCGAGACCAGCGGCTTCTCGCCGGGCAGGCCGGGCAGGCGGCCGTCGAGGAAGTCGCGGAAGGACTGGCCGGCGACGTCGACATAATGGCCGTCGCGGAACACGAAATACATCGGCACATCGAGCGCGTAATCGAGGTAGCGCTCATAGCCGAAGCCGTCCTCGAAGACGAAGGGGAGCATGCCGGTGCGGTCTGGGTCGGTGTCCGACCAGATGTGGCTGCGGAAGGAGAGGAAGCCGTTGGGCCGGCCTTCGGTGAAGGGCGAATTGGCGAAGAGCGCGGTGGCGAGCGGCTGCAAAGCGAGGCCGACGCGGAACTTGGCCGCCATGTCGGCTTCGGAGGAATAATCGAGATTGGTCTGGATGGTGCAGGTCCGAAGCATCATGTCGAGGCCGAGCGTGCCGACCTTGGGCATGTAATTGAGCATGATCCCATAGCGGCCCTTGGGCATGACCGGCAGCTCGGCGCGGGTCTTGTCGGGCCACATGCCCAGGCCCAGGAAGCAGACGCCGAGCCGATCGCCCGCGGCCTTGCACTGCGCGAGGTGGCGGCCGGCCTCGGCGCAGGTCTCGTGGAGATGCTGGCGCGGCGCGCCGGACAGTTCGAACTGGCCCGCCGGCTCGAGGCTGATCGCGCCGTCGGGGCCGGTCAGCGCGATGACGTTGCCGTTCTCGACCACGGGACTCCAGCCATAATCGGTCAGCGCGGAGAGCAGGTCCCGGATGCCGCCCGGCCCGTCATAGGAAGGCGCGCGGTGATCGGCGCAGCGATAGACGAACTTCTCATGCTCGGTGCCGATCGCCCAGCGCTCCTTCGGCTTCTCGCCCTGCGCAAAGGTGGCGAGAAGGTCGTCGCGGCTCTCGATGAAGCGCTCGGCCTTGCCGGTGTCGGTGCGGGTCGTCATCGGCGCGGCTTTAGCCGGGGGCGCGGGCAGCCGCCAGCGCGTTTCGATGACTACCTTTTTCCGTGGTGTGACCAATCGCCCACGGCGCCCATCCACAATGCCAGCGCCGCCAGCGCCGCGGTGTCGGCGCGCAGGATGCGGGGGCCGAGCGAGACGGGGCGGGCCTGGGGAAGGGCGCGGATCGCGGCGCGCTCCTCGTCGGTGAAGCCGCCTTCGGGGCCGATCAGGATCGCGGCGGGACCGGGGGCAGGGGCGAAGGGCGCGCCGCCGGCCTCGTCGGCGAAATAGAGGGCGCGGCCGGCGGGCCAGGCCTCGAGCAGCGCTTCGAGCTCTTGCGGTTCGGCCAGCTCGGGGAGGGCGGTGCGCTCGCATTGCTCGGCGGCCTCGATGGCGTGGGCGCGCAGGCGATCGAGGTTGAGCCGGCCGACGATCGTGCGGCCGGTGAGGACCGGCATCAGCCGCGCCACGCCCAATTCGGTCGCCTTCTCGACCAGCCAGTCGATCCGCCCGCGCTTGATCGGCGCGAAGAGCAGCCACAAATCGGGCACCGCCTCGCGCTCGCGCAGGCGTTCGACCACCTTGAGGGTGACGCGCTTCTTCCCAGCCTCGACGATCTCCGCCAGCCATTCTCCGGTCCGGTCGTCGAACAGTTTGACGCGGTCGCCGCGGCCAAGGCGCAAGACGGCGGCGAGATAATTGCCGTCGACGGTAAGGCTGAGGCCGGAGGTCAGCTCCTGGTCCACGAACAAGCGCGGCAGGCTCTTGGGCGGCCAGGCAGGGGTTGCGGGCATAACCCTCTCCCTAACCGTTCGGCCCCGTACAGGATACGGGGCTGTCGAAGCCCAGTCCTTCTTAGGAACCAGAAAGGAAAGGCCTTCGACAAGCTCAGGCCGAACGGTAGAGGGGAGACATGGTCAGTGCCCCCCAGACCGACATCGTCCCCGACAGCGAGCGGCACGGGCTGATCGGCGCGCTGCCGGCGGCGGCGCGGCCTTATGCCTCGCTGATCCGGCTCGACCGGCCGATCGGGGCCTGGCTTTTGTTCTGGCCGGGGGCGTGGAGCGTGGCGCTGGCGGGCATGGGCGAGCGCGGCTGGGCGCTGATCGCCTGGCTGGCGCTGGGCGCCTGGGCGATGCGCGGGGCCGGCTGCGTCTATAACGACATTATCGACCGCAAGCTCGACTCCAAGGTGGAGCGGACCCGGCTCAGGCCGCTGGCGAGCGGGCGGGTGTCGCTGACCGGCGCATGGGCGCTGCTTCTGGCGCTCTGCCTCGTCGGCCTGCTGGTTCTGGCGCAGCTGCATTCGCTGACAATCCTCGTCGCATTGCTGAGCTTGCTCCTCGTCGCCGCTTACCCCTTCATGAAGCGGATCACCTGGTGGCCGCAGGTCTGGCTCGGCCTCGTCTTCTCGTGGGCGGCGCTGGTGGGCTGGGCGGAAGTTAGACACGAGCTGTTCGGCGTCAATGCGATGGATGTGCTCGTCGTGCTCAACCCTTGGAATGACGGCATCTGGCAGAGCCGCGTGCCCTATCAAATGTCCTGGGAGCCGCTGCTCCTCTATCTCGGCTCGGTCTTCTGGGTGATCGGCTACGACACCATCTATGCGCTCCAGGACAAGGAGGACGACGCGCTGGTCGGAGTCAGATCCTCGGCGCTGGCGCTGGGGCGGCATGCGCGCGCGGGCGTGGCGGTCTGCTATCTTCTCGCTCTGCTGCTGTGGGGGCTGGCCTTCCGCCAGGTCCGCATCGAATGGTTCGCATTGCTCGCCTTGCTGCCGATGGCGCTGCACCTGATCGGTCAGGTGGCGACGCTGAAGCCCGACGACGCCGCCGACGCGCTCGCCAAATTTCGCTCCAACCGAGTCGCCGGCCTGCTCATGTTCGCCGCCTGCTGGGTGGTGGGGACGGCCTAGAATTCCCTCGCCCTGGAGGGAGCAGTGGGTCGGCCATGCCCCCGGCATGGCCTCAACAGCGCGGGGCGCTGTTGACCCGCTGCTGGTAGGGAGGGGGTGCTCGGCGTCGGAAACCATTCTCCAGGCGCCGAACCCACTCACCCTAGCCCTCTCCCCGCTGGGGAGGGGACTCACTTGCTTTTGCCGGGCGAGGCTCTACCTCGCCGCAATGCTCAGTGTCAGTGAAGCGGAAGGGCGCGCCGGCGCCCTGGTCGAGGCCGCGATCAAAGCCGGGGCCGACGCCGCCGACGTCCTCTATATCGGCGACGGATCGACCGAGGTCTCGGTACGGCTCGGCGAGCTCGAGGACGTGACCCGCTCCGAGGGCGAGGAGATCGGCCTCAGGCTGTTCGTCGGCAGCCGATCGGCGAGCGTCTCCTCGTCGGACCTGTCCACCGAGGCGCTCGCCGCTTTGGTCGAGCGGGCGGCGGCGATGGCGCGCGAGGCGCCGGAAGATCCCTATTCGGGGCTCGCCCCGGAGGATCGGCTGCTCAAGGGACCGGCGCCCGACGTCGATGCCGACGATCGCGCCGACCCCTCTCCGATGGCCTTGAAGGAACGCGCGATCGCGATCGAGGAAGCGGCGCGCGCCGTCCCCGGCATCACCAATTCGGAAGGCGCGGGGGTGAGCGCCGCGCGCTCGATCGTGGCGCTGGCCACCTCGCACGGCTTCTGCCGAGGCTATGCGACCAGCGGCTATGGCGCCGCGGCGAGCGTGATCGGCGGCGAAGGCGGCGACATGCAGCGCGACAGCGCCAGCCACTCCGTCCGCCATTATGCCGATCTCGACGCGCCAGACGCGCTCGGCCGGCTCGCCGCCGAGCGCACCGTCGCCCGCCTCAACCCGGGCAAGCTCGCCAGCGGCACCATGCCCATCCTGTTCGATCCGCGCGTGGGCGGCAGCCTGATCGGCGCTCTGCTCGGCGCGATGAGCGGGCCGAGCATCGCCCGCAAGACCAGCTTCCTGCTCGGCCGCGAGGACGAGCTGCTGTTCGATCCCGCCATCGTCATCGTCGACGATCCGCACCGGCCGCGGGGGTTGAAGTCGAAGCCGTTCGACGGCGAGGGCGTGGCGACCGCGCGGCGCCGGCTGATCGACGGCGGACGGCTCACCGGCTGGCTGCTGAACGCCGCCTCCGCGCGGCAATTGGGGCTGGAGACGAGTGGCCATGCCAGCCGCGGCATCGGCGGCGCCCCGGGCGCCGGCGCGACCAACGTCCATCTCGAGCCGGGCGCGCTCTCGCCCGCCGAATTGATGGCCGGTATCGCCGACGGCCTCTACGTCACCGAGATGATCGGCAGCGGCGTCAATCCGGTGACCGGCGATTACAGCCGGGGCGCCTCGGGCTTCATCATCAGGGATGGCGAGCTCGCCGCGCCGGTCGCCGAGATCACCATCGCCGGCAATCTCATCGACATGTTCCGCGCGCTCGTTCCGGCGAACGACCTGGAGCATCGCCGGGCGGTGAACGTTCCCACCTTGCGGGTGGACGGGATGACGGTCGCCGGTGCTTGATCAGGTCGCCACGATCGCCGAGGAGGCCGGACGGATCGCCGCCGGCCGCTGCGGCACCGACTATCGGACCTGGGAGAAGGTGCCGGGCCATCCGGTCTGCGACATCGACCTCGAGGTCGACGCCTTCCTCCAGGACCGGCTCGGCAAGCTCGACCCCGAGGCCGGCTGGCTCTCCGAGGAGACGCTCGACGACAGCGACCGGATCGAGCGGCGGCGGCTGTGGGTGGTCGATCCGATCGACGGCACCCGCGATTTCCTGCGCGGCCGGCCCGGCTGGTGCGTCTCGGTCGCGCTGGTCGAAGATCGCGTGCCCGTGCTCGGCGTGCTCGCGGCGCCGGTGCGCGGCGAATTGTGGACGGCGGCGCGCGGCCGCGGCAGCTGGCGCAACGGCGAGCGGCTCCGGGTCACGCCCCGCGCCGAGCTTGCCGGCGCGCGGGTGGCGGCGGATCAGCTGCCCAAGGCCGACCGCGATCTTGTCGCCGTCGCCAAGCCCAATTCGATCGCGCTGCGCATCGCCATGGTTGCCGCCGGCGAGGCGGACCTGCTCGCGACCCTGCGCTGGGGCTTCGAATGGGACATCGCCGCCGCCGCCCTGATCGCCAAGGAGGCCGGCGCCACCGTCAGCGGCGCGCTCGGCCAGCCGCTCGCCTTCAACACCGCTTCGGGCGAGGCGTTCGGCGTGCTCGTCGCCACGCCCGGCATCCACGCCGCCGCCGCGGCGCGGCTGCGCGAGCGGGCCATGGCCGTCGTCTAGGACGGGACGCCGTTCGTCGAATCGGCCATCGCTTTCCGCCCGTGTGCGGGCTATCCCTCGCTCATAAAGATATGCGGAGAGGAACGATGCGGAACGGACCCTCTGCCCTGATCATGGCGGGGCTTGGCGCGGCATTGATGGCGGCGGCGCCGTCGCACGGCCAGGAGGCGCCCGCGCCCGCGCCCGCGAGCCCGGTCCCGAACATCGTCGATCCGGCGCCGGCCGCGGCCGATCTGCAGCAGGCCGAGACGCTCGGCCTCACCGATCAAGACACTCGGATGACGGTGCAGGTCAGCATCGGCGGGCAGGGGCCGTTCGCCTTCATCGTCGATACCGGCGCCGAGCGAACCGTCATCTCGCGCGAGCTGGCGCGGGCGCTCGAGCTCGCGCCCGGGCGGACCACGACCGTCCATTCGATGAGCGAGGTCAGCGAGATCGAGACCGTGGTCATCCCCAGCCTCAGGATCGGCTCGCGCTCGGTCACCGGCATCCACGCCCCGGCGCTCGCCCGCGCCAATCTCGGCGCGTCGGGGATGCTCGGCGTCGACAGCCTGCAGACGCAGCGCGTGCTGTTCGACTTCGGCCGCCGCGAGATGACGATCACGCCCTCGCGGCGCCGCGAGGAGCGCTGGCCGGAAGGGACGATCGTGGTCACCGGACGCCGGCTGCTCGGCCGGCTCGTGCTGGTCGACGCATCGTTCGACGGACAGCGGATCTGGGTGGTGATCGACACCGGCTCGGAGATCAGCGTCGGCAACAGCCGGCTGAGGACCGCGCTGCAGCGGAGCGGGCGGCTGGGGCTGATGGCGCCGATCAGGATGATGAGCGTCACCGGCGGCGTGGTCGACGCCGAATATACGATCGCCCGGCGGATCCGAATCGGCGGGGTCGACATCCGCGATCTGCCGGTCGCCTTCCACGACGCCCACCCGTTCCAGCATCTCGGGCTGAGCGACCGGCCGGCGCTCCTGCTCGGCATGGACGCGCTGCGCCTGTTCGACCGCGTCTCGGTCGATTTCGCCAACCGCCGGGTGCGCGTGCTGCTCGACGATGGCGCCCTGTTCGGCGCGGAGCCGCGCATGGCGGGCGAGCCGCCGGTCCGGACGGCGAGCTAGGCATAGTTGTTCCCCGGCGCAGGCCGGGGCCCAGGCCCGGCGCTCGCCAGGCTCAAGGGCGATTACCTTGCAAAAGCCTTCGGCTCCTGGGCCCCGGCCTTCGCCGGGGAACGATTCAGGCTGATCGGGTTGGCGTCTAGTCAGCGACCTTCGGCACGCCGAGGCGCGGAATCTCGATCTTGGGGCAGCGGTTCATCACCACCTTGAGGCCGGCGGCTTCGGCGCGGGCGGCGGCTTCCTCGTTGATCACGCCGATCTGCAGCCAGACCGATTTCGCGCCCGCGGCGATCGCCTCGTCCACCGCCTCGCCCGCGGCCAGTGGACGGCGGAAGATGTCGACCATGTCGATCGGCTCGCCGATCTGGGCCAGCTCGCGCCAGACATATTCGCCGTGGACATGCTCGCCGGTGATCTGCGGGTTGACCGGCAGCACGCGATAGCCGCGGCTCTGGAGATAGGCCATCACGCCGTAGCTCGGCCGGTCCGGCCGGTCCGACGCGCCGATCAGCGCGATCGTGCGGGTCCCGGCGAGCAGGGCGTGGATGTCTTCGTCGTTGGTGAGCGGCATTGTCATTCCTCCACCGGAAAAAGCCTAAGCGTCCGCCAGCGCGACCTGTTCCAGGAGGTTCTCGGCGAGCTTGCGAAACAGCGCCGCCTCTTCGCCATCCCCGGCGGCTGGCGGCTTGCCGGCGTCCGAGGCGGTGCGGATCGAGAGGGTGAGCGGGATGCGGCCCAGGAAGGGTATGTGCATCACGCCCGCCGCCGCCTCTGCGCCGCCGCTGCCGAACGGGTCCGAGACCTCGCCGCAATGCGGGCATTGATAGCCGGCCATGTTCTCGATCAGGCCGATCACCTTGACGTCCATCTTGCGGAACATGTCGATCGCGCGGGTGGCGTCCATCAGCGCCAGGTCCTGCGGCGTCGAGACGATCACCGCGCCCGCCGGCTTCCATTTCTGGATCAGGGTCATCTGCACGTCGCCGGTGCCGGGCGGCAGATCGATGACGAGGATCTCGCAATCGCCCCAATCGCCCTCCATCAGGCTGGTCAGCGCGCTCGCGGTCATCGGCCCGCGCCAGGCGACGGCGGTGCCGGGCTCGATCAGCTGGCCGATCGAGAGCATGCGCACGCCGTGCGCGGGAAGCGGCACCACCATCTCGTCGACCAGCTCCGGGCGGGCCGACTGCCCCATGATCCTGGGCTGGGAGGGGCCGTATATGTCGGCGTCGACCAGGCCGACCTTCTTGCCCATCCGTCCGAGCGCGACCGCGAGATTGGCCGAGACGGTCGATTTGCCGACGCCCCCCTTGCCGCTGGCGATTGCGATGATCGTGCGCTCGAGGCGCTCGGCGGTCATCGCGATCTGGGTGTCGGAAACGCCGGGGACGGCGATCATGGCGGCGCGGACCTGCCGCTCCATCGTCGCGCGCTGCTCCGCCGAAAGCCCGGTCGCCTCGAGCACGATGGTCGCCTTGCCGTCCTTGAACCGGGTCATGGCGATGCGGCCGGCGGCGGATAGGTCGCCCCGCCCCGCCGGGTCCGCTATGCCCGAGAGCGCGGCTCCGATCCGGTCTTCCTCATTACTCATCAGGCGCCAGATAGGCATCGGATCGCGGCTTGGCACTGTTTTTCCGCGAATCCGGTCCCTATAGGGATGCGCATGAGACGAATTTTCAGTTGGGGCTGGCGCGGCGGCGCTTCGCAAAGCGACAATCGCGGCGGGCCCTGGGGACCCGGCGGCGGCGACGAGGGCGGCGGATCGGGCGGTGGCGGCGGCGATGGCGGCGGCCCGCGCAACCCCTGGGGCCCGCGCCGGCGCAAGCCGCGTCCGCGGCCGGCGGGCAATGGCGACGTCACCTCGCTCGACGATTTTCTGAGGCGCAGCCGCGACCGGTTCGGCCGCGGCTTCCCGTCCGGCGGGCGGCCCTATATCCTCTACGGGCTGCTGCTCGCCGTGGCCCTGTGGGTCCTGTTCACCAGCATCCACCGGATCGGCCCGCAGGAGCGCGGCGTCGTCACCACCTTCGGCCGATATTCCAGCACGCTGCCGCCGGGCATCGGCTTTTCCTGGCCCTATCCGATCGGCAGCGTGAGCAAGGTCGATGTCTCCCAGATTCGGGAAATCCCGATTCCGGGCGGCCGCGGCGAGAATCTGATCCTGACCGGCGACCAGAACGTCATCAACCTCACTTATTCGGTGCGCTGGAACATCAAGTCGCCCGAACTCTACCTCTTCCAGATCGCCGATCCGGACGAGACCATCCGCGAGGTCGCCGAAAGCGCGATGCGCGCGGTGGTCTCGCGGGTGTCGCTCGACGACGCGATCGGCGCCGGCCGCGACACGATCCAGCAGCGCGTCCAGACGGAGATGCAGCGGCTGCTCGATACCTACCGCTCCGGCGTCCAGATCCAGGGCGTGGCGATCAGCCAGTCGGTGGCCCCCGCGTCGGTCAACGCCGCCTTCCTCGAAGTCTCGGCGGCGCAGCAGCGCGCCCAATCCTATATGAACCAGGCCCGCACCCATGCGCTGCAGGTGATCGCGCGCGCCCAGGGCGACGCCGCCCAGTTCGAACGCCTCTACGCCGAATACAGGCTGGCGCCCGAGGTCACCCGGCGGCGTTTGTATTACGAGACGATGGAGCAGGTCCTGCAGAGGGTCGACACCACGATTGTCGAGACTCCAGGAGTGACGCCCTATCTGCCGTTGCCCGAGCTCCAGCGGCGCGGCGCCCCCGCGGCCCCGGCACCGGTCCAGGGAGGGCAGCCGCGATGATCCGCTACCTGAAGAACCCGATCGCGCTCGGAATCATCGCCATCCTGCTGCTGATCCTGATCGCCAGCACCGTCTCGATCGTGCCCGAAACCAAGCAGGCGGTGATCGTCCGCTTCGGCCAGCCGCAGCGCGTGATCAACAGCTACCAGCGGGACGAGCCGTTCGGCCGCTCGGCGGGCCTCGCCTTCCGTATCCCCTTCGTCGAGCAGATCCAGTATATCGACAAGCGTATCCTCTCGGTGGATATGGACAATCAGCCGGTCCTGTCGACCGATCAGCTCCGCTTCGAGGTCGATGCCTTCGCCCGCTTCCGGATCATCAACCCGCTGCAGATGTACATCTCCGCGCGCACCGAGGAGAATGTCGCCAACCAGCTCAAGCCGATCCTGGGCTCGGCGCTCCGCAACGAGCTCGGCCGGCGGCCGTCATCCGCCTTGCTCAGCGCCGAGCGCGGGCAGATGATGAACAACATCAAGGCCGCGCTCAACCGCGTCGCCGCCCAATATGGCGCGGAGATCGTCGACGTGCGCATCAAGCGCGCAGATCTGCCCACCGGCAGCCCGCTCGATTCCGCCTATCTGAGGATGCGCACGGCGCGCGAGCAGGAAGCGCGGTCGATCGAGGCGGAGGGCTCAAGGCAGGCGCAGATCATCCGCGCCGAGGCGGACGCCCAGGCGACCTCGATCTACGCCGCGGCGGCCAATCGCGATCCGGAATTCTACGATTTCTATCGGGCGATGCAGTCTTATCTGACAAGCTTCGTCGGCGTTCCGGCCAACGGACCTCGCGGGCGGACGGGCATCGTGCTTTCGCCGAACAACGAGTATCTGCGGCAATTCCGGGGCAATCGCTGAATGGAGGCGGGCATTCAAATCCCGTTCAGCCGTCCCATTTACCTGTCAGGGGCGGGTGGGCTGCGTCGCGGACATGAAGTGAAGGAAGGATAAGGCACGTGCGTTACGTTTACGGGATTACGGGGGCCATTCTCCTGGGCGGCGCCGCCGCGACCCTCAGCCTCAGCCCGCTCGGCGCGCAGACCGCGCAGAACGAGCCGGGCTCGATCCAGGCCGCGCCTCCGCCGGGCGCGCCGCAGAGCTTCGCCCAATTGGCCGAGCGGCTGCAGCCGGCGGTGGTCAACATCTCGACCCGGCAGAGCATCACCGTGCGCCAGCAGCAGCTGCCGCCGGGCTTCGAGGATTTTTTCCGCCGCTTCGGCGGCGAGGTGCCGAACCAGGGCGGCCAGGGCGGCCAGGGCGGCGACGGAACGATCACGCAGCGCGGCGGCTCGCTCGGCTCCGGCTTCATCATCTCGCCCGACGGCTATATCGTCACCAACAACCACGTCGTCGCTCCGGCCAGGCCCGACGCGGTGGTCGAGCAGATCACCGTCACCTTGTCGGACCGCACCGAATATGAAGCCGAGGTGGTCGGCCGCGACACCGCCTCCGACATCGCCGTGCTGAAGGTCAATCCGCGCGGGCCACTGCCCTTCGTGCGCTTCGGCGATTCGACCCGGACCAGGGTCGGCGACTGGGTGATCGCGATCGGCAATCCGTTCGGGCTCGGCGGCACCGTCACCGCCGGCATCGTCTCGGCGGTGCACAGGAACATCAATGCCGGCCTCTACGACCGCTACATCCAGACTGACGCCTCGATCAATTCGGGCAATTCGGGCGGCCCGATGTTCGACATCCAGGGCAATGTGATCGGCATCAACACCGCCCTGATCTCGCCCACCGGCGGCAATGTCGGCATCGGCTTCGCCATTCCGGCGGAGCAGATCGCGCCGATCGTCGAGCAGCTGAGGCGCGGCCAGCGCGTCCAGCGCGGATACATCGGCGTCGCCCTGCAGAATCTCGACGAGGGGGTCGCGGCGGCGCTCGGAATCAACCGCAACCGAGGCGAGCTGATCCGATCGGTCACTCCCGGCGGCCCGGCCGATCGCGCCGGCATCCGCCAGGGCGACGTGGTGATCTCGGTCGCCGGCCAGCCGGTGAGCCCCGATCAGACGCTCGCTTACCTGGTGTCGCGCCAGCCGATCGGCGCGCGCATCCCGATCGAGCTGATCCGTCAGGGCCGAACGCAGACCGTCACCGTGGCCGTCGCCGAGCGTCCCAGCGACGAGGAGCTGGCGCGGATCAACGGCATCGACAATGGCGGCAATGACGAGGACGGCGATGGCGCCGGCGCCAAGCCGAGCGAGGCCGAGTCGGCCGGCCAGCGCTCGACGCAGCAGGCGCTCGGTCTCGCGCTCCAGGCGCTGACCCCGGCGGTGGCGCGGCAATTGCGGATCAACGATCCCAATGTCCGCGGCCTCGTCGTCGGCACCGTCAATCCGAACAGCGACGCGGGGCAGAAGGGCATCCAGCCCGGAGACGTGATCCTGCAAATCGATCAGGCGCCGGTCGCGACCCCCGAGGCCGCGGCTTCGGCGATCGATGCGGCGCGGCGGTCCCGGCGGAACACGGTGCTGCTGCTCGTCCGCCGCGGCAACAATCCGCCCGTCTATATCGGGGTCGATCTGTCGCGCACGGGCGCGGGCGCGGCCCCGGCTCCGGCGACGCCGCGCCGGCCGTGAGCGCCGCCGCGAGGGTCGGCATCCCGGCGGGATCCTTAAGGGAGCTGACGTTCCGGGCGGTCGTCCTGGGCGGGCTGATCACGCTCGTCTTCACCGCGGCCAACGTCTATCTGGGATTGAAGGTCGGCCTGACCTTCGCGACGTCCATCCCGGCCGCCGTAATCTCGATGGCCGTGCTGCGGATGTTCGCGTCCTCGAACATTCTCGAGAACAACATCGTCCAGACGATCGCGAGCGCGGCGGGGACGCTGGCTGCGATCATCTTCGTGATGCCGGGCCTCATCATCGTCGGCTGGTGGAACGACTTTCCTTATTGGACGACGGCCGCGGCGACCGCGGTCGGCGGCATATTGGGCGTGATGTTCTCGGTGCCGCTGCGGCGTGCCCTGGTGGTCGAATCGAACCTTCCCTATCCCGAAGGCGTCGCGGCGGCGGAGGTACTCAAGGTCGGCGAGGAATCCCGAGGCGGCGGCGAGGAAAGCCGCAAGGGCCTCTACGTGCTCGTCGCCAGCTCCGTCGCCGCCGCCGCCTTCACGCTCGTCGCCAAGACCCGGCTGCTGGCCGAAGGCGCATCGACTTTCTTCCGGGTCGGGCCGGCCGCGACCGGCCTGGCCGGCGGGTTTTCCTTCGCGCTCGTCGGCGCCGGGCATCTGGTCGGCATCTCGGTCGGCATGGCGATGCTGGCCGGGCTGATCATCGGCTGGGGGATTTTGCTCCCGATCCTGACCAGCGGCGTTCCCGGCCCGGCCGCGGAGGTCGCGAACCGGATATTCCATGCCGACGTGCGCTTCTTCGGCGCCGGCCTCATCGGGGTCGCCGCGATCTGGACCCTGATCAAGCTGATCGCGCCGGTATTCGGGGGCATCAAGGGAGCGCTGGCCGCATCCAAAGCGCGCAGCGGCGGCAAGGAATTGCCGCTGGTCGAGCGCGACATCCCGGTCAACATCATCGCTCTCGTCATCCTGGCGATGCTGGTGCCGATCGCCTTTCTGCTCTGGCAGTTCAATCTCGGCGGTCCACTGGCGAGCTCGGCCGGAAGCCTCATTCCCCTCACCTTGCTGTTCGTGCTGATCGCCGGCGTGGTGATCGCGTCGGTCTGCGGCTACATGGCCGGTCTGATCGGCGCCTCCAACAGCCCGATCTCCGGGATCGGCATTCTCGCCATCGTGGCGGCCTCGCTGCTGCTCGCTTGGTGGTGGGGCGGCCGGGGCGGCGAGTCGGAAATCCAGGCATTGGTCGCCTATGCCCTGTTCACGACGGCGATCGTGTTCGGCATCGCCACCATTTCCAACGACAATCTCCAGGATCTGAAGACGGGGCAACTGGTCGGGGCCACTCCGTGGCGGCAGCAGCTCGCTTTGGTCTATGGGGTGATCTTCGGCTCGCTGGTGGTTCCGCCGGTGATGCAGATGCTGCACGTGGGCAATCATTTCGTCGGGACCCCGGGGCTTACCCCCGAACAGCTGCAGGGCGCCCTCGCCGCGCCCCAGGCCAATTTGATCTCGGCGCTCGCAAAGGGCGCGCTCGGCGGGAACCTCAACTGGACCATGATCGGCATGGGTGCGCTGGTCGGGGTTGCCGCGATCCTCATCGACGCAGCCCTGGGCCGCGCCAAGAAGCTGCGCCTGCCGCCGCTCGCGATCGGCATCGGCATCTATCTGCCCATGGCCGCGACCCTGCCGGTGGCGATCGGCTCCGTGCTCGGCCTGCTCTACGACCGGCGCGCCGCGCGCAGCGCCAATCCGGAATTCTCCAAGCGGATGGGCGTGCTGCTGGCGACCGGGATGATCGTCGGCGACAGCCTGCTCAGCGTCGCCTTCGCCGGCATCGTCGCGGCCAGGGGCCCGGACGCGATTGCCCTGGACGGTCACGTCGCGGCGCTGCTTGGCGGCGATCTCGCCATGGCCGCAGTGGCATTCGCCCTGGGCCTCGTCATCTTCGTCGCGATAGTCGCCTGGCTCTATCGGCTGACCGCGCGGCAGCGCCTCAGCCAGCCCGCGCCGTCAGGGGCCGGCGCTCAATAGCCGAACCAGCGCACGCCGCGGTGGCGGCCGAGGATATGGGCGCACAGGCCCTTGGCGCTCCAGGTGCGCTGGACGCCCAATTCGGCCTGCTTGACGAGATCGACGATCGCCTGGTTGACCGGCGCCTCCTCCCCCAGCGACCTGGCGAGCCGCACCACCTCGCCGTTCAGATAGTCGATCTCGGTCGGGCGGCCGGCGGCGAAATCGTCGGCCATCGAGCCGCGGCCCTTGGGATCGATCTTCTGCACCTTCAGGAACATGTTCCTGAAGATGAAATCGGGCGAGCCGATCACGTGCGGCAGCCGCCTGGGCCCCACCAGGCCGATCCTGGCCGGCTCGATCCCGGCCTTGTCGAGCAAGGCGAGCGTCTCGACGATCGCGGCCGCGAACACGCGGCGGAAATCGCGCTGCTTCAATTCCTCGAGGATGGTGAGGCCGGAGAGCGCGTTGATCGCATTGTTGAGGTTGAAGATCAGCTTGCCCCAGGCGACGCCCTCCATGTCGTCGGCGGCGCGCAGCCGCCCGGGCCGGTCGCCGATGCGAGTGGCGAGCGCGCGGGTCACCTCATGATCCTGGGCGGTAAGATCGCCCCAGGTGGCGCGGTGCCAGCGGCCGGGGCCGAGCCGCACGACATTGTAAGGCACCATGCCCTGGATGACCTCGTGCTTCGGAAGCCTGCGCCGCAGCGTATCGGCATTGCTGATTCCGTTCTGGAAGCTGATCACCGCGGCGCCCTTGCGGAGGTGGCGGGCGATCTCGCGGGCCGCGCCTTCCGTCCCCGTGCTCTTCACGCAGAGCACGACGATGTCGGCCTTGCGCAGCGCCGACTGGCTGGTCTCGAACTGGATCCGGTCCGGCTCGAACCTGACCGCCCAGCCGTCGGGATCGCTGAGCGCGAGGCCGTGCCCGGCGATCTCCTGCTTGATCTTCTCGCGTCCGAGGAAGACGACGTCGAGCCCGGCGGCGAGCCAGGCACCGCCGACGTAACAGCCGATCGAGCCGGCGCCCAGGACGAGGATGCGGGGACCGTCGGACGCGGCCAAGGCTCAGCCCCTGCCGCGATAGGGCGCGACGCCCTGGTCGGGGACCCAGAGGCCCGGCGGGGCCTCACCGGTTTGCCAGAAGACATCGATCGGGATGCCGCCGCGCGGATACCAATAGCCCCCGATGCGCAGCCAACGCGGCTTCATCTCCGCAGCGAGGCGCTGGCCGATGCCGACCGTCACGTCCTCGTGGAACCCGGCATGGCCGCGGAAGGCGCCCAGGAAGAGCTTCAGCGACTTGGATTCCACGATCCTCTCACCGGGCGCATAGTCGATGACGAGATGCGCGAAATCGGGCTGGCCGGTGACCGGGCAGAGGGAAGTGAATTCGGGCGCGGCGAAACGGACCAGATAGAGCGTATCGGGCCGCGGGTTCGGGACATAATCGAGCACCGCCTCTTCCGGGGAGGCGGGCAGCGCGCTGGAACGGCCGAGATGGGTCAGGTCCATGGGCTCGCTCTCTAGCGGCTCCTCCGACTTGGCGCTAGGAGGCGGCATGCGTCTGTCCCGGCTGCTGCTCCCCCTCGCTTTGTCCGCCTGCGCGACCGCGCGGCCGCCCGTGCCGATCGCCGAGCGGGCCGCCGCCTGGTGGCGCGACGTCGAGACGCTCGCCGCCGACGACATGCAGGGCCGCGCCGCCGGCAGCGAGGGCCATCGCCGGGCCTCCGAACTCGTCGCCCGCCGCTTCGCCGCCCTCGGGCTCGATCCGGCGGGCGAGGGCGGCGGCTATTTCCAGGCCGTGCGGTTCGAGGAACGGCGGATCCTGGCGGAAGGGACGCAGGCGGCGCTGGTTGCGGGCGGCGCATCGGCGCCGCTGCGTCTGCCCGACGACATCGTCCTCAGGGTCGTGGGCGGGCCGCCGCCGGAAGCCGTCGACGCACCGCTCGTCTTCATCGGCTACGGCATGCACCTGCCGGAAGCCGGGCATGACGATTTCGCCGGCGTCGATTTCACCGGCAAGGTCGCGGTGGCGATCGCCGGCGGGCCGGCGTCCATCGACGGCGCGCTCAAGTCGCACGCCCGCGCCGAGCGCGCCCGGCTGCTCGCCCGGCGCGGCGCGATCGGCCTGATCACGCTCGGCACCCGGGCGCAGGCGGAGCAATCCTGGACCAATCTCGCCCGCGCCTCGGCGCAGCCGGGAATGTACCCCGCCGACCAGCGGATGCGCACGATCGCAACGCCCTTCCTGACCGCGGCCATCAACCCGGCGGCGGCGGAGCGGCTGTTCGCGGGCTCGGGGCGCAGCTTCGCCGAGGTCTCCGCTCTGGCCGACGCCTCGCGGCCCGTGCCCGGCTTCGCGCTGGCGCCGCGGCTCCGTGCCAGGGTCGCTACCGAGAGCCGTCGGGTGGTGAGCCGCAACGTGGTGGCGCGCCTGCCGGGAAGCGACGCGCGGCTGCGCGCCGAGCATGTCGTGCTCACCGCGCATCTCGACGGGCTCGGCGTCGGCGCGCCGGTCGCGGGCGACAGCGTCTATAACGGCGCGCTCGACAATGCGGCCGGCGTCGCGGCCCTGATCGACATCGCCGCTTATTATCGCCGCCAGCGCGTCCGCCCGCGCCGCTCGCTCCTGTTCGTCGCGCTGACCGGGGAGGAGAAGGGCCTGCTCGGCTCGCGCTGGTTCGCGGGGGCGCCGAGTGTGCCGCGCGCCTCGATCGTCGCCAACCTCAATTACGACATGGCGCTGCCGCTCTTCCCGCTGACCAGCATCACCCTGCTGGGCGCGGAAGAGAGCAGCATCGGCGTTGAGGCGCGGGCGGTGAGCGAAGCCATGGGCCTGCCGCTGGCGCCCGATCCCTTCCCGGACCGCAACTCCTTCGTCCGCTCCGACCAATATGCGTTCATCGAGCAGGGGGTACCGGCGGTCGCCTTCAAATTCGGCTTCGCCGCCGGCACGCCGCAGGCCGAGACGGAGCGCGCCTGGCGCCGCGACCGCTATCACAGCCCCAGCGACGATGCCGCCCAGAGCGTGTTCCGCGAGGACGAGATCCGCCTGCACGATTTCATCGCCGCGCTGGCGCTGAGGCTCGCCGACGCGGATGCGAGGCCGCGCTGGAATGCGGACAGCTTCTTCCGCCGCTTCGCGCGGGATTGACCAACTCTGCCGTCATTGCGAGCGTGGCGAAGCAATCCAGTGCGGCCTCGAACTCAGACTGGTTTGCTTCGTCGCTACGCTCCTCGCAATGAAGACGGAGCGGGTGCAGAACGGAGGGCAGAGTGAACAAAGCTGGGGTCATCTTCCTGCCACTTCTCGCCGCGGGCGCGGCCGTCGCCCAGCCCAATGCGGCGCCGCCTTTGCTGCCGCCGGCGCAGGGGGAGGCAATCGCGGCGGAGGTTTCGGGCGCCCGGGCGCTGGCGACGGTGCGCGTTATCTCCAACAACCACCGGATGCGGGGGTCGGAGGGCTATCGCGCCGCCGCCGAGGCGATAAGCGACCGGCTGAGGGACCATGGCCTGGAGGGCGTCGAGATCATCTCGCTGCCCGCCGACGGCACGATCTTCTACGGCACCCAGCGCTCGCGGCCGGGCTGGAACGCGCGCGCCGCCGAATTGTGGGAAGGCGCGCAGCGCATCGCCTCCTGGGCCGAGCAGCCGATCAGCCTGGCGCAGGACAGCGCCTCCGGGCGCGCCGAGGCCGACCTGGTCGATATCGGCGCGGGGACGAGCGAGGCCGATTATCAGGGCAAGGAGGTGCGCGGCCGCCTCGTGCTCACCTCCTCGCAGCCGAGCGCGGTCCAGGATCTCGCGATCGGCCGCTTCGGCGCGGCGGGCATCATCTCCTGGGCGCAGAACCAGCGCACCGCCTGGTATGGCGACGATGAGAGCCTGGTCCGCTGGGGCCATCTCGAGACCTTTTCGGCCCATCCGACCTTCGCCTTCATGGTTTCGCCGGCGAGAGCGCGGGGCTGGCAGGAGCGGTTGCGGCGCGGCGAGACCGTGCGGCTGCGCGCCGAGGTCGACGCCGGGCGGAGCGCCAGCGCCTATCTGATCCCGACCGCGATCATCCCGGGGCGGCGGCGCGACCAGGAGATCGTCTTCTCCTGCCATCTCGACCACCCCAATCCCGGCGCCAACGACAATGCCTCGGGATGCGCGGGCGCGCTGGAGGTGGCGCGCACGCTGAGCCGGTTGATCCGCAACGGGGCGCTGCCGCGTCCGGAGCGGACGATCCGCTTCATCTGGCCCGCCGAGATCGAGGCGACGATCGCCCTGCTCAACGCGCGGCCCGAATATGCGCGACGGACGCTGGCGACGATCCATCTCGACATGATCGGCGGCAATAGCGAAGTGACCAAGTCGGTGCTGCGCGTGCGCGGCTCGCCGCCCAGCCTGCCGAGCTTCGTCTCCGACGTTGGCTTTACCTTCGCGCACTGGGTCAACGATCAGGCGCTGGCCTATGCCGACACCGGCGCCGCGGCGCAGCCCTTGATCGAACCGGACGGGGACCGGCGCGCACTGCAGGCGGTTATCGGCGGTTTCGAGCAGGGCAGCGACCATGAGGTGTGGTCGGAAGGCAGCTTCCGGATCCCCGTCATCTACATCGCCGACTGGCCCGACCGCTACATCCACACCCAGCGCGACCTCCCCGGCAATCTCGATCCGACCAAGCTGCGGAGGGCGATCTTCATTGCCGCGGCCTCGGGCTGGTATCTCGCCACGGTCGACAATGGTGTGAATCGCCTGCCGCTTCAGGCCGGTATGCTGGAACGGGCCGCCCAGATGCATCGCCGTGTCGACGCATTACATGCCGCGGGAGCACCGGACGAGGACCTCCTTTCGCTCATGCGCCACTTCCGCTGGTCCGAAGGCGAGGTCGTCGGCTCCTACGCCCGCTTCGGCCTGGCCGTCCCCACCGCGGGCTGGCTGTTCGGCGGCATGACACCGGCCATCCGGGCGGTGGCGCCGTCCGGCCCGGTCTACCGCCGTATCCGCAACGATGGCCCGATGAACGGCTTCGGCTACAGCTGGTTCGACGACCGGCTTGCCCGCGCGGGCCTCACCCGGCCCCGCCTGCTCCAGCGCCAGCCCGCATGGGAAGGGCCGGGCTATGGCTATGAGGCATTGAACCTCGTCGACGGCCGGCGCAGCGTCGGCGAGATCAGGGATGTGCTGACGGGCACGCTCGGCGCCGTCCCAGTCGAGGAGGTGGCGGAATATCTGGACGTGCTCGCCAGGCTGGGCGTGCTGGAAAGGGTGAGCGGCTGATGGACCTGGGAATTGCCGGCAGGAACGCGATCGTCTGCGCGTCGAGCAAGGGGCTGGGCCGCGCCTGCGCGACCGAGCTGGCGCGGGCCGGCGCGCGGGTGGCGATCAACGGCCGCGATGCGGGTTTGCTGGAAAGGGTGCGCGGTGAGATCGCGGAGGAGACGGGCGCAGAGGTGATTGCCATCGCCGGTGACATCTCGACGCCCGAGGGCCGCGCCGCCCTGCTCGGCGCGTTCGATCAGGTCGACATCCTCGTCAACAACAATGGCGGGCCGCCGCCGCGCGATTTCCGCAGCGTGGATCATGACGCGATGCTCGCCGGGCTGGAGGCGAACATGATCGCGCCGATCGCGCTCGTCCAGGCGGTGATCGACTCGATGGTGGAGCGGCGCTTCGGGCGGATCGTCAACATCACCTCGGGCTCAGTGAAGATGCCGATGGCCGGGCTCGATCTGTCGAGCGGGGCGCGGGCGGGGCTGACCGGCTTTCTCGCGGGCGTGGCGCGGCAGGTGGCCCATGCCAACGTCACCATCAACAATCTGCTGCCCGGCGCCTTCGACACCGACCGCATCGCCTCCTTCGTCGCGGCGCAGGCGGAGCGAAGCGGGCGCGACCCCGCGGAAATCCGCGCCGAGCGCGAGCGCGGCATCCCGGCGAAGCGGCTCGGCGATCCGGCCGAGTTCGGCGCCGCCTGCGCCTTCCTCTGCTCGGCCCGGGCAGGCTATATCACGGGCCAGAGCCTGCTGATCGACGGCGGCGCATTTCCCGGGATTTTGTGATCCTTCACCTTCGGGCGGGGGCAGGGTAGAGGGTGTTCCCCGGCGAAGGCCGGGCCCAGTCTCCGGCGCTGGACTGGACCCCGGCCTTCGCCGGGGAACAATGGAGGTTCGATGGACTCGCTGGTTTCGACCTCGTGGCTGGAAGCCGAGCTCGGCGCGCCCGACCTCAGGGTGATCGACGCCACCGCCTTCCTGCCGGGCACAGGGCGGGATGCGCGCGCGGAATATGAGGCCTCGCATATCCCCGGCGCCGTCTTCTTCGACATCGAGGAGGTGTCCGACCGCTACAGCCCGTTCCCGCACATGCTGCCGCCGCCGCACAAATTCGCAAGCCGGATGCAGTCGCTGGGGCTCGGCGACGGCAATCGCTTCATCGTCTACGACAACAGCCCGCTGCACAGCGCCGCGCGCGTCTGGTGGATGCTCAGGATTTTCGGCGCCCATCACGTCGCCTTGCTCGATGGCGGGCTGGAGAAGTGGAAGGCGGAGGGCCGCCCGCTCGAAAGCGGGACCCAGCCGCGCCGGCACGGCCATTTCACGCCCTTGTTCGACGCCGGCGCGGTCGTCGACAAGGCGCAGGTCCTGGCCCTTGTCGGCCACGACATCGTCGATGCGCGGCCGGCGGGGCGTTTCGCGGGTGAGGCGCCGGACCCGCGGCCCGGCGTCGCCTCCGGCCATATTCCGGGCTCGCGCAACGCGCCGCAAAGCGCCTTCTTCAACGCCGACAATAGCTGGAAGCGCGGAGAGGACCTGCGCGCCGTGTTCGAGGCGGCGGGGGTGGACCTGGCCAGGCCGATGGTGACGACCTGCGGCTCCGGCGTGACCGCGGCGGTGATCCTGTTCGGCGCGCATCTGCTGGGCAAGGACGACGTCCGGCTCTACGACGGCAGCTGGTCCGAATGGGGGGCCGATCCGGCGACGCCCAAGGCGATTGGCGCCGCCGCATGAGCGGGAAGCGCAAATCCGGGACGCGGCTGGTCGAGGCCGGGCGGCGCAAGGAATGGACGCAGGGGCTGGTCAATCCCGCGATATGGCGGGCCTCGACCATATTGTTCGACAGCGTCGCCGAAATGGAGGCGGCCAATCCGCCCCGCGACGGCACTCTCCATTACGGCCGCAACGGCACGCCGACGACCTGGGCTTTGTGCGAGGCCCTGACGGAGATGGAGCCGGGTGCGGCGCTGACCCGGCTCTATCCGTCGGGGTCGGCGGCGGTGGCGGGGGCATTGCTGTCCGTGCTCGAAGCGGGCGACGAGCTGCTGATGGCCGACAGCGCCTATCGGCCGACGCGGGCGCTGTGCGACACGGTCCTCAAGAGGTTCGGGGTAACGACGCGCTATTACGATCCGCTGGTCGGCGGCGGCATCGCCGAACTGATCGGGGAACGGACTCGGGCGGTGTTCCTGGAGAGCCCGGGCACGAACAGCTTCGAGGTCCAGGACGTGCCCGCAATCTGCGCGGCGGCCAGGGCGAAGGGCCTCGTCACCCTGCTCGACAATACCTGGGCGACGCCGCTCTATTTCCCGGCGATCGCCGCCGGCATCGACCTCTCGATCCTCGCCTGCACCAAATATATCGGCGGCCATGCCGATCTCATGCTGGGCTCGGTGACGGCGACCGAACCTTATGCCGAGCGGCTGGAGCGGACGCGGCGCGTGCTCGGCCAGTGCGCGGGCCCGGACGAAGCCTGGCTGGCGCTGAGGGGGCTGAGGACGCTTAGCGTCCGGCTGGCGCGGCACCAGGAGAGCGCGCTCAGGATCGCCCATTGGCTGAAGGCCCGGCCCGAAATCGCCCGCGTGCTGCATCCGGCCCTGCCCGATTGCGCCGGCCACGAATATTGGGCGCGCGATTATAGCGGCGCGACCGGGCTCTTCTCCTTCGTGCTCAACGGCGGCGACGAGGCGGCGCGGACGCGGCTGATCGAGGGGCTGGAGCTGTTCCGCATCGGCTATAGCTGGGGCGGTTATGAGAGCCTGGCCGTCCCCGCCGATCCGGTGCGGACGGCGACGCGCACCGATTATGAAGGGCCGCTGGTCCGGCTCCATGTCGGCCTGGAAGATGCCGACGATCTGATCGCCGATCTGGAGGCCGGGCTGGCGCTCTGGAGTGAAACATCGTGAGGGGCCTCGCCAGCGCGCTCGGCCTGCCGATTCCGGCCACTCCCGATTTGCCGGCGGCGGGCGCGGCGGCGGGCGTGGCCGCGGGGCTGGCCCTGCTCGCCTGGCTCGCCGGCCGCTTCGCCGGGCCGGTCCTCGCCGGCTTGTGGGACCGCACGCCGGGGGCGCGGAGCGAGGAGCTCAGAAAGCGGACCTGCGCGATGGTTCGCTATGGCGTGCTCGCTTTGGGGGCCGCGGTCGCGCTGCGCGTCCAGGCCTGGCCGCCGCTCGCCATCTGGACGCTCGGCATCGTCGCCGCGGCCGCCTCGGCGATGCTGGCCCACAGCATCGCGCGGGGCCTCGGCATTTCCCGCTGGCTCGCCTGGCTGCTTGCCGCCTTCACCTTCGCCGCCTTGCTCGCCGACGCGGCCGGCGGGCTGGCGCCGCTCACCGCCGCGCTCGACCGGACCGGCTTCTCTCTGGGCGCCCGGCGCATCACCTTGCTGGCTCTGGTCCAGATCGCCATCGGCCTGCTCCTGCTCTACGCGGTCGTGCGGCTCGCGATAAGGCTGACCGGCCGGCTGATCGGGCGCAGCCGGGGCCTCGACCCGACCCAGCAATTGCTGTCGCAGAAGCTGGCCGCGATCGTCATCATCGTCATCGCCTTCTTCATCGGAATCGACCTTGCGGGGATCGACCTGACCGCGCTCGCCGTCTTCTCGGGCGCATTGGGCCTGGCGGTCGGCTTCGGCCTGCAGAAGACGGTCGGCAACCTCTTCGCCGGAATCATCCTGCTGATGGACCGCTCGATCAAGCCGGGCGACGTGATCTCGGTCGGCGAAAGCCTGGGCTCGGCCGGCGAGAGTTTCGGCTCGGTCAACAAGATCGGCGTCCGCGCCGTCTCGATCGTCACCCGCGACGGCAAGGAATATCTGATCCCCAACGAGCTCCTCATGACCCAGGAGGTCGTAAACTGGTCCTATTCGACCAAGGACGTGAGGATCAGCATCCCGGTCAGCGTCGCCTACGATTGCGACGTCGGGCTCGCCCACAATCTGATGCTCGAAGCGGCCAACGCCTCGCCCCGGGTGCTCGACGCGCCGAAGCCCGCGGTGTGGATGACCGCCTTCGCGGAGAGCGCGATCGATCACGAGATCCGGGTCTGGATCAGCGACCCGGAAGCGGGCCTGGGCAGCGTCCGCTCGGAGATCCTGAACCGGGTGCTGGAGCTGTTCCGCGCCAACAATATCTCCGTCCCCTATCCGCAGCGCGACGTCAGAGTGAAGGAGTGGCCTGAGCGTCCTTAGCGAAGCAGCGCCGCCATCTCGCTGAGCGCGGCGTCCAGCCGGCGGGCGAGGCGGGAGGCGGCGGCGCGGGGCGGATCCGCCTCGCCAGCGGCGAGCAGGGCCTCGACGCCCGCGGCCGCCCAGATCGCGGTCTCCTGCGCGAGCGCCTCGAAGCGGCGCTGAACGACCGGCAAAGCGGCGCCATGGGCGCTGGAAATGCGCGCGGCCTCGTCCAGGCCTTGATCGTGCGGCCTCTCCTCGCCCGCGATACGCTCGACCAGCCGCAGCGCCTCGCGCAGCTGCGCGACCTGGCGGCCGGGATCGGGCCCGGCGCAAGCGGGGGAGGGCGGCGCCTGATGCGTCATGGCGCTGAGGCTAGAGCGGCGAGGCTAAGGAAGCGCTAACGCCTCAGTTAGGGACGCTGACCGAGGCTTCCTGGCCGTCGCCGGAGGGCAGCTGCAACATGGTCTGGACGAGCGTGCCTCGGCTGACGACGATGGTCTGCGGATCGCCGGCCACCGAGCGGGCGCCGAGCGCCGAGCGCTCGGCATGGGCGATCTGGAGCAGATTGGTCTCGACCGCGCTGCGCGGCTGCGGGCCGCCGAACAGGGCCTGGAGCGCCTGCGCGCGCGGATCGGTGGTGCCCTGCTCTGCCTCGCCGGGGCGGGGCGGCGTCATTGCGAAATCTGGCGGGACCACCAGGGGCGCGTTGCGCGCCACCGCGAACTCGTCGGGGCCGCGGCCGCGGCCGAACGCGCCGCCAGTGCATCCCGAAAGGATCAGGGCCGACGCGGCCAAAGCGAGTGGAGCGATACGCATGGTCAAACTTCCTTCTTGGGCGCCTTGCCATCGCGCATCAGGAGCGCGCGCACAAGCAAAAGCAGCACGCCGATGGTAATCGCCGCATCGCCGACATTGAAGACCAAAAAGGGCCGGTACTCCCCGAAATGGAGATCGGCATAATCGACGACATAACCCAGCCGCGCCCGATCGAGGATGTTGCCGAGCGCGCCGCCGAGCACCATCGCAAGCGCGATCGAATCGGCGCGCTTGCGCTCCCTCCACAGCCAGATGGCGACGAAGATGGCGATGGCCGCGGTCAAGGCGACCAGCAGCCACCGGCCCCATTCATTCTCCGCGGAGAGCAGGCCCAGGGACACGCCGTTATTCTCGACCCAGCGCAGATCGAAGAAGGAGACGATGTGCAGCGTCTTTTCGGGCTGGCCCGGGAGGTTGAGGGGATAGGTCACCAGCCATTTCACCGCCTGATCGACGACGAAGATCGAGAAGGCAAGGATCAGCGACCGCGAGCGGAGCCGGCGCAACCGATCCTCGGCGGGAAGTGGTCCGGGCCTGGCCTCGCTTTGCTCGAAATCACCCATTCACCACCCCCTCGCAACGCGCGCACAGGGCGCCGTCCTCGCTCACTTCCGGCAGCAGCCGCCAGCAGCGGCCGCATTTCAGATAGTCCGATCTGGTCACGTCGATACCCTCGCCTTGGCCAGGCACGACTTCGGACACGATGTAGATTTCGGCAAGATCGGAAAGTGCCTCCCGAGTCAGGCCCAGTTCCAGATCGGGATAGGCGATCTTCGCCTCGAGGCTGGAGCCGATCACCTTGTCGCGGCGCAGCGGCTCTATACTTTCGGTGATCCGCTCGCGCGTCGCGCGGATCAAATCCCATTTGGCCGCCAACCCTTCATCGCGCCAGCCTGCATCGATTTCGGGCCATTCGAGCAGGTGGACCGAGCCGTCCTCAGGAAAACGGGTCTGCCAGACTTCTTCGCAGGTGAAGCACAGGATCGGGGAAAGCCAGCGCACCAGCGCGTGGAAGGTCGTGTCGAGGACGGTCCTATAGGCGCGGCGCTTGGGTGCGTAGGGCGCGTCGCAATAGAGGCTGTCCTTGCGGATATCGAAGAAGAAGGCGGAAAGGTCGTCATTGGCGAAGGCCATGAGGGCGCGGGCATAGCGGTTGAACTCATAGCCCTGGGCCGCTTCCTTCAACTCCGCGTCCAGCACGGCGAGCCGGTGCAGCACCCAGCGTTCTAGCTCGGGCATCTGCGCGGGCGCGACCCTCTCGGCCTCGCTAAATCCGTCGAGCGCGCCCAGCAGGTAGCGAAACGTGTTCCGGAGCTTGCGATAGGCGTCCGACGTGCCGGCGAGCACCTCCTTGCCGATGCGCACGTCCTCGAAATAGTCGGTCGAGGCGACCCACAGGCGCAATATGTCGGCGCCATTGTCGCGGATGATTGCGAGCGGATCGACGACGTTGCCGTCGGACTTGGACATCTTCTTGCCCTGGCCGTCGAGCGCGAAGCCGTGGGTGAGCACGCCCTTATAGGGCGCCCGCCCGCGCGTGCCGCAGCTTTCGAGCAGGGAGGAGTGGAACCAGCCGCGATGCTGGTCCGAGCCCTCGACATAGAGGTCGGCGCGCACGCCCTCGCCGTAGCGCGCCTCGATCACATAAGCGTGGGTCGAGCCCGAATCGAACCAGACGTCGAGAATGTCTGTCTGCGGCTCGTAATCCTCGAGCCTGTAGCCATTGCCGAGCAGGGCCTGATGATCGGCCTGGAACCAGGCGTCGGCGCCGCCCTCGTGAAAGGCGCGGATGATGCGGCTGTTGACGGCGGCGTCCTTCAGATACTCCCCGCTCTTCCTCTCCACATAGAGCGCGATCGGCACGCCCCAGGCGCGCTGGCGGGAGATCACCCAATCCGGGCGCTGCTCGATCATCGCCCGGATGCGGTTGCGGGATTTTTCGGGGACCCAGCGCGTCTCGTCGATCGCCTTCAGGGCGGTGGCGCGGAGGGTGCGCCCCTCGACTTCGCTCGGGACGAACGACTCTTGTGAACCTACGCTAACCTCGTTCGTGCCGAGCGAAGTCGAGGCGCGCAGCCCAGGCCTGTCCATGGGGATGAACCATTGCGGGGTGCAGCGGTAGATGACCTTGGCCTTGGAGCGCCACGAATGCGGGTAGCTGTGGTGGAAATCCGCGCTGGCCGCCAGCAGCGCTCCCGCCTCGCGTAGGTCGTTGCAGATCGGCCCGTCCGGCGCGTTGAACTTGTTGTTGATCACCGAGCCCAGCCCGCCGAGCCAGAGCCAGTCGTCGCGATACTTCCCGTCATCCTCGACGGCGAAGACGGGATCGATCCCCGCCGCCTTGCAGACCAGGAAATCCTCCTCGCCATGATCGGGCGACATATGGACGAGGCCGGTACCGGCGTCGGTGGTGACATGCTCGGCCGGGAGGAAGGGGCGCGGCCGCGCGAAGAAGCCGCCGAGATGGTGCATCGGGTGGCGGGCGATCGTGCCGGCGAGGTCGGAGCCTTTGAACTTGAGCGCCGGCGACGTGCAGTACGGATCGACCGCGTCGTCGAAGAAGAAGCGGATCTCGGAATAGCGGGCGGGATCGAGACCGGCGAGCCCGACGGCACGGCCGAGCCGGTTCGCGAATTCCTCGACCAGTTCGTCCGCGACGAGAACGCGTGCGCCGACCGGGAAGCCCGCAGCGCGGAGCGCCGCCTCGACCTCCTCATACGACAGATCGTCGTCCGTCCCGCCGGGTTGGCCGATGCATCCCGGATCGAGCTCCAGCAGCCTGTACTCAACGTCCGGCCCATAAGCCAAGGCCTGGTTGACCGGGATCGTCCAGGGCGTCGTCGTCCAGATCACCGCATGGGCGCCGACCAGCTCCGGGATCGGGCTCTCCACGATCTCGAACCCCACGTCGATCTGGGTCGAGACGACGTCCTCATATTCGACCTCCGCCTCCGCCAATGCGGTCTTCTCGACCGGGGACCACATCACCGGCTTGGCGCCGCGGTAGAGCTGGCCGCTTTCGGCGAATTTCAGCAGCTCCTCGCAGATCTTGGCCTCGGCCTCGTATTTCATGGTGAGATAGGGGTCGTCCCATTCGCCCATCACGCCGAGCCGCTGGAACTGCTCGGACTGCACCGCGACCCATTTCTCGGCATAGGCGCGGCATTCGGCGCGGAACTGGTCCTTGGGGACCTCGTCCTTGTCGAGCTTCTTCTTGCGGTATTGCTCCTCGACCTTCCATTCGATCGGCAGGCCGTGGCAGTCCCAGCCCGGCACGTAGGGCGCGTCATAGCCCCGCAAGGACGCCGACCGGACGACGATGTCCTTGAGGATCTTGTTCATCGCATGGCCCATGTGAAGGTCGCCATTGGCGTAAGGCGGGCCGTCGTGGAGGATGAAGCGCTCCCGCCCCGCGCGGGCCTCGCGCAGGCGCGCGTACAGCCCCTCCTCAGCCCAGCGGGCGAGGATCGCCGGCTCCTTGCTCGCAAGGCCGGCCTTCATCGGGAAGTCCGTCTTCGGCAGGAAGACGGTGTCTCTATAATCGGGTTTTTCGGACATGAGCGGGCGGGGGCTTAGGCGACGGGAGACGCGGCGGCAAGGCGGCGCCGCGCCTCGTCGGCGTCGCGGGCGATCTGGGCCTTGAGCGCGTCGAGCCCGTCGAACACAGCCTCGTCGCGGATGAAGGAGATGAGGTCGACCTCGACAGTGCGGCCGTAAAGATCGCCGTCGAAATCGAAGAACCAGGGCTCGAGCAGCTCCTTGGGCGGGTCGAACATCGGCCGCGTGCCGAGGTTGGCGACGCCCTCGAGCGTCGGCCTGTCCGCCACTTTGCCGCGCACCGCATAGACGCCGAAGCGCGGCCGCTGATAGGGGCCGAGCGCGATGTTGGCGGTCGGATAGCCAAGCTCGCGGCCCCTCTTGTCGCCATGCTCGACCACGCCCTCGATCGCGAACG
>DASQLN010000013.1:0-137866 GCA_035629975.1 Allosphingosinicella sp. | reverse complement strand
TTGCCGCTCGCGTCGGAGACCGCGATCACGCTGCCGCGCTCGTCCTGGTGGAACCAGCGCCGGGTGCCCGTGCCCGAGCCTTCGTACCACACCAGCAGGTCATCCACGCCCGGGCCGTGGACGTAGCGGCGCAGCAGGACGGCGCCGCTGCCATATTCGGTGACGAGGCTCTGCCCGTCCGACTGGAAATAGGTGGCGCCGAGCGCGGGCGAGTAGCTGGCGTAGAGCCGGCCCAGCGGATCGAAGGTGAACGCGCTGCTGCCCGGCCCGTGCGTGAGGCGGTTCTCGGCGGAGTAATTGTAGCTCGCCGAGCCGATCGCGGCGACGTTGCCGCGCCAGTGGCTGATCGAGGTCCCGGCGACCGCGGTCAGCTGGTTGAGCCCGTTGGGCGTGCCGACCTGGTTGAGATTGGCGTGGCCGGTGAAGCTGAACGCGTCGTTCGAGCGGGTGTTGGAAGCGATCTGGCTCGCCGGATTGTGGGTGAAGTTCAGCGTCAGGTCGCTCGACGTGCCGGTAAGGTTCTGAACCAGCTCGTCGAGCCGGGAGACCGGGTCGTAATCGAAGCTGGTGCTCGTGCCGTTGTAGCGGCTGATCGAGGTGCGCCGGCCGAGATTGTCATAGCCGTAGCTGCCGAGCACCACCGCGCCGCCATTTTCGCGGATCGCGCTGACCTCGCCGGTGACGAGATAGTCGTAGCCGACCCAGAAGCTGTCCGGCCAGGTCATCTTCGTACGCCGCCCGGCCAGATCGTAATCGTAGGAGATCGAGCCGTGCGCGCCGCTCTGGCTCGACAGTCTGCCGAGCGCGTCGTGGGTGAAGCTCAGCGTGTGGCCGAGTGCATATTGCGCCACCGTGACCGGCCGGCCGAGCAGGTCGTAGCCATAGCTCACCGTCGGTGCCGTGCCCGGCGGGTCGTTCGAGGTCAGCCGGCCGAGCGCGTCATAGCCGTAGGCGATGCTCGTCCCGTCGCGCAGCCGGCGCGAGGCGATGAGCGGCGTGCTTCGCACCTGGCCGGCCACGGTGGGGGTGAGGTAGGTGAGTTCCTCATAATCCGTGGTCGAGCTCGTCCCCGGCGTCGACGGCGCCGGCATCCGCGTGCGGACAAGCCGGTCGTGACCGTCGAAGACGTAGGTGGTCATATTGCCGTTCGCGTCGGTGAGCGTCTCGAGCTGGCCGTTTGCGCGGTAGCTGGTCGCCGCTTCGTCCGCCGCCACGCCGCTGACGCCGACGCCAGTCTCGACCCTGGTCGCCTGACCGGCGAGGTCGTAGCTGGTCCGCGCGATCCGGTCGGGGCCGTGGCTGCCCTGCGTGTCCAGCGTACAGGCGTCGGACGGGAGTGAGGCGAACTCGGCCGGGTTCATCCGCTGCGCCGTGCAGCGCACACGGCCGAGGCCGTCATAGCTGGTCTGGCTCAGCGCATAAGTGGTGGAGCCGGAAACCAGCCGCGATACGGTGGGCCGGGCGTTCGCATCATAGCTTTGCTGGACCTCCTCGAGGCCGGCGAAGGCCGCCCAATCGCCGTCGGACTGGCTGTTCACGGTGCCGGTCTCCTGCCTGGTCGGGAGGCCGTTCGCATAGGTGATCCGCACCGCCCGATGCTTGAGCGGGTTGGCGCCGTCCGGATCCGGCCCGATCGCGCCGACCCTCTGCCGCGCCGCATTGTAGCGCAGCCTGCCGGTGTCGGCGGTCCCGGGGAGCGGCCCGTCCACGGTCAGCAGATCGCCGCGCGCATCATAGGTCATCGCCGTCGTGGCGCTGAGCGCGCCGGCGCCGCTCGTATTGCCGCTTCGCTGCTCGACGCTGGTCAAATTGCCATTGGCGTCATGGGTGAGGACCGTGCGGGTCTCGTCCGCCGTGCCGACGCAGGAGGGGTCGCTGCCCGTCGCGCAAACGGAGCTTTCGGTAAGGCGATAGACGCCGTTGGCGAGCGCATAGGTATAGCGGGTCTGCGGCTGGGTGCCGCTGCCCGAAGGCGCCGGCGCCGTCACGCTGGTCACCCCGCCATGGGTCGGATCATATGAGTAGTCGGTGATGTTGCCGCGGGCGTCGGTCGTGCTGTTCGGTGAATTGCACTTGACCGGGTTGGCGCAGCTGCCGTCGTAGCTCGCGGTGGTGACCATGTCGGCCAGGCCCGAACCCGCTTTGGCCACCGCGCGGGTCTCGGTCAAATTGCCGCGCGCGTCATAGCCGTAGGCGACGTAATTGCCCTCGGGCCGGGTCACCCGGGTCAGCCGGGCGCTCGAATCATATTGGAAACCTGTCGTGCGGCTCAGCGGATCGGTGATCGAGGTCGGCCGGCCGATCGTCAGGTTCGAGACGACCGTGGTCACCGGATCGGTCGTTCCCGAATCCCCGTCGACCGCGGTGATCGTCATCGTGCCCGTCGAGCCGGAGACGCTGCGCGCATAAGTGGTCGTCACGCCTTCGTTGACGACCGAGGAGACCCTGCCGCTGGTGTAGGCGATCGTCGTGGTGTCCGACGAGGCGCCCGGCCGCCGGATGCCGGTCATCCCCGTCGAGGTGCCGGTGAAGCGCCAGACCCGCCCCCCCATGTCGGTGACTTCGGTTACCCCGGTCGATGGATAGGCGTAGCCGACGCTGCTCTGGGCCGGATTGCCGCTGACCGCTATATTATGAAATGTCGCGCCGGTGCGCTGGTACCAGCTCGCCGGTGGCGTGCCGCCGCCGCCTCCGCTTGTGTTGTAGGCAAATCCGATCATGTAGCCGGAGCTGTTCGCAACCTGACTGATGCGGGGGTAGAAGCGGCAGGGCAGGGTCTCGCTGTCGATCACGCCCCAGCATTCGGTCCGGAAGTCGTAGTCGAGCGTGACGGTCCTGCCGCTTGGCTCGCTGATCGCGGTGGGAACGAGAATGCAATCGCCCTGGTTGGGGTCGATTGTGCAAAGATTGGAATCGGTGCCCCAGCCGCCCTGACCGACATCGCCGAACGAGATCGTCGTGCCATCGGCGATGCGATAGTCGAAGCTGTTGAAGCTGCCGGTCAGCGAAGAGCCGCTGGGCAGGGTCCACGTGTCGCCAAACACCTCCGATCGCGAGCCGACCGTCACGATATAGTGCGGGCCGCTTGGGGTCTGGAGCTTCTGAAAGCCGATGCGATCCCATTGATGGCCATTGAGATTGATCCCGCCGCCGAGCCAGGTGCCGGTCCGGATCAGCTGCAGCTCGGCAACGCCCGAGCCGATCGAGCCTTCCAACACTTCCATCAGATAATCGCCATGGACGACATCGACGCCATTCGCGTCGGGGGTACGATAGGGCTGGGGGGCCTGCGCGAAAGCCGGCGACGTGAGGGCGGTCGAGGTCAGGAGCGCGCACGCCAGGGTGCCCGCGCCGAGCAGGGTCTTCGTCATGATCTGTTCTCCGGTCGGCGGTGCGGGGCACCGCGATTCAGTTGGGGCTCGCGAAGTCGCGATCAGCCGCTAGGGCGCGCCGCTGGTGTTCTTCAGAATGCGGTTGTCCGCCTTGTCGTAGCTGTAGTTGGTGACGACGTTGGCGTTGACGTTGCCATTGTGGGTGACCTTCACCAGCCGCCCGCGCGTGTCGTAGCTATAGGCGATCGTCTCCGAGGCGACCGCGGCGGCGGCGACGGCAAGCGCCGCGACCGCGATGCCGATCTTCTCATGGATTTTCATCTGTCGAACTCCCTCAATTCTCCGTCGCGACTCGCCGCGAAACAGAACGTAAAGAGAACAGTTCAAATCCAACATCTCAAGCCAAGTTTATGGCTTTCCTACAAAATTCGCAGGAAGTCCCTGGCCGGAAAGCGAAGAAAGTTACTTGTGTTGGATGCCCGAAAAGACGGGCATCAGCGCCCAGCGAAGCGCTTGACCTCTTCGACATAGGAGCGGCCGATGCGCTGCTCGGCGCCGTCCGACAGGCGCGCGGTCCAGTGGCCGGCTTCGTCGCGGTAGAGGCCCATGATCGTGTCGCGCCTCAGGATCACCGAACGGTGGACCCGCAGGAAGAGCGCGGGATCGAGATCCTCCTCGAGCTTGCCGATCGTGCGGTGGATCAGCCACGAGCGGGTGCCGACATGGAGCCGCATATAATCGCGCTCGGCGGTGACCCGGAAGATGTCGGCGGCGGCGATGCGCACCAGGCCATTATGGTCCGGCACCCAGAATTCCTCGACATGGGACGAAGCCGGGCGGCTGGCGACGCCGCCGCCGCCGGCCGCTACATGCTCGCGCACCCGCTCGAGCGCGCGCTCCAGCCGGTCGGGCTGGACCGGCTTCATCAGATAGTCGATCGCTGCGACGTCGAAGGCGGCGACCGCGAAATTGTCGAAGGCGGTGACGAAGATTACCACCGGATCGACCGCCGAGCGGGAAAGCGCGCGGGCGACGTCGATCCCGTCCATCCCCGGCATCGCGATGTCGAGCAACACCAGATCCGGCGCCACCGCCTCGGCGATGCGAAGCGCCGCCGCGCCGTCATTGGCGGTGCCGACCACCGCGATTCCTTCGAAGCGGGCGAGCAGCAGCTGCAGCCGCTCGACCGCCAGCGGCTCGTCGTCGACCACCATCACCCGAAGCCCGCTCATTCGGGGACCACCGGCATATAGAGGTGGACCGTATAGCCGCCGTCGGGATCGGCTCCCGCGATCACCCCGGCGCGCGGCCCGTAGCGCGCGACCAGCCGGTCGCCGACGTTCCTGAGGCCAACCCCGGTGCCGCTCTCGCTCTCCTCTGCGTCGGCGTCCGGCGCATAATCGCCATCGTCCTTGACCTTGAGGTGGAGCCGGCCGGCCTCCTCATAAGCCTGAATCCGGACCGTCACCGGCTTGGTCGATTTGGCGACGCCATATTTGACCGCATTCTCGACCACCGGCTGAAGGATCAGGATCGGCACGCGGGCCGAGCGCAAGGCATCGGGCACGTCCACTTCGACGCTCAGCCGCTCCGGGAAGCGGATCTGCTCGATGTCGAGATAGAGGCGCTGCAGCTTGATCTCCTCTTCGAGCGACACGTCCGCGGTCGGATCGGCGGACAGCGTCGCGCGGAAGAAGGTGGAGAGGTTCATCAGCATCCCCTCGGCCGTGTCGGTGCGCTTCGACAGGATCAGCGAGGAGAGCGAATTGAGCGTATTGAACAGGAAGTGCGGATTGATCTGATAGCGCAGCGCCCTGAGCTGCGCCTCCTGCGCCTCGCGCGCCAGCATCGCGGCGCGGCGGTCGGCGGCGCGCAATTGCTTGGCCTGGCTCAGCGCGACGTAGAAGGCCGCCCAGGCGGCGAACAGGAAATACCAGCTCAGCGAGACTTCAACGATGGAGCGCGCCGCCATTTCGAGCGGGCTCCAGCCCATGGCATTGCGCTCCTGATCCATCTTGATCGCGTCGAGCGGCGCGTAGATGTAGAAAGCGTAATAGTTGACCGCGGAGAAGAGCAGCGAGGCGGGCAGGCAGAGGAGGGCGGCGAGCCCGATCTTGGCGCTGAGGCTTCGCTCCGCCACCAGCCGCATCGTCAGATAGATCAGGAAGGTGATCGCGATCCCGGCGGTGACCACGGCCGAGCGCCGCCCCAGCATCGCGAGGAAATCGGGATATTGCAGCACCAAGGCGCGGACCGTGATCAGCGCCATATAGAGCAGCCAGAAAGCGAGGATCGATTTGAGCGCGATGCCGAGGTCCGGCAAGCGGCGCCCCTCGCCCCCCGAGAGGTTTCTGTCCATGCCCCCTGTTAGCGCGGTGCCGCCGGAAAAGCCTTGCCGGGCGGGGTCGTTCGCAGAAGCGGTCCGCGCGTTGGTCGAAAAAGCGGGCAGCGGACGGCGATATCCCAGCGAATCGGCCTCGCCGAGCAGCGGCGCTCCGCCCGTGTTTCGATCGTCCTTACCCCGTCCCGAGCCCATTCGAACGGTCTAGCATGGCAATCGCCCATCGTCAGGCTCGTTCATCCGACTTGTTACGCCTGCGCAAGAAGCCGCCTTTTCCGCGACTATCGCCAAATAGCCTGTGGCCGTTGGGCGACACTGTGGACGGCGTGCGACGAACGCGGCGCTTTTGCGATTGCCGCCGGATTCGAACTCTGATTCAATTCTGAACGAGGGGTGGGGTCTTGGTTAACGGCTTGGTAAGCCGTTCCGCTGCATGATCCTTCCGAAGGGGCAAGAGGAGTGGGATCATGAGCACCAGGACTCGGCCCGCCAATGGTTCGGCGGTGCTTGCGGAGATGCGGGAGTTCGCCGGTTTCGGCAAGGGCACGCAGCGCTACATCCGCCGCGCGCTCGACGTCGGCCTCGACCGCCGCGACGCGGTCAAGCGCTGGTCGCGCGATCCGGCCGAAGCCGCCGGCATCCGCGCCCAGGAGCGGATCTACGCCCGCCTCGATCACATCCGCACCTACGTTCCCGACGATAGCGGCCTCGACGCGATGGAGCCGCTGATGGCGCCGCTCGTCACGATGACCGCCTTCGATCTGGGGCAGGACCGGCTGCCCTGCTTCGCCTCCTACCGCTTCCTTTACGAGCGGCTGATCGGCGCGGCGGTTCGCCCCTGGCTGCCCGGCGCCTTCTGCGCCGCCGCCGCTTTGCCGCACCTCCACCCCGATCGCCGCCGCACCCTGCTGCAGTCGATCAGCGAAGCCGCCGCGACCGCCCCCGGCTGGTCGAACCGCGAGCCGGTCTTCTACCCGGAATGGGTCGAAAAGGTCGACAGCACCGTCGCCGGCTGAACGCCTTCTTGTTCGATTTTCCAGCGGCGGGCCTTCGGGTCCGCCGTTTCCTTTTGCGGCAACCGGCAAGCGGCGATAGCGTCGCGGGCATGACGATCATCCTGTTCGCCGCCGCGACGGCGCTGACCACCCTTCCCGTCATCGCCCAGGCGCCATTGCCGCGGCTCGAAAATCAGGTGCTGCTCGGCGGCTGCCGGCAGGGGGAATGCAGCTGGCTGCGCGTGATTTCCATGAGCCGGGTCTCACGCGTGCCGCAAGGCGAGCTTCGGCGGATCGAGCTCAGGCGCGGAAGCTCGCCCGATCCCGGCCGGCGCCGCCCGCGCATCGCCTGGCAGCCGGAGACGCGGACCAATTATGTATTCTGCTCGACCGCGCGGCCGACCTACGCCTTCGAAGAGGAGGATGGCGGCCTGATCACCCACTATCTCGATCTGTTCGACCTCGCCGGCTACCAGCAAAGCTCGGGCCAGCTCTACGCCCGCTTCTGCCACGGTCGCGCGTTGACCACCGGCCGGCTCCGCGCACTCGGCTACCGTCCCGGCACGCGCAGCGAACAGATCGAAGGCGGTTCGCCCGAGGATCTCACCCGCTTCTGACGCCTCGGCCTATCGCCCGAGCTTCGCGAGGATTTCCTCCGCGAACAAGGTCAAACTGTCGTCGCGGGCGCCCATCACGACGATGCGGTCGCCGGAACGCGCGAGCGCGGCGAGGCGCTCGGCGCAAGCGGCGCGGTCGGGGATATGTTCGGCGTGGCGGCCGCGATCGGTGAGGCCCGCGACGATCTGGGCGCTGCCGACGCTCATGTCGGTGGTGCCGCCATAATAAACGGGGTCGGGCATGATCAGCCGATCCTCGCTGGTCATCTCAGCAGTGAAGGTGGCGATCAGTTCGTCCCTCATCGTCCGCAATGGGCCGAAGCCGTGCGGCTGGAAGAAGAGCAGCAGGCGGCCGGGGAAGGCGTGCAGGGTCCGCAGCGTCGCGGCGATCTTGTCGGGATTGTGCGCGAAATCGTCGATCACGGTGACGCCTTGCGCCTCGCCGACCTTCTCGAAGCGGCGGCGCAGGCCCTGAAATGCGCCGAGCGCTTCGGCGGCCTCCCCGAGCGGCACGCCCACGGCCCGGCAGGCGGCGAGCGCGGCGAGCGCATTTTCGGCATTGTGGCGGCCGGGGATCTGCAGGCGGACCGGGACGCCATTGGCGGTGAAAGCGATGGCGTAGGGCGCCTCTTCGATGTCGGCGCCGAACAGGCCCGCGTCCGAATCGCGAAACGAATAGGTGGCGAGCCGCTCCGCCGGCAGCAGCGCCGCGAGCAGCCTCGTCTCGTCGTCGTCCAGGTTGAGTACGACGGTGCGCGCCCCGGCGGCGAAATCGCCGAACAGATGGCGCAGCTCGTCGAGGCTCTTATGGTCGAGCGTGATGTTGTTGAGCACGGCGACGTCGGGTGCGTAGAGCGCGATCGAGCCGTCGCTTTCGTCCACTTCGCTGACAAAGGCGTCGCCCTTGCCCACGAGCGCGCTCGCGAACGGCATGTCGTCGCCGATGAAATTCTTCATCACCGCGCCGTTCATCACCGTCGGATCGCGCCCGGTGGCGTGCAGGATCCAGCCGATCATCCCGGTCACCGTCGATTTGCCGCTGGTCCCGCCGACCGCGATCCCGCTCTGCGCCGCGTTGAACAATTCGGCGAGCAATTGCGGGCGGGTGATCCGCGCCGCGCCGACCGCGTTCGCCTTGACGACGTCCGCGACCGTTTCCTCGATCGCGGCGGAGGTGACGACGATCTGGGCCGCGCTGGCGATGCCGCTGCCGTCCTGGGGGAAAAGCGCGATGCCGCGCTCGCGCAGGAAGGCGAATTTGTCGGCGAGCCGGCCCTGATCGAGGGTGCGGTCGGACCCCTTCACCTCATGGCCGCGCCCCTGCACGATCAGCGCCAGCGGGAGCATGCCGCTGCCGCCGATGCCGCAGAAGAAATAGGATTTGGCCTCGCTCATCGGCCCGCCCTATTGAGGTCGCGAAGGCGGGGCAAGGCGGGGAGCAAGGCATGCGGATCGCGGTGGTGGCGCCAAGCTCCCGCTTCGAAGATTGGCAGGCGGTCCGCGACCAGGTGGGGGCGCTCGCGGCGGCGCGCCATTCCGGGCTCGAGGTACATTTCCATCCGCAATGCGGCTTGGTCGACGGCCATTTCGCCGGCACCGACGCGCAACGCACTGACGCCCTGGTCGAGGTCGCCAACGATCCCTCGTTCGACGCGATCTGGTTTGCGCGCGGCGGCTACGGCTCGAACCGGATTGCCGAGGCCGCGCTCGCCCGCTTCGGCCCGGCGGCGCGCGACAAGGCCTGGCTCGGCTATAGCGACGCCGGCTTCCTGCTCGCCGGCCTCTATCGCGCCGGCTATGCCGATGTCGCGCACGGGCCGATGCCGAGGGACGTCTCCCGCAAGGGCGGCGAGGCCGCGGTCGGGCGCGCGCTCGACTGGCTCGCCGAGCGTTCGCCCCACGCGCTGGAGCCGGGGCTCGATCGGGGCAAGCGCCACGCCGCCTTCAACCTCACCGTGCTCGGCATGCTGCTCGGCACCGCGCTCGAGCCCGACCTTGCCGATCACGTCCTCATCGTCGAGGAAGTCTCCGAACATCTTTACGCGATCGACCGGGCGATGTTTCACCTGAGCGCGAGCGCCAATCTTCGCCGTGTCGCCGGCCTTCGCCTCGGGCGGGTCAGCGATGTCCTGTCCAACGACCCCGAGTTCGGCGAGGACGCCGAAACCATCGTCCGCCACTGGTGCGAACGCGCCGGCATCCCCTTTTTCGGCCGCGCCGACATCGGCCATGATGCCGCCAACAAGGTTGTCCCGTTCGGCCGCGTTTGACTGTCGTTGCGGAAGCGTTACAAGTGTTTATGCCGGTCGAAGCCGGGCATCTTTCGTAATGCGCGGACGTGGGGTTGGGGGGATTATGATGGCGATTGGATCGGGCCGCGGTTTCGCGGCAATTATTCTCGTTATGTGTGCGCTGTCCTTGTCAGCGTGCGGCAGGCTCGGCGCAATGAGTCGCGTCGATCCGGTCTCGATTGCGATCTACCGGGGCGGCACTCAGGCCGATATGCGCGGTCACTCTGCGGAAACGCGGGCCGCCGCCGATAACGACTGCCCCTTGGTGCGAGGACCCTACGATTTTCATTCCGGTGCGATCGACCTCGATTGCTTCCGGTTCATGGAGGACTGGCCGGCTCGCACATCAGCCGAGCGCCAGATCATCGACGTAGCCGCTGCGCGAATCCGTACGGAAATGCGGGAAGCGGAGGCCGCCCGATTGCGCGCCCAGCCCGCCTCGCGTGCGGCCGTGCCCCCGCCGTCGGTCAATCCGAGACTTGAACCGTCCTTGCGTCCGCTGCTCGCTTATTCCCGGGCGGCGACCCGCAGGGTGGACCGGAACCGATTGACGGCGATTTTGCTCAAGCATTCGGATGATGTCTGCGCCATCGAACTGGGCCGGATCACGGCTAATCAGGCCACTGTGAATGCTGCGTTCAACATTCTTGGCACGGGTGCCACAACGGTCGCCAACATCGTGACAGGCACGCAGGCGCAGAACATTCTGACCGGGATCGGCACGTTTGCCGGCGCCTCCAGAAGCCACATCAACGCGGATGTCTACCGGAACACTTTCGCCTACGCTCTCAGCCGTGCGATCACCTTGGAGCGCGAAAAACAGCGTGGAGTGATTGAGGGGCGCTATCGGGAGGAGTTGGAAGCATTCACCATCGACGACGCGATCCGCGCCGCAAATTCCTATCATGGTCAGTGTTCTTTTTACAAAGGCTTGGAACTGCTCTTGGCTTCGGTCGAGAACGGCGCCACGCTTGATCGCTCGCTAAGGGAACGAGAGCGCCAGCTTCAGATCGTGGACATCGAGGAAGAGATTGCCCGGCTTAATCGCGACATCGGTTCGCGGCCACGCACTGACGCCACCGCCGAGGAGCTTTTCCGGAGGCTGGACGAGGCGACGGCGGCCCGTTCAACTCTGGTGCTGACCCCGGTATCGACCTCGCCTCCTCCGGTGACGACTCCGCCCGTACCTCCGCCGCCGACCGATGGCGGGACATGACGCTCGGCCCTTTCCCCGAACCAACGAGTCGGGGGACGTAGCGCTGTTCCAGCACCGCCTATCTCCGTTCTGGGGCCGCGTGGTGCACACTATCCACAGAAAAGGCGGCGAGCGGAGGCAAAACGGACGATTTCCCGGCCCGCTGCCCATTGCCAAGACCCTTGAATTGCGCTCTCTATCCGCACGCCTTATCAACAGGGAGGGAAGAATGGCACAAAGTGGTTTGCAGAGGCCGGTGAAGCCGTCGGCGGATCTCGCAGCGATTACGGGGCCCGATCCCCTGCCGCGCAGCCAGGTCGTCAGCAAGATGTGGGACTATATCCGCAGCAACAATTTGCAGAATCCCGAGAACAAGCGCGAGATCGTCGCCGACGACAAGCTGCGCAAGATCTTCGGCAAGGATCGCTGTTCGATGTTCGAGATGAACAAACATCTTTCGAGGCATTTGAGCTAGAGCGATTTCGAGCTGGCTGGAACAGCCGGCGGCTCGGAAATCGCGGCGACCAATGCCGAGAGCGAGTTCGACCTGGTCGAAGTCGCTCTAGAAACGCCGCCGGCGAACGCCCGGCGTCAGACCTCGGGAACCGCCCGCCCGGCCGCAAGCCGGGTAGGGCGGTTTTCGTATTCTGAAGACAGGGTGTTGGCGATGACGAGAGACGAATTGCAGGCCGATCTGGCCGCGCTGGGCGTGCGCGCCGGCGATCTTCTCATGCTCCACGCTTCGCTGCGACGGATCGGCCTGGGCCGCGCCGATGTCGGCGAGGGCGGCGCCGAACTGCTGCTCGATGCGCTCGAGGCCGCGGTCGGGCCGCGGGGCACGCTGATGATGGTGCTCGGCACCGATTATCCGATGGCCTGGGTCTACGATCATCCGCCCGAAACGCGGGCGGCGCTGCTCGCGGGTTCGCCGGCTTTCGATCATCGCAATGCGCCGGTCCTCCCCGAGGTCGGCTGGCTGGCAGAGGTCTTCCGGCGGCGGCCGGGGACGATCGTCAGCGACAATCCCAGCGGGCGGTTCGGCGCGCGCGGGGCGCTGGCCGGGGCGCTGATGGCCGGCCAGCCGTGGCACGATTATTACGGGCCGGGCGCGCCGCTCGACGAGCTCTGCGCCCAAGGCGGACGGATTCTGCGGCTGGGCGCCGATCCGGAGACGGTGACCGCCCTCCATTTTGCCGAATATCTCGCCGCGCTGCCCGACAAAAGGCGGGTGTGCTGGGATTATATGCTGGTGGGGCCGGGCGGGGCGCCGGAACATCGCTGGATCGATTGCCTCGACGATGCCGAGGGCATCGTCGACTGGCCGGGCGGGGATGACTATTTCGCCGCGATCCTCAACGCCTATCGCCCGCTTGGCCGGCACCGGGAGGGGCCGGTCGGCAAGGCCCAAAGCGAGTTGCTCGACGCGGCGGACTATGTCGCCTTCGGCGCCCGCTGGATGGAGACGCATTTGGCGAATGAATAGGGACGGTCCCGGACGCGCAGGCGCGCAGAACGAGCGGTCGCGCTATCATCGGCCCTGCTTTACAGAAAAGCCGCGCCGGAGGCTGGTCCGGCGCGGCTTTCACAACTGATCGGGGGAAACGATCAGGAGGAGGGGGTCGGCGTCGGCGCGGCCTGCTGTACGGCCGCCTCGATCTGCGCCTTGGTCATCGCGATGACCAGGCCCTGATCGTTGGCGCCGAGTACGTTCATCGGGATCGTCGCGCGGGCGGTTCCGGTGGAGATCACCGCGCCTTGCGCACCGACCGACTCGACGGTGCCCACCATGCCGCCCTGCTGGTCGCGGACGGTCACGCCGGCGCGAACGTCGGTCGCGGTCGCCATGCGGGTCGCGCCCGCCGCGGTCCCCGCCTGGGTCTGCGTCTGCGTCGTAGCCTGGGTCTGCGTCCCAGCCTGGGTTGGGCCCTGAACCGGCGCCTGGGCGGCCGGCGGCGTGGTCGGTGCCTGGGCGTCGGTCATCGCGTCCTGCTCGACCTCGTCGGCGGCGCGCTCGGCCGCATCCTCCGCCGCGACCGGCTGCTGCGGCGCGGTCGTATCGGCATCGGTCGGCTGCTGCGGCGGCTCGGTGATCGGATCCAGGGACCGATCGGGATCCTCGACCGGCGGGGTGGCCGTACTCGGCATCGGCGTGGCGGTATTGGTCTGGGTCCCGGTCGCCGGGTTGGCGGTTGCCGGCGGCGGCGCGGACGGAGCCGTGGTCTGGGCGCCGGCAACGGCCGGCAGCGCGATCGCGGCGGCGGCGGCGAGCAGCCTCATCTTGATGGTCATATCGTCCTCCAATGGGGGTTTCGAAGGACTAACCACCGCGCGCAGGGAAGGTTCACCGACAAGGACGGACCGTGGGGTCCGGGCGATGAATTGCGGAACGGGCGGGAGTCTAGCCGCCCGGAAAGCGATCGAACTTCGGCAGCGCCGCCAGCTCGTCCACCCAGGCGATCCGCTCGGCCATCTGGATCTGGGCCTGCGGCGGCAGCGCGCCGGGATCGTCGAGCGTCGCCGACTGGATGTCGGTCGCCCCGGGGAAGATCATTTCGTTGGAGTAGAACAGCCCGCTGCCGCAATCCGCGCAGAAATGCCGCCGGCCGTGTTCGGAGGACGCATAGACCTTCGCCTCGCCCTCGGTGACCGCGAAGCGATCGTTCGGAAACAGGGCCCAGCCGACCATCGGGGCGCCTGAATGACGCCGGCAATCGCCGCAATGACAGAGCGCATGATGAACAGGCGCGCCCTCCACCCGATAGCGGATCGCCCCGCAATGGCATTGCCCGGTGAGCATGTGCGTTCTCCTGTCCAGAAGCCGGGAAGCTAACCCCGATTTCCGAACAGATCAAGAACGCGATCGGCTAGAGCACATATTTGCTGAGGTCGGTGTTGCGGGCGATTTCGGCCAGCTGATTTTCGACATAAGCGGCGTCGACGGTGACCGTCTCGCCCTGGCGCTGCTCGGCCTCGAAGCTGACGTCCTCGAGCAATTTCTCGAGCACGGTTTGCAGCCTCCGCGCGCCGATATTTTCGACCTGGGCATTCACCTCGGCGGCGATCCGCGCGAGCGCGGCGATGCCGTCCGGGGCGAAGATGATCTCTACCCCTTCGGTGGCAAGCAACGCCCGATATTGCTCGGTGAGGCTCGCTTTGGTGTCGGAGAGGATGCGGACGAAATCGGCCTCGGTCAGCGCTTTCAATTCGACCCGGATCGGCAGCCGTCCCTGCAGTTCGGGGAGCAGATCGCTGGGCTTGGTCACGTGGAACGCGCCCGAGGCGATGAACAGGATATGGTCGGTCTTCATCGGCCCATATTTGGTCGCCACCGTGGTCCCCTCGATCAGCGGCAGCAGATCGCGCTGCACGCCTTCGCGGCTCACCGAGCCGCCGCGCACGTCGCTCACCGCGATCTTGTCGATCTCGTCCAAAAAGACGATGCCGTTCGCCTCGGCGTCCTTCAGCGCGACCCGGTTGACGTCGTCGGTGTCGAGGCGCTTGTCCTGCTCCTCCTCGACCAATTTGTCCCAGGCTTCGGGGACGCGCAGCTTGCGCTTCTTCTTAGGGCTTTGGCCGAGCGCCTTGCCCATCAGATCGGACAGGTTGATCATGCCCACCTGGCCGCCCATTCCCGGCACTTCGAACGGCGTCTGCGGCTGATCGATCAGCTCCAGCTCGACCTCGCGATCGTTCAGATGATTGTCGTGGAGCATCCGGCGGAAGCTCTCGCGGGTCGCCTCGCTCGCGCCCTTGCCGGTCAGCGCGTCGAGCATCCGCTCCATCGCCGCCTCGGATGCGGCCTCGCGCACCGCCTCGCGGCGGCGCTCGCGCTCCAGCCGGACCGCTTCCTCGACGAGATCGCGGGCGATCTGCTCGACGTCGCGGCCGACATAGCCGACCTCGGTGAACTTGGTCGCCTCGACCTTGACGAAGGGCGCGTCGGCGAGCTTGGCGAGGCGCCGGCTGATCTCGGTCTTGCCGCAGCCGGTCGGGCCGATCATCAATATGTTCTTGGGCGTGACCTCGTCGCGAAGCTCGTCGGGCAGCTGCTGGCGGCGCCAGCGGTTCCTGAGCGCGACCGCGACCGCGCGCTTGGCGTCGTCCTGGCCGATGATGTGCGCGTCCAGAGCGGCCACCACCGCCATCGGGGTCAGATAGTCTTTCATTGGGCTTTGTATTCCGGCGGAAGCCGGAATCCAGTCCGGCCGCTGTTCTGGGCCCCGGCCTTCGCCGGGGAACGAGGATAGGCGGTTCATCGCCAGCTACATTGGAGCCGGAATGGGCGCGTTCAAGTGGCGCAGCGAAAGCCGGCGAAGAGCTGCCGGTGCGATGCGAGGATGCGGGCGATGGCCTGGGGCTCGGTATCGGTCTCCCAGACGCCGCGCTCGAAGGTGCCGCCGAGCACGATGCCGTCGGCGCGCGGGAACATGTAGCCGGCCTCGCCGGTGAAGGCGTAGCGGATTTCGCTCTGGGGCAGCAGGACGGCGAGCTGGCCGCGCACGGGCTGGATGCCGGTGTCGCCGAAGAGGGCGCCGGCGCCGAGGCCCGTGCAGTTGAAGACCAGCCGTTCGGGCAGCGCCGCGATCTCGGCCGGCGAGGCGAATTCGCGGACGCGGATGAGGCCGCCCGCCGCCTCGACGTCTCGGCTGAGCTGGCGCAGGAAGCGGCCGGTCTCGACATACATGGTCTCGAAGCGGACGACGCGGTCGAGCGCGAAGGGATGTTCGTTCGCGGCCAGCACGCGCCGGCCGGGATGATAGGCGTCGAGCGGGGAGGGGCCGTCGTCCCCGTCGCCCGACGCGTCGACATAGGTGGGCAGCCAGCGGATTCCGTAATCGTCTCCGACCATGATCTGGAAGCGGCGCCAGCTGTAATCGAGCGCGGCGGCGAATTGCGCGCGCCATTCGGGCGTGACGCTGTCCCGGCGAAAATGGCCGAACGGGCTCCACTGCCCGCCGGCGATGTTGGAGGTGGTGTCGGGCGGCAGCGCCTTGGCATAGAGCGTGACCGCGAAGCCGGCCTCCTGCGCGAGCCGCGCGGTGGTGAGCCCCATCACCCCGGCGCCGATCACCGCGACCGGGCCCTGGTGGCCGGGCAGGCCGAGCTGGGCGGCGAGCCGCGACGTGCCCCAGGACAAGGTGATGCCGGCGCCGCCATGGCCGTAATTGTGGACCAGCCTCTTGTCGCCCAGCGCCTCGGCGCGGACGACGAAGCCGGAAGCGCGGTAGGGCCTGAGCCCCGCGACGGTGCGGATCACCCGCTCGGGCGAGACCAGGACGGGCGGCAGGCAGCCGCTGCGCGCCGCCGCCGAGCGAGTCGCCACGGTGGCGCAGCCGGGAAGGGCGAGCGTGGCGGCGGCGGAACCGAGAAAGGCGCGGCGGTGCATGCGCCACTCTAATCCCCTTCGTCATTCCCGCGAAAGCGGGAATCCCGCTTCCATTCTTCTCCGCGCCTCCGCGCCTCCGCGCGAACCCATCTTTTTTCCACGCGGAGACGCGGAGCTCGCGGAGGAAGGTAAAGTAAGAGCAGAAGCGGGATTCCCGCTTTCGCGGGAATGACGACGGGGCGTCGCTAGGCCGCCCCCTCGATCGTCTCGAGGGTGAGCTGGTCGTTGGTGTAGACGCAGATCTCGGCGGCGATCTTCATCGCCTTGCGGGCGATGGTCTCGGCATCCTCCTCGTAATCGTAGAGCGCCATTGCCGCCGAAAGCGCGAAATTGCCGCCCGAGCCGATCGCCGCGACGCCGGCCGCGGGCTCGAGCACGTCGCCATTGCCGGTGAGGATCAGGGTCACGTCCTTGTCGGCGACGATCATCATCGCCTCGAGGTTGCGCAGATATTTGTCGGTCCGCCAGTCCTTGGCGAGCTCGACCGCGGCGCGCATCAGCAGGCCGTTATGCTGTTCGAGCTTGCGCTCCAGCCGCTCGAACAGGGTGAAGGCGTCGGCAGTGGCGCCGGCGAAGCCGCCGATCACCTTGCCCTCCCCCAGCCGCCGGACCTTCCTCGCATTGGGCTTGATCACCGTCGATTGCAGCGACACCTGGCCGTCCCCGGCGATCACCGCCTTGTTGTTCTTGCGCACGCCGATGATCGTCGTGCCGTGCCAGACTTCCATGGATGGGCTCCCGCTCTCGATCCGCCCTATTTGGGAGCCCCGGCCTCTCCCTGCAACCTGATCCCGGCGTCCGCCGCCCGCCGGCCGGCGGGCGAGGAGCCGAATTCGAAGCCGATGACGGTGCTGCCCCAGCCCAGCACGAGGCCCAAGGCGAGCAAAAGGGGTTCGCGATTGCCCTCCGGGATGGGCACGAAATAGAGGCCGGTCATGCCCACCAGGCCGCCCACCAGGGCGACAATCGCCAAAGCGGCGCGAAACGGATCGAGCTCGGACCGGGGCTTGTCGTCGGTGGTCATTTCAATCTCCGCAAGGTTGCAAAGGTGACGAGACGTGCGCGCGAAAATACGATAAATCAGCGAAGCGCCGCGAGCGCCCGCCGCAGCGCGGCCGGCCCGCGCCGCGCCAGCAGGGCCGCAGAAGCGGCGGCGGTGCGCCGGTCGGGCTCGCCGTCGAGCGGTAGGCTCGGCGCGTGGCCCCGGTTGAGGGCGTTGAGCGCGCGCCTCAGCAACCGACTCGGCGGCATGTCTCCGGTGAGTTCCATACGACTTGTATAACCAAATAGGTGTGTTGTAGGAAAGCTGTTTTTTCGCGGGCCAAGGCTGGCTAAGCTGCGCGCCAGGGAGACGCTCATGGACTGGATCGCGGCGAGGCGGATGGCATTGGCGGCGGCGGCGCTCGGCATCACCGCCTGGCCGGCGGCGGCGAGCCGCGACTCGGCCCTGCACGCGCCGGCACTGCCGCAGGAGGACTGCATCGTCGGCCAGCCCGGGGCGGCGCAGGCCGCGGCGGCGGCGCCGGTGCTCGTCGACGGGCTCGGCTTTGCCGGGATCGAGCCCGACAGCGGCAATCAGGAGGCCCGCGCCTGGTTCGCGCAAGGGGTGCGCCTGATCTGGGCGTTCGACGAGGTCGAGGCGATCCGCGCCTTCCAGATGGCGCAGCGGCTCGATCCGAACTGCGCGATGTGCTTCCTGGGCGAGGCCTGGGCGCGGGGGCCGACCATCAACCTGTCGCCGCGCACCGGCGAGCTGGTTGCCGCCCGCGCCGCCGTCGCCCGCGCCGCCGCTCTGGGGCAGCGCCTCGGCGCGCGCGACCGCCTCATCCTGCGCGGCATGCAGATCCGGACCCGGCGCGGGGCGGATTTCAGCAACGAGGCCTATGCCACCTATATGGAGGGCGCGGCGCTCGGCATGCCCGGCGACGACACGCTCGCAATTCTTGCCGCCGACGCGCGCATGATCGCCTGGGGCGAGACCGAGCCGCCGGTGGATTCGCTGGCGCAGCAGCTGCTCGAGCGGGTGCTGGCGCGCAGCCCGGACCATGGCGGCGCAATCCATTATTACATCCACCTGACCGACTGGATCGACCGGCAGGAACTGGCCGTGCCCCATGCCGAGCGCCTGGGCCTGATCGCGCCGGCGGCGAGCCACCTCGTCCACATGCCCTCGCACAGCTTCTTCGGCGTCGGCCGCTATGGCGACGCGGCGGCGGTCAACGTCGCCGCGATCGCCGCCGACCGGGCGTTCGTCGCACGCGCGCGGCCGGCGGCGTCGGATTATCGGGTGGGCCTGCTCGCGCACAACATGCACTTCGCGATCGAGAGCGCGCTCGCGCGGGGGGACGGCGCCACCGCGCTCGCCGTCTCGCGCCAGTTCCGCGAGGCCTATCTGAGCGGCGAGGTCGACCAGCGAATCCGGGTCCTGGGCAGCGCCACCTTCTACGCGAGCGGACTCCACGGCGATATCGGCGCGGTGCTCGCGCTTCCCGAGCCGGCCCATGTCTTCGACCGCGCGCAACGCCATTATGCGCGCGGCGAGGCGCTGGCGCGGCGCGGCGACGCGGCCGCGGTGCGCGCCGAGGCGGCGGCGATCGCGCGCCTTCGCTCAGGGCGCGATTCGCCGGGGCTCGGACGGCGCGGCGGGCAGCTCGCCGAGGTCTTCCAGTTCGTCCTCGAAGGGCGCGCGGCGATGCTGGCCGGCGATCCGCGCGCGGCGGCGGCGGCCTATCGCAAGGCGATGGAGCGGCAGGTCGCCGCGGACTTCGGCAGCGATCCGCCGCTCTTCTGGTATTCGGTGCGGCGCAGCCTCGCAGCGGCGATGCTGGAGGCGGGCGAGCATGACAGCGCGCGGGCGCAGCTCTACGCCTCGCTCAGGCACTGGCCGAACGACGCGCTCGCGCTCTATCTGCTGTCGCGCGCCGACCGCGCCGCCGGCGACTCCGCCTCTGCCGACCGCAACCTCGCCCGCGCCCGCGCGATCTGGGCCGGCGACGTGACGCAAGTGCCGATGACGCGGATCTAATTACGGGGACACTATACTTAATTCGATCTCCGCGCAGATAATTAAGTATAGTGTCCCCGGAATTAGATAAGCGCTGACAGGGCGGGCCGGCACGTCTAGCTAGGCCCTTGATGGACTTTCTCATTCCCATCCTGCTGCTGGCGGTGCTGCTTCTGTTTCTCGCCAACCAGGGCTTGCGGACGCGGCTCATCCGGCTCGAACGGCGGATCGACGCGATCGAGGGCCGCGCGCCGCCGGCGGAGGCGCCGGCCGTGGTGCCGCGGCCGCCCGTCCAGCCGGCCGAGCCCGCCGCGCCGGGCCGGATCGTGACCTTCGAGGCGGAGCCCGAGCCGGTTTTCGACGAGGAAGCGCCCGCGCGCGGCCCGTCCGAAACGTTCGGCGGGCTGTTCGAGCGGCTGGTGGCGGGGCGGCTGCTGATCTGGCTCGGCGGAATCGCGCTCGTGCTCGCGGCGGTGTTCCTGATCCGTTATTCGATCGACATCGGGCTGGTGACCCCGGCGGCGAGGATGATCGGCGCCGGCCTGTTCGGGCTGATCCTGGTCGGCGCGGGCGAATATGCGCGCAGAGGCCGGCTCGCGGACGATCCGCGGATCGCCCAGGCCCTCGCCGGCGCCGGCATCGCGGTGCTCTACGCGACCTTCTACGGCAGCTACCGGCTGCACGCCTTGATCGATTCGCAAGCCGCCTCGGCGGCGATGCTCGCGGTGACGGGGTCGGCGCTCGCTCTGTCGCTGCGGCACGGCGCGCCGACCGCGATGATGGGGCTGGTCGGCGGCTTCCTGACGCCGTTGCTGGTCGGCGATCCCGAGGCCGGCGCCTTGCCGCTGCTCGCTTATCTGGCCCTGCTCGACATCGCCCTGTTCACGCTCGCCTGGCGGCGCGGCTGGACCTGGCTGGCGGCGGCCGCCGCAATGCTCAGCTTCGTCTGGACCGGCTTCCTGATCGCCCAGCCCGATGCGCGCGACGACGCCTTGCTCTCGGGCGGATTCGTGCTGCTGCTCGCGCTGGCGGCGTCCGTGCTCCGGCCCGGCGCCGGCCGGCAGCTCGTTTTGCTCCAGCCGCTCGCCATCGGCATCGTCCAGCTCGCCTTTCTGGTCGCGCGCACCGATCTCGGCGCTCCGGCCTGGGGCCTGTTCGCGGGCCTCGCCGCGGCGAGCCTCGCCCTTGCGGCGATCCGGCGGGAATTCGCCCTCGCGCCGCCGCTGGCGCTGGCCTTCGCCTTGGTCCTCCTCGGCGCCAAGGCGGCGACCGGGCAGGACGACCTTGTACCGATGGCGGCGGCCGGGGCGACGGCGCTGTTCGGCCTCGGCGGGCTGGCGCTGGCGCTGCGCAAGCGCGACACCTTCTGGGCGGGGCTCGCCTGCGCGGGCCTTGCCGGGCCGCTGCTGGTGGTGCGCGCGCTGGAGCCGGCCTTGCTCGGCCGCCCGGCCTGGGGGGCGCTCGCGGCTTCGCTCGCTCTGGGGCCGGCCGTCCTGGTCTGGGCGGCGCGGGCGCGGGCGAGCGACAAGGCGCCCGCCGACCTCCTTCTGCTGACCGCCGGCGGCGCGGCGGCGTTGCTCGCGGGCGCGGCGGTCTGGGACCTGGCGGCGCCCGACTGGGTGGCGGCGGGCTGGCTTGGAGTCGCGCTTGCCGCGGCGCTGGCGGCGCGGCGGCTCGGCGATCTCGCGCTCGGCACGGTCGCCGCCCTGGTCGCGATCGTCGCGGTGATGCGCAGCCTTTGGATGGCGCCATCGCTTTCGATCGCGGCGATGGAGAGCCTGGCCGGGAGGCCGGCGCTCGCCGCGGACCTGCCGGACGCGATGACGGCGCTGACCGCCTTCGCCATGCCGGCCCTCCTGCTCGCCGCGATCCGGCTGGCGCTGCCGCCGTTGCCGCTCGGCGCGCGGCGCGGCCTGCCTTTGGCCGCGGGGCTGTTCGCCCTGGCGGCGCTCTATCTGTGGTTCAAGCAGGCGTTCGGCCTTTCCGGCGGCGCAGATTTCGTCGCGCGCGGCCTGCTCGAGCGGACCATCGTCACCCAGGCGCTGTTCGCCGCCGGCTGGCTGCTCGCCGCCGGGATCCTTCGCCCGCCCAGGATCGAGCCCGAGCTGGCGCGGCTCGCCGGGACCCTGCTGACGATAGTGGCGGCGATGCGCCTGGTCTGGTTCGATATCGGCCTGCACAACCCGCTGTGGACCGCGCAGTGGGTCGGGACGGTGCCCGTCATCAACCTGCTCCTGCCGGCGTTCCTGCTCAGCGCCGTCTGGCTCTATGCGGCGCGGCGGCGGGCGGCGGCGGCGTCCGATTCGGGACCGTGGCTCGCCGCGTTCCTGCTCGTGCTGCTCGCGGGCATCGGCCTGATGGTGCGCCAGGCCTTCCAGGGCCCGATCCTGACCGGCCCGAACATGCCGACCGCGGAGGCCTATGGCTATTCGCTGGCCGGCCTCACGGTCGCGATCGCCCTGATCCTCGCCGGCGTCCGGCTGCCGGACAAGGCGCTGCGGCTCGCCGGCCTGGTCCTCTTGACCGCGACCATCGTCAAAGTGTTCCTGATCGACGCCTCCGATCTCGAGGGCGTGCTCAGAATTCTCTCCTTCCTCGTCCTCGGCATCGCCCTGATCGGCATCGGGCGGCTCTACGGACCGGTACTTAGGGCCGAGCGCGAACAGGCCTGAACACTGGCGAATCCGAAAGCTTCGTCTTAAGAAGGGGCGAGGGGTCGCGGGTGCCGCACGACATATTCATCAGCTATGCCGCGAAGGACAAGGCCGTCGCCGAGGCGGTCTGCGACGCGATCGAGCGCGCCGGCCATTTGTGCTGGCTGGCGGATCGGGACCTGCCCGGCGGCCGCCAGGAGGACGCGGCGGGGGCCGAGGCGATCGCGTGGTGCAAGGTCTTCCTGCTGATCCTCTCGGCGGCAAGCGCCGAATCGGCCCAGGTCCGGCGCGAGGCCGAGCGCGCCGCCGCCGACGGGCTCGCCATGGTCCCGTTCCGGATCGAAGCGGTGGAGCCGCACGCCGGGCTCGCTTCCCTGATCGGCGGGGCGCGGACGCTCGATGCGCTGACGCCGCCGCTCGGCCCGCATCTCGACCATCTGACCGCGATCGTCGGACGGTTGCTCGACGGCGGCGAAGGCGCGCCGCTCAGGCCGCTCACCGCGCCCCCAATGCCGCTGCCCAGGCTGCGCGGGCCGGCGCCGACCTGGCTGCCGATCGCGCTCGCCGGCCTGATCGGCCTGATCGCCATCGCCATCGTCGCCGCGATGATCGGAACGCGGTGATGGACGATTGCGGCGCGATCGGCGCGATCGTCGACGAGATGTACGCGATGATCTCGGGGCCCAAAGGCCCGCGCGACTGGTCGCGCCAGGCGAATTGCTTCCACCCCGAGGCGCGGCAGATCCGCACCTGGATCGGCGCGGACGGCCGCCCGGCATGCAGGATCATGAGCCTCGGCGATTACGCGCGGGACACCACGCCTTTCTTCGCGGAGAACGACTTTTACGAGGTGGAGATCGGCCGGCGCATCGACCTGTTCGGCAACATCGCCCATGTCCTGAGCGCCTATGAGGCGCGGAGCGCGCTGGGCGACGGGACGCCAGAGCGCCGCGGAATCAACTCGATCCAGCTGTTCAAGGACCCGGACAGGGGCTGGCGGATCGTCGCGATGCTCTGGGACAATGAGCGCGAGGGCCTGAGCTTGCCGGCATTCCAGGCCGGCCTGCCAGCCGAAGCCCCTGGCGTAATGACCAGGTCGCCATGTCCCCCGGACATGGCTGTGTAGTGCGGGGCACTACACACCTGTTCATGGTCGGGGCGACTGGATTCGAACCAGCGACCCCCACACCCCCAGTGTGATGCGCTACCAGGCTGCGCTACGCCCCGACCAAGGGGGCGCATTTAGGCGCGGGGACCGGGGAAGGCAAGCAAGCCGCATTGACTCGGGGAGCAGATTTGTTAGTTGCGTTTCGCAACTGATAGGACGAGGCCGCCATGCGCTACGAAGTTGCCACACGCGAGGAGATGGAGGGCCTTTCAGGCCTCGACATGCTCCGCGCGATGATCGCCGGGGACCTGCCCGCCGCGCCGATCGCCGAGGCGCTCGGATTCCGGCTCACCGAGGTCGAGAAGGGCCGCGCCTTGTTCGAGGGCGTGCCCGGCCCGCATCTGTTCAATCCGCTGGGCTCGGTCCATGGCGGCTATGCCCTGACCCTGATCGACAGCGCCTGCGGCTGCGCCGTCCACAGTGAACTGGACGCAGGCATCGGCTATACGACGGTCGAGACCAAGGTGAACTTCACCCGCGCGATCGACCCCGCCGGCGGCCCGGTGGCCTGCGAGGGCCGGGTGGTGAGCCGCGGCCGCCAGATCGCCACCGCGGAGGCCTATTTGCGCTCCGCCGAGGGCAAGTTGCTCGCCCACGGCACCTCGACCCTGATCATTCTCTATCCGCGCTCCTGAGCGTCATCCTGACGAAAGTCAGGACCCATGAACACGGAGGCGGCAGGTTCGCGCAGTCCGTGTTCATGGATCCCGGATCAAGTCCGAGATGACGAAGGCGGGGTGACCGTCAGCCCGCCGCCCCCAGCAAAGTCTTCAGGAAATGCGCCTCATAGGCGTTGACGCTGATCGTCTCGAGCCGGGCATCGCCGAGCGCGGCCATCAGATCGGCCATGTGCGGAGCGGCCATGTGCGCGGCGATCGCCTCCTCGTCGCTCCATTCCTCCGCTATGTGGAGGAGGTCGGGATCGGCGATATCGACCGCATAGGAATAGCGCGCGCAGCCCGCTTCCGCCCGCGTCGAGTGGATGTTCATCTTGAAGGCGGGCTTCAGCCGTTCGATCTCGCCCGGCGCGAATCGCGCCTGACCGGTCACGATGATCATAGTCTCTCCCCTTGCCTGCCCGCCTAATCGCCTTGGCGCCTTGCCTTGGCAACGGGCCGTCCCCATGATAGTCGCACCCCGCTTTCAAAGGCGAGCGCCTTCGCGCCGTCCCTTTTCCAGAGGCCGAACATGTTCGAATCCCCAGCCTATGCACAGGCCGCGAGCGGCGGCGCCGCCAACGGCACGGCCACCTTCATGGCACAGATCTTCCCGCTCATCCTGATCTTCGTCATCTTCTATTTCCTGCTCATCCGCCCGCAGCAGAAAAGAATGAAGCAGCACCAGGCGATGATCGGCGGGGTCAAGCCGCGCGACACCGTGATCACCACGGGCGGCCTGATCGGCAAGGTCACCAAGGTCGACGACGTCCTGAACGAGGTCGAGATCGAGGTGGCGGCGGGGGTCAAGGTGCGCGTGGTCAAATCGATGCTGAGCGACATCCGCCCGCACGGCGCCAAAGCAGCGAACGACTAGGGGCCGCCTTTCCATGTTGAACTTCCCTCGCTGGAAGGTCTGGGGCATCAGCCTGATCTGCGCGTTCTTCGTGCTGCTGGCGATCCCGAGCTTTCTGCCCGCGCCCGTCGCGGCCCAATTGCCGGGATTCCTGCGGGCGATTCACATCAATCTGGGCCTCGATCTCGCCGGCGGCAGCCAGCTGCTGTACGAGGCGCAGGTCCAGGACGTCGCCAAACAGCGCGGCGAGTCGATGGAGGACCAGCTCAATACCGATCTGAGCCGCAATTCCATCCCGGTGAGCCAGTTGGCGGCGAACAATGGCGAGGTCAGCTTCGTCGTCGACAATCCGGCCCAGGTCGGAGCCGCGACCGCGCGCGCCAACGCGCAGATCAGCCAGGTCGGCTTCGGCAGCGCCGACTGGACCGTCGCGGTCGGCGACGGCCGGCGGGTGACGATGCGCCAGACCCAGGCCGGCATTGACGAGGGGATCAAGCAGGCGATGGAATCGGCGCGCGACGTCATCGACCGCCGCATCAACGCGCTCGGCACGGTCGAGCCGACGATCATCCGCCAGGGCGCGAGCCGCATCCTGGTGCAGGTGCCGGGAATGCAGGACCCCGAGGCGCTGAAGCGGCTGATCGGGCGCACCGCGCGGCTCGAGTTCAAGATGGTCATGGTCGACCAGCTCCCCTGCAACACGCGCCGGCCGAACCTGCAGGCGCTCCCATCCGAGGAATTGCCGGCAGGCACCTGCATCGGCGTCCGCAGCCGCGCGATGATCACCGGCGAGAGGGTCGCCACCGCCGTCCAGGATTACGACGATAACGGCCTGCCCGCGGTCCGGGTCAGCTTCGACACCGCCGGCAGCCACAGCTTCGCGCGGACCACCCAGGCCAATGTCGGCAAGAGGTTCGCGATCATCCTCGACAACCGAGTCATCTCCGCGCCCGTCATCCGCGAGGCGATCCTGGGCGGCACCGCATTGATCTCGGGCAGCTTCACCGCCCAGTCCGCCAACCAGCTCGCCATCTCGCTGCGCTCGGGCCGCCTGGAGGTCGAGCTGAGGGTGGTCGAAGAGCGCAGCGTCGGCGCCGAGCTCGGCGCGGATTCGATCCGCAGCGGCGTCATCGCCAGCATTGCGGCGACCCTGGTGGTGATCCTGTTCATGCTCATCACTTATGGCCGGTTCGGCGTCTACACGACGATCGGACTCGTCCTGAACGCGCTGATGATCTTCGGCATCATGGGGCTGTTCAACGCGACCCTGACCCTGCCCGGCATTGCCGGCTTCGTGCTCACCATCGGCGCGGCGGTCGACGCCAACGTGCTCATCAACGAACGCATACGCGAGGAGCAGAGGCGCGGGCGAAGGCTGCACGACGCGCTCGAATTCGGCTATCGCGAGGCGCAGACGGCGATCTTCGACGCCAACATCACCAACGTCATCGCCGCCCTTCTGATGTTCTATTTCGGCTCGGGCCCGATCCGCGGCTTCGCGGTGGTGCTGATGATCGGCATCATCACCTCTGTGTTCACCGCGGTCAACGTCACCCGCATGTTCGTCGCCCTCTGGGTCCGCCGCGCGCGGCCGAAGGAGCTGCACATATGATCGCTTCCTCCTTCGTCATTCCCGTCCCCTCCTTCGTCATTCCCGCGAAAGCGGGAATCCAGACTGACTCGGCGCGTGACACAGCGGCCCGCTGGCTTCCCGCTTTTGCGGGAATGACGGGTTCCGGAGATTCCCGATGCGCCTGCTGAAGCTCGTCCCCGACAATACGAACATCGATTTCATGCGCTGGCGCAATTGGGCGCTGATGATCTCGATCCTCGTCACCGCCGCGGCGATCGCCCTCGTGTTCACGCGCGGGCTCAATTTCGGCGTCGATTTCGTGGGTGGGCAGAGCCTGCGCGTCAGCTTCACCCAGCCGCCGCCGATCGAGCAGCTGCGCGAGCGGGTGGACGCGCTCGGCATCGGCGAGGCCTCGATCCAGGAGAGCCGGCAGAACGTCGTCCAGCGCGCCGCCGCGGGCAACAAGGCCGGGGGCAATGAGACCGAATATCTGATCCGCATCGCGCTGCCGCCCGGCGATCAGGGCGCGGCCGCCGCCGCCACCCAAGGCGTGCGGACGATGATCGGCACCGCCTATCCGGGCAATGCGACGATCCGCTCGGTCGATACCGTCTCCGGCAAGGTTTCGGAGGAATTGCTGAACTCGGGCGCCTGGGCGATCGCGCTCGCCATGCTCGGCATCGCCATCTACATCTGGATCCGGTTCGAATGGCAGTTCGGCGTCGGCGCCCTGCTCACCCTGTTCCACGACGTCTGGATGACATTGGGCTTCTTCTCGCTGACCCAGCTCGAATTCAATCTCAACGTGGTCGCGGCGATCCTCACCATCGTCGGCTATTCGCTCAACGACACCGTCGTCATCTACGACCGAATCCGCGAGAATCTGCGAAAATACCGCAAGATGGAGATCGTGCCGCTGCTCAATCTCTCGCTCAACGAGACGCTGTCGCGCACGATGGTGACCTCGATCTCGATCCTGCTCGCGCTCGGCACGCTTCTGCTGCTCGGGCCGGACGTGATCTTCGGCCTCACCGTCGCGATCTTCGTCGGGATTTTCGTCGGCACCTATTCGTCGATCTACATCTCCTCGCCGGTCCTGGTCTGGCTGAGGGTGACGACGGCTAGCTTCCTGCCCAGGGATCCGGTCAGCCGCGCCGCGCGGGGCCCGCGCAACGAGAAAGACGGCGCCCAGGTTTGAGCGCCGCGCTCGACAGGGCGCCCGCCGCGCGCGGGCCGCAGGTCCAGGGCTTCGCCGCGGGCGGTTTCAGGATCGACGGCGCGGTCCTCAGGGGCGCCCTGCTGACTCCGGAGGCGGCCCTGGCCTGGGAAGCGCCGGCGCTCGGCGATCTCGCGCAGGGCCATGTCGCGCCTTTGCTCGCGCTCGCGCCGAAGCCCGAATTCCTGCTGCTCGGCACCGGCCGGGCCATGGCCTTCCCGCCGCGCGCATTCATCGCGGCGCTCGAGACGGAGGGGATCGGCGTCGAGGCGATGGACAGCCGCGCCGCCGCCCGGCTCTGGGGCCTGCTGCGCGGCGAGGGAAGGTGGATCGCCGCGGCGCTGATGCCGCTCTGAGCTTGCCGCCATTCCACCCTCCCCGTCATTCCCGCGAAAGCGGGAATCCAGTCGGCGTGGGAGCAGCTCAGCCGTTGTCTGGACTCCCGCTTTCGCGGGAGTGACGGATAGATTGGAGGTGGTCGAACAGCTCGGCGCCGTTCTTCTCCCAGCTGAACCGCTCGGCGCCCTTGCGGACCGCCGCCTGGTCGGGCGGAACGGCGAGCAAATCGCGCACCGCGCCGGCGATCGCCGCGGGATCGCGCGCGACGAGCCGCCCCGCTTCCGGGCGGTCGATGACCTCGCGGGCGCCGCCGACATCGCTGGTCACCACCGGCGTCCCGCAGGCAAGCGCCTCGACCCAGACGTTGGCGAGCCCTTCCGAGACCGTCGGAAGCACCATGACGTCGGCGGCGGCGAGCAGGCCGGGCAGCTCGGCATGCGGCCGGTTGCCCAGGAAGCGGACTCGCGCGCCCTTCGCCAGCCCCTCGAGCCGCGCCCGGTCCGGGCCGTCTCCGACCAGGATCAGGGTCGCGCCGGGAAGCTGCCCCAGCGCCGCGATGGCGAGATCCTGGCCCTTGCGCGCGAGCAGCGCGCCGGCGCAGACCAGAAGCGGCCCCTCGACGCCGAGCGCCGCCTTGGCCGCAGCCCGGCCGGCGGGCCTGAACCGGCCGAGATCGATGCCGGTATGGTGGACCCTGATCTTGTCCTCCGGCATGCCGAGCGCCGCCATGTCGGCCCTGAGTGCGCCGCTGACCGCGAGCAGCCCGTCCGCCGCCCGCCCCGCCGCGGCGATCTGCGCGGCGGTTGCGGGCCGTGCGCCCCAGACGTGAATGTCGCTGCCCCGCGCCTTGATCGAGAAGGGGACGTCCAAAGCCCGTGCCAGCCGCATCGCCGCCGGGCCGTCGGGCCAGAAGAACTCGGCGTCGATGACGTCGAAGCAAAAGCGCGTCCGGATCGCGCGCAGCACCGGCAGCAAAGCGTGTGCCATCCGCCGCGCAGTCCCGGCCGCGCCGATCATCGGCCAGACTCGATAGCGGGGGCGGTGAACCTTGAGGCCGTTCCGGACCTCCTCGCGCGGCAGGCCGTTGAGCGGCGCGTAATGAGGATGGAGCGAGAGCGGCCAGGCGGGCAGCCCGATGGGCGCCACCACCTCGACCTCGACCCCGTCCCGCGCGGCGAGCGCGCGAGTCTGCAGCTCGACGAATCCGCCCAGAGTGGGCTTGAGGCCGTTCGGAAACAGTGTCGCCAGGGTCAGCACGCGCAGCATGGCGCCTCCCTAGCAGAAAAGCGCTTTGGCGAGGTTAATCGGGAGGATCTTGGCGAACGCTGCATAGCTCCCTCTCCCTCGAGGGAGAGGGATTATGGGCCATTAAAGCGCCGTTCATCGGCCGGGCCTTCTCTGGTGCCGACCCGAGAGAACGCCGCTTGGCCTTCGTCCAACGCTCAGCTAAGAAGCCCGCCATGTATACGATTTCCCGCTCCGCCCTCCTCGCCGCCCTCGCCGCCAGTTCCATCCTGCTCAGCGGCTGCGCCATGTTGGGCGGCGGCCGGACCAGCGCCGACACGCGCTATGTCGCCCGCGACGTCAACACCCTCTACAATGCCGGCTGGGACCGGATGCGCAACCGCCAGTATCTGCAGGCGGCCCTGATCTTCGACGAGGTCGAGCGCCAGCATCCCTATTCGGTCTGGGCCCGCCGCGCGCAGCTGATGAGCGCGTTCAACTATTATGCAGCGCGCGAACATACCAAGTCGATCGAATCGGCGCGGCGCTTCCTCTCGATCCACCCGGGCAATCGCGACGCGCCTTATGCGCTCTATCTGATCGCGCTCAATTATTACGAGCGGATCAACGACGTCACCCGCGACCAGGCGATCACCCGCCAGGCGATGGAGACTCTGGGCGAGATCGTCCGCCGCTATCCCGACACGCCTTATGCCGACGATGCGCGGCTCAAGATCGACCTGGTCCGCGACCATCTCTCCGGCAAGGAGATGGAGATCGGCCGCTTCTACCAGCGCAGGCACCAATGGCTCGCCGCGGTGCTCCGCTTCCGCACCGTGGTGGACGATTATCAGACCACCAGCCATGCGCCCGAGGCCCTGATGCGGCTCACCGAATCCTATCTCGCGCTCGGCGTCCCCGATCAGGCGCGGCGCACCGCATCGGTGCTCGGCGCCAATTACCCGCAGAGCCACTGGTACCGCCGCGCCTACGAGCTCATCCAGCGCCACGCGCCCGAAGGCGCCGCGCCCGCGCCGGCGCCCGCGGCGGGGACGCGCTGAGGCTCGCTCACTTCCCCTCCCCAGCGGGGAGGGGGTAGGGGAGGGGGTTCGGCTTCCGAGAATGTTCTCGAACGCTCGACACCCCCTCCCTACCCTCCCCCTCCAGGGGGAGGGCCTAGGACGCTCGACGTCGCCCCCAGTCTGGATTCCCGCTTTCGCGGGAATGACGTAAAGGGGAAGCGATGCCCGATTCCCCCTCTCCATGCTGACCTCCCTTTCGATCCGCGACGTCGTGCTGATCGAGACGCTCGAGCTCGATTTCGGGGCGGGGCTGGGCGTGCTCACCGGGGAGACAGGGGCGGGCAAGTCGATCCTGCTCGACGCGCTCGGGCTCGCGCTGGGCGTGCGGGCGGACAGCGGCCTGGTGCGCGCCGGACAGGCGCAGGCCTCGGTCAGCGTCTCTTTCGAAATCGGCCGCGATCATGCGGCGCTCGCCCTGCTCGACGCGAACGGGCTGGCGCACGAGCCGGGCGAGCCGCTGGTGATCCGCCGCACCGTCAAGGCCGACGGCGGCAGCCGCGCCTTCGTCGACGACCAGCCGGTCTCGGCCGGCCTGCTGCGTGAGCTCGGCGCCAGCCTCGTCGAAATTCACGGCCAGCATGACGATCGCGGCCTGCTCAATCCGCGCGGCCATCGCGCCCTGCTCGACGGCTTCGGGCGGATCGACGCCGGGCCGGCCGGCGCGGCATGGGCGCTGGTCCAGGACGCCGAGGCGAAGCTGGCGGACGCGCGCGGGGCGCACGCGGAGGCGGAGCGCGACCGGGACTGGCTGGCGCACGCGGTCGAGGAGCTGGACGCTCTGGCGCCGCAGGCGGGCGAGGAGGAAGCTCTGGCCTCGCTGCGCGCGGGCATGCAGGCGGGCGCGCGGCTCGGCGACGAGCTCGAGACCATCGCCGCCTTGCTGCGGGGTTCCGACGGCGGCCTGGCCCAGCTCCGCCAGGCGGCGCGGCGGCTCGACCGGATCGCGGCCGAGCATGCGAGCCTGACCGAGGCGCTGGCGGCGCTCGACCGGGCGGTGATCGAGGCGGCCGAGGCGGAGGACGCGCTGGCGCGGGCGCGGGACGCTTTGGCCTTCGATCCGGCGCGGCTCGACGAGGCCGAGGCGCGCCTGTTCGAGATCCGCGCGCTCGCCCGCAAGCATCGGGTGGAGGCGGACGCGCTGCCGGCCTTGCGCGAGGATCTGCGCGCCAAGCTCGGGGCGATCGCCGCCGGCGGGGCCGAGATCGCGGCGCTCGAGGCGGACCTCGCCCAGGCGCGCGCCGCCTACGACCGCGAGGCGTCGAGCCTCACCGAGGCGCGTACGGCCGCCGCGGCGCGGCTCGACGCGGCGGTGGCGGGGGAGCTCGCGCCCCTGAAGCTCGACCAGGCCCGCTTCCGCACCGTGACCGGCGCCGCCGAGCCGGGCCCGGCCGGGCGCGACCGGATCGAGTTCGAGGTCTCGACCAATGCCGGCGCTCCGTTCGGGCCGCTGGTGCGGATCGCGTCGGGCGGCGAACTCTCCCGCTTCATCCTCGCGCTCAAGGTCGCGCTCGCGGAAGAAGGCGGCGCGACGACGATGATCTTCGACGAGATCGACCGCGGCGTCGGCGGCGCCGTGGCGAGCGCGGTCGGCGAGCGGCTGCACCGGCTCGCGGAGGCGGGCCAGGTCCTCGTCGTCACCCATTCGCCGCAGGTGGCCGCGCGCGGCGCCACGCACCTTTTGATCGAGAAGAGCCATGACGGCCTGGTCACCCGCACCGGCGTCCAGCGCCTCGACGAGGCCCGCCGCCGCGAGGAGATCGCCCGCATGCTCTCCGGCGCCCAGGTGACGGACGAGGCGAGGGCGCAGGCGGTGCGGCTGCTGGAGGCGGCGTGAGCGAGGCGCCGCCGCATCCCTCGTCCGGCCCGCGCGGAGCTGGGCCGTTGCTGCTGAGACTGCTCGCCGGGCTGATGGTTGTGCTCGCGGGCGCGTGCGCGCTGCTGTTCGTGCCCTTCACCCTGCTGATCGCGGCGACGTCGAATCCCGGCGAACTGGCGCCGGGGATCGCGCCCTGGATGATCTATCTGTGGTGCCTGTTCGCCTTCGCCGCATCGATCGGAGTGGTCATGGCGGGCGTCGGCGCGATGGAGACGCCGCGCGCCGGGCGCGTCTTCGTCCTGCTCGGCGTGACCGCGGCGGTCTTCCTTTCCTTCCCGCCCTTCGTCCCGGTGGCCGCGTGATGACCGAGCAGGACGCAGCCGCCGAGCTGGAGCGCTTCGCCCGCGAGATCGCGCGACACAACCGGCTCTATCATACCGACGACGCGCCGGAGATTTCGGACGCGGACTATGACGCGCTGGTGCGGCGCAATGCGGCGCTGGAGGCCGGCTTCCCCCACCTCGTCCGCGAGGACAGCCCGTCGCGGCAAATCGGCGCGGCACCGGCGGGCCATCTCGCCAAGGTGCGGCACGCGGCGCCGATGCTCAGCCTCGACAATGCCTTCGCGCAAGAGGAGGTGGCGGAGTTCCTCGCCCGGGTGCGGCGCTATTTGAAGCTGGCCGAGGACGCGCCGGTGGCGCTCACCGCCGAGCCCAAGATCGACGGCCTCTCCTGCTCGCTGCGCTACGAGAAGGGCGTGCTCGTGCTGGGCGCGACGCGGGGGGACGGCACGACGGGCGAGGACGTGACCGCCAATGTCAGAACCATATCCGACATTCCTCACACATTGCGTTCCCGCGAAAGCGGGAACCCAGACTGGGCTCCTGCTTTCGCAGGAGCACAGGATATCGCTTCCGGGGGAGCACGAGAGGTGCCGGACGTGTTCGAGATCAGGGGCGAGGTCTACATGGCCAAGGCGGACTTCGCGGCGCTGAACGCGCGGCTGCTCGCCGAGGCGGAGGATCCGGCCAGGGTCCGCCAATATGCCAATCCGCGCAACGGCGCCGCCGGCTCGTTGCGGCAGAAGGATCCGGCGGTGACCGCGTCGCGCAATCTGAAGTTCCTCGCCCATGGCTGGGGCGAGGTCGGCGCGCGCCCGGCCGCCACCCAATATGAGGCGATGGCGGCGATCAGCGGCTTCGGCTTGCCGGTCTCGGACCTGCTGGTGCGGGTGGAGACGTTCGACGCATTGATCGCCCATTATCGGCGGATCGAAAAGGCGCGCGCCGACCTGCCGTTCGACATCGACGGCGTCGTCTACAAGGTCGACCGGCTCGACTGGCAGGACAGGCTCGGCTTCGTTTCGAAGGCGCCGCGCTGGGCGCTCGCGCACAAATTCCCGGCCGAGCGCGCCGAAACCACGCTGAACGCGATCGACATCCAGGTCGGGCGCACCGGCAAGCTGACCCCGGTGGCGCGGCTCGAGCCGGTGACCGTGGGCGGGGTCAGCGTCACCAACGCGACATTGCACAATCGCGACGAGATCGCCCGATTGGGCGCGCGGCCGGGCGACCGGGTGGTCGTCCAGCGCGCCGGCGACGTCATCCCCCAGATCGTCGAGGTGCTGACCCGCGGCGAGGATCGCCCGGCCTTCCTCTTCCCCGATCATTGCCCGCAATGCGGCAGCGAGGCGGTGGCGGAGGAAGGCGAGATCGACGTGCGCTGCACGGGCGGCCTGATCTGCCCGGCCCAGCGGTTCGAGCGGCTGCGCCATTTCGTGAGCCGCGGCGCGCTCGACATCGAAGGCTTGGGCGAGAAGAGCATCGCCGAGTTCCTGGAGCTTGGCTGGCTGAACGAGCCCGCCGACATCTATCGCCTCCCCGCCCATCGCGAGGCGCTGGTCGGCCGCGAGGGCTGGCAGGCCAAGTCGGTCGACGCGCTGATCGCGGCGATCGAGGCGAAGCGCGCGCCCGATGCCGCCCGCCTGCTCTTCGGCCTCGGCATCCGCCATGTCGGCTCGGTCACCGCGCGCGACCTGATGAAGGCGTTCGGCACCTTGCCCCGGCTGCGCGCGGTCGCCGAGGCGGCGCGGGGCGGCGACGAGGAGGCGGCGGCCGAGCTTGCCGCGATCGAAGGGGTGGGGCCGACCGTGGCGCGGGCGCTCGGCGATTTCTTCCACGAGCCCCACAATGTCGAGGCGTGGGAGGACCTCATGCGCGAGGTCTCGCCGCCGCGCTTTGTGGTGGAGACCCGCCAATCGCCCGTCACCGGCAAGACCATCGTCTTCACCGGCAGCCTCGAGGCGCTGTCGCGCGACGAGGCCAAGGCCCAGGCCGAAAGGCTCGGCGCCAAGGCGGCCGGTTCGGTATCGGCCAAGACGGACCTGATCGTCGCCGGCCCCGGCGCGGGCTCCAAGCTCAAGAAGGCGGCAGAACTGGGCATCCAGGTGATCGACGAGGCTCAATGGCTGGAGATCGTCCGCGACGTCGGCGGATGACTTCAAAATTCGCCGCCGATCTGCTATTCCGGCGCCAACTAAAGGAGGCCGCCATGAAGCTCGCGATGCTCGCCGCCGCGCTGATGCTGCCGGGCGCCGGCGCTCCGCCTGCCCCTGCGGCCGCGCCGGACGGCGCCAGGCCTCCGGTGGCGGCCGACAGCTTCGATCGCATGAACCTGTACCGCGAGCAGCCCGGCTGCAGGTCGATCCCGGACCAGGTCGCCGGCGAGGATAGGCGCAATGACGGGACCCGGCTGGACCGCTTGCCGCAAGGACGGGCGCTGCTCGCCGTCGAGCGCCAGGTCGACGGCTGCCGGGAGGCCGTGCTGGTCAGCGAGGAACGCCGCCGCCAGCGCCGCTAGCGCCAGCCCGTGCTCTTGCGCTTGCGCATGACCAAAGTCGGCCAGTCCCCGCGGTCGATGCGCTGCCCCGCCATCATCGACTGGCGCCGATAGGCGCCCGCCACCGCGTCCGCCTGATGGCCGAGCAGCCCGGCCAGCACCAGCCGGCCGCCCGGCGCCAGCGCGCCTGCCAGCGCAGGGGCGAGGTCGATCAGCGGCCCGGCGAGGATGTTGGCGATGATGAGGTCGTAGGGCGCGCGGGCCTTGAGACGCAGATGATCCATGCCAGGCGCGACGATCAGTTCGAGCTGACCCCGCGCGCGGCCCAGCCTGACATGGTTGAGCGCGGCATTCTCCGCCGCCACGGCGATGGCCACGGAGTCGATATCCGACGCCGCCGCCCGCGCCGCGGGCCACAAATGCATGGCGGCGAAGGCGAGCAGGCCGGTGCCGGTGCCGATATCGGCCAGGTTGTGGACGCTGGCGCCGGTCGCCTTGAGCCGGTCCAGCGCGATCAGGCAGCCGGTGGTGGTCTCGTGCTGGCCGGTGCCGAAGGCGCGGCCGGCGTCGATCTCGAAGGGGACCGCGTCCGGAGGGACCCGGTCGCGATGCGCCGGCGTGTGGACGAAGAAGCGGCCGGCGCGGATCGGATCGAGACCGGCCTGGCTCAACGTCACCCAATCCTCGTCGCCGAGCCGTTCGACCCTCGGCTCGGTCCCCGCCGCGCTCGGCGCGAGCCCGCGCAGCAAATCGAGGTCGGCACGGCCGGGCTCCGCCTCGAAATAGGCATCCATCCGCCACGCCTCGCCGTCCGCCTCGCTGGTCATCAGCACCGGCGGCACGTCGAGCGCCGCGAACTGGGCGATATCCTCCTTCAGCGCCTCCGCCTCGGCGCGGGTGCAGGGCAGGGTGACCTTCCACGAGTCAGTCATGCACCCCTCTCCGTCATTCCCGCGAAAGCGGGAATCCAGCCTTGGCGCGGCGCAAGGAAGCTGGGCCCCCGCTTTCGCGGGGGTGACGATAGAAGGGGTTCAGCGGACATAGCTCGCCCCGTTGACGTCGATCACCGCGCCGGTCGCCGAAGCCGGCGCGTCCACGGCGAGCCAGCGCACCGTTTCGGCGATTTCGTCGGGCGTGGCGGGGCGGCCGAGCGGCAGGTCGCCCAGCCCGGCGAGGCCGCCGCGGCTTTCGATATAGTCCTCGACCATGCCGGTGGCGGTGAAGCCCGGCGTGACCGCGAAGGAATAAATGCCCTCGCCGGCATAGGCGCGGGCGATTGTCTTGGTCATCGCGACCATGCCGGCCTTGGACGCGGCATAATGCCAGTGATCCGGGCTGTCGCCGCGATAGGCGGCGCGGCTGGCGACGTTGACGATCCGGCCGCCTGTCCCACGCTCACGCAAATGGAGGACGGCGAGCCGGGCGAGCTCGGCCGACGCGGTCAAATTGACCCTGAGGGTCCGCTCCCATCGCGCGGCCCAGTCCCCCGCCTCGATCCGCGCGGCTTCGAACATGCCGGCATTGTTGACCAGCACGTCGATCCGCCCGTCGAGCCGCTCCAGCGCCTCGTTCCACAGCCCCTCGGCGACTCCGGGGCTGGAGAGGTCCGCCGCGATCCGCCCGCCGCCGCCCTGCGTGCTGTGGCCGACGGCGCGGTGGCTATGGAAGGCGGCGAGGATCGCCGCTCCGATGCCGCGGCTGGTGCCGGTGACGAGGATGTGGAGGGGGGCGGTCATGGCGCGCGGATAGAACGGGCGCGGCTTCGGGGAAACCAAAACCGTCATGCTGAACTCGATTCAGCATCCATGAACACGGCATATGCGAGCCAGCCGCGTCCGTGTTCATGGGTCCTGACTTTCGTCAGGATGACGCAGCGAACCTTCAGGTGCTTCGGCCTAAGCCGCGAAGCTCTGCACGAAGCGGCCGGCGCTGACCTTGAACCTGGCCATCTCCTCGTCGACTTCGCCGAAGCTCTTCTCGACCTCGTCGATCTCGCTCGCGACATTCTCGGTGTCGGCGCGGATCGCGGCGATCGTCGAGGACATGGAATCGGCGGCCAGAGCGGTCTCGTCGACCGCGGCGGTGATCATCGTCACCGTCTGCGCCTGCATCTCCATCGCCTTGCGGATTCGGTCGGCGCTGACCTGCACCTCCTCGACGGTCGACTGGATCGAATCGTTCGCCTCGACGGTCTGCTTGGTGGCGGATTGGATCGCGGCGATTTTCGCGGTGATGTCGTCGGTCGCACGCGCCGTCTGGCTGGCGAGGCTCTTCACCTCCTGCGCGACCACCGCGAAGCCGCGGCCGGCATCGCCCGCGCGCGCCGCTTCGATCGTCGCGTTGAGCGCGAGCAGATTGGTCTGTCCGGCAATGTCGCGAATGAGGCCCAGGATCGATTCGATCGCCTCGACCTGCGCCGACAGCGCCTGGCTGACCTTGACCGCCTGGCTGGCCTGATCGCCCGCGCGCGTGGCGACGCCGGCGGCAACCTCGACCTCGCTCCTGGCTTCCTCGATCGCCATGATCAGCCCGGCGGCGGTCTGCGCCGCCTCGCGCATCGCCACCGCGCTCTGCTCGGCGGCGGCGGCGACCTCGCTGGTCTTGCCGAGCATGCCGCGCGCGGCGGCGCTGGCATCGGCGGCCTGGCCGCGCACCTTGCGCGAGCCCGAGGCATTATGCTCGACGACGCTCATGATCTCCTTGTTGAATTCGGCGCCCTGGGTGGCGCGCCGCTCCTTCTCGGCGGCCTTTCGCAAGCCGTCATAATGGGCGGAAAAGACGTCGACCTCGAGGATCGTCGCCTGGGTCAGCGCCTTGCCGAGCCGCATCAGCCGCTCGGGCTCGCCGGAAAGGGCGTGGATGAGGATGTCGTGCGCCGCCTGCGCGCCCGCCGAGATGCCGGCGAAGAGCGTGGTCAGCGAGACGCCGGAGGCGGCGGCGCTTGCGACGTAGGAGCCAGCGGTCGTTACCCAGGCCGGATCGGCGAGGTTGGAATATTTGGCCTCGATATAGGGCGTGACCCGCCGAGTCAGCTCGTCGAGCTTGTCGTCGCCGATCTCGCGCCCGACCTCGCCCGACCGGGAATATTGCACCCAGAACTGGCGGGAGATGCGGTCGGCCTGAGGCTCGATCAGCGACCAGATTTCGCGGCAATCGGCGATGAGGTCGCCATCCTGGGCAAACAGGGCGATCCGCTCCTTAAGCCCGACATCCCCGCTCCGCCCCGACGCACCCGTCATCGACCCATGTCCTTTTTCGCGCAAATCCATGCGAAGCAGTTAGGGCGTAATTGGTTAAGATGGCGTTAGTGAAAGGGCGCGGGAAGGCGCGGCGTCAGAACCCCCTCACCCGCGGCTCCGGCGCCGCGCGCAGCAGCAATTCGGTGAGCGCCCAGATCATCGCGTCGGCGCGGTCGGGGCTCCGCCCCGGCCCGAGATAGTCGCCGCCAAGCACCAGCCCCGCCAACTCGTCCTCGAGCGCCGGGAAGCGCCCGGCGAGCTTCGCCTCCCCGCTTTCGAAGAAAGCCGCGATCGGCTCCGCCCGGGCCGCCTTGCCGACCCGCGCATGGACCCGCGTCACCGGCAGCCTCAGCCCCGCGCCCCTGAGCACGCTGGTCACCATCTCGCCGCCATTATTGCCTTCCGCGACGATCCGGTCCGCCCGCCATTTCTCCGCCGCGCCCGCCACCTTGCGCGCCCATTGCTCGGGCGAGAGCCCGCCCACGCTGTGGTCGCCAAGCACATAACCGGTCCCGTCCGCCCCCAGCCCGCAGGCGACGATCCCGCAGGCATCGCCGTGCGCCGATGCCGGCGGGTCCACCCCGATAACGACGCGCCTCAGCAGGGGACAGTTACTCGTAACTGTCCCCATTTCCGGCACCCGCGACGCCTCGATCAGCGACCTCGGCCACAGCGCCCCTTCGAGATCCTCGATCAGCTCGCCCAATAATTCCTGCCGCCCGAGCCGGGTGCCGCCATGGATCCGCTCGACCATGCGGATGAAGGCGGCGGGCAGATGAGGATTGTCCCGGCTCGCGCCGCCGGTCAGCACCACGCCGGGCATCGCCAGCACCGCGCGCAGCGCCGGCACGGGGCGCGGTGTCGTCGTCACCACCACCTGCGGCCGCGCGCCCGCGCGCAGACCGAGCAGCAGATTGTCCCATGCGGCCCCCGCCCGCTTCCACTTGGCGAGCTCGTCGCACCAGGCAAAATGATGCTCGGGCCCGCGCAGGGACTCCCCGTCGGCCCCCGAATAGACATAGGCCTCCGCCCCGCTCGCGAAGGTCAGCCGACACAGGCCCGGCTCCCACCTGATCCGTCGCCTCTCCTCGCCGTCCCGCGCGGCCGCGAGCAGGCCGGCCCGCCCCTCGATCATCACCCGCCGCGCCTCCTGCGGCGTCGCCGCGACCAAAGCGATCCTCGCTCCCGGCGTCGCCCGCGCCCGCTCGGCTATCCATTCCGCTCCCGCCCGCGTCTTGCCGAAGCCGCGCCCGGCGAGCATCACCCAGACGTTCCAATCGCCGTACGGCGGCAGTTGTCCCTTGTGCGCCCATGTCGGCCAGTTCTGGTCGATCGCTTTGACATGCGCTTCTCCCGCCGCGATTAGCGCCGTCCGCCGCTTCTCGGGCGGCAGGGAGCGCAGCCGCCGCAGCAGCGCCTTGCCGTGGTCCATGCCTATGATTCCCAATTCACGTCATTCCCGCGAAAGCGGGAATCCAGGCAGCCGTGGACGGAGCACCGCCGCCGGAAGAAGAAGCTGGATTCCCGCTTTCGCGGGAATGACGGAGTTCAGGCCTCGTCGGGCCCCCGCTCCCCTTTCATCGCCTCGTGCCGCTCGATCGCCTCGATCTTGGCGAGCACGCTCTCCACCGCCTCGTCGAACGAACGCTCCGGCGCGCCCTTGCCCCGCCCGCGCACGCTCCGCCCGAATCTGCGCGCGTCGATGAAGGAGAGAATGCGCATCGCCATCGCCGGATCGAACGGCGCGTCCGCCTCATGGGGACAGTTGCTCGCAACTGTCCCCACGCCTTCCTCCCCGGGCCGCCGCAGCAGGAAATGCGCGTGCGCCACCAGCGCGAAGTCGAGCTGCACCGCCGCCGCCTGCAGCGCCTCGTCGCAGTCCCGCGCGAAGGCCGGCCATTTGCGGTAGCGCTCGTGCAGCGAGGCCGGCTGAAAACCCACCGCCCGCGCCGACGCGTTGAAATTCCCGCTGACCCTGAGACGCGCAAGGAAGTCCGCCTCGATCGCTGCGGTCATATGCCCCTCCCGCGCGAAGCTGATCTGCGCCCGCCCGTTCGATGTCCGCCGGATCACCGGCTCCGGCCGCCGCTGCTTGCGCTTGCGGCCGGGGCGGAGATACCCGCCAAGCTCCTCCACCTGAATGGGGACAGTTGCGCGCAACTGTCCCCGCCCCGTGCCGGGAAACGCGCTCTCCGCCCCGCTCAGCTGCGCATCCGCCTGAGCCACCGCCTCGGCCCACAGCCGCGCAAACTCCGGATCCCGCCGCCTACGCTTGTAGAACATGTTCGCATGCCCCACCATCCGAAGCGCCGCCGCCGCATTCCCCGTCTCGCGCAGCAGCTTCAGAAACCAGTCCCTGATCGCCAAACTCCATTTCCCACGCGGCGCGCTCGCGCCGCGTGGCTTCCGCCCGCCCATCGCTTTCTCCTGTCGTGAGGCCCGCGTCGCCCTACTCCGCAGGCAAAGAAAAAGCCGGCAGCGGCATCCCGCTCCGGCCTTCACGCCCGCAGAAGAGTCACCTTCCCGAGCTTGGCTGGATCATAGCCGATCAGCGACTCTTTGTCAAGAACACAAAGGGAACAAATATCGGCGCCTGTGTTCTCACCAATCTCAGCTCGCATCGACACGACGCAAGAATGCACAGTCAACCAGTTTCACCTGCGTAAAACGGGGAGGTGTCCACGCTGACCTCATCAATCACCGCTACGGTTCCATCGAAGTGCCCGGTGAAGCGGCCGCGGAAAGCGTCGGAGGTTTGAAATCCCTCTTTCTTGCCAGAGCCATATTGGAGAAGCACATAGATATTCAAAAAGCCCTTAAACAGACCGTCGTCCAGAACTATGCCTTCCGGATCGACCTCCACGTCGTCAAGATAGGTGTGGGTGGACAGGGCATCCAGATCCGTCCAAGCCCCGCTCTGCGTAAGGTCATATTCAGAGATGGCCTGCATGACGGCTCCCACGCGAGCGGCGCGGTGCGTATCAGCCTGGGTTGGCCCTTCCGACATCCCAAATCTCCTAATAGTTAAATCGGCCAACGGCGATCCCGCGTCGGAATTGCCAAGCCAGCGTGTCGCAAACGCCGTCCAGATCGGCTTTGATGGCCGAGGCATCGATGGCTACCTGAAACAGCTTTTGCTCAAAAAACGTCCGGTAGCGCGGTTCTATGTCGAAGATCGTCGATGCGGCCGGTGCACCTCCCTTGAGTCGCACCGACATTCCTCGATCCCATTCCTGGGTGGGATCCGGATGCACGGTAAAAAGTCCGCGTTGAGCAACGATCCTAGGCGCTACCGCCGAGGGCGCGAAAGCCAGAACTTCATAACAGTCGAAGGGGCTGCGATTTACCGATAGATCGACCAACCCTGGCGCCCTGGCGGCATAGACGCGTGCAGTTTCGGTAAGCGGCTGGCTTGTGACCGCGAAATAAGCCGCAACGAGAGGGTTGGTCGTCCAATCCAATAGACGGGTCGGCAGGCCGTGATGTTGGGCGAGAGCCATGAGATCCCATTCACCGAGACCCGCAGTGTCTACAAATTGCCGCGCTCGCCTCTTGAAATTCGCAAAAATAACGCGCTCGGCGGTCTCCTCATATTCGTCTTCATCGCGACCCACTTTCGGAACGAGCCTGTGCTCGTCGGCATCGGCCACGCCTCGGAAAATCCAATTGGACTGTTGATGCCTATCCACAAAGGCGGCGAACTCTCGCCATTTGTCGCGACGAGCCGCTGCGATCACGGCAGGCGATCGAAGTGGGGCCTTGGCCATATCTTTGTCCTACCTCCGTTTCGTCAGGGGCGATAGCGGGAGTCGAGGTCCTCAAGCCGCCTCCGACAGCGTCCGCGCGACGATCCCCGGATCCTTCGCCAGCAGCGCCAGCAGCACCCGCGCCGGTCCGTCGGGACGGCGGCGGCGCTGCTCCCAACTGCGCAGAGTGGCGACCGAGACGCGCATCTGGCGCGCGAAGGCGGGCTGGCTGAGGCCGGTGCGCTTGCGGATCGCGCGTGCATCCTCGGACGGGGCTGGATGATAAGGCAGGCCCGGCACTTCTTCGCCGCCCAGGAAGCGGCGGACGTCGTCGAAACTTTGCACGAGCGCCTGGAAATCCTCTTCCTTCATGCCCGCTCCCGAATTCGTCATCAAAGCTGGCGGCGATGCGAAGCGGCAGTTTATGCCAATCGACGCGAGCCGGCTTCTGCTGGCGCATGGCTAGGCGATTAGCGCAAACTATTCCTCCATACTATGCGATTTTCGATGGATGCCTTGGGAAGCCGAGCTGCGCCGCCCACCCTTGCAACCTCCGCCGCCGAGCCTAAAAGCGGGTGCACCGGCAGGGGAAGGTTGGTTTCGATGCACCGTAATCCGTCGCGGCCGATGTCGCCCCATCTCACCATCTGGAAATGGGGGCCGCACATGGCGGTCTCGATCCTCCACCGAGTCACCGGCACCGGCCTCGCCACTTTGGGCGCGGGCCTGTTCGTCTGGTGGCTGGTCGCTTTGGCGAGCGGGCCGGAGGCCTATCAGGGCTTTTCCGCCTGGCTGGGCTGGATGACCGGAACGGGCTTCGCGCAGGAGCGCGAAGGCCTGCTGGCGTGGGTCTCCTATTTCTTCGGCGCGGCGATCGGCGTTGGGCTGACCTGGGCGGCCTTCCAGCACATTCTGTCCGGGCTCAGGCACTTCGCCATGGACATCGGCGCCGGCTACGAGCTTCGCGCCAACAAATTATGGGCGGTGATGACGATGGCGGGCGCGGTGCTGCTGACCATCGTGACATGGGCCCTGATCATCCGGGGGAGGATGTGATGCGGATGGAGACGCCGCTCAAGCGCGTGCGCGGGCTCGGCTCGGCCAAGGCCGGCGCGCACCATTGGTGGCACGAGCGGCTAACCTCGATCTCGACCCTCGTCCTCCTGGTCTGGCTGGTCGTCTCCTTGGTGCGGATGCCCGGCCTCGATCATGCCACGCTCACGCAATGGCTCGCCGCGCCGCTCGCCGCGGTGCCGATGCTGCTCCTGATCGTCTCGGTCTTCTGGCACCTCAAGATGGGCCTCCAGGTGATCGTCGAGGATTATGTCCACACCCACGGGCCGAAGCTGTTCTGGATCACCCTGATCAACTTCCTCAGCCTGTTCGGCGCCGGCCTCGCCATCTTCGCGGTGCTGAAGATCGCGTTGGGGGGGAGCGCGGCATGACCGACACGGCAAAAGCGACGCCTTCCGCCTACAAGATCATCGACCACCAATATGACGTGATCGTCGTCGGCGCGGGCGGCTCGGGCCTGCGCGCGACGATGGGCGCGGCGCAGGGGGGGTTGAAGACCGCCTGCATCACCAAGGTGTTCCCTACGCGCTCGCATACCGTCGCCGCGCAGGGCGGGATTTCCGCTTCGCTCGGCAATATGGGGCCGGATCACTGGACCTGGCACATGTACGACACGGTCAAGGGCTCGGACTGGCTCGGCGACCAGGACGCGATCGAATATATGGTGCGCGAGGCGCCGGCGGCGGTCTACGAGCTGGAGCATGCCGGGGTGCCCTTCTCGCGCACCGCGGAGGGCAAGATCTACCAGCGCGCCTTCGGCGGGATGATGCAGAATATGGGGGAGGGGCCGCCCGCCCAGCGCACCTGCGCCGCCGCCGACCGCACCGGCCACGCCATGCTGCACGCGCTCTACCAGCAGTCGCTCAGGTACGACGCCGATTTCTTCATCGAATATTTCGCGCTCGACCTGATCATGGACGCTTCGGGGGCGTGCCGCGGCGTGGTCGCGCTCTGCCTGGAGGACGGCTCGATCCACCGCTTCCGCGGCCATGCGACGGTGCTGGCGACGGGCGGCTACGGGCGCTGCTATTACACCGCGACCTCGGCGCACACCTGCACCGGCGATGGCGGCGCGATGGCGCTGCGCGCGGGGCTGCCCTTGCAGGATTGCGAGTTCGTCCAGTTCCACCCGACGGGGATCTACGGCGCGGGCGTGCTGATCACCGAGGGCGCGCGCGGCGAGGGCGGCTATCTCACCAATTCCGAAGGCGAGCGCTTCATGGAGCGCTATGCGCCGAGCGCCAAGGACCTGGCCAGCCGCGACGTCGTCTCACGCTCGATGGCGCTGGAGATCCGCGAAGGCCGCGGCGTCGGCGAGCACAAGGACCATATCCACCTCCACCTCGATCACATCGCCCCCGAAATCCTCGCCGAACGCCTCCCCGGAATCACCGAATCCGGCAAGGTATTCGCGGGCGTCGACCTCACCCGCCAGCCGCTGCCGGTCACGCCCACCGTCCATTACAATATGGGCGGCATCCCGACCAACTTCCACGGCGAGGTCGTTACGATCAGGGACGGCGACCCGGACAGCGTCGTGCCCGGCCTGTTCGCGGTCGGCGAGGCGGCCTGCGTCTCGGTCCACGGCGCCAACAGGCTGGGCTCGAACAGCCTGATCGACCTGGTCGTCTTCGGCCGCGCCGCCGGCCTCAGGCTCGCCGAGACGATCAAGCCGGAGACGGCGCATGCCGAGCTGCCGAAGGACGGCGCCGATCTGGCGCTGGCGCGGCTCGACAGGTTCCGCTTCGCCAAGGGCGGCTCGCCCACGGCCGAGATCAGGGTCGAGATGCAGCGCAATATGCAGACCCATTGCGCGGTGTTCCGCACCGACGAGCTGATGCGCGAAGGCGTGACCCGGCTCGCCGAGACCTACAAACGCATGGCCGACGTGCACGTCACCGACCGCAGCCTGATCTGGAACACCGACCTGGTCGAGACGCTCGAGCTCGACAATCTCATCGGCCAGGCGAGCGTCACCATCGCCGGCGCGGTCAACCGCACGGAAAGCCGCGGCGCCCACGCCCATGAGGACTTTCCCAAGCGCGACGACGCGAACTGGATGAAGCATACGTGCGCGTGGTTCGACGGCTGGGGCGGGACGGGCGGCGGCGTCAGGATCGATTACCGCCCGGTCCATGAGTACACGCTCACCGACGACGTGGACTACATCAAGCCGAAGGCGCGGGTTTATTGAGCCGGTTGCCGGCGATTGCCCGGCCTCTCCTCTAGCAAATACCCTCTGATAATCTGACCGGGAGAAACCTCTGGTCGCCAGTGAGCTGAACAATGCACAACCTCATTCGCGCCCAGGGGAGCAATCTGGTGATAGTGGCGCTCCCGACAATAGGCGCAATAGAAACACGGCCTCTTGCCATCAGGAGTGCGAGACGCCGTCACCGTTGGCGCCTCGTTATATATGGCTGAATTCTCAGTCGTCATTTCACGCAGCTGCTCTATATTTCTCAACCCGGATTGTATCCTCGTTCGCCCGAGCCTGCGCAAGCTCATGCGCCGTCTGCATCCGCAACAGCGTATCCGCCCTCACGCCAAATGCCTTCTCGAACCGGATCGCCATGTCCGCGGACAGGCCGGCGCGGGCGTTGAGGAGGTTGCTCATTGCTTGGCGGGTGACGCCGAGATGGCGCGCGGCGTCGGTGACGTTGAGGCCGTTGGGCTGGACGATCTCGGTGCGTAGCCAATCGCCCGGGTGCACGGCGAAGGCGGAGGCGATGCGAATGGCCATCAGTGATGGTCCTCCAGATCCAGGTCGGCGATGGTGCCGTCCTCGGTGAGGCGGAATGTCATCCGCCAGTTTTTGGTCACCGTCAGCGCCCAGGCTCCCGCGCGGTCGCCGGTCAGTGCGTGCGCACCCCAGTTCGGCGGCACGTGCAGTTCATCGACCGTCTCGATCGTCGCCAGATACGCAATCATCTTGCGCAGGCGTTCGGCAACGTTGGCATCGAGACCTTTCGGCTTGCCGCTTTCGACAAACCGCCGGAGCGCCTTGTGGCGAATGCTGTCGAACTCCACGCCAACCTGATAATGCCCATTTCGTCGCGTGTCAAGTTACGCTTGACAGACGCCTCTGGCTGGAATCAATATTGAATCGAGCGAGATATGTTGTATCATTCGCGTGCTGCTCGAAAGGACGACAATGGTGGTTTTCCGACGCGGGCTTTTACTGCTGGGCCTCGCCTGCGTCTCCCTCCTCGCCGCCGCGACGGCGCATGCCGACAGCTGGTCCTTGCCGAAGACCGAAATTTACACTTCGGCCAGCGGCGCGGCGCGGCTGACCGTGACGCCGCGCGCCCCGTCCAGCCAGCTCGCTTATTTCGAGGACCAGGTGCGGGGCAACCGGCCGGCGGGGCAGCGGCCCGGCAACCGGCAGGCGAGCGCGCGGGGCCGGCTGGAGCGTCGCGGCGCCAACGGCCGTTGGATGCCGGTCTGGGAGGGCCCACTGGTCAACGAGGTCGCCCCGGTGGACGTGCTGGTCGCGGGCGCCGGCGAGCATGTCGTCACGTTCGACAATTGGCACATGGTGGGCTGGGGCGACAATGTCGTCGTCATTTACGATCGCGCCGGCGCGGTCGTCCGCTCGCTGGCGCTGGGCGACATCCTGCCCGCTTCCTATATCGCGGTGCTGCCGCGCTCGGTGAGCTCGATCGGCTGGCGCGGCGAGCCCCGCATCTCCCCGGACGGCGACCGGCTGATCCTCAGCGTCGTCATTCCCGGGACCGATCCGGGGGCGGATACGGAATATGTCGAACTCGAGGTGACGCTCGCCAACGGCCGGCTCGTGCCGCCGGCGGGCCCGGCCTGGGACCGTGCGCTGGAGCGGGCGGCGCAGGCCGCGGAGGCCCAGGCCGCCGGCGAAGAGCGCCAGCGCGCCTTCATGACCAACCCTCTGCTCGCTCCGACCACGACCGACGAAGGCGACTGGTACGTTTATCTTCGGGACGCCTTTTTCCGGCTCAACTGGGCTGAATCCATGGGTGTCTCGAGAACGGTCGTCGTGCGATCGCCACTAGCGCCGGACTATACGCTGTCGGTGCCATTGGTGCGCGACGCGCTGCGCGACTCGTACGAGCCCGGCGATACGCTGCTTCTGGGCTCGCCGGACCAGGACAATCTCGCCACCCTGCTGACGGCCGAAGTGCGGAGGCTGCGGCCGGGCGCGCTGCGCGGGCTGCGGTTCTATGTCGTGGCGGACGACGCGCGCTGGCCGCGCTTCGCCGCCATCCTCGCGCCGACCGGCGCCGAGCTTGTCCAGCTTGACCCAACGGAGCCAATTCCGCAGCCCGCGGAACGGCTCCGCGCCCACCTCCAGCGCGAGGAGGCGCCTTGATTCCCATGGACGCCCGCGCCCGCTTCGCCTTCCTCGCCGTGATCGCGGCGCAGGCGGCGCATTCGATCGAGGAATATTGGTTCCGGCTGTACGACCTGCTGGCGCCCACCCGCTTGCTCAGCGAGGCGATCGGCCCGGATCGCGCCACCGGGTTCCTGATCGGCAATGCGGCGATCCTGCTCGCCGGGCTGGTCTGTTATTTCGCCTCCGTGCGGCGCGGGCACGGTTCGGCGCGCGGCCTCGCCTGGTTCTGGGCGCTGCTGGAGATCGCCAACGGGCTCGGCCATGTCGCGCTGGCGCTTTGGGCTCGAGGCTATTTCCCGGGGCTGGCGACCGCGCCCTTGCTGCTCGCCACCGGCCTCCATCTCGCGACGCGGCTCAGCCGGTCGCGGCCCCCAACCAAAGGCGACGCGGCCTGAAGCGCGAGTCACTGGCGCCCCCGCGGACGGATTAGATCCGGCAGTGCAGGATCGCTATCCAGGGGAAGGTGGCGCCAGCCGCAACACGCGGCTTGAGAAAGCCCGAGCCGTCGAGGGGCAGCTTCTTGCGGTCCACATTGTCGTTGACATTGCCCCCGATCACGATCGCGTGCGTCGCGGTGACGTCGACGACAATGTCGCCGTGCGAGGGATAGAAGCTGTCCGCCTGATAGATCAGTTCGGCCTGCTCATACGTATATCTCTTGGCATATTCCCGGCCGGCACAGACGATGTCGCCGATCTGGGGCTTATGGGCGTTGGCCCGTTTGGCGACATATCCGTAATTCGGGTTCTGGCCGGCGGCTGCCTTCATGGCCTCCGCGATGTAATGGCAGTGCGCCTGAGTATATTTAAAGCGGGCGCCCGCACCCGCCTTGCGCTCGCAAAATGAAACAAAGGCCGAGGACCAGGCCGGGCGGATGCCGCCCTGAATCGTTCGCCCGGTCAGGTTGTTGATGCCGATGCTGACCCAATATTCCTTCACGAACAGATAAAAATCCTTCGCGATGCCGGTCTGGTTCCGCCCCTGGGTCTCCTTGCCCGCTCCGTTATCCCAGCGAGCGAACTCCGCCAGGCATATATTCGCTAGCGCTTGCGTGAATTGAGACATCTTTCCCTCCCCGATTCTTGTCGTGTTTCACCCCCAAAGCAGAACCAAGCATCTCTACATCAATCGGACTGTATCTCCCAAGAGAAAGAGCATTCGCATTAGCGGCGGCCGGAACGGTTCGAGCGGCGGCGCACACGCGCGACGACGGCTCGCAACGCGATCGATGCCGCGGCTCCCGCACGCCGGCTTGACTTGGCCAAAAAGCGCGCAACACTGGCGAAGACGGGGAGGTGACCGATGCGCATGGGATTGCGGGCGATTGCCGCGCTGGCGCTGATCCTCCCCGGCGCCGCGGCCACGCAGCGCCGGCCGGCGGGGGCGGCACCAGCCTACCAGCCGCCGCGCCACAGCGCGCCATCGCCCTTGTTCGCGGGCGCCTCCCCCCGCGAGATGATGACGCGCGCCGACTCAGGGATGCAGATCGAGCGGGACCGCGCGCCGGCGGACGAGCTCGAGGAGCATCGCAAGCTCGATCGCGCGCTGAGGGCGCTCGCGCCGCAGCGCCCCGGCATCGTCGACGCCTATGTCGTCTCGATCGCGCTCGACAGCGATCCGGTGTTCGGGCGCGAGGCGCGGGTGGCCGGCGACGTGCTCCGGCGGCGCTACGGCGCGCTCGGCCGGACGATCGTGCTGGCCGGGTCCGACGGCGGCGGCCCGAGCGCGCTGCCGCGCGGCTCGCCGGAGACGCTCGCCATCGCGCTCGCCCGCATCGCCGAACTGATGGACAAAAGGGAGGACGTGCTCGTCCTCTACACGACCAGCCACGGCGCGCCTTTCGGGCTTTTTTACCATGACGCGGACAGCGGCTATGGCGCGATCTCGCCCAACCGCATGGCGGCGATGCTCGGCGAGCTCGGGATCGGCAACCGGCTGCTGATCCTCTCCGCCTGCTATTCCGGCGTGTTCGTGCCCCGCCTTCAGTCCGAAACCAGCGCGATCGTCACCGCGGCGGCCTCCGACCGCTCCTCCTTCGGCTGCCTCGCCGAGAATGACTGGACCTTCTTCGGCGACGCGATGATCAATCACGCCTTGCGCAAGGCGCAGCCGCTTTCCGCAGCTTTCGCCGAGGCGCAGGGCCTGGTCTCGGGCTGGGAGGTGCAATTCCGGGTCCAGCCCTCGATGCCGCAAATCTTCCTCGGCGCGGGCGTTGCGCGCTGGCTGGACCCGCTCGAACGGCGAACCCCGCGGACGGCGACCCAGCCCGTCGGGCGGCCGGCGCTCGAATCGAGCCGCGCTTTCATGCAGCGCCGCTAAACCCCTCCCCCGGCGGGGGGAGGAGCAAGCAGGATCGGCTCAGATCACCTGGAAGTCGCTTGCGGTGAGCGTCGGCGCGCCCTGGAGAGTGGCGAACAATATCGCGGCGCCCGCGCCCGAGCCGTCGGCATCGTAGAAGAGCTGGCCAGTGCCCTGGTTGTAGACGATGCGGTCGTCGGCGTCGGCGGCGGCGGCGCCGATCACGAACGCATTGGCGTTCAGGGCACCCGGGCCGCCGATAGCGGTGAACACCGCATCGTCGAGCGCGATCTTGTCGATACCGCTCGCGAAATCGGCCACGATGTCGACATTGCCGGCGCCGAGCGCGGTGGTGAACTGGAACGTGTCCGCCCCGCCAAGACCCACCAGGCTGTCATTGCCGCCCTTGCCGTCCAGCACGTTGGCCCCGGCATTGCCGAAGATCGTGCTGGCCAGTTCGTTGCCGGTGAGGTCGATCGCCGCGGTGCCGGCATGGAAGTCGGTGGTCATCAGCTCCACCTCGGCGCCGGCCGCCAGCGTGTAGCTCACGCTCGCGAACAACCGGTCATTGCCCCCGCCCACACTTTCGAAGATGTAGTCGCCGGCATTGTCGATGACGAACGAGTCATTGCCCGCCCGGCCGGCCAGCGAGTCCGCGCCGGCGCCGCCATCCAGCCTGTTGTCGCCGTCATTGCCGAAGATGATGTTGGCCAGCTCGTTGCCCGTCAGGTCGATCGCGTCGGTCCCGATATGCCAGTCGGTGGTCATCAGCTCGACCTCGGAGCCGCCCGTCAGCGTGTAGCTCACGCTCGAGAACAGCCGGTCATCGCCCTCGCCGGCATTCTCCACGATCCGATCGCCGGCATTGTCGACGAAGAACCAGTCATTGCCCGCCCGGCCGACCAGCGTGTCCGCGCCGGCGCCGCCGTTCAGCCTGTTGTCGCCGTCATTGCCGTAGATGATGTTGGCCAGCTCGTTGCCGGTGAGGTTGATCGCGCCGGTCCCGATATGCCAGTCGGTGGTCATCAGCTCGACCTCGGCGCCTGCGGTGAGCGTGTAGCTCACGCTCGCGAACAAGCGGTCATTGCCCTGGCCGACAGGCTCCACGATCGTGTCGCCGGCATTGTCGACATGATAGACGTCGTCGCCGCTGCCGCCGGCCAGCATGTCGCTGCCGCTGCCGCCGACCAGGGTGTCGTTGCCGCCGAAGCCCTCGATCAGGTCGTTGTCGGCGGTTCCGATCAGCAGTTCGCCCAGGCTGCGGAAATCGAACGAGGATACCCCCGGATCGTGGTCGGAGAGCGCCGGATTGGCGTCGGCGCCGGTGCCCCGGCTGTTATAGCCGGTGTTGAGGTGGACGATGTCGTAGGTGGCGATGCCGCTCAAGAGGCCGTTGGCGATGATATGGTCGATCGCCTGGCTGCGGCCGTCGAACGTATAGGTGTAGCGCTCGGCCTCGGACAAGGTGAGGGTGAGATTCTCGAAGCGGGCGCCGCCGACGCGCGCGGTGCCGTCGGCATTGGTGTAGCCGGTGAGCGTGGTGAGCGGCCGGTAGAAGTAGAAATCGTTGAAGTCGCCGCCGGCGACGATACCGGCATTGGCGTTGGCCGACTGGATCAGGTTCATCATCGAATAGACGTCCTGCGCGACCTGGTTGCGCTGCGCCCAATCGCTATTGTCCGGATCCCCGGCGCCGAGATTCTGGTTGAGCTGCCAGAAATTGCCCGAGCCGCCCTTGGCCGGCCAGTGATTGGCGGTGACGTAGACCGTGTTGCCGTGGAAGGTGAACTCGCCGAGCAGCGACTTGCGCGTCGTCGTCCAGTCGGCGCTGTTGATCTCGGCCGCGATCATATCGTCGGAGAAAGCGATGAGATCGCCCCCGTCGCGGACGCCGTCGCCGATCCGGTCGGTGTACATGCGGCGCTCGGTGAGGGTGGCGTTGGCGTCGAGGCCGCCCAATTGGACGCGGTCGGTATTGTAGAGGAAGCCGACGCGGATATTGCCGCCGGGCTCGCCGCCTTCGGCGCCGGCGGTCGGCTCCTGGTCGACCCACTGATAGTTCGATCCCGTGGCGAGGTTGAGCGCGTTGACCAGCATCTGCCAGGTGGTAGAGGCGTCGGCGCCGCCGCTGGCGTTCGCGCCATTATTGTCCTGCATCTCCTCGATGCAGATGATGTCGGGCGCGTTGAGGTTGTTGGCGATGGCGTTGGCGAGCGCGGTGAAGCGCGCGGCGCCGTCGGTCGGATCGAGATTCTCGACGTTGAAGGTGGCGACGGTGAGCGCGCGGCTGTCGTCGCCGAGCAATGTCGTCTCCTGGACGGGCACGCCGCCGTTGACGAAGCCGCCCGGCTCCATCGCGGTGACGAAGAGCTTGCGGTCGGTGAAGTCGAAATCGATGATGCCCGTAACGTCGCCGAGCTGGTCGCCCATCGTCGCGTTCTCAAGCAGGCCGGTCGGCGCCGGGCCCGCGAAATCGGTGAAATCGAGTTCGATGATGTCGGGATTGACGTCGCCGTCGTGGAGGACCCGGCCGTCATTGTGGGTGTCGTCGAGGGTCGTTGCCGTATCGGGTGGGCCGATCGGCGGATCGCCGGAGATGGTATAGCCGCCGCGGCTGTTGATCTGGCCGGGGTTGGCGCTGTCGAGCGAATAGGCCTGCAGGAAGGGATCTCCGCCCGAGGTCGAAACGAAGCCGTCGGCAACGACCATGTTCGGGATGGTGACCAGCATGCCCTCGACCGTCTCGAAATAAGAGAGGGCGTAGACGGAGGCGTCGAACGTATCGCCGGCGCCATCGGAGGAATCGGTGTAATCGGGCGTGACCAGGGTCATCACCGCATTGGGCATGTTGGTGAGGGTAACGGTCGGCAGCGTGTTGCCGGCGCTGATCAAAGAGAGGCCGGTGGAATTGACCAGCACGGTGCGCGGCATGTTGGTTTGCGACCCGCTCGAATATTGATATTCCATCACGTTCGCGGAAAGCTGGACGAGATCGCCGACGCTGACCCCCGAGACGACGCTGCCGACCCCGGCATCGTTGCGGGTCATCACGAAGATGCCTTCGGAGGTGTAGCTGTTGCCGTCCCAGTCGGTGATCTCCTCGGCCAGATAATAGCCCTGGCGGTTGCCGACATTGTCGACCGCGGTGACGACCGCGCGCACGGTGACGATTGTGGTCGAGGCCGTGTTGAAGGCGCTGATGCCGTCCCCCGCGAGGATCGGGCTGAAATAGGAGGTGCCCTGGATGTCGTGGATGAAGGTCGCCTCGTCGGTGATGATCGTGCCGGTGCCGGCGCCGTCGACGATGATGGCGTTGTTGGTCGCGCCGGACAGCAGGACCTGGAAGGCCTCGGTCGATTCGGGAATGGTGTCGCCGTTGATGGTGATCGAGATGGTCTGGCTGTTCTGGCCCACGCCGAAGCTCAATGTGCCGCTGTTGGCGAGATAGTCGCCGGGCTCGACCGCGCTGCCGTTCTGCGTGTTGAAGTTGACGTCGAACGCGCCGGTGCCGCCGGTGCGGGTGACTGTGAAGGTGAGGAGCGAGGTGCCGCTATTGCCCTCGACGATCGAGACGTCGTTGATCGAGACCTGGATCGGCGTGCCGTCGTCATTGAGGATCGTGCCGACGCCCTGATTGTCGGCGATGGTCGCGCCGCCGGTGGCGTTGCTGAGGTTGAGGAACAGCGTCTCGTCGAGCTCGGGCGTGCCGTCATCGTTGATCGTGACCGTCACCTGCGCCTGGACCTGATTGTCGGTGAAGGAAAGCGTGCCGCTGGTCGCGGCATAGTCGCTGCCCGCGGTGGCGGTGCCGTTCGCGGTCTCATAGTCGACCGTGAAAGCGCCGGCGGCGACGTTGGTGCGGGTGACGGTGAAGGTCATCGTTCCGGCGGCTTCGTTGACCGACACGTCGCTGACCGCGATGCCGGGGACGGCGGTGCCCCCGCTCGGCAGCGTCTGGCCGCCATTGACCGCGCCCGGCGTCGGGCTGCTCGAAACCACCCAGGTCGCGCCCGGCGGGCCCGAGGTGCGGGCGATCGAGGTGCCGGAAACATCGCCGGGCTCGAAGATGCCGTTGCCGACGTCGACGCTGGTCATGCCGTTGGCCGGACCGCTGGTCGGCGTCATCACGCCTTCGTAGGAGATGAACTCGACGACCTGTCCCGATGCGTTGACCAGGGCGATGCCGTCGGGCTCGCCATTGGCGCCTGCGCCTCCATTCTGGATGCCCACCGCGGCGAAGCTGAGCGTCCCGAACCCGCCCGACTGGTTGGGAATCGTGCCCGACAGGGCGATCGTCGAATAGACGTTCAGCTGCGAGGGATTGCCGTTGTAGAGGGCGAGCGTCCAGCCGGTGAGGCTGGTGCCCGCTGCGCCGGCGATCTCGACGAACTCGCCGGTGTCCGCGCCGCCATTGTCGTAGTGGAATTCGTTCAGCCAGGGATTGGCGGGCGCCGTGCTGAGCGCGTCGTCGGTGGTGATGGTGGCGATGGCGGTGGCGTCGCTGAGCGTGGCGCCGTTGGTGGCGCCCGACAAGGTGACCGTGAACTCCTCGCTGAGCTCGGGCGTCACGTCGCCGTTGATGGTGATCTGGATGGTCGCGATGTTCTGGCCCTCGGCGAAGCTCACCGTTCCGCTCGCCGCCACATAGTCGCTGCCGGCGGTGGCCGAGGCGTTGTTCGGATTGCCGCCGTTCGAGGTGGCGTAGTTGACGTCGAAGGCGCCGGTGCCGCCGATCCGGGTCAGCGTCATGATCAGGATCGAGGTGCCGGCATTGCCTTCGACGATGCTGACGTCGGCGATGCCGACGCTGCCCGCGGGGGGCTGCAGATCGTCGTTGACGATGGTGCCGATGCCGGTGCCGTCGCCGATTCCGGCGCCGCCGGTGGCGTTGGACAGAGTGACGGTGAAGGCCTCGTCGGCCTCGAACGCTACGTCGCCCTGAACATCGATGCTGAACGTCTGCGTGGTTTGGCCGTCGGCGAAGGCGACCTGGCCCGCGAAGACCGAGCCGGGGACGAAGTCGGCCGCATTGGCGTTGCCGGCGCCGCCCGGAGCGCTGATCGTCCAGTCGGCGGTGATCGCTCCGGCGGTGCCGGCGCTGCGGGTCACGGTGAAGGTGTAGGTGGTGGTGGAGCCGACGTCGCCCTCGCTGTGACTGACGTCGTCGATCGAGAGCGTGCCGGCGGGCGCCGGGTCGTCATTGTTGATCGTGCCCTGCCCGGTGCCGTCGGCGATCGTGGCGCTGTTGGTGGCGTTGCCGAGCGTGATCGTGAACGTCTCGGTCGTCTCGAACAGGACGTCGCCGACCACGTCGAGGATGATCGTCTTGCTGGTCTCGCCCTGGGCGAAGCTGACCGTGCCGCCGAACATCGTGCCGCCGGCGAAGTCGCCCGAATCGGCCAGGCCCGCGCCGCCGGGCGCGTTGACGGTGTAATCGACCGCGACCGCGCCGTCGTCGCCGCCGGCGCGGGTGATCGTGAAGGTCATCTGGGTGGTGCCGCTATTGCCCTCGGTGATCGTGACGTCGTCGATCGAGAAAGCGCCGGCGGCATCGTCGTTGGTGATCGTGCCGGTGCCGTTCGCATTGCCGAGCGTCGCGCCGCCGGTCGGCGCCGAGAGGGTGACGAGGAAGGTCTCGAGGTCCTCGACGATCCTGTCGCCCTGAACGAGGATGGTGATCTCCTTCGAGGTCTCGCCGTCGGCGAAGCTGACCGTGCCCGAAGGCGCCTGGCCGCCGTCGAAATCGGCCGAATCCGCAAGGTTGGCGCCGCCGGGCGCGTCCAGCGTCCAGGTCGCGCTGACCGGGCCGTCGTCGCCGCCGGAGCGCAGCACGGTGAAGGTGAAGGCGGTGGTGCCGCTATCGCCCTCCGCCGCCGTCACGTCGCCGATCGACAGCGTGCCGGGGACGGGCGGCGCAGCGTCGTTATTCTGGATCGTGCCCTGGCCTTGGCCGTCGGCAACGGTCGCGCCGGTTACGTTGGTGATGTTGACGAAGAAATTCTCGTCCGGCTCGAACGCCGTGTCGCCGTTGACGGTGACGTTGAACGAATAGGAGCTGCTGCCAGCCGGGATGGTCTGGCCGGTCAGGCTGATCCCGACATAGTCGTTATCCTCGGTCGCGGGATTGTCGTCCTGCGCGGTGCCGTCGGCGGTGGCGATGTCGAAGGTGACGCCGCCCGGGCCGGCCGGCGCGCTCAGCTGGACCTGGAAGGTGTAGGTAACGGTGCCGGCATCGCCCTCGGTCATGATGACGTCGGTGATCGTGAGGCTGGGCAGAGGGGGGGGCGCCGTCGGCGTTAGCGAGAAGTCGTCGATCGCCAGGCCGTGGTCGTTGCCCGCATCGTTGACATCGACCCAGCGAATCCAGAACGTCGCGCCGGCAGTGATGTTGAGACCGGTGATGGTCGAGGCGAGGGCCACCCGGTTCGCGGCCAGATTGCCGTCAAGCGCGCCGGCCGTGGCTGTGGCGATTGGGCCCGTGAAGTCGAGCGCGTTGACGTCCGTCCACACGCCCGGCGTGGCGTCGCTGATGCTGGTCGCGGTGAAGCTGATCTGGAAATCGAGTTTTTGCTGGGTCAGGTTGTTGCCGTTGCGCCATTGCTCCCCAAAATAGCTGATCGCCAGCTGAGTGATCGTCGCGCCGGTGTTGTTGACAAAGAAGGTGCCAATCAGAATCTGCGTTACCGTGCCGCTGCCGAGGCCTCCAAACGCACGGTCCGTGATAGGGTTGGTTCCGGCAACCCCGAAGCTCCACGTATCGCCCGTGGTGCCGGATCCGGTCCCCACCGAATATGTCGTCGGAGCAGAGCCGCCAGTCTCACTGAACGTCCAATCGGTGGGCAATGAGGACCCTGTTGTTCCCGTACTGGCCAGCGCATCGAAATTCTGGGTGTAGGCGGCGCCCAAGGTAGTCAGGCTGACCGATATACCGCCCCCCGAACCGGTGGCGTTTGCGCTTCCATTCTGCTCGGCGCGGTGATCGCCCAGGACGCTCCAATTGTCCGCGTTCGGCCTGCCGGCCAGGTCACCCTGATCCTCGTTGATCCGGGCGGTGCGGAAATTGCGGGTCTTGGCCATGATAATCCTCTCGCGTGCTGGCGATCCGAGCTTGTTGCGGCTTCGGAGAATCGGGGGCGAATCCCCCCGGTTAATAAACCCTTGATGTCAGGCCGCCGTGACAGCGGCAAGACTCCAATTGCGGTAAATACGATAGGATTATCAGGCCTGAAGGGCGCTTCAGACCAGCGGCAGCTCCCGCTGCTCCGGGTCGAAGCGGCGCCAGCCGCCGGGGCCGAGCCGCTCGATCGGGCGGAAGCGGGACTTGTAGGCCATGCGCTTGGCCTCCTCGACCCAATAGCCGAGATAGACATACGGGAGCCCGGCGCGGCCCGCCCGGACGATATGGTCGAGGATGATGTAGGTGCCGAGCCCGGCGCGGCCGGCCTCGTCGGGCTCGAAGAAGCTGTAGATCATCGAGAGGCCGTCGGCCTGCTGGTCGGTCAGGCAGGCGCCGACCAGGCGGCCGGGGACGCCGTCCACCGCGGGCTCGCGATATTCGACGATATAGGTCTTGACCGGGCTCTGCTCGACCATGTCGGAGAAATCATGCTCGTCCATCTCGACCATGCCGCCGTCGGGGTGGCGGGCGCGCAGATAGCGGCGCAGCAGCTCATATTGCTCCTCGGTCGCCCAGGCCTTGCAGGCGGTGACCTCGAGGTCGGCGTTGCGCTTGAGCACGCGGCGCTGGGTGGCATTGGGCCGGAATTCCTGGGCGACGACGCGGACCGAGATGCAGGCCGAGCAATCGAGGCAGGAGGGGCGGTAGGCGACGTTCTGGCTGCGCCTGAAGCCGATCCGGCCGAGCGCGTCGTTGAGCTCGCCGGCATGCGCGCCGGAGAGCTCGGTGAAGACCTTCCGCTCGGTCTTGCCCTTGATGTAGGGGCAAGGCGAGGGGGTCGTCACGAAGAAACGCGGAAAGCGGAAGGGTGCGCTCAATTCGACTCCACCGGACGGCATGATTGCCGCGGTCTTTATGCTCGGCGCGGGCGTTCTTGGGAAGGGCGGTTGCGCTGAACCGGGGGCCCGCTCGGGCTCCGTGCCACGCCGGGACGCACAGGTCCGAACTGCTAATGGTGGCAGTTGCCGGGACAGTCGCCGGCGGGCGATCGCACCTCTTGCACACACGCGCTCCGCGAAGGTCCGCTTTGGGTCGAAAGCGGACAAGGCTTCAGGCCCGGGCGTACCGATTGGGGCTCCCCCGGCCTTGCACGTATTGTAACGGTGCCCGTCTCCATCCCCTCTTCATGTCGGCTCCCTAGGACCAAGCCTTGATCCGCCTTATCGGATAGAATTCTGAGGTACGAGATGGACGGCATGAGCCTACTGCGCTTTGAGCACACGCGCATCGCATCGATGGCGCGCGAACTGACGGCGATGGCAAGCCAGTCGATGCCAGCCAACCAGCTGGCGCTTTTCCGAGTCCGGGCGGAGCTTAGAAAGGCGCTCACCGTGCACCTAAAACGGGAGGATTGGGTCCTTTATCCCCGACTGCTCGCGAGCGAGCGACCCGAAGTTTGCGCCTTGGCCAAGCGCCTGGGTGCCGAAGCTGTAGCTTTCAGCTCGGCCTTCCGTGACTATTGTCGCCAGTGGACCACCGTTTGCATTGCAGCCGACTGGCTAGGCTTCCGCAAGGAGACATTAGCAATCCTCTCCCAACTCCAGCACCGGATCCACGTCGAGGACCATGAACTCTACCCGCTGGTCGGTGACGAGGACGATGTTCATCGCCTGCGAACGCCGGCCGACGTTCGCCAAGGGTCGTTTGCGGACATTCGCCGGTAGTGGGTCCGTTTGAAATTTCAGCGGCGGCCGGATCTACAAGGGAAAGCTTCCAACAATGCGCTTCTCACCAGAGAGTAGCCATGGCTATTGGATTCGCAAGGGCAAGGGCGGGGGCCGCGCGGGCCGCGGGGTGAAGCCAGGCCCGGCCAGAGAAGAGGTCGGCGCGGCAGGAGGCTTGAGCGGTTAGGCTCGGATGTCGTCCGCATCGAGACCCCCGGCTAGTGCGATCCGGACCGCGTCGGCGGTGCTGCGCGCGCCGAGCTTAATCAGCAGCTGGGCGCGATAGGATTCCACCGTGCGGACGCTGAGGCCGAGCTCCCAGGCGATGACCTTGTTGGGCTGGCCCTTGAGGATGCCGCGAAGCACCTGCCGCTGGCGCTCGGACAGGGACCCCAATCGCGCCGCTGTCTCCCGATTGGCCTCGTCGGAGATCCACGAATGGGCCCGCAATTCACTGGCGCTGTCGATCGCCGCCAGCAGCGCCGCCGGCACGCAAGGCTTTTCAAGAAAATCGGCCGCCCCGAGTCTCATCGCCTCCACGGCAAGCGTGATGTCGCCATGGCCGGTGAGCACCAGGACCGACGGCGCATTGTCGCGCCCAGCCAGAACGCTTAGCACGTCGAGACCGCTCCGGCCCGGCATCTGCATGTCGAGAATGACGCAATCCAGATGGTCCGGCAGCCGTGCGGCGAGAAAGGCGTCTCCGCTCGCGAAGGTCAGAACCCGATGCCCTGCGCGCTCGATCAGCAGTGAGGCAGAATGCCTCACCGCGTCGTCGTCGTCGACAATGGCCACTGTCCTGCTGATACCCATGCGAGCCGGCGCCTCCCGATGCGAACGCGAATCCCGCGTTCAGGTTGATCGTGCGGCGGATGAATGCCATAATCCAACGCGGGACGAGCCTAGGGCGAATACGGGGAATTGCCCCCCGCCCGGCATTCCGGATCCATGGTCCGTCCGCCTCACAGCCCATGGCATGATCGGCTGCGACCAGGAGGCCTCCGCCATGGCCATAGCGGACGAAGCAAAGGCCGGTAGCGATCCCAATTTGCGCCGCACCGGCATTCCCCCCATCGGCGTGGTCCCCTGGAGCGCGCATGTCTGCATGTTCTACGAGACGCCGGAGGACCTCCTCGCCGCGCACGGCGACTATTTCGGTGCCGGGCTCGCGGATCACGAATCTTGCATCTGGGCTTTGTCAGACCCGGTCGATTGCGATCGGGCGAAGGCCGGATTGCGGGACCGGATCGCCGGCTTCGACGCCTATCTGGCGGCGGGTGCGATCGAATTGGTCCCCGGCTACAAATGGTATCTGCAGGGCGACGAGTTCGATCCCCAGCGCGTCATCGATGGCTGGCTCGCGAAGTTGGACGAGGCGCTGGCGCGGGGCTTTGCCGGGCTGCGCGTCAGCGGCAACGCCTTCTGGACGCAGACCGATCTGTGGGACCGCTTCCTCGAATATGAGGAGTTTCTCGACCGCTCGTTTGCCGGCGCCCGCTTGATCACCCTGTGTACCTATCCGCTGGGCTCCGCGCGCGCCCTCGATCTGCTCGACGTGGCCCGGACGCACGACGTCGCGGTGGCGCGGCGGAGAGGAATATGGGAGCTTCTCGAAGCATCTGGGCACGCTCTGGCAAGGCGCGAGACCCGCCCGCCCGAAGACCGGGCAGACATCCGGTCGCATCCGTTCCCGGGCCACGACTTGCTCACCCCGCGCGAGCGCTCAATGCTTGCCGAGATCGTCAGGGGGGCGTCGAATAAAGAAGCCGCCCGCGCGCTGGGGATCAGCCCGCGCACGGCCGAGTTCCATCGCACCAACATCATGCGCAAGCTCAACGCCCGAAACGCGGTCGAACTGGTCGGCATCGTGCTTGGCGCCGCCTGAATGCCGCCCGCGCTACAGCTCGTGAGCGGCGGCTCGCTATCGTCCGCCCTCACAGGCTAGCGTAGAACTACCCGATTCTATCCCACTTCATTCCCGGTTAATCGGTCCTGGCAGCCGAGATTCAATTCTGCGGGGCTTCGAGCCGGGCGGGAAACCGCCCGGCTCGTTAGCGTCGGGCATGCCGTCGAGTCGACGATGATTGAATTGGGATATTACCGATATGCCGGTCCGCAATGGAGGGAAAGGGCGCAAAGCGGACATCCACCCAATGCCCGCAAGGGGTCGTTAGCAGACATCAACCTGGCCGACATCGAGGCGCCGGCCGAGCGCATCACGGGCGCGCGCATGTCAACCATCGCCAGGCTAGTGGCGCGCCATCGAGACCATCTGGCGCGGCGCGCGAACTGGCCTTATCGCGGGGGGCATGAAACGCATCCTCCTCTTCCTCGCCGCCTTGCTGCTCGGCGCGACTCCCGCCTTGGCCGATCTGCTGGTCGAGAACGTCAACGGCTATACGATGCGCGAGGACGGGCGGCTGTTCCGCTTCAACGCGATGTGGATCGGCGACGACGGCAAGGTGCGCCAATTGTTCGAGCCCGGCGACCGCCGGCCCCGCGCCCGCTTCCAGATCGACGGCCGCGGGCGCACGCTCATCCCCGGCCTGATCGACGCTCACGGCCATGTCATGGGGCTCGGCATGGGCGCTCTGCTCATCGACCTTTCCGACACCAACAGCCTCGCCGAGGCGCAGGAGCGGATCCGCGCTTATGCCGCCGCCAACCCCAGCCCGCGCTGGATCGTCGGGCGCGGCTGGAACCAGGAGCGCTGGGGGCTGGGACGCTTCCCCACCGCCGCCGATCTCGACGCCGCCGTCGCCAACCGGCCGGTCTGGCTCAGGCGCGTCGACGGCCATGCGGGCTGGGCGAACAGCCTGGCGATGCGCGAGGCGGGAGTCACCGCCGCCAGCCAGGCGCCGGCGGGCGGGCGGATCGAGCGAACCGGGCGCAACCCCTCGGGCATCTTCGTCGACGCGGCGATGCGGCTGGTGGAAGCCGCGGTGCCGCCGCCGGTGCCGAGCCAGCGCGAACAGGCGCTGGCCCGGGCTCAGGAAATACTGCTCTCCGTCGGCGTCACCAGCGTCGCCGACATGGGGACGAGCGCGCAGGATTGGGCGGTGATGCGCCGCGCCGGCGACGCCGGACGCCTCAGGATCCGCATCCTTTCCTACGCCTCCGGGATCGAGAATATGCTCGCCGTGGCGGGGACGGGGCCGACCCCCTGGCTCTATGACGGGCGCCTTCGGATGGTCGGCGTGAAGCTCTATTTCGACGGCGCCCTGGGCTCGCGCGGCGCCTGGCTGAAGGCGCCCTACCGCGACGCGCCCGGCCAGCGCGGCCTGCCTCTGGTCAACGACACCGAGCTCAAGAACATGATGAGCCGCGCGGCGATGGACAATTTCCAGGTCGCCGTCCACGCGATCGGCGACGAGGCCAATGCCCAATTGCTCGGCGCGATCGAGGAGCTGGCCCTGACCTATTCGGGCGACCGGCGCTGGCGGATCGAGCACGCCCAGGTCGTCGATCCCGCCGATCTGCCGCGCTTCGGCCGCAACTCGATCATCGCCTCGATGCAGCCGACCCACCAGACGAGCGACCGGCTGATGGCGGAGGCGCGGATGGGGATCGAGCGGCTGCAGGGCGCCTATGCCTGGCGGACCATGCTCGACAACCGCGCGCCGCTCGCGTTCGGCTCGGACTTTCCGGTCGAAAGCCCCAATCCCTTCCCGGGCCTCGCCGCCGCGGTGAGCCGCGAGGACGCGCAGGGGCAGCCGCCCGGCGGCTGGCTTCCCCAGCAGCGCCTTTCGATGGAGCAGGCCTTCGCCGCCTTCACCCGGGGCGCGGCCTTCGCCGGCTTCGCCGAGGACCGGCTCGGCACGCTGGAGCCGGGGCGGATGGCCGATTTCATCTTCATCGACCGCGACATCTTCCAGATCCACGACCAGCGCCGGATCGGCGAGACGCAGGTGCTGGAAACCTACGTCGCCGGGCAGAAGGTGTGGCAGCGGCCGTAGCGCCGCGAGGTCGTCATTCCAGCGAAAGCTGGAATCTCACTTTTCTGTTCCGGCCGCCGTAAAGGCAAAGAGATTCCAGCTTTCGCTGGAATGACGGGGTTTCGCTCAGGCGCCCAGCCCCGTCAGCCCCCCCACGGTCAGTATCTGCGGCAGCACCTGGGCCGGCCGGCCGGGGGCGTAATAGAGGTAGAGCGGCACGCCCAGCCGGCCGTGGCGCTCGAGGAAGCGGCCGATTTCGGGGTCACCCACGGTCCAGTCGCCGACCATCACCTTGATGTTTCGCGCGCGGAAATGGTCCGCGACCTCGCTCGAGGCGAGCGCGCCGCGCTCGTTGACCTTGCAGTTGAGGCACCAGTCGGCGGTGAAATAGAGGAAGACCGGCCTGTTCGCCGCGCGATATTGGGCGAGGCGGCCCTCGCTGAACCGCTCGGCGGGGAGCGGGCTTTCGACCGGCCGCTGGTCGGCGGGCGTGGCCCGGACCAGGAGGATCGGCGCCGCCGCGGCGAGGATCAGGGCCCAGGCGAACCAGCGCCCGCCGCGTCCCACCCACCACAAAGCGAGGCCGAGCAGCAGCGCCCCGGCAAGGCCCAGGATCATGCCGTCGACCCCGGTCTGACGGCCCAGGATCCAGGCCAGCGCGAGCGCGGTCAGGAACATCGGCACGGCGAGGATGCGCTGAAAAGTCTCCATCCACTTGCCGGGCTTGGGCAGGCGGCGGCGCAAGGCGGGAATGAAGCCCAAAGCGAGGAAGGGCAGCGCCATTCCGAGCCCGAGTCCGACGAACAGAGCAAGCGAGCCGGCGGGAGACAGAAGGAGCGTCGCGCCCAGGGCCGCGCCCATGAACGGCCCGGTGCAGGGCGTCGCGATGAAGGCGGCGAGCGCTCCGGTGAAGAAGGCGCCTGCCAGGCCGCCGCGCGCCGCGAGCTTGCCGCCCCCGGTCAGCATGGGGAGGCGGAACAGGCCGGCGAGATTGAGCGAGATGGCGGTGACGAGCAGGAGCAGCAGCAGGATCACCTTCGGGTCCTGGAGCTGGAAGGCCCAGCCCGCCACTGCCCCGCCGGCCTTGAGCGCGAGCAGCAGCCCGCCCAGAGCGAGGCAGGTGGCGATCACACCGGCACTGTAGGCGAGCGCCTCGCGCCGCGCCCCGGCCGCGGTCTCGCCGGCGCGGGCGAGATTGAGCGCCTTGAGGCTGAGTATGGGAAAGACGCAGGGCATGATGTTGAGGATCAGCCCGCCGAGCAGCGCGCCCAGCAGGGCAAGGAGGAAGCCCTGGCTTTCCGCGGCCGGCTCGCCGCGCGTCGCCACCGGGGTGCCGGCGGCCGGGACCGCACCGGGCCGCGCGGTCAGCGACAGGCCGATTCCGGGCCGCAGCTGGAGCACGCCCTCGATCGCCTGCAGCGCGCCCGCGCGGCGGCCGGCGGCGCCTTCGACGATGAGCAGGTCGCCGCTGCGCGAGATCGCTTCGGGCTCGCCGTAGCGGAGCGCGTCGGCGGTGGCGGGGAAGAAATAGGGATCGTCGATCGCCGTGCCCGGGCTGAGCGGAATGGCGAGGCGGAGCCTGCCGCCGGTCACTTCGAACCGCGCCGCCTGCGCCATCGGCCGGGGCAGCACCCGGCGGTAGCCGTCGAAGGCCGGGTTGCGCGCGCCGGGGGCGCCGGTGCGAAGCTCGACCGAGACGTTGGCGGTTTCGGGCACGCACAATTCGAGCGTGCAGACCAGATAGTCGATGCGCGCGTCGATCGGGAAGGCCACGCCGGGCTCGGCATCGGCGGGGACTCGGACCGCGGCCAGCAAGGCGTGGTCGCTCTCGAACACATAGTTCATCACGCCCGAGGCGATCAGCCGGTGCGGCACCGGAAATTGGAGCGGATCGGCGGCCCAGCCTTCGGGCAGCCGCCACTGGATGCGGGGCGCGGCGCCGGCGTCGCCAGGGTTGCGCCAATAGCCGTGCCAGCCGGGCTGCGGCCGCATCACGAAGGCGAGGGTGACCGTCGATCCGGGAGCAACCGCCGCGGTTTCCGCGACCAGGCTGACGTTCATATGATTGCCGCCGGCCGGCCGCGCGAGCTGCGCGGGGGCGGGGCCGCCGGGCGTCAGCAGCGCCAGAAACGCTAGCAAAAGGGGCAGGAGGCGGCGCATCAGCGGGCGGCTATAGCAGGCTTTGCGGACCGTGCACCGCCTTCAGCCGGGCATGCGCTTCGGCGAGATGGGCGTCGGCGGCGGCGCGCACGGCGGGGGCGATCGCGGCGGCGCCGGGACGGTAGAGCGTGTCCGGACGCTTGGCGTGCCAGCGCGCGATCTCGTCCATCGCCCGGCGCGCGGCCTCGTCCGGGTCGATGCCGAAATGCGGGAGGATCGCAGCGAAGAACGCCTCCGGCAGCGCTTCATGATCGACGAAGAGGCCGCCATCGGCGGCCAGCGCCGCCTCGCAGACCCGCGCCAGCGCCATCGCGCAATAGACCTCGTCCGGCATCGCGCCGCCGTCTTCGATGCCCCAGAGGCTGGACGGCATGAAGGCGGGGGCCAGTTCCGGCGCGCGCGTGGCGATTTGCGACGCGAGCACCTCGGCCGGGTCGCGGTGGAGAAACAGCCAGGGCACGCCGGGAAAGGCGCGGCGGAACAGCGGCAGGGCAAGCGCCGGCCAGGCGGTGAGCTTCACGAACCAGCGGCTGGACGACCGCCGCCCGAGCGCGCCGACCATCGCCCGCAGCGCGGCGACCCGGGCGTCGTCCGGGAGGGCGGGCCCCAGGATGATCCGCAGCATCGCGTCGATCGGCTCGGCTTCGGAAACGACGACGGCGCCGGGCAAGGCGCCGAGCATGCGCGCGACCAGGGTCGAGCCGCAGCGCGACATGTGGAAGATGAAGCCGTCCGGGGCGCGCAGCCCCTCGGGCGGCCCGCGCAGGAAATCCTCCAGGCCGGTGCGGCAGCGCAGCAGCCGGTTGAACGGCCGGGCGAGCGCCTCGCGCACCGCCTCCGCGTAGAAGCGCCCGTCAAGCGCGACGCCGCCGAAATCCGCCCAATCGACGGCCGGAGACCCGTCGGGCTCGCGGTCAAGGCGATAGGGCAGCCAGCCCGGCGGCGGCCAGGCGGTGCGCCGGAGCGGCGGAGTCTGCAGCGGGATCGCGCCGATCGGGTCGGGCGCGGCGAGCGGGGCCAGATCCCCGGTCCCGAGCGCGATGCCGTGGCGGCGGGCAATGGCGAGGGCGGCCTCCACGAAGGCCTCCGGCGTCCCGCACGCCGCCAGCTCCGCCTGAAGCGCGGGATCGGCGGCGATGAGGGTGCGAAAGTCTTCGAGCGGGGCGGTCACCGGCCGCAGCCTAGTCGGCTCCGCCTTCGCTTGGAAGGCGACAATCCCTCGAGGGGGAGGGATTAGAGGTCTAATGGTAGAGACAAACTACCGCCGCTCGAAGCGGGCGATCTGGGGGTCGAGGCGGTTGTTCTCGATGGTGATCGGCTGGCCGCTTTCGTCCGCGACGAACGAGGTGCGGCGGGTCAGGCCCGGGACCAGCCCGGCTTCGTTGTCGGTGATGGCGAGCCCGGCCGAGCTGTGCTCGGTGCCTTCTGGGGCGACCATGATGAAGGCGCTGTAATTCTCCTTGTTCGCCCCCTGGACGAAGCTGTTGCGGGCGATCGAGCCGGTGGCGCCGTTGGAAAGGTCGATCATGTAGTTGGTGGCGGTCCCGGCGCTGTCGTCGAAGCTCGAATCGCTGACCTCGATGCGCTCGCCCCGGCTCTTCACATAATGGCCGCCGGTGCCGCGCTCGAAGCGGCTGCGGGTGACGATCAGCGGGCCGGTGCCGCTATTGTAGATGGAGTGGGAGCAGCCGCCATCCTCCGGGCAGCCGCCGAGCCCCGAGAAAGTCGACTGGTCGATGCGGACCGTGCCGCGATTGTCGTTGGCGACGAGGATGCCGTTCTCGCCGTCGCGGAACAGCGATTCGCGGACCAGAAGCTCGCCCGATTCGAGGCGGATGCCGGCGCCGTTGCCGTCTTCCACGCGGACGTTCTGGAAGGTGAGCCCCTCGACCCGCGCGGAGGCGCCGCCGAGCACGAGCGCCGCCTTGCCCTCGCAGGCGACGCCGTCGAAGACGACGCTGCCCGGCTCGCGCGCGACATAGGCGATGCGGCCTTCATTCTGCACCGCGCACATCCGGTAGGTGCCGGGCGCGATCAGGATGGTGCCGTTGCCGCCGCCGATCGCGGCGACCGCTTGCGCGAGATCATTGTAGGTCTCGCCGCTCTCCTGGACGGTGAAGGGCGCCGCGCCGGTCTGGGCGGGCAGCGGCGGCGCGGCGAGGACGAGGATGCAGGCCAAAGCGAGCATGATGCAGAAGGTGCGGTTCATGGCGGCGGACTGGGCCGCCGCGGCGCCGCTGTCGAGCCGGGAACGGGGTTAACATGGGGCGTGGCCCTTTATGGGACGGCGCGGGGTGCAAATGCTTCCCACTCCGCGTCATTCCAGCGAAAGCTGGAATCTCACTTCCTTTTCCGGCACTTGATAAGGCAAGGAGATTCCAGCTTTCGCTGGAATGACGGGTAGGGGCGGGGTGCGATGCGTTTCTTGTGGATCTTGCTGCTTCTGCTCGCGACGCCCGCCGCTGCGCAGCCGGTCGGGCCCAATGCAATCTGGTACACGATCGTCGCCGAAAATGGCGACGTGCTGGGCCATGCCTCGCGCGAGTCCGTGGCATGGCGGGACGGGCGCGAGCTCGTCGATTCCAGCGAGATCAGGCTGCAGGAGGGCGCCGCTCCGACGCGGCGCATCGTCGAGCGGACGGTGACCCGGCTGGACGTCAATGGCCGGCCTGTCTCGATCAATGCCTCCGTGCAGACGGGCTCGGCCTGGTCGCGGATCGAGGCGAGGATCGGCGCCGACATCGCCGAGATCGTCCGCCACGCGTCGGGCGAGCGGCGAACGATGCGGCTCGCGCTGCCGGCGGGCGTCCGCTTCGACGGCGGCGAAGGGCTGCTCGCGGCCTGGGATCCGGCTGCGGCGCCGCGGCTGGAATTCCAGAACTTCAACATCGGCGCGCAGGTCGTGGAGCGCGTCACCATCGAGGCGCTGCCCGGCGCGGCGGCCGATGCGCAGGGGCGGATCAAGGCGTTGCGCAAGCGCTACGAGGGCGCCGAGCTGCGCGCCGTGGCCCGGCTCCTGCTCGACCGCGACCGCCGCCTGATCGAGATCGCCCAGCCGATGTTCGGCACCAGCATCGCCACGCGCCTCGCCGACCGCGAGACCGCGCTCAGGCCGCACCGGCCCTATTCGCTGCTGCGCAGCGCGATGATGCGCTCGCCCTTCCGCATGTCCGACGATGCGGTGCGCGGGCATATCCGCTACCGTCTCACCTTCAGGGACGGGATCGAATTCCCGCTGCCCCAGACCGGTGAGCAGCGGGTGACGGCGCGGCCGGGCGAGACGATCGTCGACATCTGCCGCTTATGCGGGCCGGGCCTCGCCACCGATCCGGCGGCGCTGGCCGACGCGCTGCGGCCGACCTTGTGGATGCAGAGCGACGATCCGCGCCTGCGCGCCATCGCCGCGCCGATCAGGAGGTTGCCGGTCAACGAAGCCCGCAAGATGGAGATGCTGCTCGAGCGCGCGCGGCCCTATCTCCTGGACATCGACTTTACGGGCCATTTCTCGGCGCTGGAGACGCTGTTGAACCGGTCCGGCGACTGTACCGAGGCCGCGGTGCTGCTCGCCGCATTGGGCCGGGCGGCCGGGATCCCGACCAAGGTGGTCAGCGGCGTCGTCTATTCCCGGCTTCGCTATCACGGGGTCAGCAACGTCTTCATGCCGCACTCCTGGGTGCTTGCCTATGTCGACGGGCGCTGGAAGAGCTTCGATCTCGCGCTCGATACCTTCGATTCGAGCCATGTCGCGCTCACCATCGGCGACGGCGATACGCGCTCGATCATGGCCGCGAGTCAGCTGGCCAGCCTGCTGCGCTGGGAGGAGATCGCCGAGATCAGGGCCCGGCCGAGATGAAGGGGGCAGGAGATGTGGGGGACAGTTGCTCGCAACTGTCTCCGCTCATGAGGAATGTGAGGTGAATGGGGACAGTTACGAGTAGGCGATTATGCACTTGACATACCACGCCAGAGTGGTAGTCAGGGTGCATGACTAACCTAACCGATCCGATCTTCAACAATGAGGAAGCCGCCCGCGCCCATTTCGAGGCCATCCGTTGGCCGGATGGGCGCGTGTGTCCGCACTGTGGCACCATCGATAATTCGGTGCTGATGCAGGGCAAGACCACGCGTCCCGGCCTCTACAAATGCCGCGATTGCCGCAAGCCGTTCACCGCGACGATGGGGACGGTGTACGAGCGCTCGCATATCCCGCTGCACAAATGGCTGCTGGCCACCCATCTCATGGTATCGAGCAAGAAGGGCATCAGCGCCCATCAGCTTTTCCGGATGCTCGGCTTCGGCTCCTATCGCACCGGTTGGTTCATGGCCCATCGCATCCGCGAAGCTATGCGGTCTGACGATCTCACGCCGTTCGGTTCGGGCGGTGGCGCGGTGGAGGTTGACGAGACTTTCATCGGTCGCCTCAAAGGCGTTCCGAAGGCGAAGCGCGCCTTCCACCATAAGATGAAGGTTCTTGCGCTTGTGGATCGCGACAGCGGTCGCGCCCGCACCATGGTTATCGACGCCGTGAACGCCGAAACTCTCATGCCGATCGTTCTCGCCAACGTCGCTCGCGAAGCGCGCGTCATGACCGACGAGCATTACGGCTACCGGCACGTCAAAGCCCATTTCGCGGACCATGGCACCACCCGCCACAGCGCGGATCAGTATGTCGACTTCAACGACCGCACGATCCACAGTAACACCGTGGAAGGCTATTTCAGCATCTTCAAGCGCGGCATGAAGGGTATCTATCAGCACTGCGGCGAACAGCACCTGCACCGCTATCTTCGCGAGTTCGATTTCCGGTACTCAAACCGCGACGCGCTCGGCGTTAGCGACGCGCAGCGGGCCGTCATCGCCGTGCAGGGCACCGTCGGCAAGCGCCTGACCTACACGCGACCTCACGGAAACACCGCACACTAAAAGCGCTGGCGGGCGAAAGCCGAGAAATCACCGCTGGCGAAGTCAGCCCTAGGAAATCTGCACGGGGGTCGCTTCGACGGCCCCTATTTTTGTCCGCTATCGCCAGTACATTTGGGCTATCAGTAGCACCCAAAGGAGGCCGACTGAGGCCGCCACCCCGGCGCCGACTTCAGTGGATGACACCGGGAAGTACTTTGGCCGTTTGGAGCCTAGGCCAGCATCGTGTAGGAGTGCGCGGAAGGCCCGCTTATACCTCTTCACATACCACAAGCTGATGGCTTGAATGTACATCCAAGCGAGCGACAGAACTAGGCCAGCTCCAGCTATTAGACCGTTGGCTCGGCCCGTAGACTCGCTCGAATCGCCCACCGAGAGAAGGACGAATAAGGCGGCATGCATCGCTGAAAAGGCCGTGAAACGCGACCAATACCAGCCCTGTTCCTGTATCGACAGATCGACCAGTAGCCGGTTTCGCGCATCAGAACTCGTCTCGCCGCCTTTCGGAGTCCCTTCATGGGTAGGGGTTCCGGCCCCTTGGGTGATGTCCCTGCTCATTACCTCAAGATAGTCTCACCGCGCTTTATGCGCTTGGGCGCTTTCGGCTTTGGCGGGGTGGCCAGCATCCGCCTGACCACCTCGTCGCGACGGCGAGCGATTTCTTCCTCTGGCAGAGTGTCGTCCTCGGTTTCCTTCGCCATGCTGTGCCTCGCTATGCGGCCATGCCTCGGAATGGCCGTACCTCGTCAGGGATGTTCAGCCCATCGCAATACACCATAACCTCGACGCCGTCATACCGGCGGTGGGCGGTATATCGAAGGCCGAAGGACTGTTGCCGGTACCGGGAGTAGAGGTCCTGGATCGGCTTCACGTTGTCGTAGGACACGATCCAGCTCTGGCCGATATTGTCTACCAGGCCAGCGATCTTGGCGTGATCATCGTGCTTATAGGTGTTGCGATAGAGACGGTGGCCGTTCGCGTAATACGGAGGGTCCAAGTAGATTAGCGTCTTCTTGGGAGCAAATTTCAGGTCCGTGCCGATGAAATCGGCCGCGTCCTTATTTTGAAGGCTGATCCGAGGCGCATAGCTCCCCACCTTCTCGATCCGGCGCACCAATTCCGGTCGATTGAAGCGAGCGTCTATCCTGTATGCGCCCGCCTGCTTGTTGCCACCGATGACGCCGCCGTGGATGATCCCGGAGCGGTTTGTGCGGTTAAGATAGAAGGCCGCGAAACCTAGAGCGAGGAGTCCAGCGTCCGGGTCTCTGTAGACCGCTTTCTGGCGCAGGCGCTCGTCCAATGTCAGCGGCGTGTCTCTCACCAGCTTCGCCAAATCGTCGGTGTGATCGAGCACCGACTTCCAAAATGAGTATACCGCCGGGTCCACATCATTCAGGTGCACCCTCGAAACATATTCTAGGTAAAGCAGCCGAATTGCGATGCCCGCGCCACCCGCATAGGCCTCGGCATAGTGACCTCCCCCTAGATCGTTCATCTCGATCAGGTCGATAACGTGTTGAGCTAGTCGGCCCTTGCCGCCGGGGTATCGAAGTGGGCTATCGAACATAGCCATTTATCCCCCGAAAATGCTGATGGCCAGCAAATTATCGAGCTGCATGAAGCGCGCTCAAATAGGGCTCCCAAATGTCCCACGCCTTCATCACGTCACTAGCGTGTGGCGTGAGCTGGCGATTGTGGAAATAGCCGTGAAGCGTGTTGATCGATGCAGGGCCGTGGCTCTGGGCGTCGAGCGCAAGGCGCATCGGCTGATAGGTTTTGTCCGTTTTCGTCGGATCCAAAAGGTCGATCACGATCTGGATTTTGGCGGCCAACGGAATCCCTATGTCGTCCCACTTCAATTTGCCGGCCTTCGTAAACCTCGAGGGAAGCGATACGTTCTTTTCCGCGAGCAGGGCTTCGCTGCTCAGCTCGATGAAGACGCGCAAAAGCAGGGCGCCCGCGTTCTCATTATTCTTCACCTTCAGCTTCCGGCATTCATTGTAGATGCCGTTCAGCCTGACTCCGCTCACGGCAAAGACACGCGCGCCTTTGCCGGGGGCCAAGGTGTCCCTCTTACCGATGTCTGGCTTGCGCTTGGGCTTAGAGCCCGATGGCGGCGGCGGTGGAGGGGGTGGCGGTGTTCCCGACCTAGGTGAGGGCGGAGCGGGACCTGCTGGCGGAGCCGGTTTCGCCTTAACCGACATTCCGACGAACCTGTTGAGGAACGCTCCCCGATCCTCGAATTTCTCCACGTCCGCAAACTCGAAACCGGGCGCTGCCATTGTACTGAGAATGGCCCGCAACAGCCTCTTGCCCGCCTCAATGTCGCCGTTCTCAAACGACACCGCGCCGCTCGCCGTGTCTATATCGACACCCAAGGCAGCCTTCATCGGCCTGGCATTCAGAACGCGCTCAACGGTCGTCCATCTAGGGTCGAGGGAAATCTCGACCCGCTGCCATTCGTCGGAATCGTCCTGAAGAAACTCGACGACCGAAAGCACGCGCCGGGCCTTCTCGCCATGGTCCCTATCAGCTCGCGCCTTCGCCAGCGTTTTCCAGCCCTCAAGGCCGACGCCGGACCCGGACGACAGGTGACGCCGACGCCGCCACGGCGCAGCGGCCTCGTACGAGGAAAATACGGCAGCCGTGACCTCTCGAATGGGATGCGCGGCGAATTTGATAGCAAGCGCCCGAAACTCTCGCTCGACCGTCGTGCCGTCGGCCAGCAACGGATTCTCCATCAGCTTCAGCGCCGTGACGCGCCGATTGCCCTCAACAACGACGTAGGTGCCATTCGAGGCGTCACGATAAACCCAAAGCGGCTCGCCGGGGCTAATGCCGCCCATCTCCAAAATGTCTTTGGCGAGGTTGACCAGCTTTTGTTTCTGGTCTGCGATGATGGCCTGAATAGCCTCACGCGGGCCGCTCACCGGGCCGGTACGATAGTTCTTTTCGTCGAGCCGCAATTCGGACAGTTTGAATGTCTCGAACTTTGTCATGTTCCCCCGCCCCTTAGGCAGCGGAAACTATCGCTTCACATGTGGTCTTTCAAGTGCATAATCGCCTACGAGTAACTGTCCCCGGACCTAGCGGCCGGCCGGGGCCGGTGCGGCAGGGGCCTTGCCCGCGGGCGAGGTCGCCGCGTCATCCTCGTAGACGACCGGCAGGGTGGGCAGAGCGCGATCGGCGGGATCCTCGGCGCGGGCTTCGGAGCGGTCCTTGCTGGCGCCGATCACGATGATCCGCGTGCCGGTGTCCGCGGTCTCCTGCATCGCGCCGATGACGACGATGCGGGTGCCGGTGTCCTGCGCCGCCGCGGCGGTTGGCGCGACCAGGGCGGCCGCCGCGAGCAGAGGGAGCTTGTAGGAAGCGAAGTAGGCCATGACTCGTCCCCTTTCGCGACTCCTATAGCCGAAAATGCCCCGCCCGTCAGCCTTATTCGGCGGCCGCAGATTTGTTACGGGGACACTATACTTAATTCGATGCGGCAGGAGTTACGGGGACGCTATACTTAATCGATGTGACGAGGTTGCGTCGCCGCGCGAGGCGTCTAGAATTAAGTATAGTGTCCCCGTGATTGGGCGCCCTATTCGGCGGGGCCGCGCAGATCGCCCTGCGCCGGCGCGGGCGCTTCGTCTTCATAGGCGATCGGGAGTTCGGGGATGGCGGCGTCGGCCGAAGCGTCGGCTTCGACGAGGCGCGCATTGCGGGGATCGCTTATGCCGCCCACGGTGAGCACCATCTCCATGTCGCCGCCGGACTCCTGTGCGGCCGCGGCGCCCGGCGCCACCAGGGCGGCCGCCGCCATCGCCGCCGCCGCGATCGCCGGGCGCAGCGGCAGCCGGTAGGACACGCAGACCTGGCCGGCGCAGCCCGCGAGGAAGGCCGCCCGCTCGCCGTCGCTCCAGTCGCTAAGGTCGAACACCTGGCGCTCGCACATGCGGCACATGTCGCCGTCCATGATTTCGGCGAGCCGGCTCTTGTAGGGGCAGGGACTGTCGATCCTCGGGAACCTGGCCATTGCGCTTCTCCATTCGCGCCGGCGACCCTAGCCCAATTCCGCCGGAAGGTCAGTCCAGATTCGGCCTCGGCCAGCGCTCCACTCCACCGAGCGGCACGCCCGGAGTGAGGGAGTTCCGGGGACACTATACTTAATTCGATGCGGCCGCGATCCGTTGAGTTACGGGGACACTATACTTAATTGCCGAGGGCTGAATTAAGTATAGTGTCCCCGTAATTGCGAAGTCAGTCCAGGTTCGGCCTGAGCCAGCGTTCCGCTTCCTCGAGCGGCACGCCGCGCCGCGCGGCATAGTCTTCGAGCTGGTCGCGGCCGATGCGGGCGACTCCGAAATACTCGCTGTCGCGATGGCCGAAATAGAAGCCCGAGACGGCCGAGGCCGGCAGCATCGCGAAGCTTTCGGTCAGGGTGATGCCCGCGGGCCCCTCATTCGCGCCTTCGCCGACCAGCAGCTCGAACAGGACCGGCTTCAGGCTGTGGTCGGGGCAGGCGGGATAGCCCGGCGCGGGGCGGATGCCCGCATAGCTTTCGCGGATCAGCTCGGCATTGGTGAGATGCTCGACCCCGGCATAGCCCCAGACGCTCTCGCGGACATGGCCGTGCAGCCGCTCGGCGAAGGCCTCGGCGAGGCGGTCGGCAAGCGCCTTCAGGAGGATGTCCGAATAATCGTCATTGTCCGCCTTGAAGCGGGCGAGGTGCGGCTCGATGCCGTGGACGGCGACCGCGAAGCCGCCGATCCAGTCCTCGCCCGCGGGGTCGATGAAGTCGGCGAGGCACATATTGGCGCGGCCCTCGCGTTTCTTCACCTGCTGGCGGAGCATCGGCAGGCGAACTTCCCTGTGCTCCTGCGAAGGCAGGAGCACAGCTGGGTCCCTGCTTTCGCAGGGACACATGACGAGAACATCATCCACCTCACGCCTGCAGCGCCACAGCCCCACGGTCCCGCGCAGCGTCAGCCAATGTTCGGCGACGACCCGGTCCAGCATCGCCTGGGCATCGGCGAACAGGCTCGACGCGCTCTCGCCGACGACCGGGTCGGTGAGGATGGCGGGATAGTTTCCGGCCAGCTCCCAGGCGCGGAAGAACGGCGTCCAGTCGATGCCGTCGCGCAGCTCGCGCAGCGGCCAGTCGTTAAAGCCGTGTATGCCGGGCCGGCGGGGGGCGGGCGCCTTGCCTTCGGGATCCCAGGGGAAGGCGTTGGCGCGCGCTTCCTCGAGCGTGGCGAGCGCGCTGTGGCCGCGGCCTGCGCGGGTCTCGCGTATCTCCTGATAATCGGCGCGGGTCTTCTCGATCAGCGGCTCGCGCTGCGTGTCCGAAACCAGGGAAGAGGCGACTCCGACCGCGCGGCTGGCATCGACGACGTGGATGACCGGCCCCTCATAGGCCTGGTCGATCCTCAGCGCGGTGTGGACCTTGCTGGTGGTGGCGCCGCCGATCAGCAGCGGCAGCGTCATCTTGCCGCGCTGCATCTCGGTAGCGACGGTCACCATCTCGTCCAATGAGGGCGTGATCAGGCCGGACAGCCCGATCATGTCGGCATTGTTCTCGTTGGCGGCCTTGAGGATGTCCGCCCAGGGCACCATCACGCCGAGGTCGATCACCTCATAGCCGTTGCACTGCAGGACGACGCCGACGATGTTCTTGCCGATGTCGTGGACGTCGCCCTTCACGGTCGCCATCACGATCCTGCCCTTGGCGGTGGAGACGCCCGATTTCTCCTTCTCCGCCTCGATAAAGGGGATCAGGTGGGCGACCGCCTTCTTCATCACGCGGGCGGATTTCACCACCTGGGGCAGGAACATCTTGCCCGACCCGAACAGGTCGCCGACCACGTTCATCCCGTCCATCAGCGGGCCCTCGATCACCTCGATCGGGCGGGCGGTGACGAGCCGCGCTTCCTCGGTATCCTCGACCACGAAGGCGTCGATGCCCTTGACGAGCGCGTGCTCGAGCCTTTTCTGCACGGTCCAGCCGCGCCATTCCGCCTCGGCCTTCTCGCGCACCGGGTCGGAGCCCAGATATTTCTCCGCGATCGTCACCAGCCGCTCGGTGGCGTCGCCGCCGGCCTTGGGCGTACGGTCGAGGATCACGTCCTCGCAGGCTTCCCTGAGCTCCGGGTCGATCGTGTCGTAGACGTCCAACTGGCCGGCATTGACGATCGCCATGTCGAGCCCGGCGGGAATGGCGTGGTAGAGGAAGACCGAGTGCATCGCGCGGCGCACCGGCTCGTTGCCGCGGAACGAGAAGCTGAGGTTCGAAAGCCCGCCCGAAATGTGGACGTACGGGCAGTTCTTCTTGATCTCGCGGCAGGCCTCGATGAAGTCGAGCGCGTAGCGGCGATGCTCGTCGATCCCCGTCGCCACCGCGAAGATGTTGGGATCGAAGATGATATCCTCGGGCGGGAAGCCCTCGGCGACGAGCAGCTCATAGGCGCGCGCGCAGATCTCGACCTTGCGCTCCTTGGTGTCCGCCTGGCCGGTCTCGTCGAACGCCATGACCACGACCGCGGCGCCGTAATCGCGGACCAGCCGGGCATGGGCGAGGAATTCGTCGGCGCCCTCCTTCATGCTGATCGAATTGACGATCGGCTTGCCCGACACGCATTTGAGCCCCGCCTCGATCACGCTCCATTTCGATGAATCGATCATGATCGGCACGCGGGCGATGTCGGGTTCGGCGGCGATCAGCTTCAGGAAAGTGACCATCGCCGCCTCGGCGTCCAGCAGGCCTTCGTCCATGTTGACGTCGATGATCTGCGCGCCGTTCTCGACCTGCTGCCGCGCGACCTCGACCGCGGCCGTGTAATCGTCGGCCATGACCAATTTCTTGAACCGGGCCGAGCCGGTAACGTTGGTCCGCTCGCCGATATTGACGAAGGCGCTGCCCGCGGGCGCCACCACCTCCGTTCGGGCTGAGCTTGTCGAAGCCCTCCCTTCTTCTTGATCAGCAAGAAAGGAAGGCCCCTCGACAGGCTCAGGGCGAACGGAGTTGCTCATAAATCAGGCAGCTAGAATCATCGGCTCGATACCCGCCAGCCGCGTGCGCCGCTCCACGGACGGGATAACGCGCGGGGCATATTCCTTCACCACGTCGCGGATCGCCGCGATATGCTCGGGCGTCGTCCCGCAGCACCCCCCGACGATGTTGACGATCCCCTGCTCGCACCATTCGCGCACCTGCGCGGCGGTATCGGCGGCGGCCTCGTCATACTCGCCAAGATCGTTGGGCAGGCCGGCATTGGGATAGGCCATGACGAGCGTGTCGGCGAGCGGCGACAAGGCCGCGATGTGCGCGCGCAGCTGGGCGGCGCCGAACGAGCAGTTGAGCCCGATGGTCAGCGGCCGGGCGTGGCGGACCGAGGCCCAGAAGCTCTCGATCGAATGGCCCGAAAGGTTGCGCCCCGAAAGATCGGTGATCGTCATCGAGAGCATGATCGGCAGGTCCGGGTCCACGCGCCGGGCGGCGTGGATCGCGGCCTTGGCGTTCAAGGTGTCGAACACGGTCTCGATCAGCACGAAGTCGACGCCGCCCTCGGCCAGCGCCTCGATCTGCTCGACATAGACGTCCGAGACGGTGTCGAAATCGACCTCGCGATAGCCGGGATCCTCGACATTGGGCGAGAGCGACAGGGTCTTGTTGGTCGGCCCCAACGCGCCCGCGATCCAGCGCTGCCGCCCGTCCGCCTGGCTCGCCGCATCGGCGACCTCGCGGATGATCCCGGCCGCCGCGATATTGATCTCGCGCACCAGGGCTTCCGCGCCGTAATCGGCCTGGCTGATCCGGGTCGCGTTGAAGCTGTTGGTGGCTAGGATGTCGGCGCCCGCGTCGGCGAAGCTCTGCGCGATCGCGCGCACCACGTCCGGGCGGGTCAGGTTCAAGAGGTCGTTATTGCCCTTCTGGTCGCGCGACAGGCCGAGCCCGCCGGCATAATCGGCTTCGCCCAGCTTTCGCGCCTGCACCTGCGTGCCATAAGCGCCGTCCTTGACGAGGATGCGCCTGGCGGCCTCGGCCCTGAGCTGCTGTGCCGTGCTCATCTCAACTTCCGTTCGTCCCGAAATCTCAATTTCCGTTCGTCCCGAGCGAAGTCGAGGGGCGTATGTGATGACTCAGTGCCAGCGCCCCTCGACCTCGCTCGGGACGAACGATGCTTGGTCATGCCGCTTGCTCCCGGTCCCGCGCCTTCGGTCTCAGCCCGAGCAAGTGGCAGATGGCGTAGCTGAGCTCCGCCCGGTTGAGCGTGTAGAAATGGAATTGCCTGACCCCGCCCGCATAAAGCTGCGCGCAAAGCTCGGCGGCGACGGTGGCCGCGACCAGCTGGCGGGCGGCGGGCAGATCGTCCAGTCCCTCGAACAGCCGGTCGAGCCACGGCGGGATGCTCGCCCCGCACATGGCCGCGAATTTGCGCGTCTGGGCGACGTTGGAGACGGGCAGGATGCCGGGCGTCATCTCGGCGGTGATGCCGGCGGCGGCGACCTGGTCGCGAAACCTGAGGAAGCAATCGGGCGAGAAGAAGAACTGGCTGATCGCGCGGTCGGCGCCGGCGTCGATCTTGCGCCTGAGATTGTCGAGATCGTGGACCGCGTCGGGCGAATCCGGATGGCATTCCGGATAGGCGGCCACCGAAATCTCGAACGGCGCCACCTTCCTGAGTCCCGCGACCAGCTCGGCGGCATTGGCATAGCCCTCAGGGTGCGGCGCGAACGCCCTGCCCGCCTCGGGCGGATCCCCGCGAAGCGCGACGATATGCCGGATCCCCGCATCCCAATAAGCGCGCGCGACGTCGTCGATCTCCCCCCGGCTCGCCTCGACGCAGGTCAGGTGCGCGGCGGCATGGAGGCTGGTCTCCCGCTGGATGCGCACCACGGTCGCGTGCGTCCGCTCCCGCGTCGATCCGCCCGCGCCATAGGTCACCGAGACGAAGCGCGGCCCCAGCGGCTCCAGCGTCTTCACGCTCTCCCAGAGCACCTGCTCCATCTTCTCGGTCTTCGGCGGAAAGAATTCGAAGCTGACCGCGATATCCCCGGCGGCGCTCTCGAAGAGCGGGCGGCCCGGCTGCGACAAAGCGGTGGCGAGCGGACTCACGCGGACGCCTCGCGGGTCCATCGGGCGCAGAGGAGGGCGGCGGCCGGGCTCATATTTGCGGATATAAAGATATCTTTATATCCGTCAAGTTAACGGCGATTGGGCAAGCGGCCTGGTTTCCTTCCGCGTCATTGCGAGGGTGAGCAGGTCGCCATGCCCCCGGCATGGCTGCTGCGTGCGGGGCACGCAGGGCTCGGTTTCGACCATGCCGGTACGGTTGTTCCCCGGCGAAGGCCGGGGTCCAGGAGCCGAAGGCTTTCGAAAAGTTGGCGCAGGGCCCCGGCGAGCGCCGGGCCTGGACCCCGGCCTTCGACGGGGAACATAGCCTCGCTCGTGTACAGCTTGAATGGTTCCGGCCAGCGCGTCCCCGACGCTTCAGGCCACCACCTTCAGCCGCTGCTCCGGCCTCACGCCGAGCCAGATCGTCACGGTCAGCTCGCCGCCCTCGAGATGCTCGACGACGCGGCCGTCGAGGCCGGCTTCCTCCATGTGCCGCAGCATCGCCTCGTCGGGGAAGCCCAGGCGGACATGGGCGCGCTCAGTGCGCAGCTCCTCGCGCTCGTGCGGGGCGAAGTCGACGATGAGGAGGCGCCCGCCGGGGCTCAGCAACCGCGCGGCCTCCGCCACTGCCGCTGCGGGGTTCTGGGCGTAATGCAGGACCTGGTGGATGATCACCGTGTCGGCCGCCTCGGCCTCGAGGGGGAGCGAATACATGTCGCCCTGGCGGAGCTCCGCGGCGTCGAGCCCGGCCTCGGCGAGCTTGGCGCGGGCGAGGCGGAGCATCTCCGGGCTGCGGTCGATGCCGAGCGCCTGCTCGGCGCCGGGCGCGAACAATTCGATCATCCGCCCGGTGCCGGTGCCGATGTCGACCAGGCGGCCGATCCGGGCGCCCGCCAGCGCGCGGGCGATCGCCGCCTCGACCTCGCTCTCGGCGACGTGGAGCGAGCGCAAGGCGTCCCAATGGCCGGCATGGCCGGCGAAATAGCGCTCCGCGGCGGCGGCGCGGTCGGCGCGCACCGCGGTCAGGCGGGCGGCGTCGGCGGCGGTCCAGGGATCGGCGCCGTCGATTTGGGCCCAGCGCTCGACGAGCTGGAGCAGGGGCTCGGTGCGCGGGCGGAGCCCCAGGCTCAGGAACACCCAGCTCCCTTCCTTGCGGCGCTCGGCGAGGCCGGCGTCGATCAGGATGCGGACGTGGCGCGAGACGCGCGGCTGGCTCTGCCCCAGCACCTGGGCGAGCTCGCCGACGGAGAGCTCCATGGCGCTGAGCAGCATCAGGATCCGAAGCCGCGTCGGATCGGCCAGGGCGGCGAAGATCTTGGGCGCATGGGCCATGGGCAGGATATAAAGATATCTTTATATGCGGGTCAAGGCGGAGCGGCGGAGGCCGGCGGCCATTCACAACCTTTTTGGTAGACTTGGATAATCGCTTGGCATAAAGTCGCTGTCGCTGGAGGATGTGAAGAGAGGCTGGGCCGCTCGTTCGCGTCCGCCGGCAAACTGGTTCTCCTCGCGAACCGCACTCTATCTGAAGGAATTTTCCGTGAAGAAGATCGCCCTTACCCTCATCGCCGTTTCGGCTCTCGGCGTCGCCGCCTGCAGCGGCAGCAACACGGCCAACAACGCCGTCAACACCATCTCGGAGACCGAAAACGAAGCGGTCGAAGACATCCGTGGCGCCGGCAACGAGGCCAACACCCTGGTCAGCGACGGCGGCAACGTGGTCGGCGAGACCGTCGAGGCCGGCAGCAACGTCGCCAACGCGACCGGCTCGGCCATCGCCAACGAGACCGGCCGCTAAGCGGGTCTTCGCCTCGTCGAACGGGGGGTCGCGCGCCAGCAGGCGCGCGGCCCCTTTTTCTTTGCGCGGTATTCAGGCTAGGTTAGCGCCGCGTCAGACAAGAGGTATCGCGATGAGCAAGAGCCTGAACCTGCTGGCCGCGGCGGCGCTGCTGGCGGCGCTCGGTGCCTGCAACCGCCAGCAAGGTGGCGTCACCCCAGACGACGAGCGCGAGCTCAACAATGCAAGCGATATGCTCAACGATCAGTTGATCGACACCTCGCCCGACGACCAGTCGCTGAACGCGGATGATGTCGTCGCGGAGGAGAAAGCGCCCGAGCCCGCCGCCGCGAACCGCGCCGGAGAGCGGACCGCCAACCAGCAATAGAGACCTCCACTCAGCCGCGGCAGGAGAGCGGCGTCCCGCCCGGCGGCTGGATCGGCACCGGGCAGGAGGTTCGTCCATCGGATGCGAAAAGGGCCGGAGGGTTTCCCCGCCGGCCCTTCCCGTTTCGACTGAGCGCCGGACGGCCGGACCTAGAAGTCCATGCCGCCCATGCCGCCCATGCCGCCGCCGCCGCCCATGCCGCCGCCGGACGACGCCTTGTCCTCGGGCGCCTCGCTCACCGCCGCTTCGGTGGTGATGAGGAGGCCCGCGACGCTGGCTGCGTCCTGGAGCGCGGTGCGCACGACCTTGGTCGGATCGATCACGCCGGCCTTGACCAGATTCTCGTAGACCTCGGTCTGCGCGTTGAAGCCCAGCGTCTCGTCCTTGCTGTCGATCAGCTTGCCGGCGACGACGGCGCCGTCATGGCCGGCATTCTCGGCGATCTGGCGGATCGGCGCCTGCAGCGCGCGGCGGATGATGTCGACGCCGCGGGTCTGGTCGTCATTGACGCCCTTCATGCCCTCGAGCGCCCTTGTGGCGTAGAGCAGAGCGGTGCCGCCGCCCGGGACGATGCCTTCCTCGACCGCGGCGCGGGTCGCGTGGAGCGCGTCGTCCACGCGGTCCTTGCGCTCCTTGACCTCGATCTCGGAGGAGCCGCCGACCTTGATCACGGCGACGCCGCCGGCGAGCTTGGCGAGACGCTCCTGGAGCTTCTCCTTGTCATAGTCGCTGGTGGTGGTCTCGATCTGGGCGCGGATCGCCTCGACCCGGGCCTTGATCGCGGTCGAATCGCCCGAACCGTCGACGATCGTCGTATTGTCCTTGTCGATGGTGACCCGCTTGGCCTGGCCGAGCATGGCGACGGTGACGTTCTCCAGCTTGATGCCGAGATCCTCGGAGATCATCTCGCCGCCGGTCAGGATGGCGATGTCCTCGAGCATCGCCTTGCGGCGATCGCCGAAGCCGGGCGCCTTGACGGCCGCGACCTTGAGGCCGCCGCGCAGCTTGTTGACGACGAGCGTGGCGAGCGCCTCGCCCTCGATGTCCTCGGCGATGATCAGCAGCGGACGGCCCGACTGGACGACCGCTTCCAATATGGGAAGCATCGCCTGCAGATTGCCGAGCTTCTTCTCGTGGATCAGGATGTAGGGATCGGTCAGCTCGACCTGCATCTTCTCGGCATTGGTGATGAAATAGGGCGAGAGATAGCCGCGGTCGAACTGCATGCCCTCGACGACGTCGAGCTCGAACTCGAGGCCCTTGGCCTCCTCGACGGTGATCACGCCTTCCTTGCCGACCTTCTCCATCGCCTCGGCGATCTTCTCGCCGACGACGGTGTCGCCATTGGCGGCGATGCTTCCGACCTGGGCGACCTCGGTCGAGCCCTTGACCGGCTTGGAGCGCGCCTTGAGGTCCTCGACGACCTTGATGACGGCGAGATCGATGCCGCGCTTCAGGTCCATCGGGTTCATTCCGGCGGCGACCGACTTCATGCCCTCGCGGACGATCGACTGGGCGAGCACGGTGGCGGTGGTGGTGCCGTCGCCGGCCAGGTCGTTGGTCTTCGAAGCGACCTCGCGCAGCATCTGCGCGCCCATATTCTCGAACTTGTCCTTCAGCTCGATCTCCTTGGCGACGGTGACGCCGTCCTTGGTGATGCGCGGGGCGCCGAAGCTCTTGTCGAGGACGACGTTGCGGCCCTTGGGCCCAAGCGTGACCTTCACCGCGTCGGCGAGGATGTCGACGCCGCGCATGATCCGCTCACGGGCGTCGCGCGAAAAGCGTACGTCTTTCGCTGCCATGTTCCTAAATCCTTTTCATTGTGCTCCTGCGAAAGCAGGAGCCTAGCCAAACAAAGAAAATCTGGGCTCCTGCTTTCGCAGGAGCACATCCGCTGGATCCGGCGTCAGCCGACGATCCCGAGGATGTCGGACTCCTTCATGATGATGAGGTCCTCGCCGTCCAGCTTGACCTCGGTGCCGGACCATTTGCCGAACAGGATCTTGTCGCCGGCCTTCACGTCGAGCGGGGTCACCGTGCCGTCCTCGGCCCTGGTGCCGGTGCCGACGGAGACGACCTCGCCTTCCTGCGGCTTTTCCTTGGCGCTGTCGGGGATGATGATGCCTCCGGCCGTCTTCTCCTCGGCCTCCACGCGGCGGACGAGCACGCGATCGTGCAACGGACGAAACTTCATGCTTTGACCTTTCTCAAATGGGTCTGAAGAGCTGTTGGCACTCGCAAGCGACGAGTGCCAATGCGCGCTGATTTAGGGACTATGCGCGACAGGTCAAGGTGTCTGCGCCGCTTTGGGGCCAATGCGGGGCCGGCTCATTTACAGAAAATGCTGCCTGGGCTAGCCCGAGAGGGCATTGGAGGGCGGGAATGCGTTTCGTCGGTAAGGCGTGGAGGCTGCTGGTCGGGATCAAGGACGGGCTCGTCCTCCTCCTGATGATGATGTTCTTCGGCACCATCTACGCCGCGCTTTCGGCGAGCCCCTATAAGGACAGCGCGCGGGAAGGGGCGCTCAGGCTCGATCTCGGCGGCGCGATCGTCGAGCAGCCCTCGGCGCGGGACCCGCTGGCGGCGCTCGGCGGCGGGCCGGTCACCCGCGAATATCGAGTCGCCGAGCTGGTTCGCGCGCTCGATACCGCCGCTGCCGATTCCAGGATCCGCGCGGTCGCGCTCGATCTGGACATCTTCGTCGGCGGCGGCCAGACCGCGATCGCCGATGTCGGCGCGGCGCTCGATCGGGCGCGGCGCGCCGGCAAGCGCGTCGTCGCCTACGCTGCCGGCTATACCGACGACAGCTACCAGCTCGCCGCCCATGCCGACGAGATCTGGCTCGATCCGATGGGCGCGGTGCTGATCGCCGGGCCGGGCGGCAGCAATCTCTATTATGCCGGCTTGCTCGAGCGGATCGGGGTCACCGCCCATGTCTACCGGGTCGGGACGTTCAAATCGGCGGTCGAGCCCTATACGAGGAGCGACATGTCGCCGGAGTCCCGCCTGCAGAGCCAGGCGCTCGCCGACGCCCTGTGGGGGACCTGGCGCGCGGATGTCGGCAATGCCCGGCCACGCGCCCAGGTCGCGGCCTGGGCGGCCAATCCGCAGGCCTTCGTCGACGCGTCGGGCGGCGACATGGCGCGGGCCGCCCTGCGCGCCGGCCTGATCGACCGGATCGGCGACCGCGCCCAGTTCGGCAGGCGCATGGCCGAGCTCGCCGGCAATGACGACGAGCGCGTCCCGGGCCGCTACAATGCGGTCCATTACGAGGCCTGGATCGACGAGCATTCTTTGGGCCATGACGGCGAGATCGGGATCCTCACCGTCGCCGGCACGATCGTCGACGGCGAGGCCGGGCCGGGCACGGCGGGCGGCGAGACGATCGCGCGCAACCTCGAGCGCGGGCTGGAGAGCGGCAATCTCCGGGCGCTGGTGGTGCGGATCGATTCGCCGGGCGGCTCGGTGCTCGCCTCGGAGCGGATCAGGCGGGCGGTGCTCGCCGCCAAGGCGCGCGGCCTGCCGGTCGTCATCTCGATGGGCTCGGTCGCCGCCTCGGGCGGCTATTGGGTCGCGACCGCGGGCGACGTGATCTACGCCGAGCCCTCGACGATCACCGGCTCGATCGGCGTGTTCGGCATCTTGCCGAGCTTCGAGGGAACGCTGCGGCGGCTCGGCATCGGCGTCGACGGAGTGCGGACCACGCCCTTGTCCGGCGAGCCCGATCTGCTGCGCGGCCCCTCGCCCGAGGCGGAACGGCTGCTCCAGGCCGGGGTCGAGAGCGTTTACCGCCGCTTCATCGGCCTGGTCGCGCGGGCGCGGCGGCTCACCCCGGCGCGCGTCGAGGAGCTCGCGCAGGGGCGGGTCTGGAATGGCGGCACGGCACGGCAATTGGGCCTGGTCGACCGCTTCGGCTCATTGAACGACGCCGTCGCCGATGCGGCGCGGCGGGCGGGCCTCGATCCGGCCACCGCGCGGCCGGCCTATCTCGAAAGCGCGCCGGGCTTGTTCGCGCGCCTGTTCGGCGGGCTCGGGCGCGCCAATGTCGCCGGCGCGCCGCGCGACGCCTTCTCGCGGCTGGCGCGGCGGCCCGAGGCGATGATCGAGCGCGCCGTGCACGACGCGCAGAGCCTGCTCGCCGGGCCGGCGATCCAGGCGCGCTGCCTCGAATGCCCGGCGATCGCGCCGGTGCCGCGGCCGCGGCCGGAAGGGCATTGGCTGGCCCGGCTCGCCGCTCTGGCGCTGCGCGGATGAAGATTCGTATCGCGACTGCTGACGACGCGGAGGCGCTCGCCTCGATCTACGAGCCCTATGTCGTGGCGAGCATCGTCTCGTTCGAGACGCAGCCCCCCGACGCGGCGGAGCTGGCGCGGCGAATCGCGGACGGCGGCGATCTCTATCCCTGGCTGGTCGCCTGCGAGGGCGAGGCGGTGCTCGGCTATGCCCATGCCGACTCATTCAGGTCCCGCGCCGCCTATCGCTTCACCGTCGAGACGAGCGTCTATGTCGCCCACGGGTCGCACCGGCGCGGCATCGGCGGCCTGCTCTACCGCGCCTTGCTGCCGATCCTCGAAGCCCAGGGTTTCGCCCAGGCGATCGCCGCGATCACCTTGCCGAACGAGGCGAGCGTCAGGCTGCACGAGACGCTCGGCTTCCGCCAGGTCGGCACCTATGAGAGGGTCGGCTTCAAGTTCCGCGAATGGCGCAGCGTCGGCCTGTGGCAGCGCCAGCTGGCGCCGCTCTCGACGCGGCCGGAGGAGCCGAAACCCTTCGCGCCGGTGTGGCTATCGCAATCGTCATCCCGGACTTGATCCTGTCCGGGGGACATGGCGACCTGCCCAATTTTCGTCAGGATGACGCAGCTGCCTAAATGGGGACACGTACTTTTTCGCGAAAAAGTACGTGTCCCCTCCTCTAGCGAAAAAGTACGTGTCCCCTCCTCTAGCGCTGCGCCGTCCAGTCGCGCGGGCCGTTGACGAAGCGGTCGCGCAGGCGCTCGAGCGAGACGCGGTTGCCATCGCGGAAGAAGCCGAGCAGCGCGCGCCCCGCCTCGTCGTCGGCATAGCCGGCGCCGGTCAGGCGGACGCGGGTGCGGGTCGCGTCGATCACCTCGAGCTCGAAGAAGCTGGTGACGCGCGCATAGGTCTCGAAATGCGGGAAGCCCTGCGGCGCCCGGGTGGTGCGGAAGACCAGCAGCCGGCCGGGCAGGCGGGCAAGGAAATGCTGGCGGATGATCGTCGGATCGCCGGGCCGCGCCGCCGCATCGTAGCTGCTTTCGATCGAGCCGGGATCGTCCGCAGCGACCCACGAGACCGGCACCGCCCAGGTCCGCCAGCCCTCGGGCGTCGAGATCGCCGCCCAGACATCGGCCGCGGGCGCGGCCACGACCACTTCGTGCGACAGGGTCAGCGTCCCATCCGCCTCGCGGCGGTCGCCGATCGCGACGTCCTGCGCCACGGCGGGGGACTGGATGAGGAGGACGAGGACGAGGAGGGCAAGGAGGAATCTGGTCATGTCCCCCTTGTTGATTGAACGTTCAATCAAGTCAAGCCTTATCATGGTGAGTGTGCCGCCGTCATCCTGAAAGGGATGGAGGGTAAGCGCCTGACCTATCGGCAGCCTCACCCAATCGCCGCCTAAGATCGTGTACGCCGCCCGCGTCATCGGGTCGCCTCGAAAAAGGTGGACTCGCTAGTGTTCAAACTAGCTCCTAAAGTTGAGTCGGAGGGATGCCGATGATCGCGGAAATCGTATCGGGCTTGAACAGCCTCAAAACGGCCAAGGAAATCGTACAGGGCCTCAGTGCTATGAAGACTGAGGTCGCCGTCGGTGAGGTCAAGATTGAGCTGCAACGCCTAATTTTTGAGGCCCAACAGGGCCTGTTCGCGGGCCAGCAAGCGCAATCGGAAGCGGCCAAGCGCATAGACGAACTTGAACGGACCATAGCGAGCTTTGAGAATTGGCAACGCGAGGCCAGCCGCTACGAACTTCACCGGTTCCCGATGGGAGCATTCGCCTACGTGCTGAAGGCCTCGGAAGCGAATGGCGAGCCAATCCATCGCATTTGTCCAGACTGCTATCAGCAGGGCCACAAAGGCTTCTTGCAAATGGTATCAGCCCACAGCGGCGGCGAGATGGTCCAATGCTCGCGCTGTAAATGTACTATCACGCTGAGCGAGTTTCGGCCCTCGATTCCATCGTCCGACGGAGGCAGCGGCTATTTCTGAGGTCGCTTCGCTCCCTGCTTCATGGCCGAGTGCGGCTTAGGAGGGGTCGCAAGTAGCCGCTTAAGCGCAGCCTCCCGCCGGGCGTCCGTCTCCGCTTCGGAGTATGTCTCACTGAGCTGATTGTTAGGGGCCTTCATGCCGACTCCCCAGGAGCGAATGGATCAAGAGTATGCCGCTTTCCATAGCGCGCTGGGGGAGTTGGTGCGAGAGTTCACCAACTTCGAATTGCATCTCGCGTTCACCCTATCCAATCTGCTTGGAGTTGATGGATTTCGTGCTCGCGTGATCCTGGGGTCTTTGCGCAATTTCGACGCCAAACGAAGACTGATCGAAAACCTCAGCGCAACTTTTGCCTCCGACGAGGCAACCAGGAAGCTGACGGCAGTCATGGTGAGGGCGAAAGGGCTAGCGAGAAACCGAAACATGGTGGTCCACCAGCTAGGCGGTGTAGCGTCCCGGAAAAACCAGCTCGTTTTTATGTCTGACGTGCCAGACGATGAGATTGGGATGAATTTCGTCGGCGAGAGAACTGTCGACATCGGCAGCGTGCGCCGGTGGACCATTGATGCCAAGGCGCTGACTCATGACCTGATGCAGGTGTTTAAGGGTTGCTGTTCTCTAGTTTTCACATCGCCAAAAATGCATCGCGTACGGCCCGCCGGTGATGGAGAGAAAGCCACTCCTCCTCAAGCCAAGGCAAAATCGCGGCGACCCCGGCGTCCTGCATCTCCGGAGTAACCTTACGACAGTATCATCGGGAGCGCCGGCCTGTACCGAATCACCTAAGTCCATTTTCGTGCTCACTCACGTATGTAGTTGCCGCCTTATCGGCCGGCGCATTGGGACGCCCGGGAGCGGTGACGAGGGGCTAGGCTAGGGGCCAGGGGGCTAGGGCAGGGCCAGCGCCACGATGCAGGCGATTGCCGCAAGGCCAAGGGCCACGTTCAAAGCCATCGCCAGGCGCGGATGCGTCTTGTCCAGTTTCGCCCACGCACCGGTGCCGAAGTAGATCAATGCCATCAGCAGGACGAAGCCCCAAAACCCGTCGAATAGGCTCACTTACCTGCCTTTCATTATCTCTGATAAGCCGGCAGCGCCCAGCCGCGCCAGATCGCCGCGCCGCGCAGCGTGAAGCCGGCGGCGAAGGCGATCAGTCCGGCCGGTCCGCCGGGCACGCCGGCCATGGCGAGGCCGACGAACAAGGCGGCCGAGAGCGCGGCGACGGTAACGTAGAGCTCGGGCCGCATCAGGATCGAGGGCTCGCCGGCGAGCACGTCGCGCACGATCCCGCCCAGGCAGCCGGTCAGCACGCCCATTGCGAAGGCCGGGAGTGGCGCCAGGCCGAAGGCGAGGCCCTTGGCGGCGCCGAAGGTGGCGTAGGCGGCGAGTCCGGCGGCGTCGAGCCAGAGCAGGGTCTTGCCCTTCCACAGCCGCGCCGGGAGCAGCCAGAGCGCGAAGGCGGCGGCGAAGCAGATCAGCAGGGTCTGGTTCTCGTGCACCCAGAAGACGGGCGCGCCGATCAGGAGGTCGCGGACGGTGCCGCCGCCGACCCCTGTCACCACCGCGAAGAACAGGAAGGTGACGAGCGTCTGCTTCTTCACCGCGGCGAGCAGCGCGCCGGACAAGGCGAACACGGCGATCCCCGCCATGTCGAGGAATTCGAGGATCGGGCCCAGAGCGGCGGGGAGATTGGCGGGGGGCATGGCTGCGCCTGTACCACAAAGCTGTCAGCGGGATGAGGGAGCTACCAGCCCATGCGGCGGCGCAGCGCGGCCGCTTCTTCGGGAGGCATGTGGCCGAGCAGGACACGCTGGGTGTGATAACCCTGCGCCACCTGGCCGCGCACATAGCCCCAGTCGATGATCTCCGTTTCGGGGATCGGCACGCGCTGGCCGATCTGCTCGGACGTCGCTTCGGGCTGGTTCATCAGCACGCCGGTCATCGGCACGGTCGAGCGGTCGAGATCGCGCGCCCACACATATTCGGCCCCATCGCCCGGCAGGATATCGAACTTGACCGCGAAGCGGTGCTCGTCCGGGCCGGGCCGCGCCATGCGGGCGTAGAAAGCCGGCAGTTCGCGCCGGGCGCCGGCGATGGCCGCGTTCATCTCCGCATCGGCGGCGCTGATGTCGATGATGCTGGAATCGCCGCCCTGCCCGGCCGGCACCTGCGCGGCCGCCCCCGCAGCGCCGGCAAGCAGGAGGCCCGCGGCAAGCATGAACGGTTTCAACATCTCGTCCTCCTCCGGCCGGTGTCAGACGTGGATTGGCTTGCCCGTCACCGCCATCGCCGCTTCCTTGATCGCCTCGCTGTGCGTCGGATGGGCGTGGCAGGTGTAAGCGATGTCCTCGCTGGTCGCGCCGAACTCCATCGCCACCGCGGCCTCGGCGATCATCGTCCCCGCCACCGAGGCGATGATCCACACGCCGAGCACCCGGTCCGACTTGGCGTCGGCGACGATCTTGACGAAGCCGTCGCCCTCGCGGTTGGTCTTGGCGCGGCTGTTGCCGAGCATCGGGAACTTGCCGACCCTGACCTCGTGGCCGGCCGCCTTCGCCTCCTCCTCGGTCAGGCCGACGCCGGCGATTTCCGGCATGGTGTAGACCACCGAGGGGATCACTTCATGGTTCACGATGCCGATCTGGCCCGCCAGAATTTCGGCGACCGCGATCCCCTCATCCTCGGCCTTGTGGGCGAGCATCGGCCCCGGCGTCACGTCGCCGATCGCGTAGATTCCGGGGACTTTCGTCTTGAACTCGTGATCGACCTCGATCTGGCCGCGCTGATTGACCGAGAGGCCGGCTTTGTCGAGCGCGAGCCCGTCCGTATTGGGGCGGCGGCCGATCGAGACCAGGACGGTATCCGCCTCGATCGTCTCGGCCGCGCCGCCCGCGGCCGGCTCGACGGTCAGGGTCACGCTCTTCTTGCCCGCTTTGGCGCGGGTGACCTTGGTCGAGGTGCGGATCTCGAAGCCCTGCTTCTTGAAGATCCTGGCGCATTCCTTGCGCACGTCGCCGTCCATGCCGGGCAGGATCTGGTCGAGATATTCGACCACGGTGACCTTCGCTCCGAGCCGCCGCCAGACCGAGCCGAGCTCCAGCCCGATCACGCCGCCGCCGATCACCACCATGTGCTCCGGCACGGCTTTGAGTTCGAGCGCGCTGGTCGAATCGACGATCCGCTCATGGTCGATCTCCACGCCCGCCAGCGGGGTGACGCTGGAGCCGGTGGCGATGACGATATGCTTGGCGCGATAGGCCTTGCCGCCGACGTCGATCGAGTCCTTGCCAGTGAATTCGGCATGGCCCTTCAGCCATTCGACCTTGTTCTTCTTGAACAGGAATTCGATGCCCTTGGTGAGGCCGCCGATCGCCTCCAGCCGCGCCCCGTGCATGGCGCCGAGATCGAGCTCCAGGCCGGAGGTCTTCACCCCCCATTTCGCAAGCGCCCCCGAATGCGCCTCCTCGTAAAGCTCGGAGGCGTGGAGCAAAGCCTTGGACGGAATGCAGCCCACGTTGAGGCAGGTGCCGCCAAGCGTCTCGCGGCTGTCCGCGCACGCCGTCTTCAGCCCCAGCTGCGCGGCCCGGATCGCCGCCACATAGCCGCCCGGCCCGGCGCCGATCACGATCACGTCGAAGTCAGTCTCTGCCATTGCTCAACTCATTTGTGGAAAGGGAGTGCGCCGATCATGCTCGTCACCGACGACGGTCATATGGCCTTTGAGCTGGTCGAAATCCAGCAGGGGATGATGCGCGGGATGATGTCCAAGACATCCTCCGGTTCGAAGCGCACATAGATGATCGCAGGCGGTGCCGCCGCGCCGCGCTGGAAGACAAGCTCCCCGAAATCCCGGTCGCAGGTGAGGAGCACCCGCTCGTTCGCCACCGCATAGGCCAATACCTCGTCGTCCTCTGCGCCGGGCGTCACGTGTATCGCCCGCACCACGTCGTGACCCTCTTCGGCCAACGCACGGGCAATCCGGCTTCCCACATTGGCGTCGCAGATCAGCTTCAAGCGGCGCGCGCGCGGCCGGCCGCGATATAGCTTTCGTCGTGCATCAGCTCGGCGGCGAACAAAGCGGCCGCTCTGAGATGTTCCGGCAGGATGCCCGGATATTCGTCCGCGATCTTCTCATAGCCCCAGCCGGCGCCAACCAGCTTCAGCACGCGCTCGACGGTGTAGCGCGTGCCGATGAAGACCGGTTTTCCAGCGAGGATGCCGTCCACCGAATGGATGTGATCGCGCCAGTTCATGGTCACAAGTCTATCAGAAGACGCGTCGGGTCTTCCAGCGCTTCCTTCATCCGCACCAGGAAGGTGACCGCCTCGCGGCCGTCGATCAGGCGGTGGTCGTAGGAAAGGGCGAGATACATCATCGGGCGGGCGACGATCTGGCCGTCCCTCACCACCGGCCGCTCCTCGATCCGGTGCATGCCGAGCACCGCCGATTGCGGCGGGTTGATGATTGGCGTCGAGAGCAAGGAGCCGAACACGCCCCCATTGGAGATGGTGAAGGTGCCGCCTTCCATGTCCGCCATCGTCAGCGTGCCTTCCTTGGCGCGGCTGCCGAAATCGGCGATCGCCTTCTCGATCTGCGCGAAGCCCATGTCCTGCGCATCGCGCAGGACGGGCACGACGAGGCCGTTGGGCGCCGAGACCGCGACCGAGACGTCGACATAATGATGGTAGACGATCTCCTCGCCCTCGATCGAGGCGTTGACCGCCGGCACGTCGCGCGCGGCGAGGACCGCCGCCTTCACGAAGAAGCCCATGAAGCCCAGGCGGATCGCGTGCTTCTTCTCGAACAGATCCTTATACTTCGCCCGCGCCTCCATCACCGCCGACATGTCGACGTCGTTGAAGGTGGTGAGGATGGCGGCATTGTTCTGTGCCTCCTTGAGCCGCTTCGCGACGGTCTGGCGCAAGCGGGTCATCCGCACCCGCTCCTCGCGGCGCCCAACCCAGTCCGGCGCTTGAGTCTGGGCTCCTGCTTTCGCGGGAGCGCTTGAGGGGGGCGGCTCGGCCTTCTGGCCTTCGGCGGCGGCGAGCACGTCGTCCTTGGTGAGCCGGCCGTCCTTGCCCGTGCCCTTGATCTTCGAGGGATCGAGATGATGTTCGAGCACGATCCGGCGGACCGCGGGCGACAGCGTCAGATGCGGCCCGTCCTCCCCGTCCGCCTCCGCCTCCGCCTCCGCCCCGTCCTCCTTGACCGCGATATTCTCGCCGGCGCCCTTCGGGTTGACCGGGGAGGATTCGGGCAGCGCCTCTTGCTTCGCCGCCGCCGCTGCGCCGCCGGCCTCGATCGTGGCGATCACCGCTCCGACCGCGATCGTGTCGCCGACCTTGGCGCGCTGCTCGCCCATCGTGCCGGCCACCGGGGAGGGCACTTCGACCGCGACCTTGTCGGTTTCGAGGCTGGCAATGGGCTCGTCGAGGGCCACGGCATCGCCGGTCTGCTTGAGCCACGCCCCGAGCGTCGCCTCGGTGATCGATTCGCCCAGCGTCGGCACTTTGACTTCGGTCGCCATTCTTCGTCCTTCTAGCTGGCTTTGCGCTGTGCATTGGCGGCATCGCCACCTGTGGTGAGCTCTGTCGAACCATGGCCGAGCGCGTCGGCGATCAGCGCCGCCTGCTCCGCCGCGTGGCGCTTGGCAAGGCCGGTGGCGGGCGAGGCGGCCGGCGCGCGTCCGGCAAAAACGGGCCGCTTCGGCTTGAGCCCGGCCTCGCTCAGGCGGCGCTCGATCCGTGGCTCGACATGGGCCCAATAGCCCTGGTTCATCGGCTCCTCCTGCGCCCAGACCAATTCTTCGAGATTGGTCAGCCGCTCGAGCCGCGCGAGCAGGGCCTCGCCGGGGAAGGGATAAAGCTGCTCGATGCGCACGATGCTCGTGTTGCGGTCGCGTGCTTTGTCGCGCGCTTCGATCAGCTCGTAGGCGAGCTTGCCCGTGCACAGGACCAGCCGCTTGACCTCCTTGTCGGCGGGCGCGGCGGGATCGGAGACGATGCGGCGGAAATGGCTGTCGCCGGTGAAGTCGGCGAGTGTCGAAACCGCCTGCTTGTGGCGGAGCAGCGACTTGGGCGTCATGATCACCAGCGGCTTCCTGAAGTCGCGGTGCATCTGGCGGCGCAGGATATGGAAATAATTGGCGGGCGTGGTGCAGTTGGCGACCTGCATATTGTCCTCCGCGCAGAGCTGCAGGAAGCGCTCGGGCCGCGCCGAGCTGTGCTCCGGGCCCTGCCCCTCATAGCCGTGCGGGAGCAGCAGGACGAGGCCTGAGGCGCGCAGCCATTTGGCTTCCCCGGCGGCGATGAACTGGTCGATCATCACCTGGGCGCCGTTGGCGAAGTCGCCGAACTGCGCTTCCCACAGGACCAGGGTCTGCGGATCGGCCAATGACCAGCCATATTCGAAGCCGAGCACGCCGAATTCGGAAAGCGGGCTGTCCCTGACCTCGAAGCGGGCCGGGCCGACCCTGGTCAGCGGAATATATTTGGAGCCGTCCGTCTGGTCGACCCACACCGAATGGCGCTGGCTGAAGGTGCCGCGGCCCGAATCCTGGCCGGACAGGCGCACCGGATGCTCCTCGCGCAGCAAGGTGCCGAAGGCGAGCGCCTCGGCGGTCGCCCAGTCGAAGCCCTCGCCGGTCTCGAACATCGCGCGGCGGGCGTCGACGATCCGGGTCAGCGTCTTGTGGACGGCGACCCCCGGCGGGATCGTGGTCAGGATTTCGCCGATCTCCCGCACCACCGCTTCCTCGACGCCGGTGGTGACGTTTCGCCGCTCGGTGATCGCCTGCTGGGGCTTGCCGAGGCCCGACCAGGCGCCCTCGAACCAGTCCGCCTTGTTCGGCAGATAGGATTTGGCCGCCTCGAACTCGGTTTCGAGCAAGGCGGTGAAGGCGGCGACCTCGCCGTCGAGCCAGCCCGGCTCGATCACCGCCTCTTTCTCCAGCCGCGCCGCGTAGAGCGCCGAGATCGGGCTATGCTTGCGGATCTCCTGGTACATGAGCGGCTGGGTGAAGCTCGGCTCGTCGCCCTCATTGTGGCCGAAGCGGCGGTAGCACCACATGTCGATGACGATGTCGCGGTTGAAGGCCTGCCGATATTCGATAGCGAGCTTGCAGGCGAAGGTGACCGCCTCCGGATCGTCGCCGTTGACGTGCAGGATCGGCGCCTGGACGAGCTTGGCCACGTCCGACGGATAAGGCGAGGAGCGGGCGAATTGCGGCGAGGTGGTGAAGCCCACCTGATTGTTGATGATGAAGTGCAGGCAGCCGCCGGTCGAATAGCCGGGAATGCCGGAAAAGCCGAGGCATTCGGCGACGATCCCCTGGCCCGCGAAGGCCGCGTCGCCATGCAGCAGGACGGGAAGGACGGTGTCGCCCTCGACGTCGCCGCGCGCGACCTGCTGCGCCTTGACCTTGCCGAGCACGACCGGATCGACCGCTTCGAGATGGCTCGGATTGGGGACAAGCGACAGATGCACCTTGATGCCGTCGAACTCGCGGTCGGACGAGGTGCCGAGATGATATTTGACGTCGCCCGAGCCGCCGACATCCTCGGGGTTGGCGGCACCGCCGGCGAATTCGGAGAAGATCGCCCGATAGGGCTTGCCCATCACGTTGGCGAGCACGTTGAGGCGGCCGCGATGCGACATGCCGAAGACCATCGAGACGACGCCATATTGGCCGCCATATTTGATCACCGCCTCGAGCGCCGGCACCATCGCTTCGCCGCCGTCGAGGCCGAAGCGCTTGGTGCCGACATATTTGCGGGCGAGAAAGGTCTCCCACTGCTCGGCCTGGACGACCTTGGTCAGGATCGATTGCTTGCCTTCGGGGGTGAAGACGATTCCGGCGTCCTTGCCTTCCATCCGCTCCTGGAGGAAGCGGCGCTCCTCGAGGTCGTTGATGTGCATATATTCGAGGCCGACACGCCCGCAATAATTGCGGCGGAGGATCTCGACGACCTCGCGGACACTCGCCTTTTGGAGGCCGAGCGCGCCGCCGAGCCAGACCGGCCGGTCGAGCGCGGCGCCGGTGAAGCCGTGATATTCCGGAGTGAGATCCTCCGGCAGCTCGCGCTGGGTGAGACCGAGCGGATCGAGGTCGGCGGCGAGATGGCCGCGCACCCGATAGGTGCGGATCAGCATCATCGCGCAGATCGAATCGTTCGCGGCCTGCTCGATCTCGCCTTCGGACGCGCCGGACGCGGCGGCAACGTCCTTGGCCCGCGCCGCGACCTTTTCGATGGCCATGCCGGTGGGATCGAGCCCGGCGTTGAGATCGTCGAGCTCGATGACCGGCCAATTGTCGCGGGCCCAGCTGGGGCGCTCGCTCATCGCCTCAGTCATCGCACCGCCGTTCCCCGGCGAAGGCCGGGGCCCAGGACCCGGCGGGAGCCGGGTGCATCAACGAAACCGCCGCGAGAAAGCCTTCGGCTCCTGGACCCCGGCCTTCGCCGGGGAACAGGGCTGCCCGCGCCTCACGGCGTTGTTCCCCGGCGAAGGCCGGGGCCCAGGCCCGGCGCGAGCCGGGCCTAGCAGAGTGTAGGATAGAGATCGTCCCACTCAAGGTTCGTTTCCTCGATCAGCCTGATCTTCCAGGCCCGTTTCCATTCCTTGATCTGCAACTCGCGTCTCCGCGCCTCCTGCAAATCGTCATGCGCTTCGAACCACACCAGCAATTTGCATCCATATTGCTTCGTGAAACCCTCCACCAACCCTTCGCGGTGCTCATACACGCGCTTCAGAAGGTCGCTGGTCACGCCGGTATAGATCGTCCCGTTCTTCTGGCTCGCCACGATGTAGACGAAGCCGCCCTTCATCATAACCTCCAAGAGAGCCTTCGGCTCCTGGACCCCGGCTTTCGCCGGGGAACGTCAGCCTTTCAAAAGCGCCGCCAGCGTCTCGCCCAGCTCAGATGGGCTCGGCGAGACGGTTATTCCAGCCGCCTCCATCGCCGCGATCTTGTCCTCCGCGCCGCCCTGGCCGCCCGAGACGATCGCGCCGGCATGGCCCATGCGCCGCCCGGGCGGCGCGGTGCGGCCGGCGATGAAGCCGACCACCGGCTTGGAGCGGCCCTTCTTCGCCTCGTCGGCGAGGAATTGGGCGGCATCCTCCTCGGCCGAACCGCCGATCTCGCCGATCATGATGATCGACTGGGTCTCATCGTCCGCGAGGAACAGCTCGAGCACGTCGATGAAATTGGTGCCGTTGACCGGGTCGCCGCCGATCCCGACCGCGGTGGTCTGGCCGAGACCCGCATTCGAGGTCTGGAACACCGCCTCGTAGGTGAGCGTCCCCGAGCGGCTGACGATGCCGACGCTCCCCTTCCTGAAGATCGAGCCCGGCATGATCCCGATCTTGCACTCGCCGGGCGTCAGCACGCCCGGGCAATTGGGCCCGATCAGCCGCGACTTGGAGCCCGACAAAGCGCGCTTCACCCGCACCATGTCGAGCACCGGAATGCCCTCCGTGATGGCGACGATCAGCGGCACCTGCGCGTCGATCGCCTCCAGGATCGAATCCGCGGCGAAGGGCGGCGGCACATAGACCACGCTGGCGTCCGCGCCCGTGGCTTCCACGGCGTCGGCGACCGTGTCGAAGACGGGCAGGCCGATATGGGTCTGCCCGCCTTTGCCGGGCGTGACCCCGCCGACCATCTTGGTGCCGTAGGCGAGCGCCTGCTCGGTGTGGAAGGTGCCGGTCTCGCCGGTCATCCCCTGGGTGATGACCTTGGTGGCCGCGTTTACGAGGATGCTCACTGTGCTCTCAATCCCTACCTGAACGAAACGTCATAGGCCCTGACGATGATCCAGCCCTGCTCGGCCTCGCTGATCGACAGCACGCCCTGCGGCGCTTCGAGCATGACGACCTTGTGGCCGAGCATGTTCATCTCGAGCGGGCGGACGCCGAGCTGCCGGGCGAACGCCCTGGCGAGCCGGTTGAAATTCGCGCCCCTTATCGCGACGCCGCAGCGCCGCTCGGCGGCGACGATGGAATCGCGGCCGGCACCGCTGGTGCGCGCGATATAGACCGTGCGGCCGCCGGCGTCGCGGAGGAGGAATGTGCCCTCATGTCCGTAGGTGTTCAGCAGCCGGAGCGCCGGCGGGAATGTGCTCCATTCGACCGGCCGGAACTCCGCCGGCGCGTCTTCGCCGCGGACGCAGACGGCGTTGTAGATGTCGAGGATCTCGGCATCGGCCGAGCGGGGCGCTTCCTGCGCCGCGGCCGCGAGGGCGAGCAGGGCGGTGATCAGGATCGTCACTGCGGGCTCCCCACGGGCGCGATGATGAAGGTGGCGCGAGGGTCGCTGCCGGTCCGGTGTATGAGCATGACGTGATAGCGGCCGTCCAGCCGCCAGTTCGCCCCATTGTCCGTGACGATTTCGGGCGGCTGGCCCAAAGCGGCCGTCGTCGCGGCGACCAGATCCGCCGAGCGTACCGAAGCGGCGAGCGCTGCCACCACCATGCAGCCCGTGCCGCGCCCCTGGCTCGCCTCGGAGGGCGCCAGGAACAGGATCGCGTGGTCGCGACCGAAGATCGGCAAGGGCGGCGCGCCCGGCGCGGCATTGGGCAAGGTCGCCCGCTCCCAGCCGAGTTCGATCAGCCGGTTCGCCGCCGCCGCGGGATCGGCGGGCAGCCCGCGGCACGCCGCAGCGCCGGCGGCCGCGGCCGCGGGGGTGGCCTCGGGCGGGCGCTGCGGCTGCGCCCACGCCCCGGCTGGGGCGGCACACAGAATCGCTGCGGCGAGCACGCTAAGCCTCGACCATGCCGAAGACGAAGAGACCGGCCTGGCCGCGTCTACGAGGATGCTCATTCTCACTCCCGCAATGTGCCCCTGCGAAGGCAGGGGCCCAGTCTGGGTTCCCGCCTTCGCGGGAACACAAGGTCTAAAACAGTGACTCGAACAGATCGTCCCAATCCGCATTCATCGTTTCAATCTCGCGCAGCTTCCATTGCCGCTTCCATTTCTTCATCTGCAGCTCCCGGCGCCGGGCGTCCTGAATGTCGTCATGCGCTTCGTACCAGACCAGGATCTTGCAGCCATATTGGCGGGTGAACCCTTCGATCAGGCCGTTGCGGTGCTGATAGACCCTTCCCGGCAAATCGCTCGTTACGCCGATATAGATCGTCCCATTTCTTCGGCTCGCCATGATGTACACATAGCCGGGCCCCGTCATGCTTCCCCTCCGGTGTGTCCCCGCGAAGGCGGGGACCCAGGCTGGGCCCCTGCCTTCGCAGGGGCACATAAGATCCTAGCCCAAACTCCCGTCGATCGCCCTGCACGCCTCCAGCAGCTCCTTCACCGCATCGACCGAGACCTTGAAATTGGCCTTGGCCTCCTCGTTCAGCTCGATCTCGACGATCTTCTCGACGCCGCCCGCGCCGATCACGCAGGGGACGCCGACATAGAGATCGTTGACTCCATATTGGCCGGTGAGGTTGACCGCGCAGGGCAGCAGGCGCTTCTTGTCCTTGAGATAGGCCTCGGCCATCTCGATGCCGCTGGTCGCGGGCGCGTAATAAGCCGAGCCGGTGCCGAGCAAGGCGACGATCTCGCCGCCGCCGCCGCGCGTGCGCTTGACGATCGCGTCGATCCGCTCCTTGGTCGACCAGCCCATCTTGACGAGGTCGGGAATGGGAATGCCGGCGACGGTCGAATATTCGACGATCGGCACCATCGTGTCGCCGTGGCCGCCGAGCACGAAGGCGGTGACGTCCTGCACCGAGACTCCGAACTCCTGCGCGAGGAAGGTGCGGAAGCGCGCCGAATCCAGCACGCCTGCCATGCCGACCACCATATGGTGGGGGAGCTGGGAAAATTCGCGCAGCGCCCAGACCATCGCGTCGAGCGGGTTGGTGATGCAGATGACGAAGGCGTCCGGGGCGTTCGCCTTGATGCCCTCGCCGACCGCCTTCATCACCTTCAGGTTGATGCCGAGCAGATCGTCGCGGCTCATCCCCGGCTTGCGGGCGACTCCGGCGGTGACGATGATCACGTCGGCGCCCCTGATGTCGGCATAATCGTTCGAGCCCTTGAGCGCGGCGTCGAAGCCCTCGACCGGGCCGCATTGGGAAAGATCGAGCGCCTTGCCCTGCGGCACGCCCTCGACGACGTCGAACAGGACGATGTCGCCAAGCTCCTTCGCCGCTGCGAGATGGGCGAGCGTTCCGCCGATGTTGCCGGCGCCGATCAGCGCGATCTTGTTGCGAGCCATGGGGCCCTCCCAGCCTAGGATCAGGACTAAAAGCGAAGCGGCCGCGGGCGCGGCCCGTCTATGCGGCGACCGCTTAGACCCCTCGCGTGCAAGGGGCAACCGGTGAGGAGGGACTTTTCGCCTTGCCCGGCGCGGCCGAGCCCATGCCTCCCGAAATCGCCGCGCCAAGTTACGGGGGCACTATACTTAATTCAATTACCGCGCGCCTGCGGGCGGGGCATCCCCTCACGTCCCCCGCGCGACAAATTAAGTATAGTGTCCCCGTAACTAGACTACCCCTTGCCCGGCGCGGCCGAGCCCCTGCCTCCCGAAATCGCCGCGCCAGTTACGGGGACACTTTACTTAATTCAGGCGGGGCGCGAATTTGAGAAAGTGGGCCGCATGCGCCGCAGCGAGCCAATTAAGTATAGTGTCCCCGTAACTTTAAGTATAGTGTCCCCGTAACTTTCGCCTTACTCGGCGCGGCCGAGCACATGCCTGGCGAAATCGCGGCCGCCGGCCGTGTCGGTCACTTCGAGCCGCCCGTCGGGGAGGAGGCGATAGACGGTGCGGCCGCGTTCGGTTTCGGCCGAGCCCCAGTCGGCGCTGAGCGTCCGCCCGGCCAGGACCGCCTCGACCGGGAAGCTCAGTCCGCGATTGTCGAACCATGTCGCCCGCCAGCGGCCCTCGCCGACGGGCCGGTAGAAGGCGCGGCCCTCGAAGCCGCCCGCCCGCCAGCTCAATTCGAGGAACCGCCCTCCGAGCGCGGGCCTAACCTCCAGCCGCGCCGTGCTGGCATTGCCGAACATCGTGCCCGGCCCCTGCCAGCTCCCGCTCAGCCAGCCGAGCCCGGCCGTGTCCGGCGCCGGCGCCTGGGCCGCGGCCAGAGCGAAAGCGGCGAGGACCTCAATCATGGGCGGCCGCCATATCCTGGTAGAACATCAGCGCATTGTCGTCCGGATCGTAGAAGGTGAGCAGCCGGACCAGGTTCGGTATGTCGCGGATCGGCCCGTCCTGGCGGACATCGTGGCGGTCCAGCTCGGCCCTGGCCGCCTCGATGTCGGCGACCCCGAAGGTCAGCGTGGCGCCGCCCTTGCCGCCCGCCTCCTCGACCTGCGACAGGCCGACATTGACCCGCGCCACGGGCGTGCTGAGCTCGCACCAGGCGATCTCGTCGGCCCGGTAAAGAAGTTCGAAGCCGAGCACATTCTGATACCAGGCGATGCTCCGGCCGAGGTCGGTCACGCCGCACGAGCAGGTCAGCCCGCCATCATAGTCGATCCCCATCATACCCTCCCCGAATCGCCGCTAAGTTCTATTTTTATATCGCATATACTTTTCGGCGATGGTAGCAAGGGGGCATGATCGCCGACGCCGAGCTTCGCATTCTCATCTCCGGCCGCTGGCTGGCGCCGCTCATGGCGCATGTCGCCGCCGCCCAGGGCTCGCGCTTCGCTGCGATGCTCGCCGGCCTCGGCCTCTCCCGCAGCGCGCTCGCCGCCAGCCTCGATCTGCTGCAACAGGCGGGCTGGCTCCGCCGCAATCCGGGCCACGGCCACCCGCTCCGCCCCGAATATATCCTCACCCCCGCCGGCATGCCGGTCGCGGCCTTCTGCGTGAAGGTGATGGCGCAGCGCGAGCGGCTCGGCCTCGCCCCGGGCCAGCTGCCGCGCTGGTCGCTGCCCCTGATCGCCCGCCTCGACCGCGACCGCGCCCGCTTCTCGGCGCTGCGGTCGGCGCTTAGGCCGGTGACGCCGCGCGCGCTGTCGCTGACGCTCAAGCAGATGCTGTCCATCGACCTCGTCGACCGGTCGCTGGAGGCAGAATTCCCGCCGATCGCGATCTACGGCCTCACCCGCCGGGGCCGGGCGCTCGCGGCCGCGATGCGCTAGGGTCAGTTTCGCGAGACTGGAATAGTTCCCCTGCGAAAGCAGGGGTCCGGTCCCGAGTCCGTAGCTGGACCCCTGCTTTCGCAGGGGAACGGCCGTCCGGTTGGATCAGACTCTGGAGCCCGGCGTCACGCCTCGCCGTGGCCCAGCGCCAGATAATCCTCGCTGCGCATCTCGATCAGGCGCGAGGCGGTGCGTTCGAACTCGAAGGCGCCGTCGCCGGCCACGTAAAGCTCCTGCGGCTCGGCGTCGGCGGCGGCGAGCAGCTTCACCTTATGCTCGTAGAGCGCGTCGATCAGGGTGACGAAGCGCGCGGCCTCGTTGCGGTTCTCGGGGCCCATCAGCGGAATGCCGACGAGGATGATCGTGTGGTAGCGCCGCGCGATCGCCAGATAGTCGCTCGCGCCCCGCGCCTCGCCGCACAGCCGCCTGAACGAGAAGACGGCGACGCCCTTGAGGCTCTTGGGCACGTGCAGCGTGCGGCCCCCGGGCAGCGCCAGGTCCCCGGCCGGCACCCGGGCGCGGTCCTCGACCGGATAGTCGGTGAGGCGGAAGAAGGCTTCCGAAAGCGCCCTGGTCGCTTCGGGTCCGTTGGGCACGTGCCAGGTCGGCATGCCGCCCAGCCGCTCCAGCCGGTAATCGGTTGGGCCGTTCAGGGGCACCACCTCCAGCTCGCGCTCGATCAGCGCGATGAAGGGCAGGAAGAGCTCGCGGTTGAGTCCGCCGAGATAGAGGTCCTGGGGCGGCCGGTTCGAAGTGGCGATGACGGTGACGCCCGCTTCGAGCAGGTGCGAGAAGAGCCGAGAGAGGATCATCGCGTCGGCGCTGTTGTTGATCACCATCTCGTCGAAGCAGAGCAATTTCGCCTCCGCCGCGATCGCCTTGGCCAGGGGCGGGATCGGGTCGCCTTCCTCCTTGGCCCGCTCGGCGCGCAGCCGCTCGTGCACTTCGAGCATGAATTCGTGGAAGTGGACGCGGCGCTTGGGCGCGTAGGGGATGGTCTCGTAGGCGAGGTCCATGAGCATCGATTTGCCGCGCCCGACCCCGCCCCACAGATAGACGCCCCCCGGCGGCGGCGCGATCCGCCCGGCGAGCCGCCAGATCAGCGAGCCGCGGTTGCGCGTCTCGGCGAGCTTGTCCGAAAGCTCGTCGAGCACCGCCACCGCCGCCTGCTGGTCCGCATCGGGCCGAAGCTCGCCGGCCGCCACCAGAGCGGCGTAGCGCTCGGCGACCCCGGTCACGGCTTGCGGCTGAACTTGCGCAGCATGCCCGAGAAGGACGCGACCAGCTCGCCCTCCTGCACGACCTTGCCCTGCAGGAAGATCAGCCGCCCGGTCTCGCGCAGCAGCTCCACCTCGGCGTCGAGCGGCACGCCGATCTTGCCGGCACTGAGGAAGCGCGTGTTGAGATCGAGCGTAACCGCGCGAGCGACGTCGGCGCCGGCCAGCCGTCCGCCGGCGAACAACGCCATGTCGATGAAGGTCAGGATCGCCCCGCCATGCACCATGTCCCCCAGATTCGAATGGCGCTCCTCCGGAAACATCCGGCAGGCGGCCCGCCCCGGCCCGTCCGGCCGGACGAGGAGCTTGCCGATGACCGCGTTGAACCGGTCCTCGGTCTTCGCCTCCCAGGACCACCAGCCGGGGTTTTCGGGGTCGGGGCGGTGATCGATCAGCGGGTGGACGTCCATGCGCGGAAGCAGTGGCGGCAAAGCCCCACCCTTTCAAGAGACTCGCATGCGGTTTCGAGACACCAGAGCCTCATATGTTAATTGACTAATAGGAGTTCATACCCCATCTAGCACTTGGAGGCTCTGCGGTTCGCCGCATTGCCTTTTCCTTTTCGAGGGCTGCGCGGCGGGTTAACCGTCGTTTGCAGCCCTCAAATTTTCAATCACACAGAAGCCCCACGTATCGTATCCGCCAGGAGTGGCGGCGTGATATCTGAGCCTGCAAACTTGGGTCGCGAGTGAATCCAATTCGTCGCGCTTTGGCTGCTTCATCGGCCGATTGCCCGCTTGCAGCCGAACGCCCCAGCTTATCGTATATGCGATCAAGTCTGCCATTTGGATCATGGTGGTTAGATCACTATGGACAAAGAGGGGCTCTGGGACGATCAGACGTGAGCGGGCCCGACCGTTATTAGTGTGCATAAAATATCGCTCCATCTGGTGCAACAAAATCTGGCTTTGCTGCTGCTCCAATTCATCGAAGGCTATTAGCCCCATCGGCTTCGGAACGCTCAGATGTCCGTTGAGAAAATGGAAAAATCTCTCGAATAGGAATGCGTAGTCCTTGCGAATAAAATCAAACGCGTTCGGTGGCCGTTCGACATCGTTGGGGATTATGCTGGCAAACGCTACAGCGCCCGCAGCTCGGCAGAGGCGCAATGCCTCAGCCACATATGCGAGCTTTGCTTGGCCAAGGGCAGTGAGTCGGTCTCCCTTAACATTGGCGCCGTCAGTTAGCGCTTGGTGGGCCAGGTCGCGGCGTACAGCCGGGTCCAACGCATGCTTCTGCGCAGCGAGCCGAAAGGTCTTTCGATTCAGTAGTTTCTGACCCTTCGCCTCCGCGCGATACGCATCGAATAGTCGAATTCCAAAGTGGTCCACCTGTGCGGATCGAAGAGCTTGGATCAATCGCCAGAGCGCCCGATCCTCGACAGCCAAGCCCGCCAACACTTCGTAAGGCGAATGTCTGCCATCATGGCCTGACTCGTCTATGAATAACATCCAACTCATGATTCACCTTCGCCCAGTCGTTTGTGTTGCGGCCCGAGAGCATGAAGCTGAATCGCGCCTCGGCACGCTTACCCGTCGGCTACGTCAGTTCAATCAGCACTCGAACGTCGGTGGCCTTGATTCCCAAGTCCTCGGCGACCCGCTTTCGCAAGGCCTCCTTCAGCCCCGCCGCCGTCTCGGGATCTTCGACCGCGTCATACCAGAGGTCATCCGGCTTCGCCTTCAGCGCCTTGGCAAGCCGATCCATCGTAGCCTCGTTCGGCTCGTGCCGCCCATTCTCGTACCCGTTGTACTGGACGGTGCTCATCGCCGCGAGGCGGGCAATTTCCGCCTGCGTCTTACCTAGCTCGGTCCGCCTTTTCCGCAACTTGTCAGCTGTATTCATGTTAACCTCCCTGTGGTGACAAGGAGGGATGTATGCTCAGTACATCGACATGTCAACGGTACTGTCGTCATTTAGCAAAAAAACATATAACCTGCTTAACCCTTCACCTCCAGCCCCCTCTCGATCAGCGGTCGGATCGCCTCGGAGCGGGAGGGCTTCGGGTCGGGCTGGTGATCGATCAGCGGGTGGACGTCCATGCCAGCGCCCTGCCGGGAAAGCCGCGCGCTTTCAAGATTGAGCAAGCCAGCCCCCGCTCGTCCTCCTGCCTCGCCACACTCGAGCGGGGCGGCTACCGACTGTTCCCGTTTTCCGCTAGGCTGCGGCGATGGATCGTGGCACCGACCCGCGCGCCGAGGAGGAACGGCTGCTGGCCGCGCTCGAGCGGCTTCATCGGCGGGCGATGGGGATCAGCATGCCGGTCTACGGCCGCGCCCGGCTGGCGCCGCTCCCCTTCGCCTCGATCTGGGCCGGCGCCTATATCCTCGCCGCCGCCGCGATGCTCGGCCTCGAATCGAGCGGCGCCCGAAGCGATCCGCGCTTCGTCGGCCTCGTCGGCTGGGGGCTGGTCTATTCCACCGCGGTCATGTTCTTTGCCCGGCTGGCGACCCTGCGCTCGTTCGACATCGTCCGCCGCGATATCCTTCCCTACGCGACTCCGGCTTACGTCGCGGCGGTGGCCGACGATCTCGAGCGCCGCGATAGCGCGCTGATGCGCTGGGTCGTCCCGCTGCTCGTTGCAATCCTCGCGGCGCTCGCGAGCACGATGGCGCTGGCCCATGAATGCCCGCCCATCTCCAATGCCCGCTTCGCGAGCACGGTGGCGCAGGCCTGTGAAATCCAGCCGATCGCCAGTGACCGCTCCGGGCCGGTCCGGCTCTTCTGGACCTTCATGGGCCTCTACCTCAGCTTCGTCGCCGCCCGCGGGGTCCTGGTCGGCCGCTTCTACGAGCCCTTCGCCCGGCGGCTCGATCTCGCCCGGGAGACATTCTACGTCTTGGGCGCGGCGGAAACGCCTCTGGTCAGGGGAGCGGCCGGCCTCGCCCGGCAGATGCTCATCCTGTGGGCGATGATCTTCCTCGCAATCCTCTCGATCATGCTGCTCGGCGCCGAGTTCGTCCGCCCCTACGGATTTCAGGGCCGCTCGCCCTTTCTCTGGTTCGTGGTTCCGGCCGCGGGCTTCGCGTCGGTGGGTTATGGCAGCCTCCTCTATTTGCGAAGCGAGTCTGCGATCCGCGCGACGCTGGGCCGCTTCGCCACCGCGCAGGCCGAAGCCCTCCAGCGCCTCGCCAACGCCCGGCTCGACCCGGCCGCGGGCAAGTTGCCCGAGGATTCCGACGAAGCGGAGCAGCTGAGCGCATGGCACGACCGGATCCTCGCCGGAGCACGCTACGGCAACGGCCTTGGAACCGTGCTGAGCTATACTCTGCCTTTCGTCATGCCGCTGCTGGCCCTCATCGGCGCGGTCGTCGGCAGGAAGTAGGATCGCGCCTCCCTGCGGCCCGAGCCGACTCGGACTCTCCGCGCCTCTGCGTCTCTGCGCGGACCCGGCCTTTTCTTGCAATGTAGGATTCTATCTGGCTTACCATCAAAGATGGAACAGAAGCAGAACCCCGAGTCGCCCGCCACGCCCATCGGCGCGCCGGTCGACGGCAGCGCCCCGGCCGAAACCGGCTTCTATTACAGGAACGGCGAGCCGATCCCGCCGACCCACCCGGACCACGGCCCGATGCACCTTTTGCCCCGCCAGGAGGACGGCAGCTTCGCGGCTTATTATTATTGCTCGCACGAGGAGCTTGCCGTCGCCCAGGTGCCCGCCCCGCCGCCCCGCCGCCACCGCCGCGACGGCTTCTCGGCCGAGCGTCAGCAGGCGTTCGTCGAGCATTATCGCGACACCGGCTCGCTGACCGACGCCGCGCGCCTCACCGGCATCTCGCGCAGCACCGCCTACAATCTGTTGAACAGCCCCGACGGCGCCGCCTTCCGCGCCGCGATCGAGGAAGCGGGACGGGGCGCCGACGTCATCCTCGAGGCGACCGCCATGGAGCGCGCGGTGCACGGCCAGGAGGAGATCGTCTATTATCAGGGCCGGCGCGTCGGCGTCCGCTGGAAATATGACAACCGCTTGCTCATGTCCCTGTTGCGCGCGCGCAATCCGCTCAAATATGCGCCCCTGAGCGAGATCAAGGGCTGGCTCGCCCGCCGCGGCATCGCGCCGCCCGCCGACGTCGAGGGCGCGCTCGATCGCCTCGCCGCCGCCGAAGCCGAATGGGGCCGCCGCCTCCCTGGAGAGCCGGATGCCACCGCACGCCCGGCGCTCGCGGCCATCCCGCCCGCGACCCAATTCGCGCAGGCGTCCAACTTGTCCATTTCGGGCCCGGAGACCCCGGTCCAGGCGTCCACTTCGTCCACTTTGCCGGCCGAAGCTCCCGCCGCACCGGCGCCGGGCGGTGCGGCGTCCGTCTACCGCCCCCCGCCACGGGCCCGCATCCGTCTCGCCTGACCGCGTACCCCTGCGAAAGCAGGGGCCCAGTCCCGAGCTCGTAGCTGGACCCCTGCTTCCGCAGGGGAACGGTCACAGTCGCGCTGGATCAGAGTCTAGATCGCCCGCTCCAGCAGCAGTTTCTTGGTCTCGGCGATCGCCTTGGCCGGGTTCAGGCCCTTGGGGCAGGCGTTGGCGCAGTTCATGATCGTGTGGCAGCGGTAGAGGCGGAACGGATCCTCGAGCTCGTCGAGCCGCTCGCCCGAATGTTCGTCGCGGCTGTCGGCGAGCCAGCGATAGGCCTGCAGGAGGATCGCCGGGCCAAGGAACTTGTCCGAATTCCACCAATAGCTCGGGCAGGAGGAGGAGCAGCAGGCGCAAAGGATGCATTCGTAGAGCCCGTCGAGCTTGGCCCTGTCCTCGGGCGACTGAAGCCTCTCCTTGCCCGACGGATCGGGGGACTTGGTCTTCAGCCAGGGCTCGATCGCGGCATATTGGGCGAAGAAGTGGGTGAAGTCGGGGACCAGATCCTTGATCACGTCCATGTGCGGAAGCGGAGTGATCCGGATGTCGCCTTTATAATCCTCGATCGCGGTCGTGCAGGCGAGCCCGTTGCGCCCGTTCATGTTCATCGAGCAGGAGCCGCAAATCCCCTCGCGGCAGGAGCGGCGGAACGTCAGGGTCGGATCGACGTCGTTCTTGATCCTGAGCAACGCGTCGAGCACCATCGGCCCGGTCTCGTCCAGATTGATCTCGTAGGTGTCGTAGCGCGGGTTCTCGCCCGAATCGGGATCGTAGCGATAGACCTTGAACTTCCGGGTCCGCCCCGGCCCGGCGGGATCGGTGAAGCTACGGCCCTTGCCCTTGATCACGCTGTTCTTCGGAAGGGTGAACTCGGCCATTCTCAATCCTTTGCTGGCGTCCGAACTAAGAGTGGCCGAACGCCCATGCAATCCCCTCTCCCGCTTTTCGCGGGAGAGGAGGGGCCCGCCGCGAAGCGGTAGGAGGTGAGGGTCTGTACTCCAGAGTCAGAAAAGACCCTCACTTCCCAAGCCTTCGGCTTGGGCCCCTCCTCTCCCGTAAAGAACGGGAGAGGGATTTACAGCAGCCCGTGCCGCCTCAGGCTCTCCGCCAGAATCGTCTCGATCAGCTGTTCCTGGCTCAGCCCGGCCAAAGCTGCCGACCTCCCGTAGACTTTCTGGGACCAGAGGTTGGCGTTGAGGTTGACCTCGAGGAACACGACCTTGCCGGCCTCGCGGTCGAAGCGGAATTCGTAGCGGCCGTAGTCGAACGGGCGGAATTCCTCGGCGATCCGGCGGGTGTAGTCGGCGATCACCGGCATCCATTCCGAATCGTCGAACTCGACCAATTGGTATTTCTGGCTCCGGTCGACGAGGTCGCGCTTCTCGTAATAGGTTCGAAGGTGCGAGGGATCGGCCTGCTCGAACAGCATCATCGGCATGATGACGGGTTCGCCGTCCACCGTGATTACCGGCACCTCGACGTCGCTGCCGTTGAGGAAGGGCTCGACGATCGCGTCATGGCCTTCGGAATGGATGCTTGCGATCGCCGCCTCGACCCCGGCCCAGTCGTGCGCGTCCTGGACCCCCCAGCTCGCCGAGGAGGCGTTGGGCTTGATCACCATCCTTTCCTCTTCCGGACAGCGCGACCGCTCGACCGGAGCGCCGCGGCGATAGATCGCCCAGGGCGCCGTCGGAATCCCGGCGGCCGCGACCGCCATCTTGGTCAGATGCTTGTCGTCGGACATGCCGCGAAGGATCGGGCTCGCGCCGAGGAAGGGGAGGGAGTGCCGGGTGCACAGCAGAGGCAGCATCATCTCGCTGTTGAGGAAGCCGCCGCGATTGAGCAGAGGGAAGACGAAGTCGACATCGGGCTTTTCGAACAAGGCCTCATATCTGTCCGCAAGCTCGAGATTGAGGCCCAGGCCCTTCAAAATCTCGCGCACCTCGACATGGTATAGAGCGTGGTTGCCGTCCTCCGGATGAAGCCCGCCCTCCCACAAAGCATGCTTGGCGATGAACAGGATGCGCAGCCGATCCTTGGCTTCCTGCGGGATGGTAAGCGGACGGATGTTTGACACGCGGGGCTTCGCCTTTCAGGGAGGGGGCGCGGCGGACATAGTGCCGCGGCTACGGAAGGCCAAGAGCGTAACCCTCGTGAGCGTGCAGACCCCCGTCCCCGGCGAGTCGACCCGGCTGATGACGACGGGCGGCGACGCCCGGATCGTCCTTCGCCCCGAAACCGGCCTCAACCTTTACCATTCGGCGCCGCGCCCGAGCGGGGTCCTCGCCTATGCTTCGTCCACCGCCAACGACGTCTCGGCCCCGGCCTTCGCCCATGTCGAGGCGCTTCTCGCCGAGCTGGGTCCGGATCTTTCCGGCCGGGACTATGCCGAGCGGCTCGAGGCGCTGCGCGGCCGGATCCGCCTGGCCTATTCCGTCGCGGACGAGATCGACATCGTCTTTGCCCCGTCCGGGACCGACCTCGAATATGTCGCCCTGGCCTGCGTCGCCGGTCGTGCGCGGGGCGGCGTCCATAATATCCTGCTCGGCGCCGACGAGGTCGGGAGCGGCTGCGTCCACTCCGCCTTCGGCCGCTATTTCGCCCGCGAGACGGCGCTCGGAATCGCGACCGTGCCCGGCGATCCGGTTCCGGGCCTGGGCGAGACCCATGTCGAGATGATCGACGTCCCGGTCCGCGACGGCCACGGCCGAGCCCGTCCTTCGGCGGAGATAGCGGCGCGGATGAACCTGGCGATCGCCGACGCCGAAGCCGCCGGCCGCCACGTCCTCGTCCATGTCGTCCACGGCTCCAAGACCGGGCTGATCCTGCCGTCGCTGGCGGATATCGACCGGATCGTCGCGAAAAATGGCGATTCCGTCACATTGGTCGTCGACGCCTGCCAGGCGCGGATCACCAGCCCCGCCATCGCCGACTATCTGGGGCGCGGAGCGATCGTCTTCGTCACCGGCTCCAAGTTCATGGGCGGCCCGCCGTTCAGCGGCTTCGCCCTCGTCCCCCGCCGCTTCAGGGAGGAGTCGCTTGCCCTCGCCGAAGGGCTCACGACGATCTTCCGCCGAGGCGAATGGCCGGAAGGCTGGCCCGGCGCGGAGGCTCTGCAGGACGGCGCCAATCCGGGCCTGCTGCTCCGCCTCGAAGCCTCGATCTTCGAGCTCGAGCGATTCCAGCGCCTGACGCTGGACGAGGTGACGAGAATCATCCTTTGCTTCCACCAGGCGGTGCGCGAGGAGATCATCGAGAAGACCCCCGCCCACCGCGTCGCCCCCTATCCGCCCGGCGAGAAGGAGACGGCCGATACCCACCCGATCGAGATGCGGACTCTATCGACGCTCGACCTCAGCGAGTTTTCCGGGGGCGCGGCCTTCGAGGACTCGGTCCGCTGGCACAAGGCGATGCTCGCTTACGGCGTCCGCCTGGGCCAGCCGGTCAAATGCGTGAAGCTGGACGACGGAAGCTGGGGCGCGACTTTGCGGATCGGCCTGTCGATGCCGATGGTGGTTGAGAAAGCGGGGCTGGACGACGAGGCGCTGAAGCGAAGCTTCGCCGAAGACATGGCCCGGGTGCGCTCGGCGCTCGAGGCGGTGGCGGCCTGACCGTCATCCCGGCGAAAGCCGGGACCTCAGGACAGGAAGTCTCGGCGGGCCTCCCCGAGATCCCGGCTTCCGCCGGGATGACGAGGATCGTCAGTAAACCCGCGCCTTGGGCTCGATATATTTGATCTCGTCGGTGAGCGTATATTCGTGGACCGGCCGGTAATCGATCCGGACTTGGCCGCCCTGGCCGCCCCAGCCTTCGAACCAGGCCGCCGTATGCTTCATCCAATTGGCGTCGTCGCGATTCGGATAATCCTCGTGCATGTGGGCGCCTCGGCTCTCCTTGCGGTTGGCGGCCGAGTGCATCGTCACCACCGCCTGGGCGATGAGGTTGTCGAGCTCCATCGTCTCGACGAGATCGGTGTTCCAGACGAGGCTCCGGTCGGTGACCTTCACGTCCGCCATCTGCTTGTAGACCTCATCGATCCGCCCCTTGCCCTCATCGAGGCTGGCTTCGGCGCGGAAGACGGCGCAATCGGCCTGCATCACCCGCTGCATCCGGTTGCGGATCTGGGCGGTCGGGCTTCCACCGGCGGCGAAGCGGAACCTGTCGAGGCGGCCGAGGGCCATTTCCTCCGAGCCCCTGGGCAAGGGCCGGTGCGGCGCGTTCGGCTTCAGGATCTCGCCGGCCCGGTGGCCGACGGCCCGGCCGAAGACGACGAGGTCGATGAGGCTGTTCGAGCCGAGCCGGTTGGCGCCATGGACCGAGACGCAGGCCGCCTCGCCGACCGCGAACAGGCCGGGCACGACGGCGTCGGGATCGCCGTCCCGCAAGGTCACCACCTCGCCATGGAAGTTGGTCGGGATCCCGCCCATGTTGTAATGGACGGTCGGCACCACCGGCAAAGGCTGCCGGGTCAGGTCGACTCCCGCGAAGACCTTCCCGGTCTCGGTGATTCCCGGGAGGCGTTCGGCCAGGGTCTTTTTGTCGATATGATCCAGGTGGAGCCAGATGTGGTCCTTGTCCTTACCGACGCCGCGGCCCTCCCGTATCTCCATCGCCATGGAGCGGGAGACGACGTCGCGGCTGGCGAGGTCCTTGGCGGAGGGCGCGTAGCGCTCCATGAAGCGCTCGCCTTCGGAGTTGGTGAGGTAGCCGCCCTCCCCGCGCGCGCCTTCGGTGATCAGGACTCCGGCGCCGTAGATACCGGTCGGATGGAATTGGACGAACTCCATGTCCTGGAGCGGCAGGCCCGCCCGAAGCGCCATCGCATTGCCGTCGCCGGTGCAGGTGTGGGCCGAGGTCGCGGTGAAATAGACCCGGCCGTAGCCGCCGGTCGCGAGCACCACCGCTTGGCTGGAGAAGCGGTGGATCGACCCGTCCTCCAGGCAGAGCGCGATCACTCCGCGGCACTCGCCCTCCTCCATGATCAGGTCGATGGCGAAATATTCGATGAAGAAGTCGGCGTCATATTTGAGCGACTGCTGGTACAGAGCGTGGAGCATCGCATGCCCGGTCCGGTCCGCCGCCGCCGCGGTTCGCTGGGCCGGAGGCCCCGCCCCCATGTTCTGCATCATCCCGCCGAACGCGCGCTGGTAGATCTTGCCCTCGGCGGTGCGCGAGAAGGGCACCCCGGCATGCTCGAGCTCGTAGACCGCCGCCGGCGCCTCCCGGCACAGATATTCGATCGCGTCCTGGTCGCCGAGCCAGTCCGAGCCCTTGACGGTGTCGTACATGTGCCAGGTCCAGTGATCCGGCCCCATGTTGCCGAGCGACGCCGCGATCCCGCCCTGCGCGGCGACGGTGTGCGAGCGGGTCGGGAAGACCTTGGTGATGCACGCCGTCCGAAGCCCCTTCCCGGCCGCCCCCATCGTCGCCCGAAGCCCCGACCCGCCGGCCCCGACGACGACGACGTCGTAGCTGTGGTCGATTATCCTGTAGGCGGTGGGGGTGGTGGCCATTGGGGGAGCGCTCGCGGCTGGGGGACGGGGTTGGCGGCGCTTTTAGGCTTTGGGCGGGGGGTTGCAAGCTTGTCCGGCGCCGGTGCGGGCGGCGGGGGGATGCAAGGGCGGGCGGACCGGCCGGGAGCCCCGGCATTGCCGACGGCCCGCAGAAGGGTAGAATGGACGGCATGAGCGGTGGGGGACGATGAAGGCACAGGATCTATTATTGGGCGTTCGCGATTTCTTCGCGGTGCTCATCCCCGGAGCGGTATTGCTGTTCGTGCTGACGGCGGTCGCGGCTTTGGACGAAGTGGCTCCCGAATGGCTCGTCGCGGCCGCAAGCGCGGCGCAGAAGCAAAGCGCGGCCCTGAAATTGTCCGAAACTGGGAACGTCTTCGTCTTTGCGATCGCCGCCTACGCGGCCGGCCAGATTGTCTCGGCCGCATCGAGCCTGCTCGACTGGCCGGTGGACTGGTTCGAGCGGACCTGCGGCAGGTGGTCGATCGGCAATCCCCTCCTCCGGCGGCTTGATCCCCGAGTTCGGCTGTGGCGTTTCAGATGCCTTGCCATGGAGCTGAAGGATGAAGCGACCTGGGCGCTGCTTTGGCCCGATGCCTCGCGAACCGATCGTCCCGAGCGACGGAGCAACTGCTTCGACGACCGGTTCAATCCGCTCTGGTCGGTTCGAAGCTTCTGGCGCGACTATCTGCGCCTGAACAAGCCCGACGCCATTGCCGAGCTCGACAGGATCGAGAGCGCGCAGAAGATGTTCAGGTCCCTGGGTGTGGTTCTCCTGGCGATGGCGGGCATACTCGCTCCATCCCTCAGCACGCTGCAACTGGCCGGGACGGCGCTGCTTTTCCTTCTGTGCTATCTGCTCTTCGTCAGGTTCAGGCTGGCCTTCTTCTACCGCCTCTACAAACTGGCCCTCCTCACGACGCTGCCCGAAGGCCATGTGGAGAAGAGCGCAGGCGCCTTTTTCGAGCGGATCCCCGATCTTCTGAACGCGATAGAGCCGAGGCCCGCTCGCACCGACTAGCGATTTCGCCCGAGGCGGCCAGCGGCGGGGCGTCGCAGCTTGTCCGGCTCCGGCGCGGGTGGAGAGATTATTGGTGATCCACGCGAAGGACGCGAAAACGCGAAGGACGCGAAGGCGTGGAGGGAGGCAGAGACCGTCCGACCGGCGCGGCGGCGATCGGGGCCAAGGGCCGCGGCGGAGAATTACGGGAATTACGGAGAATTACGGGGACACAATACCTAATTCGGCACGGCAAATAGGTATTGTGTCCCCGTAAAAAATTCGGCCGGAAGGTCGTCCCCGGGCCTTCGAAGGGTTCAGCGCAATTCGTCAGCCGGTGCCCACCTTCGGTCGGCTTGGGCAAAGGCGTCGCGGACTTGCCCAGATTCGCGCAGCATACGCACTCACGCCTTCGCTTCGGCTTTGTCGCGTCCAGGAATTACGGGGACACAATACCTAATTCGGGGCGGCAAATAGGTATTGTGTCCCCGTAAAACCGAAGCTCGACTGGCGCCGGTGCGGGCGGCGGGGAATTACGGGGACACAATACCTGATTCGGGGCGGCAAATAGGTATTGTGTCCCCGTAAAACCGGGGCCCGGGGAGCCGCGGATCAGGGGCTGTAGAGCCGGCGGGAAGGACGTCACGGGTGGCCGTGACGTCGGACGAGTCCGAGGGGCTTAGGGCCCTCGCCTCGCCGGCCGGCCTGCGCCGATTCCAGTCGCAACTCACGATCGCCTCGCGATCGCTTCGCTGCGGCCGGGCGGCTTGGCTCAGCGCGGCAGGCCGGTCGCGGCGAAGGCGATCTTGAGCACCGCGAAGATCGCGAAGGCGGCCCCGCCGATCGCCGCGAAACTGAGGAGCAGGAGGACAAGGAACTTGTTGCCCTCGTCATGGACGTAATCCTCGACGATCACCTGAAGCCCCATCTTCAGATGCCAGAAGGTGGCGGCGATCAGGAGCAGCATCGGCACCGCGGCGAGCGGATCCCTGAGCCATTCGGTGACCCCGCGATGGTCGAGCGCCGGAAGCCGAAGGAGCGACACGATCAGCCAGACGAAGAGGAGCAGGACGGCGACCGCCGACGCCCGCTCGTGCCACCAATGCTCCGCCCCCTCGCGCGCCGAGCCGAGGCCGCGCGCCCGCGCCAGCGGGGTCTCGAGGGCCGCCGGGTCGGTCATCGGGCTCGCTCCGGGCTCGCCGGTCTTTGCCGTATCGACGCTCATTACAGCCTCTCCATCGCGATGTAGAGCCACAAGGCGGCGGTGAGCAGGAGCGCCCCCGCCATGGTCATCGTCGCCCAGAATTTGTTGCCCTGGATCTCGAAGCCGGCGCCGATGTCCATAACGAGGTGGCGAAGGCCGGAGAGCAGGTGCTGGAAGAAGGCCCAGGTCAGCCCGACCCCGACGACGACCCCGGGCCACGAAATCGCCCAGCCGGCGAAGCTCTCATAGGCCTCCTCGCCCGAAGCGGCGGCGACCAGCCACCAGACGAGCGCCGCGGCGCCGACGGTGGCGAGCCCCGCCCCGGTGACCCGGTGAAGGATCGAGACCAGCATGTGCGGCCCCCATTTGTAGACTCCGAGATGCGGCGAGAGCGGTCGGTTCGGGTTGCGGGACATGAAGCGCCTTCCTGTTGGGTGGGGCTTTTAGGGGCAATGCGGAGGGATGCAAGGTTGGGGTTGAAGATGGGGCTTCCGCAGGAGAAGGGGCTGGACCCGGCCGGGCTGGAACGACGCCGTCCGAGATGCCATGCTGGAGACTTTGGAAAGACAGTGACGATAGACATTCATGCCGCGATCGCGGACGTTTGGAACGGAAGAGCGGATGCGCGACCAGTTGCAGAGAGCGGTTTTGGCACTGGCACAGCCGCCGGAGGTGCAGCTTCGCCTGTTCCCGGACTTCGTGTGCAAGGCTGACGAACTGGCCCTCGACTTCGAAGACGGCCTTTACGAGCTCGTCGGCCACGAGGACGAGATCGACCAGGGCCAGCGTGCTGCCATCGACGCTCTGGACGGGCTGCTCATTGGAATGAGCGGGCGTGCGAATGCCTCGTTCTGGACCGAGGATGCGCTCCGGTCTCACCCGATTTGGGATGAAATACGTGACGCCGCCAAGGCCGTGGCCGAGGCCTTCGGATGGGCGATCCAAAACCCCGGACCGTCCGGCGCGATCTACATCCGTGCCGGCAAATAGGCCCGTGCTTCCCGCCGGCCTTTCCGGCCGGGACCAGAGACGGCGGATCGCCTGGCTGGCGGGGATCGCGCTCGCCTCGATCCTCTTGTGGCAGACCCAGCTCGGCAGCCTCCTGCTCTATCCCTTCACGATCCTGGCGACCTGGTTTCATGAAATGGGCCATGGCCTCGCCGCGATGCTCTCGGGCCGGGGGTTCGAGCGTCTGCTGATCTTCGCCGACGGTTCGGGAGCCGCCCAGTCGTGGCGCCCCGCCGACGGGTACAGGCTGACCGATGCGCTGATCGCGGCGAGCGGGCCGCTCGGGCCGGCGATCGCGGGGGCGCTACTGATCGTCGCCTCGCGCTCTCCCACCGCCACGCGCAACGCCCTGGCGGTGCTGGGCGCCGCCCTGATCCTGTCCACCTTGATCTGGGTCCGGTCGCCGACGGGCTGGCTGGTTCTCCCGGCCCTGGGAATGGGAATCGCCCTGCTCGCGCTTCGCGGATCCCCGCCCTGGCGGCGCTTCGTCATCCAGTTCCTCGGCGTACAGGCGGCCATCAGCGCGTGGCAACAGTTCGACTATCTGTTCAGCCCGGGCGGAAATGTCGGCGGCCGGCCGCAGCGATCGGACACCGGCGCCATCGCCGACGTCCTGCTTCTGCCTTATTGGTTCTGGGGCGCGATCATCAGCGCGGCGATCCTGGCTTTGCTCTGGGGAAGCTTCAGGCTCGCGTTCCGGCGCTGAAGCGGGGCAGTGGACTGCCTGGCCGCTAGTCCCACGCCTCCGCGGTCACGCGCTCAGTTGGCGGGCAATCGGTACGCGGTGAACATCGCGACGCTGAGGCTTGGTCGGCTCTCAGAGCGATAATTATATACGGTCATCTTTCCCCGCCCAAGCGACTGTCCCTGCCGGCCAGGCCGTCCAGCTTCGAAAGCAGAATTTGGTTCGCACAAAGCCCTAGAAGCACTAAGAATCCCGGTCAGGGGACACATACCTATGTGTCCCCAGATGCTCCCGCCCGCGCGAGGATTCCTGAAAGCTCTTCAAGGCCCGCAGGTGCGTCGTGCCAGAACGCCGAGAGCTTGCCGGGAAACCGCTCCTTCAGGTCGGCGAGCACCCGGCTTGCATCGGGCTCTTGGAGTCGGTCGAGCCAGCGCCTGAGCGGAAGCCCGGAGCGCGCCGCTCCGCAGAGCACGCTTTCTGCCTCCGAGCCGACCGAGAACACCTCAGCTTGGGCCAAATCTCGGGCCAGCGCATGTTCGAACCACGAGTCCATGAAGTCTTCGACGACCCGCCGCTCGCCCGCGGACCAGGATTTCCAGTTTGCGAGCTTCAGCTTGCCCAGAACGATTTCAGGGTCGATGAAGTTTTCCGGCTCATTCACCGCGAGGTCGAAGATGCGCGGCAGCAGATAGCGGAAATCCCGCTCGCCGCCGATCGTCAGGAAAGCGCCTGACACGTATCGCCAGAGCGCTTCGCCACTCAGATGCCGCAACGGGGTGGTCAGAAGAACGTCAACGCCGCGCGTCGAGATGCAGCACGGGCATCCTTCGATCTTCGCCGGAGTCGGTGCAGCAAACTCTCGGTAGATCGCCCCCAGCGCGTTGCGGACCTGCGCGTGGGTAGGAGAAGATAAAGGGACAATCATTGGGTGAACATGGCGGCAGCGGCTTTTCACTGCAACGCTTCGACCCCGGCAAAGTCCGCAATGCTGCGCACCTCGGGTGCCAGGCCTCAGGCCGGCTTGGCTCGGTCCTTCCTCCGACGCCCTAGAAGCCCGACAGGAATTCCGCGACGTTGGCGCCCAGGGCGTCGACCGCATAGCCGCCCTCCATCACTACTAGGGTCGGAAGCCCGAGCGAGGCGATGCGGCGGGCGACCGGGGCGTAGTCGGACGTTTCCAGGGCGAACGAGCAGATCGGATCGCCGGCGAAGGTGTCGGCGCCGAACGAGCAGATCAGGAGGTCCGCGCCGAAGCCCGCGATCGCCTCCAGGGCGCGGTCGAGCGCGGCCTCGTAATCCCGCCTTCCGGTGCCGTGCGGAAGCGGGAGGTTGAGGGTCGCGCCCTCCCCCGCCCCGGCGCCGCGTTCGTCTTCATGGCCCCAGAAGAAGGGAAAATCGGTCTTCGGGTCGGCGTGGATCGAGGCGAAGAAGATGTCGGCGCGCTCAAGGAAGATGTCCTGGGTGCCGTTGCCGTGATGATAGTCCACGTCGAGGATCGCGACCCGGCCGGCGCTGGCCGCCCGGGCCGACTCGGCGGCGATCGCGGCGTTGTTCAGGTAGCAATAGCCGCCCATGTAGTCGGCGCCGGCATGGTGGCCGGGCGGGCGGCAGAGCGCGAAGGCGGAGCGCTCCCCGGCGGCCACGGCGTCGAGCGCCGAAAGCGCGGTCTGGGCGGCCCAATAAGCGCTTTCCCAGGTGCCCTCCGCGATCGGAGTCGAGGCGTCCATGCTGTATCGGCCGAGCCTCGCGTCGATCCGATCGAGGTCGAGTGGGCGGCGGCCGACCACCGGCCAGACATAGCCCGAGGCGTCGCCGGGACGTCCCGCGGCCTTCCAGTCGGCGAAGGCCGACTTGAGGAAATCGAGATAGGGACGGGGGTGGATCCGAAGCAGCGGCGACTCGCCCCGATCCGCGACCGAGTGAGTCGCGCCGAGGGCGGCGAGCATCGAATCGACCCGTCCGCAATGTTCGGCGAAGGGTACGAAGCCGCCGTTGTGAAGCTCCTGAACCGGCGCGTGAAGCCGCTGCCGCTCGTCCCAGAAGATTCGCATCAATCCGTCATCCCGGGAGGGACCCCATCAAAGTAGTACTTTGATGGGAACCCGAAAGCCGGGGCCTCGGGGAGACCCGCCGAGACTTCTCGTCCTGAGGTCCCGGCTTTCGCCGGGGTGACGGGCCGGCTCATGGCGCCTCCAGATCCCTCGGCAAGGTCGGCTCCGACAAGAGCTTCTCCATCGCCGCCCAGCGCCGGGCCGGATCCGCTCCGGCCCTCTCCACCGCGGCCCGGACCATGTCGAGGCCGAGGCCGTAATTGATCACGTAGGACCGATATTGGTCGACGAACGCCACCGACTTTTCGGCTCGGGCGGGCGAAAAGAGCTGGTATTTGCGGGTGAGCTCCACCGCCCGGGCGCGGTCGATGCGGCCGTCGAGATAGTCGGCGGCGATGGTGAAGCGGGCTCCGGCCAGATCCTGGGTCGCGCGGTGCAAGGCGAGATATTTCGAAGCGCTCGCGGCGGGCAGGCCGGCGAGCGGGTAAAGGATCTTCATCTCGAACTCGAGCTGGTCGTCGTCCGGGAAGGCGAGCTCGATTCCGTAATTGGCGCTGCCTTCGGCGATGAAGCTTTGCGGCGAGTAGAGCGGATAGAGGGTGAATTCGACCCATCCGCGCGCCTTGGCGAGCTTCTCCTCGAGCAGCATGTTGTAGACGTGATGGCCGGGATAACCTTCGTGGCATCCGAGATCGACGGCGCGCCCGATCCTGACGGGAAGATCGGTGTTGATCTGGATGAGGCTGTGGTTGTCGCCCTTGTACCAATTGTAGCCGCCCCAGCTCTTGCCGGTGACGAATTCGAGGGTGAAGCGCTCGTTCGCGGGCAGGGCGATATGTCCGGCCGTCCGGCGGCGGCACTCGGCGATCGCGGCCCGCATCACCGGCTCCAGCCGGTCCCGGGGGATGGTGAAGCGCTCCTGGAAGGCGTCGACCCGGTCGGAAAGCGGCCCCTTGCCCGGCACCAGGCGCTCGATTCGGGCGAGGACCGGGTCGTAGGTGGCCAGCGGCTTCAGCTCGGGCCGGACTCCGAACAGCCCTTCGGCTTCGTCGGCGAAGGCCAGCTTCTCGCCCTGAATCATCCTCAGCCGAGTCGAGGCGGCGCGCAGCTGGGCGAGCAGGAAATCCCGCCGCCGCCGCTCCAGCGGAGCGAGATGGGCGTCGGTCAGGCTGCGAAGGCGGACGGAGAGTACGGCGGCGCGGGCGGCGAGCTGGCGCGGGCTTCTGCCATGGGCGAGGACGACGGCGTCCGCCTTGCGCTCGAGCGGCCCGTAATAAGCGTCGATATAGCCCTCTTCCTTCTCGCCCACGGCGAGCTGGAGATCGACATAATCGCTCGCGATGGAGTCGAGGCTCTCGCGGGCGGGCCCGGCCGAGACGCAGCCGGAGAGCAGCAAAACGGCCAGGAGCAGGCTCGGCAGCTTCATCTCGTTCCTTCCTCGATGCCGTCGGCATCTCCGTCGGCGGCGATCTCGCGGTCGAGCCGCGCTTCCTCCTCCTGATGCCGCCGGTGGGCCGGCGCAAGCCTGAGCACGAGATAGCCCCCGAGCGCGGACAGGAAGGAGCCGGCGAGGATCCCGAGCTTCGCCTCCTCGACCCGGGCCGGATCGCCGGGGAAAGCGAGGGCGCCGATGAACAGGCTCATGGTGAAACCGATGCCGCAGAGCATGGCGACTCCCCAGATCTGAAGCCAGGTGGCGCCGCGCAGGGCCGAAGCGAGGCCGAAGCGGACGGTGAGCCAGACGGCTCCGAAGATGCCGATCTGCTTGCCGAGGAAGAGGCCGGCGGCGATCCCGAGCGGCAGCGGCGCGAGCAGGCGCTCCAACCCTACCCCTTCCAGCGAGACCCCGGCGTTGGCGAAGCCGAACAGGGGCACGATGAGGAAGGCGACCCAGGGGCCAAGGCCATGCTCCAGCCGGTGGAGCGGCGAATCGGCCGAATCCGGCGTTCCGGGAGTGGCGATGACGGGGATCGTGAGCGCGGCGAGCACCCCGGCGACGGTGGCATGAACGCCCGACAGGAGCATCGCGTACCAGAGCAGCACGGCGCCGATCAGATAGGGCCAGAGCCGGTGAACGCCGCGCCTGCCCATCGCGTACAGGGCGACGAGAATCGCCGCCGCCGCGCCCAGCGCCAGGGTGTCGAGCGAGGCGGTATAGGCCAGGGCGATGATCGCGACCGCTCCGAGATCGTCGGCGATGGCGACGGTGGTGAGGAACAATTTGAGCGAGGTCGGGGCCCGGCTCCCGAGCAGCGCCAGAACGCCGATGGCGAAGGCGATGTCGGTCGCGGCCGGGATCGCCCAGCCGCGGCCGAGCCCGCCGGCGCCGGCGGTGAAGGCGAGATAGAGTGCGGCCGGCACCGCCATTCCGACGGCGGCGGCGATCACCGGAAGCCGCCGCCGGTCCCAGGTCGACAGGCGGCCGTCGACGAACTCGCGCTTTATCTCGAGCCCGACCAGAAGGAAGAACAAGGCCATCAGCCCGTCGTTGATCCACAGATGAAGGGTCATCGGCCCGAGCTTGGGCGACAGCACAGGCCCGGTCTCGAAGTGCAGGAAGTGGCGATAGGCTTCGGCCAGCGGGGAGTTGGCGACGATCAGAGCCAGGCCCGCGGCGGCCATCAGAACGATTCCGCCAGCCGCCTCGCTCTTCAGGAAGGCTCGGAGCGCGGAGCGCGGGCGTGCCACTTCTTCGGCCATCGCCGCGGCCTTAGCCGCCCGCCGCGCGCGAAGGGAAGGACTATGGTCGGAGCCTGCTTCGTTCGTCATGCCGGACTTGATCCGGCATCCATTTTCCTTCCTCGTTCGCAGGAGCCTGAAGAAGATGGATCCCGGATCAAGTCCGGGATGACGCCGCAGTCCTTCTAGCCGCAGCTATGGCCGCGCCAGTAACGCTCCCATTTCGCGGCCGTCCCGCTCGCCACCATGGCGCAGCTGAGATCGCCCGCGGTCGGCGACGTGCACCAGGCGGCGGTACGGCTTCCGTTGGCCGAGCCTTCGGAACGGCATTCGAGGGACGGCCCCTCGACGAGCAGATGCCCGGTCGAGGCGCTCCCAATCGTCCGTCCGAGCAATGCCGCCAACGCCTCCCGGGCCGCCTGGGCGGTCGCTTCGGGGCAAGGATGTCCAGGGCTGCAGCTTCCGTCCATCTCGCGCGCGGCGATGCCCGCGAGGCGCACCTTCGGTCCTTCTGCGCAGTGGATCGGGCCGTCGCCGTCCCAGACCTTCTCCGGCGTGCAGGCGAAGCGCTCACCCTCGGCAACGATGGCGAAGCGCGACGCTTTCGGCGCCGCAAGCGCTTCGGTCCGGCCGGCGCCCGTCGCCCCGGCCGGCGCGTCGGCGGCGCGGGAATCGCAGCCGGCGAGCGCCAAGGCGATGGCGATCGCCGTCAGCCGTTCAGCCATCGCAGGCGCAGCCCTTGCCCTTGTGGCAAACCTTGTCGCGCGCGATGCAGCTGTCGCCGCACGCCTTGCCGGCCGAGCAGGTCTTGCAGCAAGCCAGGCCCTGAGCCGCGGCGGTTCCGATCAAGCACGGACTCAGCGACGCGGGGCCGAGCGCCAGAGTCGCCGCGGAGGCGGCGATGAGCAGCGCGCGCATGGTCACGACAGCCGGCCGCCGAAGCCGGTATCCAACGTCCAGTCACCCCCGGGCACGCGTCGGCGTCGGAGGAAGAAAAACAAGGAATCGAATTCCGTCTCGATCATCAAACCCATGAGCCAGCCCCCCGCGTTCCAATCGAGGAGCGCCGGCGTCTCTTATCTGAAGATGAGATAATAAGTATATAAGATTCGGTTACTGGATCGCGTTAGCGTTCAGAACGGGTGCGCACCAAGAACAACTGCGGGTTTTTGCATGTAGTCGCCAGGTCTCTGGCCGATCGACAGCGGATGTTTAGGCGCGTGCGACAGGCCTTTGCGAAAAACACTTGCCAAGCTATCGAAGCGAATAGATTATCTCGTCTCCGCGAAGGGGACGGAAGCGTGGATATTGCGGAGTCTTTGTTTCGCGGCCTGGATTTCGTCATGCGCGAGGCGGCCCTGTTCGCGGCCGTCGGGTTCCTGGTCCTGGGGCTCAGCGACATGACGGTGGACCTCATCTGGCTGGCGCACCGGGTCTCGCGCCCGGGCAGGCCGCGGCCCTCGGTCGCGGATCTTCCGCTTCCGGTCCGTCCCGGGAGGCTGGCGGTCTTCGTGCCGGCCTGGGACGAAGCGGCGGTGATCGGCGAGATGCTCCGCGGCGCGGCCTCCGCCTGGGGGGAGGGCGATTGGCGGCTCTATGTCGGCACCTACCGCAACGATCCCGAGACGACCGCCGCCGCGGCCGCGGTGGCGGCGGCGGAGCCGCGGATAAGGGTCGTGACCCGAGGCGATCCGGGGCCGACGACCAAGGCCGACTGCCTGAACCGGCTTTGGCGCGCACTGCTCGCCGACGAGGCCGTCGAGGGTCGGCGGGCCAAGGCGATCGTCCTCCACGACGCCGAGGACGTCGTCCATCCGGCCGAGCTTCGCCTGTTCGACGGCCTGATCGAGCGCTTCGATCTCGTCCAGCTGCCGGTGCTCCCGCTCATCCACCCCCATTCGCGCTGGCTCGGCGGTCATTATGCCGACGAGTTCGCCGAATCGCACGGCAAGGAAATGGTCGTGCGTGGCGCGCTCGGCGCCGGCCTCCCCTCGGCCGGCGTCGGGTGCGCCTTTTCCCGAGAGGCGCTGGCCCGGCTCGCCGAGGAGCGGGGCGGCCTGCCGTTCGATTCGGACAGCCTGACCGAGGATTATGAGCTCGGGCTCAGGCTCGCCGAAGCGGGCGCGCGCCGGGCGTTCGTCCGAATCAGGGGAGCGGACGGCGAGATCGTCGCCACGCGCGAATATTTTCCCGGAACGCTCGACGCTTCGGTCCGGCAGAAGGCGCGATGGATGACCGGAATCGCGCTTTCGGGGTGGGACCGGCTCGGCTGGAGCGGCGGCCTCACCGAACGGTGGATGCGGCTTCGCGACCGGCAGTCGCTGCTCGCCGCGATCCTGCTGGGGGCCGGCTATCTGGCGCTGGCCCTGTGGCTGGCGCTGAAGGGGTGGGAGGGCGCGGGGGGCGGCGGCCCGGCCCCTTTGCCCGCCTTGCTGTCGGCGCTCGTCACGGTCAATCTCGGCCTGCTCGGCTGGCGCCTGGCCTTCCGCTCGGGCTTCACGGCCGCGGCCTATGGCTGGCGCGAGGGCCTGCGCGCCCTCCCGCGAATGGCGGTCGGCAATCTGGTGGCGATGCTCGCCGCTTTATCGGCTTTCTCGCGCTACCAGGCGATTCGGCGCGGCGGCCGGCCGCGCTGGGACAAGACCGCTCACATCTTCCCCGCCCGCGCCTCGGCGGAATGAAGGCCTCGCCGCCGCTGCGCTTCCTGGCGATCGTGCTTGGCGGATGGGCGGCACTGAGGACCATCTTCATCGCTCCTCCCTGGACGTTGCCGCCCTCCGGGGTGGCCGCGGCGGCGACGCAAAGCCGGCCCGACCCGGCGCTCCGGCGGGGACAGGAGTCCCGCCGGGCGCCCCGACGAGCGCCTTACGCTTCGGAACGGCCTTTCCCCGCCGGGTCCGCGGTCCCGCGACCGGGCTGCCCGCCGCTCCGCCGACCGCAGTTCGCCCTTGCCGCGACCCATCCCGGCTGGGCGCCGGACAGGGCGCCGCCGGTCGCGAGCGTCGCGAAGGAGATCGCCCCGCCTCCCCTGCCGTCCTCGGTCTTCCCCGCGCCCGCGGCTACCGCCGCCTCGCCAAAGCGTTGGTCCGTCTCCGCCTGGGCGTTCGCGCGAGTGGGCGACCCGGCACCCCTTGCGGCCAGCGGCATGCTCGGCGGCAGCCAGGCCGGAGTCCGGGTCGGCTACCGCCTCAATCGCGACGAGGCTCGGCCGCTGGCCTTGTCCGTCCGCCTCACCTCGCCCCTGCCGGGCCCACAGGGTGCGGAAGCGGCGCTCGGCGTCTCCTGGAAGCCGAGCCGGCGGCTCCCGCTCCATTTTCTCGCCGAGCGGCGGCAGGCGCTCGGCCGGGAAGGCCGCTCCGCTTTCGCGGCCGGTATTTACGGCGGGGTCGGCGACGCTCGCCTCGGGCCCCTCCGAATCGACGCCTACGCGCAGGCCGGCATCGTCGGCGCCCGCTCGCGCGACCCCTATGGCGACGGAGCGGTCCGGCTCTCGCTGCCCTTGGGCGAGCGCGCCGGCGTCGGCGGCGGAGCCTGGGCGGCGGCCCAGCCCGGCCTGTCCCGCCTCGACCTCGGCCCCCAGGCGGCGCTCCGAATTCCGGTCGCCGGCCGTAGCCTCACCGTCGCCGCCGACTGGCGCATGCGGGTCGCCGGCAATGCCCGCCCAGGCTCGGGGCCGGCCCTGACCCTCGCCACCGATTTCTGAGTGTCGCCGGCGAAGCCCCTCTCCCGCTTTCCGCGGGAGAGGGAGGGGCCCAAGGCGAAGGCTTGGGAGGTGAGGATCTTGCTGAGTCAGCGGTACAGACCCTCACCTCCCACCGCTTCGCGGCGGGCCCCTCCTCTCCCGTGAGGACGGGAGAGGGGTTTTCCGAGCCTTCCGCCCCGGCCCTCCAGCGGCTAGTCAGGGCGGCGTGGACATCTATCTCCCCATCGCCGGCCTGTCGGTCAACGCGCTGGCGATCATCCTGCTCGGCGGCGTCGTCGGCCTGCTGACCGGAATGGTCGGAGTGGGCGGTGGGTTCCTGACGACTCCGATCCTCATCTTCTACGGGATCCCGCCGCCGGTCGCCGTCGCCTCGGCGACCACCCAGATCACCGGGACCAGCGTCTCGGGGGTGCTCGCCCACCGCCGCCGCAAGGGCGTCGACTATCGGATGGGAGGGGTGATCATCGCCGGCGGACTGCTCGGAGCGCTCGCCGGCGGCGGCCTCTTCCGGCTGCTCCAGAATGCCGGTCAGATCGATACCGCCATCTCGCTCCTCTACGTCGTCCTCTTGGGAACGATCGGGATCATGATGGGCAAGGAAGCGGCGACCGCGCTCGACATCCTCAAGCCGGGGGAGAATGCGAAGAAGCCCAAGCGCCACAACCCGTTGATCGCGGCGCTTCCGATGCGCTGGCGCTTCTATCAATCGGGTCTCTACATCTCGCCGCTCGCGCCTTTCCTGCTCGGCTTCGGCTCGGGGATCCTGACGGTATTGCTCGGGGTCGGCGGCGGTTTCATCGTCGTCCCGGCGATGATCTATCTGCTTGGAATGTCGGCGCAGGTGGTGGTCGGAACCTCGCTCCTCCAGATATTGTTCGTCACCGCCGCGACGACCCTCATCCACGCCACCACCACCAAGTCGGTCGACATCGTGCTGGCCGGCCTGCTCCTCCTGGGCTCCGTCATCGGAGCCCAGTTCGGCGCCCGCTTCGCCCAGAAGGTGAAGCCCGAATTGCTCCGGATGTTCCTCGCCATCATCATCCTCGCCGTCGCCGTCCGGATGGCGATCGGATTGGGCTGGAGGCCCGAGGAAATCTACACGTTGCAGGTGCTGTGACGAGGTTTCGCGCCCTTGCCTTGCTGTGCGCCGCCCCGCTCGCGCTCGGCGCCGCCAAGCCGCGGCTCGTGCCCGACGTGTCGCAGAGCGAGATCGAGATCCAGTACAGCTTCACCGGCGCCGAATTGCTCCTGTTCGGAGCGATCCTCTATCCCGGCGGCCGGACCCCGACCGAGCATGCCGACATCGCGGTGGTGGTGAAGGGGCCGGTTCAGCCCCTGGTGGTGCGCGAGAAGCAGAAAGTGGCGGGAATCTGGATGAACGTCGAGGCGGCGCGGTTCCGCTCGGCCCCGGCCTTCTACGCGGTGGCCTCGTCGCGGCCGCTCGCGAAGCTGATCGACGAGCGGACCGCGGCGATCTACGAGCTCGGCCTCCAGAACCTCTCGCTTTCCCCGGGCGCGGGGAAATCGGCCGAGGTGCAACGGCGGTTCGAAGCCGGCCTCATCGACCTGATGCAGCGCCATCAGCTTTACATCGAGGATCCGGACGGGGTCCGGATCACCGACCATGTCCTCTATCGCGGCCGGATCACCATCCCGGCGCGGGTGCCGGTCGGCGACTATACGGCCGAGACCTTCCTCATCAAGGACGGCCGGGTGATCGCCGGAGCGGTGCGCGAGATCAAGATCGGCAAGACCGGCTTCGAGCGCGACGTCGCCGCCGCCGCCGACCGCTGGTCCTTCACCTACGGCGTGGCCGCGGTGGCGATGTCGCTCCTGCTCGGCTGGGGCGGGAGCCTGGTGTTCAGGCGGGGATAGCCTGTCCTCCCCATCGCAGATGGGGAGGGGGACGGGGCGAGGCCTGGTGGAGGGGTAACTGGCAGAAGCCTGAGCGAATCACCCCTCCACCACACTTCGTGCGGTCCCCCTCCCACGGCTCGCCCTGGGGAGGATTATAAGAAAAGCAGTTGTTTACCCCTCGCTGCTAAGAAGGGCGACGGAAACAAGCCGGGGGCCGCGACGCTCGCATGACCGACATGATGAACTTCAAGACCGTCACTCTTCCCGAAGAGGCGGAGGAATTCGCTCCGACCATCCGGCCGCGCATCCCGCAGCCGGTGCGCCATGCGCCGCTCGGCAAGGTCGTGGACATCCGCGGCGGCGGCGGCCGGATCGAGCTCGAATCGGCGCGCCTCGCCGAAGTCGCGGGCGATCCGGATCCGAGCATCGCTCTGTCCGGCCAGGTCGGCGGGCACGTCAAGCTCGAGGCCGGCAATCGCTGGCTGCTCGCCAATGTTCGAAGCCTGACCCTCGTCGACGGCGAGGCCGGGGTGGTCTCGGCCGACATCGACTTCCTCGGCGAAGGCGAGGAGGACGGCCAGAGCGGCAAGCTGATCAATTTCCGCCGCGGAATCACCGGCTACCCGCCGCCGGGCGCCAAGGTCTTCCCGGTTTCGGGCCAGGACATGCGGCAGATGTTCGCCACCGACGAGCGCGCCCATATCGAGATCGGAACCGTCTACCCGACCAAGGACGTTCGCGGGGCCCTCTATGTCGACGCTTTGCTCGGCAAGCATTTCGCCCTGCTCGGCTCGACCGGCACCGGCAAGTCGACCTCGGCGGCCTTGATCATGCACCGGATCTGCGACCTCGCGCCCGAGGGTCATATCGTCATGATCGACCCGCACGGCGAATATTCGGCGGCGTTCAAGAGCGTCGGCGAGCTGTTCAACGTCGAAAACCTGGCGATGCCTTATTGGCTGATGAACTTCGAAGAGCATTGCGAGGTGTTCATCAGCTCGTCGGGCGCCGAGCGGCAGCGCGACCAGGACATCCTCGCCAAATGCCTTCTCTATGCCCGCTCGAAGAACCGGGCCGCCGAGGGCATGACCAAGCTCACCGTCGATTCGCCCATCCCTTATGCGCTTTCCGACCTCGCCGGAGCGATCAACAGCGAGATGGGCCTCCTCAACAAGGCGACCGACACCGCGCCCTTCATGCGCCTCAAGACCAAGATCGACGAGCTGAAGGCCGATCCGCGCTACCATTTCATGTTCTCGGGAATGCTGATCGCCGATTCGATGACCAGCTTCATCAGCAAGATCTTCCGGCTGCCCGCCAAGGGCAAGCCGATCTCGATCGTCGACGTCTCGGGAGTCCCGTCCGACATCGTCTCGGTGGTGGTGGCGGTGCTTTCGCGCCTGGTCTTCGATTACGCCATCTGGTCGAGGAACGAAGTGCCCCGGCCCGTCCTCCTGGTCTGCGAGGAAGCCCATCGCTACATCCCCTCGGACAAGACCGGCGGCGGCCAGGCCGTCCGCAAGATCCTCGAGCGGATCGCCAAGGAAGGCCGCAAATACGGAGTCTCTCTGGGCCTCATCACCCAGCGGCCGTCCGACCTCGCCGAGGGCGTGCTCTCGCAGTGCGGGACGATCATCGCGATGCGCCTCAACAACGAGCGCGACCAGCATTTCGTCAAGTCGGCCATGCCGGAAGGCGCCCGCGGTTTCCTCGACGTCATCCCGGCCTTGCGCAACCGCGAGTGCATCGTCTGCGGCGAGGGCGTCTCGATCCCGATCCGGGTCTCGTTCGACGACCTCGAACGCGATCGCCGCCCGGCCTCCTCCGACCCGCTCTTCTCCGAATTGTGGTGCCAGACCGGCGACGAGGAAGCGATGGTGGCCCGGGTCGTCAAGAGATGGCGAAGCCAGGGCCGGTAGCCCGCGGCGCCGATCCTCTTTCCACGCCGCGAATCGGCAGCATTCCTTCGACGTCGGGCCTTTGCGCCTTCGTGCCTTCTCTCGAAGGGCACTTCGCCTGAGAGGAAGCGCTGAATGCTCGGACCGCCGACCCGCGCGTTGCCCTCGGTCGGGGCCCGTCGCCCGCCTGCCGACCGTCTCGGTACCCCGATTCAAGAGAAGGCACGAAGGCACGAAGGCACGACGTAGAAGGGGAGGAGGCCCGCTTCGCGGGGAGCCCGAAAAAAATGGTGACAGTTACTAATTTCCCGGTGCTCGAAAGGGCGGCAGCGGTCGCTGGAAATTCGTAACTGTCACGATTTTTTTTCGGGAAGATCGTCGTCCCGGAAAGCCGGGACCTCGGGGGGACCCGGCGAGACTTCTCGACCTGAGGTCCCGGCTTTCACCGGATGACGGGGCGCTAGGCCCGCGGCTTCTTCCTGCCGGCGGCTTCCGCCATCCGCGACGCGCCGGGCTTCACCGCGAGCAATGTCCTGAGCCGCGAGTGGAACGCCGCAAGGCTTTTGCCGTCGAGCTGGGCTCGGCTGACGAACTTGACCCCGGCGGGGTTGATCGGGACCCCGTTTTTCAAAAGCTCGTAATGGAGGTGCGGGCCGGTCGAAAGGCCGGTCGAGCCGACATAGCCGATCACCTGGCCCTGGCGAATCTGGCTTCCGGCGCGGGCGAGGATCCGGCTCATGTGCGAGTAGGAGGTGACGAGGCCGCCCGGATGCGCGATCCGGACCTGGTTGCCGTAGCCGCCCGCCCAGCCGGCGGCGGCGACCCGGCCGTCGGTGGCGGCGAGGATCGGCGTGCCGTAGCCGGCGCGGAAATCCAGGCCCTTGTGCATTCTCGAATAGCCCAGGATCGGGTGGCGGCGCATTCCGAAATTGGAGGAGACATTGCCCGGCACCGGCCGCTGCAGGGCGCCGCTCTCGCGGCCGACTCCGGAAGCTTCGAACCATTCGGAGCGGCCGCCCTGCTCCCATTGCATGAGCTTAAGATCCTTGCCCGACCCGCGATCGAGGCCGGCATAGAGGAGCCGCCCGGTCTCGGCCTCGCCGGTGGCGGCGCGGCGATGCTCGAGGATGATGTCGAAGCGGTCGTCGGAGGCGAGATCCGAGATGTTGGTCTGGCCGGCGAGCGCCCGGATATAAGATTCGACCGCCTTGGCCGGGGCGCCGGCGGCCCGGGCCGAGCGATAGAGGCTGGAGCCGACATGGCCCTGGATCCTGAGCGGAGTCGAATCGACCGAGATCGGCGTCCGCGCGAGGGCGAGCTTGTTCCCGTTGCGCTTGAGCGACAGCTTGAGATCGAAGCGGGCGCGAAGCGACAGGGCGCTGAGCGGACGGGCCACGGTCCGGTTCGCCCGCTTGCCGAGCGTGATGTTCATCGTCGTTCCGGCCTTGATCTGATCGAGCGGGACGGCGGCGGCGACCAGCTTCGCGACCTCGTCCGCTTCCCTCGGCGCCACTCCGGCGCGCTCGAGCGCCCGGACGAAGCCGTCGCCTTTGCCGAGCGTTGCGACCATCTCGACGGTCGGGCGCTCGGGCCGGTCGAGCAGCGGCTCGACCGCGTCGGTCGGCGCCATCCGGCGGCCGGTATCGGCGCCCAGAGCGAGCGGCGAGATGGCGAGGCTTCGGGCCTCCTTGAACTGGGCGTCGGAAAGCGGCCTGGCCGAGGCGGCCGGGATCGGATCGAAGCCCGGAGCAAGCCAGACGGCGGCACCGCACAAGGCGGTGCAGGTGAAGACTCCCCGGAACCAGGTGCGCGAGCCGATTCGCGAGCCGAGGTCGACGACGAGATCGAAATCGCGGCGCCGCGGCGGCGGCGGCGGCGGCGGTGGTGGCGCCGAACGGCTCCCGAAGCCGCGCGGGCGGACCGGCGAATCGAAGGCGAGCACGGCGGCTCCGCCGTCGGCACCGGGCCTGATATCATTGAACTGGTACAAGGCGGAAAAAGCCCCCGCGACCCGTTGAAACACCCCCCGGCCGCGGATCGAGGCCAGGTGGCGAGGACTGTGGCGAAACGGGGTTAAAGTCCAGTAAAGCAGCCCGTAATCCCCGCAGTCTTGCGGTGAAGCGTGCCGTGGGAGCCGGTGAGACGCGAGGGCTTTCGGGAACTGCGGCATGACGCGCGGCCGTCATCCCGGCGAAAGCCGCGACCTCAAATGCGGGGACACTCAAATGCGGGGACACAATACCTATTCGACGAAATAGGTATTGTGTCCCCGTAATTGCGGGTGCTGTGGGAGCCGGTGAAACGCGTGGCGGCTCGGAACCATGGCAACGCTCGCCGCGAGCCTGGCGGCCAAATTCGGGGACACATTACCTAATTCGACGAAATAGGTATTGTGTCCCCGTAATTGCGATGCCGGGATGACGCCTGCCCGCCACATCCCACTCGCAATCCAAGTCATTGCTTCCCGGTGGTGAAATCGCGATCTAGGCGCTATGAGCGACTTTGCGCGGGCGCCGCTGACGGCGATCCTTGGGCCCACCAATACCGGCAAGACCCACCTCGCCGTCGAGCGGATGGCGGCGCATTCGAGCGGGATGATCGGCTTCCCGCTTCGGCTTCTGGCGCGCGAGGTCTACGACCGATTGGTGGCGATGAAGGGCGCGAACCGGGTCGCCCTGATCACCGGCGAGGAGAAGATCCTTCCGAAAGATGCGCGCTGGTTCTGTTGCACCGCCGAATCGATGCCGATGGAACGCGACTTCGCCTTCGTCGCCCTGGACGAGGCGCAGCTCGGCGCCGATCCGGAGCGCGGCCATGTCTTCACCGACCGAATGCTCCACGCCCGCGGCCGCGAGGAGACGATGATCCTGGGCTCCGACACCCTCAGGCCGATGGTGCGGGCGCTTCTGCCCAAGGCGGAGATCATCGGCCGGCCGCGTTTCTCGACGCTTTCCTATGCCGGGCCCTCGAAGCTTTCGAGGCTCCCGCCGCGCTCCGCGATCGTCGCCTTCTCGGCCGACCAGGTCTACGCCGTCGCCGAGATGTTTCGCCGGATGCGCGGCGGGGCGGCGGTGGTGATGGGCGCCCTTTCCCCCCGCACCCGCAACGCCCAGGTCGCGATGTATCAGGCCGGCGAAGTCGATTATCTGGTCGCCACCGACGCGATCGGCATGGGCCTGAACATGGACGTGACCCACGTCGCCTTCGCGGGGCTGTCGAAGTTCGACGGTCACCGCCGGCGCCGGCTCACTCCGGCGGAGATGGCCCAGATCGCCGGGCGCGCCGGCCGGCACCAGCGCGACGGGACGTTCGGGGTCCTCACCCTGGAGGGCGAGCATTCGGCCGAGTTCACGCCCGAAGAGCTGGCGGCGATCGAGGAGCATCGCTTCGCGCCGCTCGACCATCTCTACTGGCGCGAGGGCGACCCCGATTTCCACAGCGTCGAAGCGCTGATCCGATCGCTCGAGCGAAGGCCGAACGAAGCCGGGCTTCGCGCCGCTCCGGAGGCGATCGACCTCGCCGTCCTGAAGAGGCTGGCCGAGGATCCCGAAGTCGCCGCCCGGGCGCGCGGCCAGGAAGCGGTTCGGCGGCTGTGGACGGCCTGCGGCCTTCCCGATTTCCGCAAGACCGGCCCGGAGCCTCATTCCCGGCTGGTGGCGCGGCTCTACCTTCATCTCAGCGAAGGCGACGGGCGCATTCCGAACGGCTGGTTCGCGGCGCAGGTGGCTCAGCTCGACAACGTCCAGGGAGACATCGAGACGCTGGCCGACCGGCTCGCCGGGGTCCGGACCTGGGCCTATATCGCCCACCGCTCCGACTGGCTGGCCGAGCCCGCGGCGATGGCCGAGCGTACCCGCGAGGTCGAGGAAAGGCTGTCCGACGCCCTTCACGAGCGGCTGACCCAGCGCTTCGTCGACCGCCGCACCTCGATGCTCCTTAAGGACATCGGCCGAAAGGGCGTCGGCGAGTTCCCGGTGATCGTCGACGAGCAGGGTGAGGTCACGGTCGGCTCCTTCCCGATCGGGCGGATGGAGGGCTTCGCCTTCGAGGTCGACCCGACCGCCCGCCATTCCGACCGAAAGATGCTGCTCGCGACCGCCGAGCGGCGGCTGGGCGGCGAATATGAGAAGCGCGCCGCCGCGCTCGCCGCCGATACGGACGACCATTTCACCTTGCGCACCGAAGCCGGTCAGCCGGTGGCGGTGCTTTGGCGGGGGCATGAGGTGGCCCGGCTCGGGCCCGGCAAGAATCTGCTCAGCCCGAGGGTGATCGTGGACCGCAGGCTCGACCGGCTGTCCGAGCGCGGACGCGGGATCGTGGTCGGGCGGCTCGACCTGTGGGTAAGGCACCAGGTCGAACGCTCGCTTGGGGCGCTTCGCCGGGCGGGGCTCGCAGCGCAGGATTCGAGCGCTCCGGCGGCGGTCCGCTCGATCCTGGCGATGCTGGTCGACGAAGGCGGGATCGTCGAGCGCGAAGCGGTGGCGAAGCCGCTCGCGGCGCTTGACAAGGACCAGAGGCGATCGATCACCGGCCTCGGAATCCGGATCGGTGCGCTCGACCTGTTCATGCCCGACGTCCTTAAGCCGGAGGCCCGGCGCTGGCGGACGGCGCTGAGGGCCGCGGCCGCGGGCGAGCCGATGCCCGAGCTTCCGCCCGAATCGGCGGTGCTTCTCCTTTGCCCCTCCGGCGGCGCCCGGCTCCGGCTCGTCCGCCTCGGCTTCCGGCCGCTCGGGCCGCAGATGCTCCGGGTCGACCTGGTCGAGCGGCTGGCCCGCCACGCCCACGAGGCTCGGACCGGAAAGCCGCAGCCGGTGGTGGACGAAGCGCTGGCGACCTCGCTCGGCCTCCAGCCGGCGGCGGTGGCGAAGCTGATGCGCGATCTCGGCTTCCGACCGTCCGAAGGCGCTCAGGCCTGGGTCTGGCGCGGCCGCTCGCGCCGGCGCGAGGACGCGCCGCGCAAGGCTGGAACCGGGCACGCCTTCGCGGCGCTGGCGGGACTGAAGCGTGGCTGACGGGCTGAGGCTCGACAAATTCCTCTGGTTCGCGCGGATCGCGAAGACCCGGGCGCTGGCCCGGCAGCTGGCCGAAGGCGGACGGATCCGAATCGGCGGCCGCATAATCGACCGCGCCCACGCGCCGGTGCGGGTCGGCGACGTGATGAGCTTCGCCCAGCGCGGCGCGGTGCGCGTGCTCAGGATCGAGGCGCTTCCGGCCCGGCGCGGCCCGCCCGTCGAGGCCCGGGCGCTCTACACGGAGGTGGCGGAGGCCGCCTCGGAATCCCCTCTTTGCAGGGAGGGGGATGGAAAGCCGCCGTTGACGGGCGCCGCTACTGCCGACTAGGAACCGGCTCCAGGGAGAAGCCAATGACCTACGTCGTCACCGATGCCTGCATTCGCTGCAAATATATGGATTGCGTCGAGGTGTGCCCGGTCGACTGCTTCTACGAGGGCGACAACATGCTCGTCATCAACCCGTCGGAATGTATCGACTGCGGAGTCTGCGAGCCGGAATGCCCGGCCGAGGCGATTCTCCCCGATACCGAGGCGGGACTAGAGCAATGGCTGGAGGTAAATGCCACCTACTCCGCCGAATGGCCCAACCTCACCCGCAAGCGCGACAGTCCGGCCGACGCCGACGAGCATAAGGGCGAGGAAGGCAAGTTCGACAAATATTTCTCGCCGGAACCCGGCCAGGGGGATTGAGCGCGGCCGCCGGCTAATCCGCCGGCGCCAGTTTCGCCAGCTCTGAAAACAGTTCCGCCGCCTGCCGGCGGTTCGCCGGATCCGGATCCCTTTCGGCCGCGATCTTCATCCAGCCGCGGGCCTCGTCCAGAATGAGAGCCGGGATCGGCCGCCCCGTTTCCCGGGCGGCGGCCGCGAGCGTGAGATAGCGCCGGGCCTGCACGGCGTCCCTCGGGACATTCCGGCCGACCAGCAGATAGCCGCCATAATCGGTCTGGGCGTCCGGTTCGCCCGCGTCCGCCGCCCGCCGGCACAGATCGATCCCTCGGGCGACGTCCACCGCCCCGCCTTCGCCGCTCATGAGCAGATTGCCGAGCGCGCAGGCGGCCTTCGCAAATCCCAGGTCGCTGGCCTTGCCGTAAAGCTCGCGCGCTCTGGCCTTGTCGCGCGGGCGACCGAGGCCGTTGTCGTAGCAATTCGCCAGATTGTGCAGCGCCTCGGGATGCGCGCCGGCGGCCTCCGCATAACCGCATGCGCGGGCCAAATCGGGTCCGCCCTGGCGATCGGGCTGCATCAACAGTTCGGCGAGCAGGACGGCGGCGCTCCTGTCTCCGCCGGCCAGCAGCTTTTCGAGGTCGCGTTCCGCCGCCGGGCCGCCGCCCCTGTGCTTGAGGACGACCGCCCTGACGGCCGGCGAGACCGTCACCTCCGTCGAAAGCGGCGTGGCCAGGGCCGCGAACCACAACACACTCATCAGCAAGGCCATATCCTCCGTTCGATCGGTGCGAGGTTCGACCAGGCGGGAGGCCTTGGCAAGGCGTCCGCGCCGCGGCAATTGCCCAATTCCTCCAAAAGGGTAGCTTTTCGGCACCTTTTCGGATATAAGACATTCATCGAAGCGGATGCGGCACGCATTCCGCAACCGGTGGTCACGAGAAGAATCGCCGCACATCGCAGTTTGGAAGCGTCCTCTCGGGGCGGAGGGCGTCCGGCGCGGGTGCGGCAGTTCCCCAATGGGAAGGTCGAATACATGGCAGCGAAAGCGTTGAGCTTCGACGTTGGCGATTACGTTGTTTACCCCAAGCACGGCGTGGGCCGAGTGATCGAACTGCAGAGCACGGACATCGCCGGCATGCAGCTCGAGCTCTACGTGCTTCGCTTCGAGAAGGAAAAGATGACCCTTCGCGTTCCGACCAACAAGGCGGAAAGCGTCGGAATGCGCAAGCTTTCGTCCGACAAGACGATGCAGGAGGCGCTCGCCACACTGAAGGGCAAGCCCAAGGTGAAGCGCACCATGTGGTCGCGCCGCGCCCAGGAATATGAAGCGAAGATCAATTCGGGCGACCTGGTGTCGATCGCCGAGGTGACCCGCGACCTGTTCCGAGCCGACGACCAGCCCGAGCAGAGCTATTCGGAGCGGCAGATTTTCGAGGCCGCCTCGAGCCGGCTCGCCCGCGAGCTTGCCGCGATGGAGCAGGTCGACGAGCCGACCGCTTTGGTGAAGATCCTCGAGATCCTCAACAAGGCCGCGGCCGTCTACAATCGCGAGAAGGCGGCGGCGGCGGTCTAGCGTCGTCATCCCGGCAAAGCGGGCGGCCCGGCGACGGGCCGCCTTTTTTGTTGCGGCCTCATCGCTTCGCGTGTATTAGATATATAATACAGCGATGAGGAGATTGAGATGCGTTGCGCGATTCTGATTCCGGTGCTGGTGCTCGGCGCATGCTCGATGGGCGAGGCCAGCGAGAATGACGGCGCGCGCGGAACCCGCGACTTCCAGGTCGGAGCGTTCGACAAGGTGTCGCTCCTGGGATCGCCCAATGTCGTCGTGACGGTCGGCGGGGCGCCCGCGGTCCGGGCCGAGGGCGACGGCAAGCTGCTCGAGAAGCTGGACGTGAAGGTCGAGAACGGGATCCTCCGGATCGGTTTCGAGAAGGGCAAATGGTCGCTGGGCTGGCGCAAGGATCATGGCCCGGTCACCGTTCACGTCTCGGTGCCTTCGCTGACCGGCGCCGAAGTCTCCGGCTCGGGCGACATGAAGATCGACAAGGTCGAGGGCGGCGATTTCACCGGTGAGATCGCCGGATCGGGCGAGATCCAGCTCGCCATCCTGCGCGCCCGCAACGCCAGCTTCTCGATCGCCGGCTCGGGCGGAGTGACCGCGAACGGGATTGCGGAGGCGGCGGACTTTTCGATCGCCGGCTCGGGCGACGTCCGCGCCGCCGGCCTCCAGGTGAAGCGCGCCAAGGTTTCGATCGCGGGCTCGGGCAATGTCGAGACCAAGGCGACCGAAAGCGCGAACATCGACATCATGGGCTCGGGCGACGTCGTCGTCAGCGGCGGCGCCAAGTGCAGCGTCAACAAGATGGGCTCGGGCGACGTGCGCTGCGGGTGAGCCGTCATCCGGGCCGTCATTCCGGCGAAGGCCGGAACCCATGAACACGGACCGTCGAGATTAGCCGGCGGCCCCTGTGTTCATGGATCCCGGCCTTCGCCGGGATGACAAATGACGAACCGTTAACCATTTTCCGGCAGGGTCACCGACATGATCAGGACCCTTCCCTTCGCCCTCCTCGCGTTCGCCGCCGCGGCTCCGGCCGGGGCCGCCGAGCGAACTTATTCCGTCACCGATTTCGACCGGGTGGAGGTCGACGGGCCCTATCGGGTCGCACTGACCACCGGGCGAAGCTCTTCCGCCCGCGCCGAGGGCTCCGCCGAGGCGCTCGACCATATTTCGGTCGACGTCCAGGGCACGACCTTGCGGGTCCGGCGCAACCGCTCCGCCTGGGGCGGCTATCCCGGCGGCGGGATCGGCCCCGTCACCATCACCCTGACCAGCCGCGACCTTCGCAATGCGGCCGTGGTCGGCTCGGGAAGCCTCGACATCGACCGCGCCAGGGGTCTTCGGGTCGATCTGTCGGTGTCGGGGAGCGGGCGGCTGACCGTGGCCGCGGTCGAAGCGGACAGCCTCATGATCGGCCTGCTCGGAGGCGGCCGGATCGATGTGGCCGGCCGGGCCAAGCAGCTCAAGGCCACGGTCCAGGGCAGCGGCGACCTCGCCGCGGCCGGATTGAGCGCGGACGACGCCCAGATCGCCTCCGACACGGCCGGCCGGGTCGCCGTGGCGGTGGTGCGCAGCGCCAAGATCGTCGCGACCGGCCCCGGCGACGTCGAGATCCTCGGCAGCCCGAGCTGCACGGTGCAGGCCAAGGGGTCGGGGCAGGTGATCTGCGGCGGCGCCCGCTGAGGGGTGCGAATTAAGCGGCGGCGCGTTTCGGCTCCGGGATAGGCGTCCCCATCTTGCGTGCGCAAAAAAGCCAGGTGGCGATGGCGTCTTCCACGTTCGTCAGCGCTTCAGAGCGCGTCGGGCCGTCGGACATGCATCCGGGCAATTCGGGGACCGTTGCCAAATACCCGCCACCGTCCTCATCGGACAATGGCTCGATCACTACCTTATAGGCGCTTAGGTCGCCCATCACTCAATCTTCTCCCGAGCCACCCGGACCGCATCCACGAAGCGGACAAGCTGGCGAATATATACCCGGTTGATCGGCCGTGCGAAAGGAATCGTGACATGGGCCGCCTGGCTGACGTCGCTGATGCCGTAATGGGATCCGTTGGGTCGCCGATCCAAGTCGAGACCGAACGACTCACATAGAGTCCTGACATCGTCGATCCGCCAGTCGGCCGGATTGCGTCGCATCCGATCGAGCAGCTTTTCACCCCGCTTGCCCATCGACAGCGATTATCGAAATTCCACCTGGAAGAGTCAACGGAATTGCTGATTCAGATCAGCGCCAGCGCCACCAGCCGGGCGGTGAGCTGCGGGGGCAGCTCGGCCAGCCCGGTGTCGTCGCCGTCGAGATCCAGCGGAGCGTCGGCGGGGTCGAGGTAGCGCCAGCCCTGGTGGGCGCGCCGCGGCAGGGCTCGGACGGGGACGAGAAGCGGGTCGAGGCGGATTATGATCCGGCGGTCCTCCTCGCGGTCGGCGAAACCGATTATGACCTGCCGGGCGGCGATCCTGTGCTTGACGATCCAGTAGATCGAGCCGCCGATCAGCTCTTCGGCGCGCTTGGGCCGGAAGCGAGTGACGATCGGCACGATGCCGCCGCTGAGCCGCGCCTGCTGGCGCTTCACCAGCGCGTCGAAGCTGGCGCAGCCGACGGCGACCTTGCTGATGTTGAGGCGGGACATGGAGGCGGCATCTAGCCGGATTA
>DASQLN010000012.1:0-110821 GCA_035629975.1 Allosphingosinicella sp. | reverse complement strand
CGGCTGCTCGCCGGCGGTCAGCATCCGCGCGAGATAGTAAAGCGCGGCCTGCGGGTCGGAGCCCCGGATCGCCTTATGGAGCGCCGAAATCAGGTTGTAATGGCCCTCGCGGTCCTTGTCGTAGACCGCGACCCGGCGGTGGAGCAAAGCGGCCAGGGCCGCCGGATCGAGCGGCGCTTCGACCTCGATCGAAAAGAGCGTCTCGGCCTGGTTGAGGACGAAGCGGCCATCGCCGTCGGCCGTCGCCACCAGAGCGTCGCGCGCTTCGGGCGTGAGGGGGAGGGGGCGCCCGATCAACTCCTCCGCCCGGTCGAGCAATTTGCAGAGCGCCGCCGTGTCGAGCCGGTTCAGGATCAGCACCTGCGCGCGCGACAGCAAGGCGGCGTTCAATTCGAAGCTCGGATTTTCGGTCGTCGCACCGACGAGCACGACCGTGCCGTCCTCGACATAGGGCAGGAAACCGTCCTGCTGGGCGCGGTTGAAGCGGTGGATCTCGTCCACGAACAAAAGCGTCTGGCGGCCGAGCCTGCGATGCTCGCGCGATTCGGCGAACACCTTTTTCAGGTCCGCGACACCGGAAAACACCGCCGAGATGGCGACGAAGCGCATCTCGACCGCGTCGGCAAGCAGCCGCGCGATCGTCGTCTTGCCGGTCCCGGGCGGCCCCCACAGGATCATCGAGGCGAGCTTGCCCGCCGCCACCTGCCGGGCGATCGCGCCGTCGGGCCCGGTCAGATGCTCCTGCCCGACCACCTCGTCGAGCCTTTGCGGGCGCAAGCGATCCGCGAGCGGGGCGTTCTCGTCCGGCGCGGCCGCCTCCGGCTGGGCGGGATCGGATTGGAACAGGTCGGCCATGAAGGCCAAGTAACTCATTTCACGGAACTTGGCACCTAGAGGCGGATGCTGCTCACGCTGATCGTCGCGTCGGTCCCATATTGCGGCCTTGCCGTCGCCGGCCGTGCCGCAACCAGAGGCGCGGCGGCAGGCGGAAGCCCGCTGCGCAAACCTACGATCGTGAACTCGACCGGCGCGGCGGAGCCGATCACGACGTCGATCTCGGCCCCGTCGCAGGCGCGCCCGATGCAGCGGACATAATATTTGTCGGTGTCCGCGCCCTGGCCGAAGCGGCGCACGAAGGCGCCCGCGCCGGCCGCCCGGAGCCGCGCTTCAGGGGCCGCGATCAGCGAGACGGACTCGGCGCCGTTGGTCGCCAGCCGCAGCCTGAGCAGTCGCCCGCCCGCGACCGGCTGCTGCCCGACCACTGTCACCGCCGGGGCCGCGACCGGGACGGCCGGGGCCGGCGCCGCCCAGCGCCGCCGGGTCGTGTAGAGCATTTCGGTGCGCTCCCACGCCGCGTCGAACGGGACCGGCGCGCCGTCATTGTTGACCGCGAACCGCGCGCCGCTCCCGTCGCGCACATATTCGATCGTGAAGAGCTGCTGCCGGTCGGCGCTGTAGGCAGGGGCGAGACCCGCCACGATCCAGCCGAGAATGGCGAGATCGATCGCTCCGGCGGCCACGAGAATCGGCCGGACCTTCGCCAGCACCGGCCCGAACTCGATCAGGACCGGCAGCATGATCATCGCCCCGAGCGGCGCGAAGGCCCAGAGCGGGCCGCCGTTCATCAGCTCCTCGAACAGGCCGAGCGCCGGGCCGAACGTCACATAGAGCAAGAGGCAGGCAATGATCGCGCCGGCCTGTTCGGACCAGGCGGACCAGCGCCGCCCCGAAATGCCAAGGCCCGCGGCGAGCGGCGGCAGGAGGAAATAGATCGCGGCGCCGGGCGCGATCAGGCAAAGCGCCGCGCCGAGCGCGCAGAACAGCAGCCAGAAGGCGGCGCGCAGCCGGGTCCGCTCGCGCGTCCGGGCGACATAGAGGAGCGCGATCACGCAGGCGGCGATCGCGCAGGCGTAGACCGCGCTGGTCGCCGCCAGCGGATAAGCGCGCCAATAATCGCCGGGGCGGAGCAGCTGGACCAGGAAATGCCCGGCAAAAGCGAGCGCGGCCGATCCCGCCAGCGCCGCGGCCATCGCGACCAGCGGCATGCCGAACGCCCGGCGCCGCCACCCCTCGACCAGGAAGAAGAGCAGCAGCACGCCGAGCAGAACCAGCCCGAACATCAGTGGCAGCACGATCAGAGCGCGGCCCAGTAGGTCGGTGTAGAGCCGCTCGCCGCTCGCCGCCGGCGCCTCGCCCGAGGCGGCGAGTCGGGTCACCGCAAGCGCCTGCTCGCCCATATGCTGGAGGCTGCGCCGGTCGAGCGCGGCGAGATCGTCGCCGCCGCTATGGTAGCGCGTCTCGTTGCCGATCACCGCGAAGTTGAGGATCGTCCAGGACCGCGCTTCGAACACGGCGACGTCGGTCGAATTGGGGATCAGGCGATAGAGATCGGTCGAGAGGGAGTTGGCCATCGGCCGGGTCACGGCGGCGCGGTAGAGCGCAATCGCGGCGCCGTTCGGCCGGCTGGTCTCGAACATGATCGCCGGCCCGTTCACCCCGCGCGCCTCGAGGTTGACGATTGTGTCGACCCGGTCCGCGAGCGGGTCGCGATCGAGGAAGGCGCGCGCGCCCAGGAGACCCAGCTCCTCGCCCTCGTTGAACAAAAAGGTGACCGCCCGCGCAGGCCTTTGCCCGCGCAACCGCTCCGCGATTTCCAGCATGGCGGCGAGGCCGATCCCGTCGTCGGCGGCGCCCGGCCCGGCGAAGGTCGAATCGTAATGCGAGACGAGCAGCAGATGGCGCCCATCGGCCGGCCCGATCGTCGCGACAAGATTGCGCACCCGCGCGCAATTGACGCTCCGGCCCCGGCGGTTCTCGTTGCAGGCGAAATCGTCGGTAATGCGCGGCTCGAGGCCGACGGCGCGCATCTCCGCGATCAGGCGGTCGCGAACGCCGTCTCCCGCCGCGCTGTCGGCCGGATGGGGCTGCTGGTCGCCCAGGATCCGCGCCAGCCGCGCCGCCGCCCGATCAGCGTCGAATCCCTCGGCATTTGGAATGCCGGGCGGGGTGGGGAGGGGGACCAGCAAGCCCTTCAGCGCCATCGCCGCGAGCAGCAGGATGAAGACCGCCAGCAATGCCCCCGCGCGCTTCATCCGCCCCTCCCTTGTTCCCCGCCTGGCGCAAGCCATATCGATTCCGCCGCCATCATGCGATAGGGGCGGCGCCTTCGAAGCGGAGACGAAATATGGGCTACCGAATGGTCGTGGTCGGCGCGACCGGCAATGTCGGGCGCGAGATGCTCAACATCCTCGCCGAGCGCGAATTCCCCGCCGACGAGATCGCCGCGGTCGCCAGCCCCCGCTCGACCGGAAGAATGATCGATTTCGGCGATTCCGGGCGCGAGCTCAAGGTCCGCAACATCGAGCATTTCGATTTCGCCGGCTGGGACATGGCCCTGTTCGCGGCGGGCGGCGCGGTCTCCAAGCAATATGGGCCGATCGCCGCCGCGGCCGGCTGCACCGTCATAGACAACAGCTCCTATTTCCGGATGGACCCGGACGTGCCGCTGATCGTGCCCGAGGTGAATCCGGGGGCGATCGACGGTTACAGAAAGCGCAACATCATCGCCAACCCCAATTGCTCGACCGCCCAGATGGTGGTGGCATTGAAACCGCTGCACGACGCGGCGACGATAAAGCGCGTCGTGGTCGCCACCTACCAGTCGGTCTCGGGCGCGGGGAAGGCGGGCATGGACGAATTGTTCGAGCAGAGCCGCAACATCTTCGTCGGCGACGGTGCCGAAGCACGCACCTTCACCAAGCAGATCGCCTTCAACGTCATCCCCCATGCCGGCGACTTCCTCGACGACGGCTCGACCAGCGAGGAATGGAAATTGGTGGTCGAGACCAAGAAGATCCTCGATCCGAAGATCAAGGTCAGCGCGACCTGCGTCCGCGTCCCAGTCTTCGTCGGCCATTCGGAAGCGATCAACATCGAGTTCGAGAAGGAGATTTCGGCCAGGCAGGCGCAGGCGATCCTGCGCGAGGCGCCCGGCATCATGCTCGTCGACAAGCGCGAGGACGGCGGCTACGTCACCCCGATCGAGTGCGTTGGCGAATATGCCACCTATGTCAGCCGCGTCCGCGAGGATCCGACCGTCGACAACGGCCTCTCGCTCTGGTGCGTCTCCGACAATCTGCGCAAAGGCGCGGCGCTCAATGCGGTCCAGATCGCGGAGCTATTGGGGCGGCGGCATTTGAAGAAGGCGGCTTGAGCGAATCCTCCCTGTCCGCGAAGCGGATGGGGAGGGGGACCATGCGCAGCATGGTGGAGGGGCTATTCGGCGCAGGCGTTGAGAATGTGCTGGAGTACACCCTCGGCATTCGTCCGCAGTTCCGAGGCCGGAATTCTCAGGATCCGATAGCCGCGTTCGCGCAACCACAGGTCGCGGCGTTCGTCCCGAGCCGGGTTGTCTCCCATTTCGTGCGCGACGCCGTCGATCTCGATTCCGAGCTTTGCTGCGGGGCAATAGAAGTCGATTACATATGGGCCGGCTGGGTGCTGATGGCGGAATTTCAGGTCTGCGGGCCGGGTTCGGAGAATCTGCCAGAGCCTGACTTCCGGCGGGGTCATCGTGCGACGAAGGGCCCGCGCTTTTGCGACGGTGGCTTTTGTCGTCTGCCGCATGGCCCCTCCACCGTGCTTCGCACGGTCCCCCTCCCCATCGCCTTCGGCGACAGGGAGGACTTTTACTTCGCGCAGAGCGCCTCTTTGGCCTCGGCATATTCCGCGATCAGGCGCGCCACATAATCTCCCGCCGGCAGCACTTCGTTGATCGCGCCGATGCCCTGGCCCGAGCCCCAGATGTCGCGCCAGGCCTTGGCCTTGGAGCCGTCGCCGGTGCCGAAATCCATCGTACTGATGTCGCCTTCGGGCAGGTTGGCGGGATCGAGACCCGCCAATTCGATCGATTTCCTGAGGTAATTGCCGTGCACGCCGGTGAACAGGCTCGAATAGACGATGTCGTCGGCGCGCCCCTCGCAAATGCCCTGCTTATAGGCTTCGTCGGCATTGGCCTCGCGGGTGGCGATGAACGGCGAGCCGATATAGCCCAGATCCGCGCCCATCGCCTGCGCGGCGAGAATCGCGCGGCCGGTCGCGATCGCGCCCGACAGGATCAGCGGCCCGTCGAACCAGTCGCGTATCTCCTGGATCAGCGCGAAGGGCGAGAGCCGCCCGGCATGGCCGCCGGCGCCCGTGGCCACGGCGATGATCCCGTCCGCGCCTTTCTCCACCGCCTTGCGCGCGAAGCGGTCGTTGATGATGTCGTGGAGCGTGATTCCGCCCCAGCCATGGACGCCCTGGTTCAATTCGACGATCGCGCCCAGCGAGGTGATGACGATCGGAACTTTCCATTTCGCGCAGGTCGCCATGTCGTCCTGCAGCCGGGCGTTGGAGCGATGGACGATCTGGTTGACCGCATAAGGCGCCGCGGGCGTGTCGGGATGGTCGCGGTCCCAGGCGGTCAACTCCTCAGTGATCCGGTGCAGCCATTCGTCGAGCAGGCTCTGCGGCCGCGCGTTCAGCGCCGGAAATGAGCCCACGATCCCCGCCTTGCACTGGGCAATGACCAGGTCCGGGTTGGAGACGATGAACAAGGGAGCGCCGATCGCGGGAAGGCGCAGGCGGTCGAAAAGGGGGGGAAGGCTCATTGCCCTTGCCTAACGGAACGCCGACATATGACAAGCTGGCAGCGCGAAGGAGACGGCGATGAAGTACAGGCGATTGGGCGCGAGCGATCTCGAGGTTTCGGAAATCTCCCTGGGCTCCTGGCTCACCTACGGCGTGGGCGTCGAGGCGGATGCCGCGCGCTCTTGCCTCGACCGCGCGTTCGAGGTCGGCATCAACTTCATCGATACCGCCAACATTTACGGCCGCGGCGCCGCCGAGACGTTTCTGGGCGAGGCGCTCGCGGGGCGGGCGCGAGACTCCTACATCCTGGCAACCAAGCTCTATTTCCCGATGACCGACACCGACTACGGCCTTTCCGCCGCCCAGATCGAAAAGCAGCTCGACGCGTCGCTGAAGCGCCTTGGCACCGACTTCGTCGACCTCTACCAATGCCACCGCTACGACGAGAATACGCCGCTCGAGGAGACGATGCGGGCTTTGACCCGCGCGGTCGAGAGCGGCAAGGCGCGCTATCTCGGTTTCTCGGAATGGCCCGCCGAGAGGATCCGCGAGGCGACCGAAATGGCGGGCGTTGCCCGCTTCGTGTCGAGCCAGCCGCAATATTCCCTGCTCTGGCGAGCGCCTGAGGCGGAGGTGATTCCGCTCTCGGCCGCCAACGGCATATCGCAGATCGTCTGGTCGCCGCTGGCGCAAGGGGTGCTCACCGGCAAATACGCCCCCGGCGCGCCGCCGCCCGCGGGCTCGCGCGCGATCAGCGAGGAGATGGGAGGCTGGATGGACCGGCTGCTCACGCGCCCCGTGCTCGAAGCGGTCGAGCGCCTCAAGCCGCTCGCCGCCGAGGCCGGGCTCAGCCTCGCCCAATTCGCCTTGGCCTGGGTACTGCGCGAGCCCAATGTCGCTTCGGCGATCACCGGCGCCTCGCGTCCCAGCCAGGTCGACGAGAATGCCGCCGCTTCGGACGCCAGGGTCGATCCGGCTTTGTTCGCCGAGGCGGAACGGATCGTCGGGGCGCTCGTCTGATCAGGCGAATCTGATCAGGCGAAGACGTCGGCCAGATCTCCCGGCGTCGCGCCTTCCTTGACCTCGCGCAGCTCGACATAGAGCGCGGCCAGCACCACCGCGACGATCACCGCGGTAAGGCTGCCGGTGAGGGCGCTGACCGTGCCGGCGAGAATGGGATCGGGCATGACGGGCGTCCCCAACGAAGAGATGCCCATGGTAACGCCGGTAACGGCGCCCAGGATGGCCGAGATGATGGACGAAAAGATCCAGAACAGGACGAGCAGCAGGAAGACCTGCCAGCGCGAGCCTCGGGTGAGTTCGCGGCTGCGGCCGATGCTGCCGAACACGCCGCGCCTTTCCTCGACCAGCGCGGGGATCGAAACGATCAGCGCGCAATAGATCATCACTCCAGGAAAGATCAGCAGCACGAGCCCGAGGGTGACGAGCACGCCGACGCAGATGGTCACCCCGATGATCGGCAGAATCAGCCTCAGCCCGAACAGGACGCTCGCCCCCAGATCGACGTCGCGGCCGCTCAGGTGGAGGATGGTCGAGCGCACCAGTACGCCCTGGAGCAGCGCGCCGGCGAACACGGTGACGAAGATACCGCCGGCCGCTCCTCCCCAGAAAACCGGCGAAAAAACGAACGCCGGGTCCATCGGTTCGATCGCGCTAAGCACCAAATATTGAGTGAGGAAGGCCGGCAAGCCCGCGAGCAGCAAAGCAGTCGCGAAGAAGCCGAGAAAATTGGATTTGAGCGCTTCGAAGCCCCGGCCGATCACGCGCCCGACATCCACTTTCGCCTGTGGCGGTGGTGCGCTCGCCATTCCGGCCTCCCCCTGAATTGCGAAGCCAGTCTTCCCCCAGAGACGGTGCGCTGTCCAGAGGCAAAAATCGGAAGTCGCCTGAGGCACTTGCGGCTTGCGCGCGCGGCGCCGCCCCGCCTAGACTGAAGGCGCGGGCGGGGGATCGCGCCGCGAGGGGGAATCGCCGGATGACCATCAAGCCGCCCGTCGAACCGGCGCCGATAGACGGCGACGCTTTCGGCGAGGCGCATCGGCAGCTGGTCGCCGACAACACGATCCAATTCGATCTTCCCCCGGTCCAGGAGCCGAACATACCGGACATGAGCGGCGCGATTCCGTTCATCCAGGTCCTTTTCTGGGTCGCGGTCGCGGGCTTCGCCTTGTTCATTCTCTATCTGATCGCCAATCGGCTGGCGGGCGCGGATTGGTCGCGCAGGAGCCGGGGCGGCGACGAAGCGGAGGCCGAGAGCTGGCGGCCGCAAGCTCGCGAAGCCCGCGAGTTGCTCGGCGATGCCGACGCGCTCGCCGCCCAGGGCCTTTACTCCGAAGCCGCCCGCCTTCTCCTGTTCCGGAGCATCGAGGATATCGATGCGAAGCGGCCCGATCTGATTCGCCGGGCCTTCACCAGCCGTGACATCGCCGCGCTCGAGGAGATTCCGCCGCCGCCTCGCTCGGCCTTCCTGGCGATCGCGATGATGGTCGAGCGCAGCCTGTTCGCCGAGCGTCCTTTGGCGGCGGGCGATTGGGCGAGCTGCCGCTCCGCTTATGAAAGTTTCGCTTTCGCCGAAGGGTGGCGCGGATGAGCGCCCAGCCGCAATCCCAGCCGTTCAGCGCCAGGCTGGTCGTCGGCCTGATCGTGGCCGGGCTGCTGGCCTTTGCAGCGTTGGTGCTGCTTGTCGCTTATGGCAGCCGGATGGGGCCGGTCGGCGGCGCCCGCGCGCCGGCGCTGTCGGTCGGCGCGACCGGCTTCAAGGGGCTGGTGACCCTGGTCGGCCGCTTCCGCGACACCGATACGATCGACAGCCCGGCCGATCTTTCGACCGACAATCTGGTGATCGTCGCGCTCGATCGCCACAACCGTCCGCAGGACGTGGCGCGACTGCTCGAATTGCGACGCGAGCGGGCGACTTTGCTGATCCTGCCCAAATGGGTGACGATGGCCCATCCGGATCGGCGCGGCTGGGTGCGCGCTTTGGGGCCGGGAGCGGGGCCGGCGGCGGAAGAGATGATCGCCGGCGAGGTCAGGGTCCGGATCGCGCGGGACCAGGCGGGTTCGGCGGCCGGCCGGGATTTCCTCGAAGGGCTTACCGTCCCCGTCCCCAACACCCCGCAGGTGATCGAGGGCGATGAAATCTCGCCTTTGGTCACCGTCCGCGGCGGCGCGCTGGTCGCCCGATTGGGAACCCAGCCCCATTATGTCGCCGCCGATCCGGACCTGTTCAACAATCACGGCCTGCGCGATCCGGCGCGGGCGCGGGCCGCGCTGGCTCTGATCGACGCCCTCAATTCGACCGAAGAGGGTGGCGTCTCGTTCGATCTCACCGTCAACGGCCTTACCGGCAGCGATGCGCCGAGCCTGCTGCGCACCGCGCTCGAACCGCCCTTCCTGGCGATGACCCTGGCCCTGATCCTCGCTGCCTTGCTCGCCGGGCTGCACGGCGCGTTTCGCTTCGGCCAGGCGCGGCGCGAGGAGCGCGCCATCGCCTTCGGCAAGGCGGCCCTGGTCGAGAACAGCGCCGGCCTCATCCGCCTCGCCAGGCGCGAAGCGCGCCTGGGCGGCGCTTATGCCGATGTCGTGCGGCAGGATGCGGCGCGGCTCGCCGCCGCGCCGAGCACGCTCCAGGGCGAGGCGCTCGACGCCTATCTCGACCGCCTCACCAAGGGGGATGCTCCCCCCTTCAGCGTGCTCGCCTCGCGGCTCGCGCAGGCGCGCGACCGGCACGAGCTGGTCGCCGCCGCGCGCGCTCTCTTTTCGTGGAAGAAGGACATCATCCGGTGAAAATAACCGACGTCAAAGCCCTCGCGGACGGGATCCGGCAGGACGTGGCCAAGGCCATTGTCGGCCAGGACGAAGCGGTCCAGCTGCTGCTGATCGCGCTCTTCTCCTCGGGCCATGTGCTGCTCGAAGGGCCGCCTGGAACGGCCAAGACCTTCCTGGCCCAATGTTTCGCCCGCGCGCTGGGGCTCGATTTCGGGCGGATCCAGTTCACGCCCGATCTGATGCCGGGCGACATTTTGGGTTCGAACCTGTTCAACTTCCAGACCAGCCAGTTCACGCTGACGCGCGGGCCGATTTTCTGCGAATTGCTGCTCTCCGACGAGATCAACCGGACGCCGCCCAAAACCCAGGCGGCCCTCCTGGAAGCGATGCAGGAGCGCGCCGTCACGATCGACGGCGAAACCCATCGCCTGCCCGACCGCTTCATGGTGATCGCGACCCAGAATCCGATCGAGCAACAGGGCGTCTATCCCCTGCCCGAGGCGCAGCTCGACCGCTTCCTGTTCAAGCATCTGATGGGCTATCCCTCCCTCGAGGAAGAGAAGAAGATCGTCGCCGGCCACGGCGCCCGCTTCGGCGCGCCCCGGCCCGAGGCCTGGGGGATCGAAGCGCGGGTCAAGCCCGACGAGCTCGCGCAAGCGATCGCGGCGGTCGAGGCAATCCCGATGGTCGGCGAGATCGTCGACTATGTCGTCGCTTTGGTGCGCGCGACCCGCGAGGCGCCCGACCTCGAAGGCGGCGCCTCCCCGCGCGCGGCGGCCATGCTGGCCGGCGCCGCGCGCGCGCGGGCGGCGCTCGACGCGCGCGATTATGTCATCCCCGACGACGTCAAGGCGCTGGCGCCGGCGGTGCTGAGGCACCGCGTCATCCTCTCCGCCGCCGCCGAGATCGAGGGCCGGCCGGTCGAAAGCGTGATCGCCCGCCTGATCGACGAGATCGGGGCGCCGCGTTGATCTATCCGACCCGCCGAGCAATTCTCATCGCCGCGGGGATCGGCCCGCTGGCGCTGGTGATCGGGCTGTTCGCGCCCGCTTACTGGACCGGCGGGCTCGCCTTGCTCGCCTTGCTGCTCGCGCTCTGCGCGGTCGATCTGCTCGCCGGGACCGGGATAAGCGGCGCCGAAGTGTCGTGCGAAGGGCCGCGCCTCGCCGGCGTCGGCGAGACGTTCGGCGTCATCGCGCGGGCCAGGTTCGCCGGGGGCGCGCCGGCCGGGGTCGAGTTCGCTCTGGGCGTTTCGGGTCCGGTCAGCGCGCCGTTCGGCCTGCGGGCCGGGGCGGTGGAGGAAAAGGGCGTTCCCGCCGCGGCGCTGGTCCTCAAGGCCGATCGGCGCGGGACCGCGCGGCTCGACTGCGTCTGGATCCGCTTCGCAGGGCCGCTCGGGCTGATGTGGAAGCAGCGCCAATTGGCGCTCGGCCAGGGCATATTGATCACGCCCGACATCCGCGGCGTGAGCGACAAGAGCGTGCAGATGCTGAACCAGGAGGCGATGTACGGCATCAGGGCGCAGCTCCAGGTCGGCGAGGGCGCCGAGTTCGAGGCGCTGGCCGATTACCGCCCCGGCATGGACCGGCGGGCGATCGACTGGAAGACCTCGGCCCGACACACGATGCTGATCGCCAAGGAATATCGGACCGAGCGCAACAACAACATCGTCATGGCCCTCGATGCGGGCCGGGCGATGTGCGAGCCCCTGGGCGGGATCCCGCGCGTCGACCGCGCCGTCTCGGCGGCTCTGCTGACCGCCTTCGTCGCGCTCAAGGACGGCGATCGGGTCGGCTTCTTCGCGTTCGATTCCAAGCCGCGCGCGTCGAGCCAGCCGATCTCGGGCGCGCGCGCATTCCCGCTGCTCCAGCGGATCGCGGCCGGGATCGAATATTCGGCCAACGAGACCAATTACACGCTCGGCATCGCGACCTTGGCGAGCGAGCTCAACCGGCGCTCGCTGATCGTCGTCTTCACCGAATTCGCCGACACGATCAGCGCCGAGCTGATGCTGGGCGCGATCGGCACCCTCCTGAAGCGCCATCTCCTATTGTTCGTCGTGCTGAAGGACGAGGAGCTGGAGAATTTCGCCGCCGCCGAGCCGGCAGGCCCTGACGATATCAGCCGTGCCGTCACCGCCGCTTCCCTGCTGCGCGAGCGCCGGCTGGTGATCACCCGCCTCAGGCATTTGGGCGTCCACGTCATCGAGGCGGCGGCGGCCGAGGCGGGGCCGGCCCTGGTCAACGCCTATCTCGATTTCAAGCGGAGGGCGCTGCTGTGAGCACGGCCCCCGGCGACGGCCGACGCTTCCGCGCGGCGCGCGAATATGAATGGCGGCGGCTCGAGGACATTCTCACCACCGCCGAGAAGAAGTCGGTCAAGGCGCTCGACGACGAGGATCTGCTGGCCCTGCCGATCCTCTACCGGGGCGCGCTTTCCTCGCTCTCGGTGGCGCGCGAGACCTCGCTCGATCTCGAGCTCGTTACCTATCTCGAAGGGCTGTGCGCGCGCGCTTACTTCTTCGTCTACGGCGTGCGGACCTCGCCCGGAAGCCGGTTCGCTTCCTTCTTCGCGCGCGATTGGCCGCTGGCGGTCCAGAGCCTGTGGCGCGAAACCCTGGTCTCGCTGGCGCTGACCCTGATCGGCGCCGCCGCCGGCTATCTGCTCGTCACGGGCGACCCCGATTGGTATTCGAGCTTCGTCCCCCCCGAACTCGCCGGCGGCCGCGACTTCAGCGCGACCACCGAATTCCTGGAGAACACGCTCTACGACAGCCCCGGCGCGAACGGGCTCAGCTTCTTCGCCACTTTCCTGTTCACCCACAATAGCCAGGTCGCGATGCTCTGCTTCGCTTTGGGTTTCGCGTTCGGCGTGCCTACGCTGATGCTGCTGATCCACAATGGCGCGATGCTGGGCGGGATCCTCGCTCTGTTCGGTTCGCGCGGGCTCGGCGCCGAAATGGGCGGCTGGCTGATCATCCACGGCTCGACCGAGATGTTCGCGATAATCCTCGCCGGCGCGGCGGGCTTCCGGATCGGCTGGAGCGTGGTCTTCCCCGGCGAGGAGACGCGGCTCGACGCGGCGACGAAGGCCGGGCGGACCTCGGCGCTCGCCATGGCCGGCGTCGTGGTGATGCTCGCTCTGGCCGGCCTGCTCGAGGGCATCGGCCGCCAGACGATCCTCAACGACTATACCCGCTATGCGATCGGCATTGGGATGATCGTCCTGTGGCTCGCTTATTTCTACCTGCCGAGGCGCCGCGAAGATGGCTGATCTCGCGGCCCGGCGCGGGCTCGATGCCGCCAAGAGGCGCAGCCTGGTCACGCCCGAGGGCGTCGATCTCAGCCTCAAGCTCGCCGACGTCGGACAGCGCGTCAGCGCCTTCCTCGTCGACCTTTTGATCATGACCGCCATCCTCATCGGGGTCAGTTTGCTCCTCGTCGCGATGGTCGCGGCGACCGGCCTGGCCGGGCTGGAGATCGGGGCGATCGTCTGGCTGCTTGGCTTCTTCATCCTCAGGAACGGCTATTTCATCCTGATGGAGGTGGGTCCGCGGGCGGCGACGTTCGGCAAGCGCGGCGCCGGCCTGCGCGTCGTCGCGCGCAGCGGGGAGCGGCTGACAGCCGACCGTGTCATCGCCCGCAACATGATGCGCGAGATCGAATTCTATTTGCCGCTCTCCTTTCTCTCCTACAATGCCGCCGAAGGCGCGGCCGGCGCCCTGACCTCGCTCGCGGGCCTCGCCTGGACCGGGATCTTCCTGTTCTTCCCGATGTTCAACAAGGACAAGATGCGGGTCGGCGACCTGCTCGCCGGCACCTGGGTGATCAGCGCGCCGCGCAAGCAATTGACCTTCGACCTCCTGAACGCCGACACGCCCAAGGACCGCTATTCCTTCACCGAGGCGCAGCTCGACGTCTACGGGGTTTACGAGCTGCAGACGCTCGAGCGGGTGCTGCGCGACGGCCAGGGCGACGCCGTGGCGACGGTCGCCTATACGATCCGGGTCAAGATCGGGCTGGCCGACCAGCAGGGCGACGATTACGGCTTCCTGCTCGCTTATTACGACGCGATCCGCGCCCGCATGGAGCGCGGTCTTCTGTTCGGGAAGAGACGCGAGGACAAGTTCGACCGTTAGGGCCTGTACGACCGGTTCAGCTTCCCCCCGCGTCCGCCCGATTCCGGCGTTCGATCGCCATCAATAGGCCCAGGCAGATCATCACCGTCATCATCGCCGATCCGCCGTAGGAGAAGAGCGGCAGCGGAATGCCGACAACGGGCGCCAGGCCCATCACCATCGCCAGGTTGATCGCGACGTAGAAGAAGATGGTGGTGGTCAGCCCGGCGGCGGCGAGGCGCGAGAAGCGGTCGCGGCTGCCGGTCGCGACCTTCATCCCCCAGCGCAGGATCAGCGAGAAGGCAAGGATCAGGGACAACCCGCCCAACAGCCCCCATTCCTCGGCCATGGTCGCGAAGATGAAGTCCGTGTGCGGCTCGGGCAGGAAGGCGAAATGGCTCTGCGTGCCCTGAAGGAAGCCGTTGCCGGTCAGGCCGCCCGAGCCGATCGCGATTTTCGACTGGGCGATGTGATAGCCGGCGCCGAGCGGGTCGGCCTCCGGGTTCATGAAGATGAGCACGCGCTGCCGCTGGTAATCGTGGAGGAAGCTGAACGCGACCGGCAGCGCGACCGCCATTGCCGCCGCGCCGCCGACGAACAGCCGCATGGGCACGCCGGCGAGGAACATGATCGTCACGCCGCCCAAAATGACCATCGTCGCGGTGCCGAGATCGGGCTGGATCAGGATCAGGGCGGCGGGCACGCCGATCAGCAGGGCGGCGGGCCAGAGCGCGCTCCAGCCGCGGATCTCGCGCGCCGGCAGCAGCGAATAGAAATGGGCGCAGGCGAGCACGATCACCGGCTTCATCAGCTCGGATGGCTGCAGGTTGATGAAGCCCAAATTGAGCCAGCGCTGGGCACCGCCGCGGACGAAGCCCAATGCCTCGACGAGGATCAGCAGCAGCAGGGTCAGGAAATAAGCGGGGAAGGCGGCCTGCTTGATCCATTCGGGCCGGAGGCGGGAGATCGCGATCGCCATGCCGAGGAAGACGGTGAAGCGCACCGCCTGCGGCAGCGCCCAGGTCGGCCGTCCGCCCGCCGCCGAATAGAGGACGAGCGTCGAGAAAGCGGCGATCGACACCACCAGCAGGATCATCGTCCAGGGTATTTCCCGGATCGGTTTGGGCATGAAGGCGAGCGCCATCAGACGCTCTCAGCCGGGCCCGGCGCGCCGGGCGGACGCGTCGACCAGTCTTGCGAGCGCCGGGCCATCCGTTCGGCGATGTTCCCGCCCCATTGCTGCTCGAGCGGGAGCAAGGCGGCCATCGCCCGGTCCTTGTCGAACAAATAGGTCATGACGTCGCAGGCGACCGGCGCCGCCGCCCGGGCGCCGCCGAGGCCGTGCTCGATCACCACCGCCCCGGCGTAGCGCGGCGCCCCGACCGGCGCGAAAAAGACGAACAGGCCGTGGTCGCGATGGCGCCACGCGGCGCCGGCGCGGCCGCGATCGGCCCCGATATTGCGCACTTGGGCGGTGCCGGTCTTGCCCGCCATCAATATGCCGTCGAGCGGCAGCCGGCTGCGCCCGGCGGTGCCGTTGCCGTTGACCACTTCCGACATGCCCGCTCGCACCTGCTCGAAGCTGGCCGGCGCGAAGGGCAAAAGCGCGGCCGGCGGATGGGGGCCCGCCACCAACCGCGGCTGGATGTCGCGGCCCGAGGCGACCCGCGCCGCCATGACCGCGAGTTGGAGCGGGTTGAGGATGACATAGCCCTGGCCGATCGCGGCGTTGAGCGTGTCGGCCTGGCTCCATTCCTGGCGGTAGCGGCGCTGCTTCCAGACGGGATCGGGCATGGTGCCGTGGCTTTGCGAGACGACCGGCAGATCGAAGCGCTGGCCGAGCCCCAGCCGCCTGGCCATGGCCGAGAAGCGCTCGATCCCGATCCGCCGCGCCATCGTGTAGAAATAGGTGTTGCAGCTCTTGGCGATGGCGCGGTGGAGGTTCATCGGCCCGTGCGTGCCGAGACAGGCGAACCGGCGGTTGCCTAGAGTATAGCCGCCGCCGCAGCTGATTTGCTCCTCGGGGTCGACGCCGGCTTCGAGGAGGGCCATCGCCACCGCCGGCTTGAAGGTCGATCCGGGCGGATAGAGCGCGTTCAGCGCCTTATTGATGAGCGGATGGCGTTCGTCCTGCGCCATCATGTCCCATTCCGAATGGCTGATTCCGTCGGAAAAGGCATTGGGGTCGTAGGCCGGCATTGAGGCCAAAGCGAGGATGTCGCCGCTGTTGCAATCGAGGACGACGCAGGAGCCCGATTCCTCGCCCAGCCGGCGCGCGGCGAAGCTCTGCAGACCGGCGTCGATCGTCGTGCGCAGCGGCGCGCCGCGCTGGTCGGGCACGGTCTGGAGCTCGCGGATCAGCCGCCCGCGCGCCGTCACCTCAACCCGCGCCGCGCCCGGCTGCCCGCGCAGCCTCTGCTCCATTACTTTTTCGAGACCTTCCTTGCCGACCTTGAAGCCCGGCGTGATCAGCAATGGGTTGCGATTCTCGGCGTTGAACTCCTCGCGGTTAGGGATGCCGACATAGCCGACCAGATGGCCGACCGCGGCGCCTTCGGGATAATAGCGGGTGAAGGCGCGAAGCGGCGCAACGCCCGGCAGCTCGGGCTGGCGCACCGAGACCGCGAAATATTTGTCGGGCGGGACATGCTCGGCGACCGCGACGGGCTGGTAGCCCGAAGCCAAAGCCAGCTCCCGGCGGATGCGCCGCACCTCCTCAGCGGGCAGATCGAGCAAAGCCGCCAGCTCGCGGATCACCCGTTCCTTGTCCTGGAGGAGGTCCGGGATGATGTCGATCCGCACGTCGCCGCGGTTGATCGCGATCGGATTGCCGTAGCGGTCAACGATCCATCCGCGCCTGGGCGGGATCAACCGCATGTGGATGCGGTTCGATTCGGCGAGGTTCGAATAACGCTCGTTCTCGGCGATCGCGATATAGCCCATCCGCCCGGCCAGAAGCGCCGCCACGCCCACCTGGCCGGCGCCGACCACGAAGGCGCGGCGGGAAAAGGTCGCCGCCTGGCTGCTTTCGGTGACCGGGGGGCCGCTGCCTAAGAACTTGATCATCGCGCCAGCCGCCACCGGTCGAGGGCCAGGACCAGGCGCGCGGCGACCGGGTAAGCGAGGATGCTCAGCACGAGCTGGGGAACCATGATCCACAAGAGCGTGTCGCTGCCCATCAGGAGGGCGATGTACCACACTCCCAGGCCGTGGAAGAGGATCGCCGCCGCGGCCGCCCCCCAGTCGAGCCAATAGTCGCGCACGCCGAGCCAGCTATCGAGCGAGTCGAAGCCGAGGAAAACCAGGGTCCAGAGCAGCATCGACTGGCCGAGCGGCGCGCCGCTGACGATGTCGGCGGCGAGGCCGAAGCCCAAAGCGACCTGCGCCGGCCAGATTTCGGGCCGCACCAGCCGCCAGGTGATCAGCATCAGGAAGCCGAGATTGGGCAGCAAGGGCGCGGTCGCGACCAGGGGCATTATGGCGCCGAGCAGGACTGCCGCGCCGGTCGAGAGCGAGGGGACCCAGCGCCGCCTCAGCTCGCCGATCGCGATCTCGGCGCTCGATCCGGCGATCCTGCTCATCGCGGCGGCCCGGCGGCCCCTGGCCGGCCGATCATGCCGGGCTGGGGTTGCTGAAGCGCCGGCTGGTAGCGCGGGTTGTTTTGCTGGCCGGGATGCGGCGTAGCCGCGGCGGCGGGCGGGCCCGGCACCGGCGGCGCCGGCGGCTGCGGCGGCGCAAGCTCGAGGGGGCCGGCGGCGGCGGGCTGGAAAATGCGCTGGACGATCGCGAAATCCATCCGCGCCGGATCGGCGATCGGCCGCGCGATCGCGGTGTCGCCTTCCGATGCGGTCACCAAAGCGACCGGAATGTTGGGGGGAAAGAGACCGCCGACGCCCGAAGTGACGAGCACGTCGCCGCGCCGGAACGGGTTCTGGCCGACCTCGAGGGTGCGCAGCTCGATCGTCCCGTCGCCGCGCCCGACCGCGAGAGCCGGCGTGCCGTCGCGCACCAGGCGGACCGGCACGTTGCTCGCCCCGTCGGTAACGAGCATGACCCGCGACGCCCAGCGCCCGGTTTCGAGCACCCGCCCGATCAGGCCGTCGGCCGAGCGCACCGGCTGTCCCGGCGCGACGCCGGCCGCGCTCCCCGCCGACAAGGTGGCGAGCCGGCGCGGCGAATCGTGGGTCGAGCCGACGATCCGCGCCACGGTCACCTCGTCGCCGGTCGCGCGGGCGAGGCCGAGCGTGGCGAGCAGGCGCCGATTTTCATGTTCGAGCGCCTGGCGCCGGATCAGCTCGCGCCGCGCCGCTTCGAGCTCTCCGCGCAGCTCGGCATTTTGCGATCCGGCCCGGAAATAATTGGAGATGCCGTCGCCGATGCCGCTGAAAAAGCCGACCACCGAGCGGCCGGCGCTGCCGATCGGCGCGGTGACGTCGAGCGCGGCGCCGCGGAGGGCGGAAAAGCCGCGCGGATCGGCGATCGAGACGATCAGCAGCAGAACCGCGATCAGCGCCCCGCCCACGGCGATGACGTAGCCGATGAACAGCCCGAAATGCGCCCGCCTCGAAAACCCAAGGCGCCGGTTTTTTGGCGGCGCCATCGCCCGCGCCCCTTTCGCTCTACGCCGTCTGGAGCACGCCGCGGAAGATTTCCTCTTCCATCGCCCGTCCGGTGCCGATCGCGACGCACGTCAACGGATCGTCGGCGACCGTGACGGGGAGGCCGGTCTCGTCGCGAAGCACCTCGTCGAGCCCCTTGAGGAGCGCTCCGCCGCCGGTCAGGACGATTCCCTGGTCGACGATGTCGGCGGCAAGCTCGGGCGCGGTGTTCTCGAGCGCGATCCGGACGCCCTCGACGATCGTGCCGACCGGCTCGCTGAGCGCCTCGGCGATCTGCTTCTGGTTGATCGTGATCTCCTTGGGCACGCCGTTGACGAGGTCGCGGCCCTTGAGGTGGACGGTTTCGCCGTCGGTGCTGTTGGGCGGCGCCTTGGCGACTCCGACCTGCTTCTTGATCCGCTCGGCGGTCGCCTCGCCGATCAGCAAATTGTGGTTGCGGCGGACATAGGATGTGATCGCCTCGTCCATCTTGTCGCCGCCGACGCGCACGCTGGTGCTGTAGGCGATTCCGCGCAGCGACAGGATGGCGACCTCGGTCGTCCCGCCGCCGATGTCCACCACCATCGAGCCGATCGGCTCGGTGACCGGCATGTCGGCGCCGATCGCGGCCGCCATCGGCTCCTCGATCAGCCAGACCTGGCGCGCGCCGGCATTGGACGCGGCGTCGCGGATCGCGCGTCTTTCGACGGAAGTGGAACCGGAGGGCACGCAGATCACGATCTCCGGCCAGCGCGGGAAGCGGCGCTTGCCGTGCACCTTCTGGATGAAGTGCTTGATCATCTGCTCGGCGACGTCGATGTCTTCAATGACTCCGTCGCGGAGCGGCCGGATCGCCTCGATCGCGTCGGGGGTTTTGCCCATCATCAATTTGGCGTCGTCGCCGACCGCCTTGACTCGCTTGACGCCGTTGATCGTCTCGATCGCGACCACCGACGGCTCGTTCAGCACCACGCCGCGGCCGCGGACATAGACGACCGTATTGGCGGTACCGAGGTCGATCGCCATGTCGTGGGAAGGAAATCTCAGAAAGTTGAAAAGGCCCATGATGGTGTAAGCTCACTTGGCTGAGCGGGGGCCGGGATACGGCCTTTCCCCGATAGCTTATCCTATAGGATCACCGCGCGCCCCCGGTCCACCAAAGAGTTGAGAATTGCACTCTGGAATTGCTCGCGGGTCGGCCCGGCATCGTATAGAGGTTTGGCCATGTCAATACGCCGCCTGCCCGAGCATCTGGTCAACCGCATCGCCGCGGGTGAAGTGGTGGAAAGACCGGCCAGTGCGTTGAAAGAGCTGGTGGAAAACGCAATCGACGCCGGCGCGACGCGAATCTCCATCGCTTTGTCCCAGGGCGGGATCGGCCGCATCGAGGTCGCCGACGACGGCAGCGGCATGGCCAAAGGCGAGATCGCGCTGGCGCTCGAGCGCCACGCCACCTCCAAGCTCCCGGGCGAGGCGATCGAGGCGGTCACCACTTTGGGCTTTCGCGGCGAGGCGCTGCCCTCGATCGCCAGCGTCGCCCGCGTGACCATCGAAAGCCGGGTGCGCGGGGCGGACGGCTGGTCGCGCATCGTCGACAATGGCAAGCTTGGCGGGGAGGGGCCGGCCGCGCTGCCGCCGGGCACCCGCGTCGCCGTGGAAGACTTGTTCGGCCGCGTTCCGGCCCGCCGCAAGTTCCTGCGCTCCGAACGCAGCGAATATGGCGCTTGCCTCGATGTCGTGAAGCGGCTCGCAATGGCCCGCCCCGACATCGGCTTCACGCTCGAACATGACGGCCGCCGCACCCTCGCGGTTCAGCCCGGCCAGGACCGGCCGGCCCGGGTCGCGGCGCTGACCGACCGCGACCTCGCCGAAAACAGCCTCGCCGTCGATTATGCGCGCGGGGCGGCGCGGCTCGGCGGCGTCGCCGGCCTTCCCACCTTCAACCGCGGCGTCGCCGACCACCAATATCTGTTCGTCAACGGCCGCCCGGTGAAGGACCGCCTCCTGATCGGCGCCGTCCGCGCCGCTTACCAGGATCTGCTGGCGCGCGACCGCCATCCGGTGCTGGCGCTCTTCATCGACCTTCCGGGCGAGGAGGTCGACGTCAACGTCCACCCGGCCAAGACCGAGGTCCGCTTCCGCGATCCGGGCAATATCCGCGGCCTGATCGTCGGCGGCCTGAGGCACGCGCTCGACGAGGGCGGCCACCGCTCGGCCCAGCGGCCGTCGGCGTCGGCGCTCGGCAATTGGCAGAGCGAGCCGGCCCGCTCGCCGAGCTTCCCATTGCCGGCGCCCGGGCAAGCGAGTGTCTGGGACCGCCACCAGAATTATGCCCCGCAGGCCCGCGCAGAAGTCGCGGTCGAGGCGGTGCCGCGGGCGCAGAGCTTCCCGCTCGGCGTCGCCCGCGGCCAGGTCGCCGCCACCTATATCGTCGCCGAGGCCGAGGACGGCCTCGTCCTGGTCGACCAGCATGCCGCCCATGAGCGGCTGGTGCTCGAGCGGATGCGCCGGGCGATGGCCAATGGCGCCGTCGCCCGCCAGGCGCTGCTGCTTCCCGAAGTGGTCGAATTGGACGAGCCCGCCTGCGACCGGATCGAGGCGCGCATCGCCGAGCTTTTGGAGATGGGCCTCGAGCTCGAGCGCTTCGGCCCGCGCGCGATCCTCGTCCGCGCCACCCCGGCCATGCTCGGCGCCGGCGACGTCCAGGGCCTGATCGCCGACCTCGCCGACGAGCTCGCCGCCTTCGATTCCGCGCTCTCGCTCAAGCAGAGGATCGACCTCGTCGCCGCGACCATGGCCTGCCACGGCTCGGTCCGCGCCGGCCGGCTCCTGTCCGTGGCGGAAATGAACGCCCTTCTGCGCGAGATGGAGGTCACGCCCCACTCCGGCCAGTGCAATCACGGCCGCCCGACTTGGGTTAAGCTGGCGCACGGCGACATCGAGAAACTGTTCGGGCGGAAATGAGCGGCGCGCCCGGCCCCGATTTCGAGACCGTGGCCTGGGTCTACAGCCAGTCCGAGCTCGCAGTGCTGCTTTCGCTGCTCGCGCATAAGGACATCCACGTACTGCCGATCGCGCGTCACAATGCCGGGGTCGACTATGCCCTCACCACCGCGCTCGGCGGCGTCGAGATTCGCGTCCACGCCGAGGAAGCCGAAAAGGTTCGCCAGCTGCTCGCCGGCATCGACCGCACCCCCTTCCGGAGCGGCATCTTCAGCGACAATCGCTGGCTGGACGGAATCGTCATGGTGATTCTCTTCGTCGCCGGCCTGTTCGCGCCGCCGGCGCGGACCCCCGCCCATTTCGTCGCGCCGCGCACCGTCGCCGCCAGAAGCGCCGACTAGGCCGGGAAGCGGGCCTCGACGACATGGCCGATCAGGCCGCCGGCATATTCGAGCGGCGCGCTGCCGGCGGTCTCGGCGCCGAATCCGCGCAGCCGCGCCGCCAGCGCTTGCGCGCCGTCCCGGTCGAGCGCCGCTGCGACCAGAGCCTCCAGCCGGCCGCGATGGGCGTTTATCTCGCCTTGCGCCTCGTCGACCTTGGCGAGCAGCTGGTCGAGGCCGAAGGCGGCGCGGCGCTTGAAGGTGTCGAGCAGGACCGCGCCGGTATTGCGGAACATGGTCTTGTCGTGCGCCTGCCCGATCCGCCGCGCCGCGCGCTCCAGCGCGGCCTGGAAGGCGGCAAAGGCGCGGTCGGCCTCGGCGGGGTCGCCCGCGCCGGGCGGCCGCTCGACCGCGGCCAAAGCGGCGAAGCAGCGGCGCGCGCAGCCGGTCAGGTCGATCTCGCCGAGCAGCAGATCGGCCTCGGCGATCACCTTGCGCGCGTCGGCGGCGACGGCGCCGTCCGCGGCATGGACGACGAGCCGGAGGCGCCCGCCCGGAGCGAGCATCCGCACCGCCTCGGGCACGGAGCGCTCCAGGTTCGAATATTCGATCCCGTACTGGCTGATCACCGCCCCGAAGCCGCCGTCCGCGAAGGGCAGGGCCTCGACATCGGTACGCCCGTGAAAGGCGATCGCCGCCAGCGCCTCGGCATGGCGGCTTACGAAAGCGGGCGGATCGATATCCGCAAGGTCGACCGCGACGATTTCGAAGCTCTTGCCCTGCGCGCGGCCGGTCTCGGCGGCGATGATCGCGGCGGCGCCGTTGCCGGTGCACAGATCGAGAATCCGGGTCGCCGCTGGGAGGCCGGCGAAAAACGTGCGCCAGCCTGCCGCGACGCAATCGTCATAATTGCCCGCGCCCGCGCCATCGAAGCAGGACGCGATGCGGTCATAATGCCAGTAGCGGCTCCAGATGGAATCATGGGTTATGGCTTAAGATTCCGTAGCTTACGTCCGACGGCTTCTATCGGATGCGAAGCCGCTTCGGCGCGCGAAGCGGTCAGGCGGGGATAACCGGCTTCGGCGTCGGCGATCAGCTTGGCCGTGAAGTCGCCGCTTCGGACCTCGGCGAGGATGCGGCGCATCTCGGCGCGGGTCTCCTCCGTGACGATTCTGGTTCCTCCCTCGAGCGCGCCGAACTCGGCGGTGTTGGAGATCGCCTCGCGCATCCCCGATATCCCGCGCTCGTAGATGAGATCTGCGATCAGCTTCACCTCGGTAAGGCACTCGAAATAAGCGATTTCCGGTGAGAATCCGTCAGCCACCAGAGTCTCGAAGCCGGCATGGATCAGCTCCGGGATCGCGCCCCAGAGCACCGCCTGCTCGTTGAACAGATCGGCCTCGCATTCCTCCGCGAAGCAGGTCGGCAGCATGCCGACGCGGCCCGAGCCGATCGCCGCGGCATAGGAAAGGGCGAGCGCCTGCGCCCCGCCGCTCGCATCCTGCGCCACCGCGAACAGGGAGATCAGGCCCGAGCCCCGCTCGTAATCGCGCCGCAGCGCCGTCCCCGGGCCCTTGGGCGCGACCAGCAGCACGTCGAGATCGGGCCGAGGCCGGATCAGCCCGAATCGGATCGAGAGGCCGTGCGCGAAGACCAGGGCCGCGCCCTCGCGCAGATGCGGCGCCACCTCCTCGGCATAGATTCGGCCATGATCCTCGTCGGCCGCGAGCATCACAACGAGGTCGGCCCGCGCCGACGCCTCGGCTGCCGTCATGACGTCAAAACCATCGGCCGCGGCCCTCTCGCGGCCTTGGGAACCCTCCCGAAGCGCCACCGTGACGCCGACCCCGCTGTCGCGCAGGTTCAGCGCCTGGGCGCGCCCCTGATTGCCATAGCCCAGGATCGACACACGCCGCGCCCGGACCAGCGCCGGATCGGCATCGGCATCGAAATAGACGCGCATGGGGTCGGGGTAGAGGAAGTGGCGCCGCCCATAAAGCCCTCCCCTCGATGGCAGGGCGCTCGCATATGGCAAGACAGATGATCCCAGCCGTTCGGGCTGAGCTTGTCGAAGCCCTCCCTTTCTTGTGGACAAGAAGAAGGAATGTCCTTCGACAGGCTCAGGACGAGCGGCCGATGATTCGAAAAGCTCATTTGCGATTCCCCTGCCATCAAGGGGCAGGGCTAGGTAAGCAGCGCCAGCGCCCGCTTCACTTCCTGTCCCTCCAGCGCCGCCTCGAACCGCGGCCACGAGGCCGGCGGCTGCCGGCGGAACCAGGTATATTGGCGCTTGGCATATTGGCGGGTGGCGATCCGCGCCGCCTCGAGCGCCTGCTCCCGGCTCGTTTCGCCGCGCAGCAAGCCGACGATCTCGCGCACCCCGATCGCGCGCATCACCGGGGCGAGCGCTGGCAATCTTCGTTCCAACAGCAAACGAACTTCCTCAATGCCTTCACCGGAAAAGATTTTCTTCAGCCTCTCGTCGCAACGCGCGTGGAGCCAGTCGCGCGGCGGCAGCAGGATGAGAGGCCGGAGCGCCACCGTGTCGCCGATGCCGCCGACCTTGCGCCCCTGCCAGTCCTTCAGCGCCCGCCCCGTCGCCCGCACCACTTCGAGTGCGCGCTGGGCTCGGCCGGTGTCGCCAGGCCGAATCCGCGACGCCGCCGCCGGATCCTCGCGGAGGAGCGCCTCGTGCGCTTCGCCGGCGCCGAGCGCGCGCACCGCCTCGCGCACCGCCGGGTCGATATCGGGGACCGGGGCGATCCCCTCGATCAGGGTGCGGATATAGAGACCGGTGCCGCCGCCCAGGACCGGCAGCCGCCCCGCCGCGTGCGCCGCCGCGATCTCGGCGCGCGCGTCCCCCGCCCAGTCCGCCGCCGAGCAGGGATCGCCGCCATCGCGCGTTCCGTAGAGGCGGTGCGGTGCCCGCGCCTCCTCCGCCGGCGTCGGGCGCGCCGAGACGATCCGCAAATCTCGATAGACCTGGGCGCTGTCGGCGTTGATCACCACCCCGTTCGCGTCTTGCGCCAGCGTCAGAGCGAGCGCCGACTTGCCGCTCGCCGTCGGCCCCGCGATAAGCGCGAGCGGCATCCTGGAAGGCGTCTCTGTGTACATTGCGACCCTGATAGCATTGGAGCGGCTGACGCGCGGCGATATTTCCGCGGCGCGCGACGCGCTCGGCGGCGCGGGCGAGCCTGATTGGGTGGAGGCAGAACGCGCCTGCGACTTCGCTATCGAAGGCGATCCCGAAGGCGCGCGGGCGCTCGAAGGGTTGCTCCCGGGCGTCGACCTCGTCGTCCAGCCCCAAGCTGGCCGCCGCAAGCGGCTGCTCGTCGCCGACATGGATATGACGATGATCGGGCAGGAATGCCTCGACGAGCTCGCCGATTATGCCGGGCTGAGGGACCAGGTCGCTTCGGTGACCGAGCAGGCCATGCGTGGGGACCTCGACTTCGAGGCTGCGCTCGACGCCCGAGTCGCTTTGCTCGCTGGCCTCGACGAGGCGGCGATCCACCGATGCCACGCCGAGCGCGTCCGGCTCACGCCCGGCGCGCGGACCCTGGTGCGGACCATGCGGGCCAATCGCGCTTATTGCCTGCTGGTCTCGGGCGGCTTCAGCCTGTTCGCCGACCGCGTCGCCGCCGAGATCGGCTTCGATGCGGCGGTTTCGAACCGGTTGCACATCGAGGGCGGCAGGCTCGCCGGCACGGTCGGCCGTCCGATCCTCGGAGCGCAGGGCAAGAAGCAGGCGCTGGTCGATGCGGCCGCGGCGCGGGGCATCGCGCTCGCCGATACGCTCGCGGTCGGCGACGGCGCCAACGACATTCCGATGATCGCGGCGGCCGGCCTCGGCATCGCCTATCGCGCCAAGCCCGCCGCCGCCGCCGCCGCCGACGCACGGATCGAGGCCAACGACCTGACGGCCCTGCTCTACGCGCAGGGCTATTCGCGGAAGGAGTGGGTGGCGGACTGACTCGTCATCCCGGACATGATCCGGGATCCATGAACACGGATTTCGCGAACTCTCACAGCCCGTGTTCCTGGATCCTGACTCTCGTCAGGATGACCTGATGGGTCAGGCCGCGGGCCGGCTCATATCGGCGGCGATGGCGGCGAGCGCGAAGGCGACCGAGCGTTCGCCGTAGAGGAAGGCGATGCCGATGCCGTCGTTCGCGAGGCTCCTGACCTCGGCCTGGATCGCGCCCGCTTCGGGGTGGTGGAGCTCGACGCTGGCGCCGAGCGCGGGCCGCGCATTGGTCTCGAGAAAGGCGCCGGCCGCGGAGACGTGGCGCAAGGCGGCGGGCGCGGGATGCTCGGCGATCAGCACGCACATCCGCCGCCGCCGCCAGCGCGAGGCCATGCCGGTCTGTTCCTTGAGGCTTGCCGTCGCCGCCATGATACGCTCTCCCTGCTCGGACAGCGTCTAGCAGGCGGGCGCAAAAATTCGGTTAAGGCGCCACCGGATAGCAACCGCGGCCGGCGATGCCGCAGGCCCGAAGCGCGGCGGCGCGGTCGCGCAGCGGCCCCGCCTGGACGCGGATCAGATTGCCGGCGCGCACATAATGCGGGCGAAGGCCGGGCAGGCGGCCGGCGACAGCGCCCCAGGCGCGGCGCGCATTGGCGTCGCTGCTGAACGCGCCGAGCTGCACCCGCCAGCGTCCGCCCGCGGCGGCCACGGAGGCTTGCGCCGGCGCGGCGCGCGGCGCGGGCCGGGCGGTGGTGGTCCGGACCGGAGGATTTTCGGGACGCGCGCGGACCGGCGTCTGCGCCCTCGGCGCGGGCGTCCGGGCCGGGTTGCGGGCCGGCGGCGCCGAGGCGACCTCGATCGGCGGCGGCGCGGTGGCGATGTTGCGCGCCAGCTCGACGCCGCGCGCGCGATCCTGCGGCGAGAGCAGGCGGTCGAGCTCGGCCAGCTGGGTCACCGCAGGGGGCAGGTTCTGTGCCGCGGCCCGGCTCATCAGCGCATAAGCGCGCGGCAGATCGCGGGTGACTAGGTCGCCATTGTAGAGCGCGGTCCCCAGCACGTATTGAGCGCGCGGATCGCCGCGATTGGCGGCCCGCTCGATCCACGGCATCGCCTCGCGCTGGCGGCCGTTCTGGAAGAGCAGCAATCCGTAATTGGCCTGCGCCTCCTCATGGCCGCCGCGCGCGGCGCGCTCGAACCATTGCTCGGCCAGCGTCATGTTCTGCGGCAGGCCGCGGCCCAGGAAATAGGCCTGGGCGAGATTATATTGGGCGTCGGCATCGCCGCGGTCGGCGAGCGGGCGCCAGATCCGCACCGCTTCCTCGTAATTCTGCGCCTGCCAGGCATCGACGCCGGCGCGCGCGTCGCTGCCGGCGCCCGGCGCGGGCCGCTGGGCGAGTGCGGCGGAACCCGCGAGCGCGGCGGCGGTGGCGAGCATCCACAGGCGGACCTTGATGGTCATCGAAAAAATCCCCTCCGCTGGGCAATGCGTTCGGACCTGAGCCTAGAGACGATTGCTTAACGCGGTATTAGCATAGGATCGCCTGTCCGGGCCAGATCGCTCCCTCTCCCGATTTCCCGCGATTCCCCACCTTCGCGTTAACCAGATTTTAGCAAGCCGGGAGGCAAAACCCCCTCGAAGCTTCGAAATCGAGGGAAAATTCATGCGGGTATTGGCATTGTCCTCTCAGAAGGGCGGCTCGGGCAAGACCACCTTGTCGGGGCATCTCGCCGTTCAGGCGCAGCGCGTCGGCTACGGCCCGGTCTGCCTGATCGACATCGACCCGCAGGGGTCGCTCGCCGACTGGTGGAACGAGCGCGAGGACGAGATGCCGGCCTTCGCGCAGACCACGGTCGCGCGGCTGGGCGCCGATCTCGAAGTGCTCCGCCAGCAGGGCTTCCGCCTCGCCGTCGTCGATACCCCGCCCGCCATCACAATGGCGATCCAGTCGGTCATCCAGGTCGCCGAGCTGGTCGTCATCCCCACACGGCCGAGCCCGCACGATCTGCGCGCGGTCGGCGCCACCGTCGACCTGTGCGACCGCGCCGGCAAGCCGCTCATCTTCGTCGTCAACGGCGCCACGCCCAAGGCCAAGATCACCTACGAGGCCGCGGTCGCTTTGTCGCAGCACGGCACCGTCGCCCCGGTCACCATCCATCACCGCACCGATTTCGCCGCTTCGATGATCGACGGCCGCACAGTGATGGAATGCGATCCCAACAGCCGCTCGGCCCGCGAGGTCGCCGAATTGTGGGATTATATCGCCGACCGGCTCGAAAAGAATTTCCGCCGCACAGTCTTCGCGGCGCCCGGCGGCGGCCAGGTTCCGCAGAGTGTTCTCCAGCGTCCCGCGCATGGCTTCGGCCGGCGCGTGGTCGGCCAGTGAGGGAGGGCGCGATGATCAACGACGCACGCAGCTACGCCTCCCTCTCCTCCGGACTTCTCGCCCGCAAGGGCGCGGCCAAGCCGGCGATGCGGCCCCAGGGCTTCGGCCATCATGCCGGCTTCGACGATCTCGGGTGGAACGACATGGGCGGCCAGCACGAGCCCGCCGCCGAGGAGGGGCTGGAGCATGAGTTGCCCGAGCATGTGCCGAGCTCGATCTCGGCACTGACCCCCGCTCCCAAGCATCCCAGGGTCGTCCCGAGCGAGGCCGAGGGGCCCGTTCCGAGCGAAGCCGAGGCGTCTGTCCCGAGCGAAGCCGAGGGCCCCGCCGCCAGCGAGGCCGAAGAGCATCAGGAGCCCGAAGTGGTCGCGCAGCAGCGCGCCATCGCCGAGAGCTTCCCGCCCGAGGTCGAGGAGGCCGAAGCGCCGCCCGCGCCCGCGCACGTCGTCGCCTTGCCCAAGCGGCAGGCGCTTCCCGCCGTCGCGGCGGGGCGCAAGGCCGCCTTCACCTTGCGACTCGACGCCGAGCGCCATCTGCGGCTGAGGCTCGCCACGGCGGTGAGCGGCCGTTCGGCGCAGCAGCTCGTGACTGGCGCGCTCGACGCCCTGCTCGCGACCATCCCCGAAATCGAAGCGCTGGCCGAGCGGGTCCCTCCCGCCACGGCGAAGCGGAGCTGAAACGCGAAAAGGCCAGGACCATGAATCGCACCGCCTTCAAGATCGCCTCGTCCGCCGCCATGGTCGCGATGACCGTGGCGGGCGTGACCTCGCCGTCCGCAGCGACCCGAGGGCTGGAGCCGGTTCGCGCTCACGCGCGCACCGATCGGCAGGCGGCGCAGCTCCACGACCAGGCATCGCGCGCGTTGCAGCAGGGCCAGCTCGCCCAGGCGGTGACCTTGCTTGAGCAGGCGGTGGCGCTGAGCCCGCGCGACGCCGGCTACCGGCTCCTGCTCGCCGACGCCTACCTCAAGAGCGGCCGCTTCGATTCCGCCCGCGCCACCTTCGCGGACGTGATCGAGCTCGACCCTTCGAACGTGCGCGCCAGCCTCAGCCTCGCCCTGATCCAGATCGGGCAGGGCCGGCCCGCCGCCGCCGTCGCGATCCTCGATGCGATCGCGGACCGCGCGCCGGCCGGCGACATCGGCCTGGCTTATGCTTTGGCCGGCCAATCCGAACGCGCCGTGCAGGTGCTCGAATCCGCCGCGCGCTCACCGATGGCGACGCCGCGGACCCGCCAAAATCTGGCGCTCGCTTACGCTTTCGCCGGCGAATGGCGACGCGCCCGCGCGATCGCCGCGCAGGATATCTCGCCCGCCGACATCGACGCGCGCATGGCGCAATGGGCCGTGCTCGCCCGCCCCGGCGCCGGCGCCGACCAGATCGCCAGCCTGCTCGGCGTGAGGCCGGGCGCCGATTCCGGCCAGCCCGGCGCCCTCGCTCTGGCGTCCTCCGGCGCCGCGCCCGCGGCCGTCGTCGCCGAGGTTGCCCCCATGCCTGCCACGGTCGCCGCGCCGGTCCCGTCGCGCGCCCAGTTCGCGCCCGCCCGCTCGCGCGCTCCCGAGCCGGTCGAGCTCGCCGCCGCCGACGAGCGGCCCGCCGAGGCGCCCGCTTTCTGGGTCTCGCCCGAAACCTATCAGGAAGAGGCGATCGCCGAAGCCGTCGCGCCCGAGCCGGTCCGCGCCGCGCCCACGCCGCGCCGGGTCCGCGTCGCCGGCGCCGCCTCCCGCGTCGCCGAGCCCGTGCCCGCCCCCGAGGCGGTCGAGGTGCGCTACGACATGCCCGCTTTTTCGAGCGAGGAAGGCCCCGCGCCGCAAGCGCCGGACCAGCCGGCCTTCGAGGCGCCCGCCCGTCCGGCGGCAGCATCGCGCCGAGTCGCCCCTGTCGCCGCCGCCCGCGCTCCTGCCGTGCCGCGCCGCGCCGCTTACATCCGCGCCGCCGCCACCGCGCCGCTGCCGCGGCCGATCATCGAGCGCCGGCGCGCGGTCCGCTCGGGCAATTCACCCGTGGTCGTGCAGATCGGCGCGTTCAGCTCCGAGGCCAATGCCGAGCGTGCCTGGGTCTCCCTGTCGCGGCGCCACGGCATTTCCGGCCGCCGGCCGCTTACCACCACCTTCAATCACAATGGCCGCACCTTCCACCGGGTCTCGGTCTCGGGCTTCGCCTCGGCGGCCGATGCGCAGCGGCTGTGCGGCCAGATCCGCGGTTCGGGCGGCGTCTGTTTCGTCCGCGGCACCGCCGGCGACGCTTCGATCCGCTGGGCCGCCCGCTATTCCAATCCGCGCCAGCGCGAGGTCTGAGCTTTGAGTTGAAGGACCCCTCGGGTCCCCTCTGAAGGGCGGCGGGTTGGCCAATTTCCCCGCCGCCCTTTTTGATTCAGCCGCGTTGCGCCGCCGTCAGCAAATCCAGGCAGGCCATCCGGACCGCGACGCCGAGCTCGACCTGCTCGAGGATCGCCGAGCGCCCGGGATCGTCGGCGAGCTCCCCGTCGATCTCGACGCCTCGGTTCATCGGTCCGGGATGCATGACGATCGCACCCGGCGCAGCCAAGTCGAGGCGGGCGCGGGTGAGGCCGTAATTGGAGTGATAGTCGATCAGCGTGTCGGGGAAGGCCTCCTCCATCCGCTCGCGCTGGATCCTCAGCATCATCACCACGTCGGCGCCCGCGATCCCCTCCTCGAGCTCGGTGAAGAGCGGCAGGCCGCTGCCCTGCGGCAGCAGGCTCTCGGGTCCCACCAGCCGCAGCTCGGCGCCGAGCAAGGGAAGCGCCCGGATGTTCGATCCGGCCACCCGGCTGTGGACGATGTCGCCGCAGATCGCGACCTTGAGCCCTTCGATCCGCCCGAAGCGCCGGCGCATGGTGAGCGCGTCGAGCAGGGCCTGGGTCGGATGCTCGCCGGCGCCGTCGCCCGCATTGATCACCGGGCAGTCCATGATCGCCGCGACGTCGGCGGCGGCGCCCTCGGCCTCGTGGCGGATGACGAGGATGTCGGGCCGCATCGCGTTCAGAGTCAGCGCGGTATCCCTCAGGCTCTCGCCCTTGCGCACGCTCGAGGCGGCGGGATGGAAGTTGGAAACCTGCGCGCCAAGCCTCTTGCCGGCGATCTCGAAGGAGAACAGCGTGCGCGTGCTGTTCTCGAAGAAGGCGTTGATCTGGGTGAGGCCGGCGAGCCGCCTATCGGCCTTGCGCGCGCCGCGGTTGAACTCGATCCACGGCTCGGCGGCGTCGAGAATAAAAAGGATGTCGGCAGCGGATAGCCCATCGATGCCGAGCAGATGGCGGTGGGGGAAGGCGGCGGGCATCGAAGCCGCGCTCTACCGTCCCCCACCTGCAAGCTCAAGCGACCTGCCAGTCCTTATTGCGCCACCAGCCTGACCGTCCCCACCTCGCAAAGGTTGACGCCCCGCATGTCGGTCGTGTCGCCATCGTCATAGGTGGCGCGGATGTCGTAATTGCACTGGGCTTCGGCCCGGTCGAAGACCACCTGGGCGGTCTGCCCGTTCTGAAGCACGTCCGTCCCGAGAATGTCCGGGCCCCATTCGTCCTCGGTGGCCGGCGAGACGTTGAGCGTCATGACCGTGTGACCGGTGCCGTTGACCACCGAGAAATTCTGGCGCGCGGTGCCGACCGCTGCGCTCGGGGTCCCGGCTTCCTCGCCCTCGGCGGCTTCATTGTCCGCCGGCGCGGGCGCGGGCGTGTTCGTTTCGGCGGGCTTCGGCGCCGCCGTGTTGTTGGCGGGCGCGGCCCCTCGGTTGCAGCCCGCAAGGGCAAGCGCCGAGGCGAGCAAGACGGCGGTGACGGAAAGTGATTTCATCTAGGTATCCCCCTGTGTGGAACGGCGGAGATACCGCCGCTCCAGCATATGGCAAGGGCTCAGCGCCGCAGATGCTGGTTGAGGAACCTGAGATAGGTCTCCGAAGCGTCGATCCGGTTCTGCTTGCGCAGGAAGCCGTGGCCCTCGTCCGGGAAGACCACATATTCGACCGGCACATTGTTGGTGCGCACCGCGGCGACCAGCTCGTCGCTCTCGACCTTGAGCACGCGCGGATCGTTGGCGCCCTGCACGACGAGCAGGGGGCGGCGGATATTGGCGGCGTGGAAGAGCGGTGAGATGCGGCGGTGGCGCTCGCCGTCGGTGGCGGGATCGCCCATCTCGTCGAACAAGGCGGTGCGCTGCGCGCCCCACCAGGCGGGGATCGAGTTCAGGGTCCTGACCCAGTTGGTGACGCCGAAGATGTTGACGCCGACGTCGAAGGTGGTCGGGTGGAAGGCCATGGCGGCGGCGGTGATGTAACCCCCATAGGAGCCGCCCATCACCGCGACCCGGTCCGAAATCCAGTCCTGCCCGGCGAGCCAGTCGCGCGAGGCGACCACGTCGCGCAAGTCGACGTCGCCGTGCCGGCGGTCGTCCAGATGGAAGAAGGTCTTGCCGTAGCCGGACGAGCCGCGATTGTTGATCGCGTAGACCGCATAGCCGTTGTTGACGAGGTGCTGGATCATCGCCGAATAGCCGCGCCGGCTCTGCCCGCCCGGCCCGCCATGGACGAAGACGATCGCCGGCACCGGATTGGCGGCGCTCGCCTCGCGCGGGCGGTAGAGGATGCCCGGGACCTGGGTCCCGTCATAGGAAGCGAAGCGCGCCACGCTCGCGGTCACCAGCGCTCGCTCGTCGATCGCCGGGTTGAGCGCGCGGGTCAGCCGCCGCGCCTGGCCGGTGGCGAGATCGGCGACGAAAATGTCGCTTGGCGAGGTATCGGATGCCACGGTGAAGGCGATCATCGTCTCGTCGCGATTAAAGCGCACCCCGCCCAGATCGCCGTCCGGCACGCCGCGCAGCGCGACCGGCCGCCCGGAGCGCGTGTCGGTGATGGTGAGCCGTGTCGAGCCGTCCTCGTTCAAGGCATGAACTCGGTAGCGGCCCGAATGGGAGAACATGACGAACATCACGTCCCAATCGGCCTGCAGCATGGCGGAGCGCGCGCCGCTGGCGAGGTCGTAGCGCCAGGCCTGGGTGAATTCGCCGGTCTCGTTGGTGCCGTAGACCAAAGCGCGTCCGTCCGGGGTGAAGCCGTATGTGCCGAAGGCGACATTGCCGGTGTGCGGCGTGATCAGCCGCGGCGCCGCCTCGCTGCCCGCTTCGGCCAGATAGACGTCGCTGTCGGCGCTGCTGTTGGCCTTGTCGAGCGCGATATAGCGGCCGTCGCGCGAGACCTCGCCGGGCTGAAACTGGCCGCTGTTGCGGAAGATCAGCCTCCGCTCGTAGCTCGTCGAATCATAGGCGTAGACGTCGAAGGCGCGCGCGTCGCGCTCGTTGGTCGAGACGTAGAACGTGCGCCCGTCGGCATTCCAGCCCATGAAGCCGGCCTTCAAATTCTCCCCCGGAGTCAGGTCGCGGACGCTGCCGTCGGCGAGGCGGACATAGACGTGGTTCAGCTCGTTGCCGCCCTGGTCGGCGGTGAAGAGGATGCGGTCGTCATTGGGGAAATAGCTGATCCCGAAGTTCGCGTTGGTGGTCGACTGGCTGATCTGCACCGGATCGCCGCCGGCGACGGGCAAGGCGAAGGTGTTGAAGACGCCGCTCTTGTCCGAGCTGATCAGCAGGCTGCGGCCGTCGCGAGAGAAGGCTATGCCGTCGGGCGCGGCCATGTTGAAGCTGGTCGTCTCGTAAAATTGCTGGGCGGTGTAGCGGACCGGCTGCGCCGCGGGCCGGGCGGCGGCCGGGGGCTGCGCGTCGGCGGCGGTGCCGGCGGCCAGGGCCGTGCCGGGCAGGACGCTGGCGGTGGCAAGCAATGCGGCGATGATTCGAAGCTTCATGAAACCCTCCAATTGGTGTATTACGGAGCTAGTGCACCACAAGGCGCCTGTCCAGCCCCGAGCACGCCAGCCTTCGTTCATCTTGGTCGACGCAAATGTCGTTTTCGCCGAACTGCTTTTGCCCGAAAGCCGCATCGGCGTCACGGTCGCATCGCTTCGACGAGGAGAGAGTATATGTCCCCCGACCGCGCCCAGGACCGGACGCTTCAGCTCAGCCAGGGCCTGTTCGGCGCGCCCCCGGAGCGGCACAGGCCCGACCGCCCGTCGCCGGAGCGTAAGGATGACGCCGCCCCCGGAGGCAATGCCGGCCGCTGAGTCATCGCCCGCCGTGCCGTGCGCAGCTGATTTCGCCTTGAACCACAATCGGCAGAGTCTCCCGAAGGACGGCGACGTAGCCCGCCGCGATCAGAAGCGAGACGGCGAACAGGGCAAGTCGCAAATCCCGCTCTCCCTTCCAGACGACATAGCCGCCGGCCAGCGCGTAGACGGCCGCCGGAATCGCCGCGAGCAGGAGGCGCGGAAGCTGCGGCGTGCCGCATTCCGACGCCGGCACGACGGACAGGAAGGTCGCGGCAAGCGCCAGGCTGGTCAGAGCGAGCGCAAGCGCGATCCAGCTCTTCATCAGCCGCTTCCCATGCAAAGCGCGTCTATCGCGCCCTGGAGGATGTAGGCCGCGGCCATCTTGTCGACGAGTTCCGCCCGCCGCGCGCGGCTGGCGTCGGCCTCGATCAGGGTGCGGGTCACGGCCTGGGTCGACCAGCGCTCGTCCCAGAGCAGGATCGGCAAGCCCAGAGCTTCCAGATTGCGGGCGAAGGCGCGGACCGATTGGGTGCGCGGAGAATCGCTGCCGTCGAGATTGAGCGGCAGCCCGATCACCACCCCGGTGACGTCCTGAGCGGCGATCATCGCCTTGAGCTTCTCCAGATCCTTGGCGAATTTGGTCCGCACCACCAGGGCGGCCGGCGTCGCGATCGTCCATTGGGCGTCGCACAAAGCGGTACCGATCGTCTTGGTGCCCACGTCGAGCCCCAGCAGCCGCCCGCCGGGGAGGGCGTCGCGGAACTCGGGGGATTTCACGGTGATCACGGGGCCGTCCCGTTCCCCGGCGAAGGCCGGGGCCCAGCGGCACTGCGAGATGGCCTGGGCCCCGGCCTTCGCCGGGGAACAGCGAGGGCCAGTATCATCGCGCCCGCTCGAACGCCGCCAGCCGGCGCTCGGCGTCGGCGCGGATATTGGCCCAGAACAGGGCGTAATCGTAAACGTGGTAATTGTTGCCGGGCAAAGCGTAGCTGCCCATGTCCGGCAACGCCTCGGCGGGGCCGACCAGCAGGATGCCGCGCGGGCCGCAGCGCGCCGGCACCGCCGCCCGCCGGAATTCCGCCTGCGTCATCGCCTCGTTGGGGACGAGGGTGCCGAGATTGCGCTCGGCGCCCGCCGCGCCTGCGCCCTGCGCGCCGGTCAGCGGGTTGGTGCAGAGCATATCGGTGCCTCGCCGGGCGACGCCGCGCGGGCCGATCGTCTCGTCGTAGATTTCCGCGAACTGGCTCGGATCGGCGGGCTCGGCATAGCTTTGCCAGGACAGCAGGCAGCCCGCCTGATCCGGGCCTGAGCAGGCGGGGAAGGGCAAAGCCGGCAGGTCGGCGGTGACCGAAACCGGCCAGCCGATCAGGTAGATTGCGACGATCCGCGCCGCTTCGGGCCGGCCCCTGATCCGCTCCTGCAGCAGGCGCATCAGATGCAGGCTGCCCTGGCTGTGCGCGGCGAGGATGATCGGCCGGTCGCCCGGCGCCTCGCGCAGGAATTGCTCATAGGCCGCGAGCACGTCGCGATAGGCGAGGCCGAGCGCGCGCTGCGCATTGGCGTGGGTTGTGAGGAAGGCGCCGAACGTCGCCTGCCGGTAGCGCGGCGCCCAGACCGCGCCGGCCGAATTGAACGCGCTCGCCTGGCTGCGCACGAACAACTCCGCGCGCTCCCGCGATTCGCGGTCGTCGAGGGGCGCGTTCCATGCGCGGGATTCGAGGAAGCTGGTTGGGTGGACGAAGAAGACCGAGGCGCGCGGTGCCTGCGCCGGGCGGAAGCCGGCGGGCGTCCAGAGCGACGGGTTGCCCGCAATATCGGGCCGCGCGATCCACAGCCGCGCCTGCGCATAGGAAGCGCCGCCGGGCAGCGCCACTTCGCTATAGTCGACGCTCGGCACCAGCGCCCAGCGCATCAGCTGCTTCTCGAACAATCGGTAGCCGATCGCGCCTGCGATGAAGAGCATCGTCAGCCAGAAGATGATCCAGAGGAATTTGACCGCCGGTGATTTTTTTCGTTTCGCCACCCGCGCCCTCAACAGCATGGGCGGCGATCTTTCAAGCCAGGCGGGGTTCAGCGCATCTGGAAATAGCGCCCCGGCGTGATCCCGAAGGCGGCGCGGAAAGCGGCGGTGAAGGCGCTGGGCGTGGCGTAGCCGGCGGCGGCGGCGACCGCCTTGATCGGTTCGTTCGCCGCCAGCCGCTCGATCGCGCCGAGCAATATGTGCTGCCGCCGCCAGCGGCCCGGGCTCATCCCGGTTTCGGCTAGGAAGCGCCGCTCAAGCGCGCGCGTGCCGAGCCCCGCGGCGCGGGCGAGCGCGGCGGTGCTGCGCGCTTCCGGGGCCTCCGAAGCGATCAGGCCGGCCGCGCGCCGCGCCGCGGGGCTGGTCGGCTGCGGCAGCTCGAAGGAGGGCGCGCCGGACAGGCGGAATTCGTCGGCGATCAGGGTGGCGATGGCGGCCTCGGCGGGGTCGCGCTCGTCGAGCATGCCCGCGCGCGCGGTGCGCAGGATGAGCTCGCGCAGCAGCGGCGAGACGGCGAGTGCGGCGCATTGCCCGGGGAGGGCCGCGCTCCGGTCCGGCCGCAGATAGAGCGTGCGCAGCGCGCTCTCTCCGGCGAAGCGGATCGAATGGGCGATGCCGCCCGGCACCCACACCGCCATCTGCGGCGGCGCCACCCAGGAGCCGCGCTCGGTCCACACGGTGAGTACGCCCGCCGTGGCGTGGATGAGCTGGTGCCAGTCGTGCGCGTGGCGCGCGATCGCGCTTCCGGCCGCGAAATTCGAGGCGAGGCTGCGGACCAGGATGAAGGGCTCGTCGGCCCGCGTGCGACGCTTTCTCGTCATAACTTGTCGTTCTAGCGGGATTGCGGCGGCGCGGCCAGCGTTCTAGCCTTCCGTCCATGCCAGCCAATCTCGCCGCCTTCGCCATCCACGCCGACGATGTCGGCCGCGCCGTCTCCTTTTACGAAGCCGTGTTCGGCTGGCGCTTCGAGCCCTGGGGGCCGCCGGGCTTCTATCTGATCCAGACCGGCACCGACGACGCGCCCGGCGTGATGGGCCTGCTCCACCAGCGCCAGGAGCCGCGCACCGGCACCGGCTTGAACGGCTTCGAACCGACCTTCTCGGTGGAAGACGTCGACGCGATCGTCGCAGCGGTCGAGGCCAATGGCGGCCGCATCACCGTGCCGAAATCGCCGATCCCGACGGTCGGCACACTGGTCCGCTTCCTCGACACCGAGGGCAATGACGTCGGAGCCATGCATTACGAGACGGCGCCGCGCGGCTGAGCGCCTTGCCGCAGTGCAGCAGGAATGCTAGCCGCCCGCCCACTATGTCCGTCGATGAAAAGACCGTCCGTCATATCGCCAAGCTCGCCCGGATCGCCGTCAGCGATGCCGAGGTGAAAGCGCTCGCGCCTGAGCTCAGCAACATCTTGGGCTGGATCGAGCAGCTCGGCGAGGTCGACGTCGCCGGCGTCGAGCCGATGACCGCGGTCATCCCCAACCAGCTGCGGCTACGCGACGACGTCGTCACCGAGGGCGACCGACGGGACGAGATCCTCGCCAACGCGCCGCGCGCCGAGCACGGCTTCTTCGCCGTGCCCAAGGTGATCGAATGACCGCGCTGACCGATCTCGGCGTCGCCGCGATCCGCGACGGGGTGAAGGCGGGCAGCTTCTCCGCCCGCGAAGTCGCGCAGGGGTTCATCGCCGCGATCGAGAAAGCGCGCGCGCTCAATGCCTTCGTCGTCGAGACGCCCGAGCTGGCGCTGGCCGCCGCCGACGCCGCCGACGCCGCGCGCGCGGCGGGCACGCTCAAGCCGCTCTCCGGCGTTCCGCTCGGCATCAAGGACTTGTTCTGCACCAAAGGCGTCCAGACCACCGCCGGCAGCCGCATCCTGGAGGGCTATAAGCCGGTCTACGAAAGCACGGTCTCCGGCAATCTCCTCGCCGCGGGCGCGGGCATGCTCGGCAAGCTCAACATGGACGAATTCGCGATGGGCTCGTCCAACGAGACCAGCGCATGGGGGCCGGTGCTCTCGCCGTGGCGCCGCAACGATGGCGGCAACACGGCGCTGACCCCGGGGGGCAGCTCCGGCGGCTCGGCCTCGGCGGTGGCGGCGCGGCTCGCCCCCGGCGTCACCGGCACCGATACCGGCGGCTCGATCCGCCAGCCCGCGGCCTTCACCGGCATTACCGGCATCAAGCCGACCTACGGCCGCTGCTCGCGCTACGGCATGGTCGCCTTCGCCTCGAGCCTCGACCAGGCCGGCCCGATGGCCCGCGACGTCAGGGACTGCGCGATCCTGCTCGAGGCAATGGCCGGCTTCGACCCCAGGGATTCGACCTCGCTCCAGCTCGACGTGCCGAGATGGGAAGCCAATCTTTCCAACGATATCAAAGGAAAGCGTGTCGGCATTCCCAGGGAGTATCGCATCGATGGCGTCCCCGCCGAGATCGACGCCGTCTGGGAGCAGGGCATAGAATGGCTCAGGGACGCGGGCGCGCAGATCGTCGAGATCTCGCTCCCGCATACCAGATACGCTCTGCCGGCTTATTACATCATCGCGCCCGCGGAGGCTTCTTCCAACCTCGCCCGCTACGACGGCGTCCGCTACGGCCTGCGCGTGGCGCCTGAGCAGGGCAACCTCGCCGACATGTACGAGGCGACCCGCGCCGCCGGCTTCGGCGCGGAGGTCAAGCGCCGGATCATGATCGGCACCTACGTGCTTTCGGCGGGCTTTTACGACGCCTATTTCAACCAGGCGCAGAAGGTCCGCGCCTTGATCGCCCGCGATTTCGAGACGGTCTTCGCCGACGTCGACCTCATCCTCACGCCCACCGCTCCTTCCGCCGCCTTCGGGCTCGGCGAGAAGAGCGCCGATCCGATCGCCATGTACCTCAACGACGTCTTCGCCGTCCCCGCCAGCCTCGCCGGCCTGCCCGCAATCTCGGTCCCCGCGGGCCTCGACGGACAGGGCCTGCCGCTCGGCCTCCAGATCATCGGCCGGGCCCTGGACGAGCAGGGCGTGCTCGACGCCGCCCTCGCCTTCGAGGAACGCGCCGGCTTCACCGCGCGCGCGGAGGCCTGGTGGTGATCGACATCGTCATCCAAACAAAGTCCGTTCGTGCCGAGCGAAGTCGAGGGGCGTATGTGATGAATCGGTGCCAGCGCCCCTCGACTTCGCTCGGGACGAACGAGGGGGTGGGAACGCACGATGTCTGACTATCGCATCCACGGCGCCACGGGCGAATGGGAGGTCGTGATCGGCCTCGAGGTGCACGCCCAGGTCACCTCGAAGGCCAAGCTCTTCTCCGGCGCCTCGACCGAGTTCGGCGCCGAGCCCAACACCCATGTCGCCCTGGTCGACGCGGCTTTCCCGGGCATGCTGCCGACGCCCAATATGGAGTGCATCCGCCAGGCGGTGCGCACCGGAATGGCGCTGGACGCGAAGATCAATTCCTGGTCGCGCTTCGACCGCAAGAATTATTTCTACGCCGATCTGCCGCAGGGTTATCAGATCAGCCAGCTCTACCACCCGCTGGTCGGCGAGGGCGAGATCGTCCTCGATCTCGACGGAGGCGCGACCAAGACGATCGGCGTCGAGCGCATCCATGTCGAGCAGGACGCCGGCAAGCTGATGCACGACCAGCATCCCGATTTTTCCTATGTCGACCTCAACCGCTCGGGCGTCGCCCTGATGGAGATCGTCTCCAGGCCCGACATGCGTTCTCCCGAAGAAGCAGGCGCTTACGTCCGCAAGCTGAGGGCGATCCTGCGCTATGTCGGCTCGTGCGACGGCAATATGGAGCAGGGCTCGATGCGCGCAGACGTCAACGTCAGCGTGCGCAGGCCGGGCGCCGAATTGGGCACCCGCACCGAGACCAAGAACGTCAATTCGGTCCGCTTCATCATGGCGGTGATCGAGCATGAGGCGCGCCGCCAGGTCGACCTGATCGAGGAGGGCGGCGCAATCGTCCAGGAAACCCGCCTGTTCGACCCCGACAAGGGCGAGACGCGCAGCCTGCGCTCCAAGGAAGACGCGCACGATTACCGCTATTTCCCCGATCCGGACCTGCTCCCGCTGGAGCTTGACGAGGCCTTCCTGACCGAGTGCCGCGCGAGCCTCCCCGAGCTCCCCGACGCCAAGCGCGCCCGCTACGAAGGCGAACTCGGCCTCAGCCCCTACAACGCCGCGGTCCTCACCGCCGACGTCACTACCGCCCGCTGGTTCGAGGAATTGCTCGCCGCACTGCGCATAAGCAGTGCTCCTGCGAAATCAGGAGCCCAGAGCTGGACCCCCGCTTCCGCGAGGGAACAGGAAAAAGCAAAGCGCGCCGCCAACTGGGTGATCTCGGACCTGTTCGGCGCGCTCAACCGGCTCGGCAAGGACATCACCGAAAGCCCCGTCACCCCCACCCAGGGCGCGCAGCTGCTCAGCCTCGTCGCCGACGGCACTCTCTCCGGCACGCTCGCCAAACAGGTCTTCGAGATCATGCTCGAAACCGGCGACGATCCCGAAAAGATCGTCGCGGAACGCGGCCTCAAGCAGACCAGCGACACCGGCGCCATCGAGGCGGTCATCGCCGAGGTCATGGCCGCCAACGCCGACAAGGTCGCCGAATATCGCGCAGGCAAGGACAAGCTCTTCGGCTTCTTCGTGGGGCAGGTAATGAAGGCGATGGCGGGAAAGGCGAATCCGGGGGTGGTTAACGCGCTGCTGAAGAAGGCGCTGGGTTAGGCGGCTCAAACCTCAGCCGGAGGCTGGAGGCCGGGGTCTCCAGAAGCGCACGGGATCCTTGGAATAGCGCCTCTAAAGATCGTCGGCGCTATCGATCAGGCCTCTCTAACCCTGGCTCAGGTCAGACCGGGCGCGAGTCTTCCAAATTAGGATTTGATCTGCCAGCCTGAACCCGCCGCCCGCTTCGCGAGTCGGCTGGCTCTTTGACTCGTCCGCCCCTGCTTTGCGCCTTCGCGTCTTTGCGTGAAAACCTCCCTGCCCTGAAAACAAAGGATTTTCGCGCGCGAGATGCGGGTAGTTCATCACCTTCCACGCCCCTTTGCCTTCCAGCCTCGAGAAGTGAGATTCCAGCTTTCTCTGGAATGACGGCTGTTTCGAATCGAATGGGGCCGAGTTCAGAGCAAGCGCAGCTGCGCCCCCCGCGGCGGCTCGAACAGGTCGCGGCGGAGCGGGCGCTTCTCGACATTGAGGCCGTGCTTCTTCACCGCGCGCTCGAAGCGGGCCTTGAGCAGGTCCGCCCAGGGCCCGGAGCCGCGCATCCGGCTGAACCAGTTCGGGTCGTTGTCCTTGCCGCCGCGCATCTCGTTGATGATGTGCATCACCTTGCCGGCGCGGTCCGGGAAATGCTCGTCGAGCCAGGCGCGGAACAGGGGCGCGACCTCGAAGGGGAGGCGGACCGGCAGATAGAAGCAGCCGAGCGCGCCGGCGTCCGCGGCGGCCTCGACGATATGCTCCAGCTCGTGGTCGGTGATTCCCGGCACCACCGGCGCGATCGCCACCCAGGCCGGCACGCCCGCTTCCGCCAGCCTCTTCACCGCCGCCAGCCGCTTGCGCGCCGCCGGCGCCCGCGGCTCGAGCGTGCGCGAGATTCGGGGCTCGAGCGAGGTCACGGAAAGCGCGACGCTGATCAGGTCGCGCTTCGCCATGGCGGCGATGAGGTCGAGGTCCGTCAGCACCCGATCGGACTTGGTGGTGATCGTCACCGGGTGGCCGGTCTCGTTCAGCACCTCCAGCACCGAGCGGGTGATCCGCCATTTCGCCTCGATCGGCTGGTAGGGATCGGTGTTGGTCCCCATCGCGATCGGCCGGACCTGATAGCCTTGCTTCGCCAGCTCCACGCGGAGCAGCCTGGCGGCGTCGGGCTTGGCGAACAGCTTGCTCTCGAAATCGAGCCCCGGCGAAAGATCGTGAAAGGCGTGGGTCGGCCGCGCGAAGCAATAGATGCAGCCATGCTCGCAGCCGCGATAGGGGTTGATCGAGCGGTCGAAGCCGATGTCGGGGGAGTGGTTGCGGGCGATGATCGTCTTCGGCTTCTCGACCGTGACGGTGGTCCTGAGCGGCGGCGGTCCGTCCAGCGCCTCGCGGGAGTCGAGCCAGTCGCCGTCGGCCTCGCGGGTCGGCAGGTTGAAGCGGTCCGGGGTGCGGTTCTCGGGCGCGCCCCGGCCGGGACGGACGTCGGGCCGGGTCATGGATCGAGCCTAGGCGCGTCTATGGAACATATCAAGAACGAAGAGCGCGGTCAGTCCTGCCCCATCGCGACTTCGCGGCGGGTTGGCGCGATGCGGACCGCGCTCGCGCCGGGCATGCCCGGGAAACGCGGCCACAGGCCCGCGGCCAGCGCGCGGCGGCTCGGCGAGCGGTCGCCCGTCCGGTCCTCGTAGATCCAGTAATTCCTGAGGACGATCGGCACATAGGCGCGGGTTTCCCAATAGGGGATCGATTCGATGTAGAGCAGAGGGTCGCTCTGGTCGAAGCGCGCATTCCAGGCCGCGATCGGCGCCGGCCCGGCATTGTAGGACGCGATCACCTTGGGGAGCAGCCCGCCCGTCCCAGAATAATCGCGCAGATATTCGAGGAAGGCCTGGCCATATTCGATATTGATCGCTGGATCGAACAGCCGAGCCGGGTTGGCGCCGGCGGCCCCGCCATTGACCCGCGCCATCCACTGGCTGGTACCGGGCAGGACCTGCATCAACCCGCGTGCACCTGCCGGGCTCACCGCTTCGGGCCGGAACTGCGATTCCACCAGCGCGTGGGCGTAGACCAGGGCCTGATCGACCCGCCAGCCGCGCGCCGGCCGCCATGAGGGCGTCGGATAGCGCTCGGCCGGGCCGAAGCGGCTGCCGCGCGGGCCGTTATGCGACAGATACATCTGGGTCGTGGTCAGGTTGAGTCGGGCGGCGAGGTGGATGAGCGGGACGTGATCGCGGGGATCGCCGATCCGGGCCTGGTGGCGGATGAAGTCGGCGGCGAGCTGGGTCTCGCCGATCTCGGCGAGCGCGATCGCGGCGCGGACGTTGCGATTGCCGCCGAGCGCGCGCCAGTCGCTTTCGGTGAAGGTGACCATGTCGGCGGGCGGCGCGCGCATGCCGAGCGCGCTTTGCGCGAGCAGTCCGTAGAAGGTCTCGCCGAGGCGCGCCGCCGCCCGCAGCCGGGCCTGGACGCGCTCCGGGCGGCCGCCGGCGGTGTCGGCGCGCGCCGCCCAATATTGGCCGGCGGCGGCGAGCTCGACGTCGGTCGAACGGCTGGCGACGATGTTGAAATGCTCTGCCGCCGGCGCAAAGTCGCCCATCCGCCAGGCGGCGAGGCCGGCGACCCAGTCGGCGAGAATCGCATATTCGGTCGGGCCGGCGCGGGCGGCCTCGGCGATCCGCCGCGCCTCGCGGTCGTTGCCGTTAAGGAAATAGACCCATGCGATGCGCTGCCTGAAGGCGGTGCGCGCCTCGTCCGAAAGCTCGGCCACACGCGTTTCGAGCAGGGCCTCGGCCTCGACCGGCTTGTCGTCGCGGATCAGCGGCCGGATCAGGGGCTCGAGCGCATCGGCGACGGCATCGCCGCGAATGTTGCGCGCGCGGGCGCGGCGGGGCTGGCCGGGAAGACCGTGGAGCCGCCTCGCGTCGGGCAGATCGGGCAGGCTTTCGGCGCCGCGGGCGCGGGCGAGCCGGGCGAGGTCGCCGGCCAGCGGCAGGTCCGGCGCGCGGGCCAGCAATTGCGTCAGCGGCTCCAGCTCGGCGCGCGGCGAGCCGGGCATGGTGTAGAGCATCGCGCGGGCGGCGTCGTGCAGCGCGCCCGAGCGCATGCCGTCGAGCCGCCCGGCGGCGCCGGCCCAGTCCCGCGCGCGCAAAGCGGCGAAGACGGCGCGGTAATTGTCGCGCTCGGCGGCGCTGAGCTGCGAGGGCGCGGCGAAGACGCGCGCCTGGTTCGGCCGCGCGTCATTGTCGTCCGCATGGGCCGGGGCAGCGGCGAGCGCGAGGCCGGCGGCGCAGGCGAGGCCGGCAAGCGTCTTCATGGCGTCAGTCCCTCCATCAGCATCTGCAGGTCGGCCCAGGCATGCGCCTTGAGCCTGGGCTGGGTCAGCAATTCTTGCGGCCTTATGGTTACCAAAGCCCTTACGGGACCCTTCGGCGTTTCGAGGTCGTGCCAGCGGCCGCGCGCCGCCGTCATCGGCTGGCCGAGCAAGGCGCGCGAACAGCTGTCGCCGAAGATGAGCAGGGCCCTGGGCCCGACCAGGCCGATATGATGGAGGGCGATCTGCGTCAGCGTGCGGACCCCCGCCGGATCGATCCGGCCGGCGGGCGGGCGGATCGGCGAGAAGGGGGCGAGCCAGATCGTCTCGCGGCTCCGGCCGATCGCCGCCAGCATCTTTTCGACCAGCACACCGGCCTCGCCGCTGAAGATAGTGCCCGCCGCGACATCCGCGTCCGTCGGCATGTCGGTCACCACCATCAGCGAGGCGGCCGGATCGCCGGCCGGCGCGATCCGCGGGATCGAGGGCGAGGCGAAGGGAAGCGCGTCGGTCGAGGCAAGCCAGCCAAGGAAAGCGTCGAGCGAGTCCGGCATCGCCTCCGCCTGGACGGGGGCCGGCGCGGCCGCCTCGGCCTTGGGCCTGGGATTGAGCCAGTCGCGCGGCGCTTCGCCGACGATCGTGTCGACGCCCGCTTCCTCCCACCATGACAGGGCGCTTTCCGCCCAGCGCGACACCATCGACGCAACCCCCGTGTATCTCCGGCAAGTGACTCCCCCCGGGGGGCGGGCTGGTCAATCGTGGAACTGCTGTTTATCTGCCGGACGGTTGGCTCTGTGCGACGACGGGAGTGCGCGAATGGCTGAACGCGAGTCCATGCCCTATGACGTGGTGATCGTCGGCGCCGGCCCGGCCGGGCTCGCCGCCGCCATCCGTCTCAAGCAGCTCGCCAATGAGGCCGGCCGCGAGCTTGGCGTCTGCATCCTCGAAAAGGGTTCGGAAGTGGGCGCGCACATCCTCTCCGGCGCCGTCGTCGATCCCAGGGCGCTGGACGAATTGCTGCCGAACTGGAAGGAGCTGGACAGCCCGCTTACCGTCCCCGTGACGAAGAACGAGCATTGGGTGCTGACGGCGAAGAAGAAATACGGCTTCCCGCACGTGTTGATGCCGCCCTTCATGAACAACAAGGGCACCTACACGGGGAGCCTGGGCAATTTCTGCCGCTGGCTCGCGGGCCAGGCCGAGGCGCTCGGCGTGGAGATCTTCCCCGGATTCGCCGCCGCGGAAGTGCTGTTCAACGAGGACGGCTCGGTGAAGGGCGTGGCGACCGGGGACATGGGCGTCGCGCGGGACGGCACCCACAAGGGCGACTACCAGCCCGGCATGGAGCTGCACGGCCGCTACACCTTCTTCGCCGAAGGCGCGCGGGGCCACCTCACCAAGGAGCTCAAGCGCATCTTCGAGCTCGAGAAGGAAAGCCAGCCCCAGGTCTACGGCATCGGCCTCAAGGAACTCTGGGACATCGACCCCGATAAACACGAGCCCGGCCGCGTCATCCACACCCAGGGCTGGCCATTGGACGACGCCTGGGGTGGCGGCTTCCTCTATCATCAGGCGGAAGGCCAGGTCGCGTTGGGCTTCGTCGTCGCGCTCAATTACAGGAATCCCTGGCTCTCGCCGTTCGAGGAGTTCCAGCGCTGGAAGCAGCATCCGGCGATCCGGCACTTCCTGGAGGGCGGCAAGCGCATCTCCTATGGCGCGCGGGCGATCAACGAGGGCGGCTGGCAGTCGGTGCCGACTTTGGCCTTTCCGGGCGGCGCGCTGATCGGCTGCGCGGCCGGCTTCGTCAACGTGCCGCGGATCAAGGGCAGCCACACCGCGATGAAATCGGGAATGCTCGCCGCCGAGGCGGCCTTCGCCGCTATCGCTGCCGACCGGAGCGGCGACATCCTCGCCGATTACGAGCCCGCGGTCCGCGACAGCTGGATCGCCAGGGAGCTGAAGATGGTCCGCAACGTCGAGCCGCTGGTCGCCAAATATGGCGGCGCGGCGGGCACCCTGCTCGCCGGGGCCGACATGTGGATGCGCCAGCTGCGCATCGGCCTGCCGTTCACGATGAAGCACCATGCCGACAATGAGGGGCTGTGGCGAAAGGATCTGGTCAAGCCGATCGACTATCCCAAGCCCGACGGCACGATCAGCTTCGACCGGCTTTCCTCGGTCTTCCTCTCCAACACCAATCACGAGGAAAACCAGCCCGTGCATCTGACGCTGAAGGACCCGGACATTCCGGTCGACGTCAACCTCGCTCTCTATGCGGGGCCCGAGCAAAGATATTGCCCGGCCGGCGTCTACGAATTCGTCGAGGAGGCGGCAGGCCCGCGCCTGCAGATCAACGCGCAGAATTGCGTCCACTGCAAAACCTGCGACATCAAGGACCCGACCCAGAACATCAACTGGGTCGTCCCCGAAGGCGGAGGAGGGCCGAACTATCCCAATATGTAGGCTTAAGGCCGGCGCGCTCGCGTTCGGCGCGGTCCTTCTCGCCCCGATTCCCGCCTCGGCGCGGGTCGACCGGGGCTCGCCCTTGCTCGCTTATGCCGAGGCGCGCGCCGCCGCCTCGGCGGGGGCGCTCGAAAGCGCCAGCACCGCCTTCGGCGTTGCGCTCGCCGCCGCGCCGGAGAGCGACCTGATCGCCGGCCAGGCGCTGACCCATGCGGTGCGGGCCGGCGACTGGCGGCTCGCGCTCGATGCGGCGCGCGCGCTGGAGCGGCGGGGCGCGTTGCTTCCCGACGGCCGCTTCCTGCTCGTCGCCGAAGCCTTCCGGACGCGCGACTGGCGCGCAGCCCGCGCCCAGATCGACGCGATCGAGCGCGACCAGGCCTTCGCCTTCGCGGTCCCGGTGCTGCGCGCCTGGCATGCTCAGGGCTCGCGCCAGGGCGATCCGCTCGCGGCGCTCGCCGCGGCCGGCGCGACCGGCCCCGCCGCGGGCTATGCGGCCGAACATCGTGCTCTCCTGAAGCTCGCCATGGGCCGGGACGATGGTCCCGCCGAAATGCTCAGCGCCGCCCGCTCGGCCGGCCAGCGCGGCGCCCGCCTGCGCATCGCCGGCGCCGCCCTGCTCGCCGCGCGCCGCCAGCGCGAGGCGGCGCTGACCCTGCTCGATTCGGGTCTGCCCTCCAACAACACGGCGCGCGCGCTGATCGCCGCCGGCCGCCCCGTTCGCGGCGCGATCGCCACCGCCGAGGCTGGAATCGCGGAATTGATGGTTCGGCTCGCGCTCGATCTGAGCGGGCAGAATCTGGGCGAGATCGGGACGATCTTCGCGCGCCTCGCCACCCGGCTCGATCCGGACAATAGCGAGGCCCTGATCGTCGCCGCCGCCCTGCTCGGGCAGCAGGGCCAGCACCGCCTCGCCGTGGATCTGCTCGGCACTGTGCGCGGCGACGATCCGTTCGCGGCGAGCGCGCGCGAGGCGCGGATTCGCCTGCTCGGCGACGGCGGCGACAATGAGGGCGCGCTGGCGCTGGCGCTCGCGGCGACCCGGGCGCGGGGCGCGACCATGTCCGACTGGATCCGGCTCGGCCAGGCCTATGGCGAGCTCGGCCGCCAGGCGCAGGCCGCCGACGCCTTCGGCCGCGCGCTCGCTTTGCATCGAGAGACCGAATCGGGCGAGGCCGAATGGACCTTGTGGCTGATGCGCGGCGGCGCGCTCGAGCAGGGCGACAATTGGCCTGAGGCGCGCACCGCCCTGCAGCAGGCCTATCGGCTGGCGCCCGAACAGCCGGTCGTGCTCAACTATCTCGGCTATGCCCAGCTCGTCCGGCGTGAGAATGTCGACGAGGCCGAGCGGCTGATCCGCGAGGCGCACCGGCTCGCGCCCGACAATGCCGCGATCACCGATTCGCTGGGGTGGGCGCTTTACCTCAGGGGCCGGCTGCCCGAGGCGATCACCCTGCTCGAACAGGCCGCGCAGGGTGCGCCCGCCGACGCCGAGATCAACGAGCATCTGGGCGACGCTTATTTCGCCGCCGGCCGCCGGGTCGAGGCGCGCTTCGCCTGGCGCGCGGCCGCCGTCTATGCCAACGGCCCCGCCGCCGCCCGCATCGCCGCAAAGATGGAGAGCGGCCTGACCCGCGATCTCGCCGCGCGCTGATGGAGGAAATCGCTTATGCCAAGCTCAACCTCGCGCTGCACGTGCGGGGGCGGGAGGCGGCCGGCTATCACCGGATCGAGACGATCTTCGCGTTTTGCGAGGATGGCGATTTGCTGGTCGGGGCCGCGGCGGACGAGCCGAGCCTGACGCTGACCGGGCCCTTCGCCGCCGCGCTCGGGGATCCGGCGGCCAATCTGGCGATGCGGGCGGCGCGCGCAATGGGCGTCACGGCCGCGCTCAGTCTCGACAAGAGGCTGCCGGTCGCGGCGGGGCTCGGCGGCGGCTCGGCGGACGCAGCGGCGGTGCTCAGGATGTTCGGCGGGTCGATGGAGATCGCCGCGACGCTCGGCGCGGACGTTCCCGCCTGCCTGCTGAGCCGTACCGCGCGGGGCGAGGGCAAAGGCGATCGGGTCTCGCCCGTGGAGATTGAGGGCCTGTCCGGAACCCCCGTGCTGCTCGTCAATCCCGGCGTGAAGCTGTCGACCGCCGACGTGTTCGCGGCCTGGGACGGCGTCGACCGGGGGCCGCTGGGCGATTGGCAAGCGGGACGCAACGATCTCGAGCCGGCCGCGATCCGCCTCGTCCCCGAGATCGCCGGCGTGCTCCGCTCCCTCGCCGGTGCCCGCATCGCGCGCATGTCGGGCTCGGGCGCGACCTGCTTCGGCCTCTTTGACAGCGAGGCCTCGCGCGACGCCGCCGCCCGCGCGATCGCCGCGGCGAATCCGCGCTGGTGGGTGTCCCAAAGCAGGCTGCGCTGACCCGCGAGTCCCATGGCGGCACAGGGTCTAACCGCCGTTAACCATCGCAAGCCGCACAAATCCGTTCTGGCACGGCCCTTGCTCTGTAATCGCCGACGGGTCGAGGCACGGCTGTGCTCGTGCCGACATTCGCCCGCGGCCCCCCGCCTCCACCGGACGGGGCGCCGCGGAACATTTTGGCCGGGTTGTCGCGTATCGGGCAGCCCGGCCTTTTTTCCGCGACAAATGCGGCTGCTCCCGGCAAGCACGCGCTCATGTTCCTCCTCGAAAGAAACGACGACTACGCCCGGCTGACGCTGGACCGGCCGGAGGCGCGCAATGCCATTCCGGCCGCGAGCTGGGTCGAGCTGGCCGAGAAGCTCGCGATCGTCGCGCAGCGCGACGTGCGGATGCTGGTCGTGACCGGGGCCGGCCGGACATTCTGCGCCGGCGCCGACCTTGGCGACCTGGCCGCGATGCGCGGCGACGAGGAGGCCATTGCCCGCTTCCGCCTGGAGATGCGCGCCGCGCTCGATGGCTTGCGCGCGCTCGCCATTCCGACGGTCGCGGTCATCGAGGGCGCCTGCTTCGGCGCCGGCGTGTCGCTTGCCCTGGCCTGCGACTTCAGGATCGCGCGCAACGTCTGCGAATTCGCGATCACCCCGGCCAAGCTCGGCATCGCCTTCCCGCAGGAAGACGTGCACAGGCTGGTCACGCTGGTCGGGCCCAGCCAGGCGGCGCGGCTGCTCTTCACCGCGGAGGTCATCAATGGCGAGGAGGCCAGGACGATCGGCCTCGTCGAAGTTCATGGCCGCCGCGAATCGGAGCTCATCGAGGCGATCCTCGCCAATGATCGCGCGAGCCTGCTGGCGCTGAAGCAGGCGATCGCGCTCGCCGCCGAGGGCGTGCGCAGCGATGCCGGACAGGACCGGCGCTTCGACGCGCTGATCGCGGGCGAGGAAATGGCGCGCCGGCTCGAAGCCTTGCGCCGGAAATGATAGGAAGGCGCGCATGAGGATCGCCGCCCCGCTCGCCTTGCTGACCGCCGCCTGCGGGCCGGTCGAGCCGCTGGCCGAGCCGACCAACGGCGCCGCCGCGCCGCCGCCCGGCGCCCCCGACAACAGGCTCGAATGCCGAGTCGCCGGCGCGGCGGCCTTCGAGCGCGTCTGCTCGGTCACCGGCGCCGACAGCCCGCGGGGCCGGGTGCTCACCATCCGCAAGGCCGATGGCGGCTTCCGTCGGCTGCTGGTGACGCGCGACGGACGCGGCGTCGCCGCCGCGGACGGCGCCGAGCGCGCCGCCGTCACCATATTGGGCGACAACCGGATCGAGGTCGAGATCGGCGGCGACCGCTTCCGCCTGCCGGCGACCGTGCGCGGGCGGTGAGCGGCCGGCCGATACTCACTGCCGCCGAAATGCGCGCGGCCGAGGAAGCGGCGATCGCCGCCGGCACCCCGGTCGACGAACTGATGGACCGGGCCGGCAGGGCCGCTGCGGAGGCGATCTGGCGCTTTGCCGGTCCGCTGCCCACTCTGGTGCTGTGCGGTCCCGGCAACAATGGCGGAGACGGCTATGTCATTGCCCGCGAGCTTCGCGCGCGCGGCGTCGCCGTCCGCGTCGCCGCTCTGGGCGAGCCGCAAAGCCCCGCGGCCCGCAACGCGCGGGACGGCTGGGCCGGACCCGTCGAAACCCTGGCGGACGCGAAGGCGGCGCCGCTGCTCGTCGACGCCCTGTTCGGCACCGGCCTGCGCCGCGCGCTGGACGAGGTCGTCGCCGGGCGCCTGAACGACCTCGCCGGCCGGGCCTCCGTGCGCGTGGCCGTCGACCTGCCGAGCGGCGTCGCCACGGACGACGGGGCGATCCTCTCGCCGGTCCCGGATTACGACCTCACGATCACCTTCCAGACCCTGAAACCCTCGCACTTGCTCCAGCCCGCCGCTCGCCACATGGGCCGGCTGGTCGTCGCCGACATCGGCATCGAGGCGGGAAGCGCTCTGACCAAGATCGGACGACCGGCGCTGCGCGAGCCGGGGCCCGACGACCACAAATATAAGCGCGGCTACGTCGCCTTCCTGGCAGGCGAGATGCCGGGCGCGATCGCGCTCGCCGCGGCGGCGGCCGCGCGCGCCGGCGCCGGCTATGTCCGCCTGATCGGCCCCCATGTCGCGGGCGTGCCGAACGCCATCGTGCAGGGCGAGGGAGAACTGACCGACGAGCGCGTCGGCGCGGTCCTCATCGGGCCGGGGCTGGGCCGGGGCGAGGCGGCCGGGCGGCTGCTCGATTTGGCCATAGCGTCGGGGCGGCCCCTGGTCCTCGACGCGGATGCGCTGGTCGCCGGCCGCATTCCGGCGGGCGCGATCCTGACGCCCCATCAAGGCGAGTTCGACCGCCTGTTCCCGGGCCTCTGCGGCAGCAAGATCGAAAAAGCCCGCGCGGCGGCAAGGGTAAGCGGCGCGGTGATCGTCTACAAGGGCGCTGATACGGTCGTGGCCGCGCCCGACGGCCGGGCGGCGATCGCGCCCCCGGCCCCGGCCTGGCTCGCTTCGGCGGGGACCGGCGACGTGCTGGCGGGCATCGCCGCCGCGCGGCTGGCGGCTCTCGGAGATCCTTTCGCGGCGGCCTGCGAGGCGGTCTGGCTGCACGGCCGCGCCGCCGAGCGCGCCGGCCCCGGCCTGATCGCCGACGACCTGATAGAGCATTTGTGAGCGAGATTGTGGTGGGCCTCGCCGCGCGCGGCGATGGCGTGACGGCAAGCGGCCGCTTCGTCGCGATGACCGCGCCGGGCGACAGGGTGGCGGCGGACGGGACCGTCACGCCAGGCCCGCACCACCAGGCGCCGCCCTGCCGCCATTTCCCCGAATGCGGCGGCTGCCAGCTCCAGCATGTCGACGATGCCGCTTATGCGGACTATCTCAAGGACCGGATCGCTTCCGCTTTGCAGGCGCAAGGCGTCGCGGTCCCGGAAATCCTGGAGCCGCATCTGTCGCCGCCGCGCAGCCGCCGGCGCGCCGCGCTGAAGGCGCAGGGCGGCGCGATCGGCTTCAACGCCCAGGCCAGCCACCGGATCGTCGACATGCGCGAATGCCATGTCCTGCGCGCCGAATTGTTCGCCCTGGTCACGCCGCTCCGGCGCCTTCTCAAGGGGCGGGCGGCGGCGCAGATGACGCTGGCGGATCAGGGCGTCGACCTGCTGATCGAGGGCGTGAGCGCCGAAGGCTTGGAGGCGGCCGAGGCGATGATCGCCTTCGCCCAAGCCAACAATCTCGCCCGCCTCGCCCTGGACGACGGCTACGGCCCGCAGACGCTGTGGGAGCCCGAGCCGGTCACGATCACCCTCTCCGGCATTCCCGTCGCGCTGCCGATCGGTGCCTTCCTCCAGGCGACGGCGGAAGGCGAGGCGGCGCTGGTCGCCGCGATGCGCGAGGCGATTGCCGGAGCGGATCCCGTCGCCGATCTCTTCGCCGGGCTCGGCACCTTCGCGCTGGCTTTGTCCGGCAGGGTCTACGCCGCCGAAGGCGCGCGGGATGCGGTGCTGGCGCTGAAGGGCGCGGGGGCGGGCAGGGGCGTCTTCGCCGAGCATCGCGACCTCTTCCGCCGCCCGCTCGATGCCGCCGAATTGAACCGCTTCGAGGCGGTGATCCTCGATCCGCCGCGCGCCGGGGCGAAGGAGCAGGCGCCACATCTGGCCGCGTCCCTTGTGCCCCGGCTCGCTTATATATCCTGCAATCCCAACACCTTCGCGCGCGACGCAAGGCTGCTGACCGAAGGCGGCTACCGGCTCCTCTGGGTGAAGCCGGTCGGCCAGTTCCGATGGTCGACCCATGTGGAGCTGGCCGCCGCTTTCCGCCGGGATTAGCGCGTGCCCCGCACCGGCGCTTCCATCGGTGCCGCCGGACGCTCGCCGCGGGCCAGCGCGAGCGCAGTCAACGGGGTCGGCGAGTGGTTGACGATGTGCACCACCGACCGCACCTGCGTGACGCCGAAGATGTTGCGGGCCATCTCATACGGCAGGCGCACGCAGCCGTGCGAGGCCGGATAGCCCGGGATCTGGCCCGCATGCAGAGCGATCCCACCCATGGTGAGCCGCTGCATGAACGGCATCGGCGCGTTGTTGTAGAGGTTGGAGAAATGCGTGCGGCGCTTCTCCATGATCGGATAACGGCCGGTCGGCGTGCGATGACCCGCCATTCCGGTCGAAACGGTGGTGACGCCGATCAGCGTGTTGGCCCGATAGATGTACGCCCGCTGCTGCGGAATGCTCACCACGACCTCGACATTCCCAGCCGGCGCCAGCTCCGGCCGCCAGACGAACTCGCCCGCATTCAGCCGGGCGGCATCGGTCGCGAGCTGTCTCTGGGCCTCAACGGCACGCTGGATCCGCGCAACGTCCTCGAAGGAGGGAATCGTTGGCATGATCAGCAAAGACGCGATCGGCTGCACGGAGTCGGCGGGGGTCGCCGCCGAACGCTGCATGGCCGACGACGCGGCCGGAATGGCGGCCATGGTCAAGGCAAATACGCCGGCGCGCACCAAGAAGGATTTCCCGAACTTCATCTCTCATCTCCCCGAGACGCGGGAGGCTCACCGTCCGAGATGGCGGGGCGCCCGTTCGTCTTGGGGAGAGAAATATCGTTGCGGCGGCGCAGCGCTTGTGCGTCGCGTCGAAAGCTGTGGACTCGTCGTCGAAACTGCGCGCCAGCGACGAAACGACGTGCTGGAACGACGAAATGTGCGAATCAGTGTCCGTGCAGCACCCGCGCCGCGGCGTGGACGGTGAGACCAATCAGGCAGATCGAGGCGAGGCTGAAAAGGAGGAAGCGCCAGCGCACGACGTTGGTCGTGGCCTGGACCATGCTGTGCAGGATTCGAAAGGCGACATAGCCCCAGGCGAGCCAGACATTGATCCAGACGTTCCCGCCGCCCTGCAACGCAAGCACGATGGCGATGGCGTAGAAGAGCGTCGGCTGCTCCATCAGATGGTTGTAATTATGCGCCTTCCACTGGACCTGGTCCTCGACCACGCCGTCCAGCTGCGCGCCGCGGCCCCCGACGCGGCCCTTCAGATCGATACCCTTGCGGCGCATCGCCGGGATGCGCGTCGCGTACATCCACAGCATCATCGCCATCGACCAGGCGGCGAGCGCAATGACGGGCGCGAGGATTTGGCTGTGCATGCGTGGGCTCCCCCTGAAGCGGTGGAAGGTGCGCCAGAAATGGGGGGAGGTAAACCTGTCCTCCCCTCGATTTCGAGGGGAGGGGGACCGCACGAAGTGCGGTGGAGGGGCTTCTTTCTGGCGCAAAAGGCCCCTCCACCATGCTTCGCATGGTCCCCCTCCCCTGCAAAAGCAGGGGAGGGCTTCAGTCAGTCGAACATCTTTGCGAATGCGCGCTTGGCGCGGGTCTTCCAGTGGCCGCGATGATAGGCGTCGCTCGCAAGCAGCGGCAGCACGCTGGTCGCCTCGGCGAAGACCATCTGCTCCATCGCCGTCGAGACCTTGCCCCAGCTCGCCGCTTCCTGCAGCGTCGAGGAGGAGCAGGCGCCGTCGCGGACGTCGGCGACGGTGATCTGCACCGCATATTTGTGGACCTCGACATCCTCGTGGCCGAGAATCTCGGCGCAGACGACCGTATCCTGCGTGAAGTTCTTTGGAACGCCGCCGCCGATCATGAGGAGGCCGGTCGTCCCCGCCTTGATCTTGATGTCGGTGAGCTCGCGGAAATCGGCGATGGCGTCGAGCACCATATAGGCCTCGCCCGCCTTCATCCGGTCGACTTGGTGCTTGACCAGGCCGAAGCCCGCCGAGCTGTCCACGAAGGCCGGGCAGAAGATCGGCACGTCATGCTCGTAAGCGAGCTTGACCAGGCTGTTCTCCTTCTTGCCGTGCTCGACCAGATATTTGCCCATTTCGCGGATGAACGCGCGCGAGGAATAGGCCTTCGGCTCGAGGCTGTCGGCGATCGCGCCGATGGTGTGGTCGCAATCCTGGAGCTGCTCCTCGTCGATATAGGTGTCGTAGATCCGGTCGATGTAGAGCGAGCGCAGGGTATCGTCGTCGGGGATTTCCAGCGCCTGATAATGTTTGTGGCCGAGCCCTTCGAAGAAATCCATGTCGACGATGGTGGCCCCGGTCGCGACGATCGCGTCGACCATGTTGTTGGCGACGAGCTCTGCATAGAGGTCCATGCAGCCGCCGGCCGAGGTCGAGCCCGCGATCACCAGGATGATCGAGCAGTCCTTGTCCTCGAGCATCTGGTTGTAGAGGTCCGCCGCGCGGCCGAGATCGCGCGAGGTGAAGCTCATCTTCTTCATCGCATCGACGATCGGCCGCGCGTCGAAGCTCTTGATGTCGATATGCTCGACCTCGTTGCTCAGCAGCTCCGCCTTGCGGGTGTCGTTGATGGGGGTAGCCATTTCCGGGGTATCTCCAACGATTTTGACCGTCACCCCGCGAAAGCGGGGGTCCAGCTTCCTTCAGGAACAAGACTGGATTCCCGCTTTCGCGGGAATGACGGGAAAGAAGCAGTTCGCCGTTACAGCGTGACGACGTTCGACGGCAGCGCGCGTTCCGGGGCTGGCTCGCCGTAGAGCGTCGCCATCGGCTCGTCCTCGGCAAGCACCTTGAGGTCCGCGCCGAAGCCGTTGAAGGCCGTGCGCATCGCGCAGCCATAGGCCCCGAGCATTCCGATCTCGACATAGTCGCCGGCCTCGGTGTCGGCGGGGAGCATGAAGGGCCCCGCCATATGGTCGAGATCGTCGCAGGTCGGGCCGTAGAGGCTGAACGCCATGTCGCGGGCGCCGGACGCTTCCTCGCGCAGCAGCCTTACCGGGAAGCGCCAGCCGATATGGGCGGCGTCGAACAGGGCCCCGTAGGCGCCGTCGTTGATGTAGAGCGTGTCGCCCCGGCGCTTCTCGACGCGGACCAGAAGGCTCGCATATTCGGCGCAAAGCGCGCGGCCGGGCTCGCACCACAGCTCCGACGAATAGGACACGGGCAGATCCTCGAACGCGCGGTGGATGACGTCGAAATAGGCTTCGAGCGGCGGCGGCTCCATGCCCGGATAAATGGACGGAAAGCCGCCGCCGACATCGACGATGTCGACGGTGACCGCCGCCTCGACGATCGCGGCGCGCACGCGCTCCATCGCTTCGGAATAAGCGGCCGGGGTCATCGCCTGGCTGCCGACGTGGAAGCAGATGCCGAGCGCGTCCGCGGCCTGGCGCGTAGCGAGCAGCAGCGCCTTCATCTCGGAAGGCTCGGCGCCGAACTTGGCGGCGAGGCTGAGCTTGGCATGGTCGGACGAGACGCGGATGCGGACCAGGAGGTTGAGGTCGGTCGCGGCGACGCCTTCGCTGGCGGTCGCGCGGACGATCTTCTCCAGTTCCTCTTCGGTGTCGAGCGAGAAGGTGCGCACGCCGTGGCTGAAATAGGCCTCGGCGATCGCCTCCTCCGCCTTCACCGGATGCATGAAGCAGAGCACCGCCTCCGGCAGGGTTTCCGCGACCAGCCGCACCTCCGTGATCGACGCGACGTCGTAATGCGTCACGCCTTCCTCCCACAGGATCCGGAGCAGGTCCGGCGAGGGATTGGCCTTGACCGCATAGAGCGACCGGCCCGGAAACTTCTCGGCGAAGAAGCGGGCGGCGCGCCTGGCGGCGTGCGGACGAATGAGCGTGACCGGCTGAACCGGGCGCTGCATGGCGACTGCGATGCCCGAGGGGGCATCGAACGGGAGCGAAGCTAGCCCCAGCGCGCTATGATGGATGTGCAACTCAAGGGACCTCCAGGGAGATAGTTGACGACAAGGCAGCCTTGCGGTTTGGAAGTCCCCCATGGGGCTGCGGCGCAGGATATATGTTCGTTAGCCCTCTGTGTAAAGACTTATGCTTTCCCGTTGAATTCTTGAGGTTTGCATGATGCAGAGACGGCCCACGGCGAAGGGTGTCGCGGATGCGGCAAGGCGTATCGCCGATCGGGTGACGCGGACGCCGCTGCTGCCGCTCGATTGGGAGGGCCGGCGGATCTGGATCAAGGCCGAATGCCTGCAACAGGGGGGCAGCTTCAAGCTGCGCGGTGCGAGCAACCGGCTGGCTTTTCTGAGCGAGGCCGAGCGCGCGCGCGGCGTCGTCGCTTTCTCCTCGGGCAACCATGCGCAGGGCGTGGCGCTGGCGGCGCGGCGGCTGGGGATGAGGGCGGCGATCGTGATGCCGGGGGATGCGCCGGCGGTGAAGATCGTGGCGACCCGCGCGGCGGGGGCCGAGATACTCTTCTACGACCGCGTCACCGAGAGCCGCGAGGAGATCGGCGCGCGGCTGGCGGCGGAGCGCGGCGCCACGCTGGTGCCCTCGTTCGACGATGTCGACGTGATCGAAGGGCAGGGCAGCGTCGGCGTCGAGATCGCCGGGCAGCTCGCAGGCGCTCCGCCGATGGTGATCGTGCCGTGCGGCGGCGGGGGGCTTTCGGGCGGCATCGCTTTGGCGTTGCCCGAGAGCCAGGTGATCGCGGTCGAGCCCGAAGGCTGGGACGACATGGCCCGCTCGCTCGCGCTCGGCCACATCGTACCGGTCGAAGAGCCAGCGCCGCCGACGCGCTGCGACGCGCTTCAGACCAGATTGGTTTCGCCGCTCACCTTCGGCGCGCTGCGCGAGGCGGGAGCGCGCGGCCTCGCCGTCACCGAAGCGGAGGTTGCCGCCGCCATGGCCTTCGCCTTCCGCCACTTGCGGATCGTCGCCGAGCCCGGCGGGTCGGTCGCGCTGGCGGCGCTGCTTTCAGGAAAGGTGGAGGCGCCCGACGGCAGCGTGGTCGTCGTTTCGGGCGGGAATGTCGATCCGGCGCTCTATGCGGAGATACTGGGCCGCTGAGCGACCGCGCCGACCAGGGCGGTGAGCTGCGCCATCTGCCGCGCCGTCGCCCTGAGGCCGGCCGAATGGTCCTCGGCGTCGATCCCCGGCCGCGCCAGCGCAGCGCTGTCCAGCACCGAATCGAGCAGCCGCGACAGATTGGGCAGGATCGCCTCGTCGATCCGCGCCAGCGCATGCTCGAACTGCCGGTGATCGTGGACGCTCATCGCATCCCGCCTAGATCGACATGCTTAAGGCTTGGTGAAGCACGCCGGTTCGTGCCATCAATCGGCCATGCCCACCAGCGGCCTTGGCGCGACCTTCCTGTCGATCCTGATGATCGCCACCTTCGCGCTCGCCGCCGGCGGCATCCACCAGCTGGTCAAGCGCAAGGACCGCAAGAAGGGCGTGCTGATGCTCCTCGCCGCCGCGGTCGCGCTCTGCAACGTGCTGGTCTGGACGGTTTGATGCGCCGCGCCGCCCTCGCGCTCGCTTTGGGCCTGGGGCTAGCCGCCGCTCCAGCCGGGGCGCAGGCCCCCGAGATACTCTGCTCGCGCAATTTCGCCGTCGGGGACATGTATGGATTGATCGAGCAGATCCAGGGTCCGCAGGCCGCGGGCGGGCCGATCCGCTTCGCGCTTTGGGGGCACGACGTGCGATTGGAGTGGTGGCAGGTCCGCCCGGACGCGCCGAGCCTCGACCCGCCGGGTTGGTTCACCTGGGAATTCCAGATCCCCCTCTCCGGCCCGCAGACTTTGTGGGCGCGCTACTGGGCCGACGGAGTCCCCGTCGGGCGGGTGCTGTATTTGCCGGCCTCGGCGCTTTCGCTGACGGCCGCCCGCCTGGGGCACACCGTGCGGCTCGACGATCCCGGAATCCTGCGGCGGCTGCTCGCGGCCGAGGTTCGGGAGGTCGAGATCGTCGGCGAGGACGGGGTTTCGCTGATGCGCAGGCGCGTTCCGATCGTCTCGCCGGCCGCGCTCCGCGCCGGCTTCGCCGAGCAGATCGCCTGGCTCGCCGAGGCAAGGCGGACCCGCCCCGAGCCCGCATGCCACGAGGTGGCGGAGGCCAATTACGAGACCTGAGCCGTCAGCGGATCGGGCAGCTGGGATCGAGCCGGAAGTCGAGATAGTCGTCGACCGCCTTCATCAGCAAATCCATCTCGTTGACGAAGAAGTGGTTCGCGCTTGGGATGGTCTTATGCTCGATGGTGATGTGGCGCTGGGTGCGGAGCTTGTCGACGAGCTTCTGGACGGCGAGCGGGGTCACGACCTCGTCGCCCTCGCCCTGGATGATGATGCCCGAGGACGGGCAGGGGGCGAGGAAGGAGAAATCGTACATATTGGCGGGCGGGGCGATCGAGATGAAGCCGCGCGCCTCGGGGCGGCGCATGAGCAGCTGCATGCCGATCCAGGCGCCGAAGGAGAAGCCGGCGATCCAGGTCGTCTCGGCCTCCGGGTGGATCGACTGGACCCAGTCGAGCGCCGAGGCGGCGTCGGAAAGCTCGCCGATGCCGTTGTCGAAGACGCTCTGGCTCTTGCCGACGCCGCGGAAGTTGAAGCGCAGGGTCGCGAATCCCCGCCTGACGAAGGTCTTGTAGAGCGCCAGCACGATCGCATTGTTCATCGTGCCGCCGCCCTGCGGGTGCGGGTGAAGGATCAGCGCGACCGGGGCGCGGGGCCGGGGACCGGGGCTGAAACGTCCCTCAAGACGGCCCTCGGGCCCTGGAAAGATGACTTCGGGCATTGCACCTGCATCTGGAATATTCAAAGGGAAGCGCGCGAAGCGCGTGCGGGCGCCCTATATAGGGATGCGGCGCGTTTCCGCAATTTGAAAGGGCGACGGGCGGGTGACGAGGCGAATCTATCTCGACCATGCCGCGAGCACGCCGATCCTCCCTCAGGCGGCGGCGGCGATCCGGGAGGCCTGCGACCATTGGGCCAACCCCTCCTCCGCCCATGCCGAAGGACGCGCGGTGCGGGCGGCGATGGAAGAGGCGCGGCGGCGGATCGGAGCTGCGCTCGGCTGGGATGGCGCCCTCGTCTTCACCTCCGGCGCTACCGAGGCGATCGAGATCGTCATGCGCCGCGCCAAAGCGGGCCCGCGCATCGTCTCGTCGATCGAGCATCCGGCGGTGCTGCGCGCCGCCCCCGACGCGCGGCGGATCGAGGCGCTGCCCGACGGCACGCTCGACCTCGCCGATCTCGACGCGGCGCTGGCGGGGGCGGAGCGGCCTCTGGTCGCGGTCCAGTCGGTCAACAACGAGACCGGCGTCATCCATCCCATCGAGACCATCGCCGCGCGGGTGAAGGCGGTGGACGGCCTGCTCCTCGTCGATTGCGCGCAGAGCGCCGGCAAGCTGCCGCTTCCCCAGGCCGATTTCATCTCCATCGCCGCGCACAAATTGGGCGGCCCGCCGGGGATCGGCGCGCTGCTGCTCAGGGATCCGGCGAGCCTCGAGGCGGTCGGCGGCCAGGAGGGCGGCCAGCGCCCGGGCACGGCGGCGGTGCCGATGATCATGGGCTTCGCCGCCGCCTGCGAGGCCGATCACGGCTGGTATGAGGAAGCAGAGCGGCTCCGCGACCTGCTCGACGGCGCCATCGTCGAAGCGGGCGGCGAGGTCGTTTCCGCCGCCGCGCCGAGGATCGCGACCATCGCCGGCTATCGCATGCCCGGCGTGCCGGCGGCGGCGCAGATGATGCAAATGGATCTCGCCGGCATCGCCGTCTCGGCCGGCAGCGCCTGTTCGTCGGGCAGCCTCAAGGCCAGCCACGTCCTCGCCGCCATGGGCCTGCCAGAGGAGGAGGCGCGCGAGGTGATCCGGGTCAGCTTTGGCCCGCAGACCCGCGCGAGCGACATCGAGGCGCTGCTCGCCGAATGGCGCCGGCTCATCGCGCGCCGCCGCGCCGCGTGACCATCTACCTCGACTATCAGGCGACGACCCCGCTCGCGCCCGAAGCGGCGGCGGCGATGCGACCATGGCTCGAGGACAAGTTCGCCAACCCGCATTCTTCCCACAAGCTCGGCCGCGAAACGTCGGCGGCGGTGGAAGTCGCGCGCGCGCAGGTCCTGGCCGCCCTCCAAGCCTGTTCTCCTGCGAAAGCAGAAGCCCAGAATCCGTCCTGGACCCCTGCTTGCGCAGGGGAGGGGCAGGCGGGGAAGCTCTACTTCACCTCCGGTGCCACCGAAGCCGCCAATTGGGCGCTCAAGGGCTGCGGTCGGCGGCGGATCGTCGCGCTCGCCACCGAGCATGCCTGCGTGCTCGATACGCTCGAATGGCTGAGCTCGCGCGGCCACGAGGTCGAGATCGTGCCGGTCGAGCCGGACGGCCTCGCCGATCTCGACCGGCTCCGGGCGGCGGTCGGCGACGATACCGGCCTCGTTGCCGCGATGCTGGTCAATAACGAGATCGGGGTGATCCAGCCCATCGGCGAGATCGCGCGCATCGCCCATGAAGGGGGGGCGCTCTTCTTCTGCGACGCTGTCCAGGGCTTCGGCCGCGTACCGCTCCCGCTCGACGTCTGCGACATGGCCGCCTTGTCCGCCCACAAGGTCCACGGGCCCAAGGGCATCGGCGCGCTGTGGGTCCGCGACGGCATCATGCTGGAGCCCTTGCTCCACGGCGGCGGCCAGGAAGGGGGCTTGCGCTCCGGCACCCTGTCGCCGGCCCTGTGCGCCGGCTTCGGCGCGGCCGCGGCCCTGCTCGGCCCCGACGACCACGATCATGTCGAGCGGCTTTGGACCGTCGCCTGCGGGTTGATGCGGGATTGGACGCTCAACGGCTCCGACGAGCGGCGCTACCGCGGCAACCTCAACCTGCGCCGCGACGGCATCGACGCCGCTCGCCTGATCTCCGAGGTGCGCGGCGTCGCCTTTTCCGCCGGCTCCGCCTGCGCGAGCGGTTCCGGCCGACCCAGCCACGTCCTCGCCGCGCTCGGGCTCGACCGGCCGGCGGCCGCGTCCAGCATCCGCCTGGGCTTCGGCCGCTACACGACGGACGAGGAGCTGCGCGCCGCGTTCGGTCTCATCAGCGAAGCGGCGGCGCGCCAGCTATGACCCTGGTGCGCTTCGTCTCGGCCGACGGCGACGAAATCCAGGAAGTGCTGGCCCCGCCCGGCCAGCGGCTGCTCGACGTCGCCCAATTCGCCGGCCAGCCGCTCGAAGGCACGTGCGAAGGCCAGATGGCGTGCTCGACCTGCCACGTCATCGTCGAAGCCGGCGATTTCGCGAAGCTGCCGCGCGCGGCCGAGGAGGAGGAGGACATGCTCGACCTCGCCAGCCACGTCACCCGCCATTCACGCCTGGCCTGCCAGATCTGGCTGACCGCGGAGATGGAGACCCTGACCGTGCGCATTCCGGGCGGCGTCCACAACATGCAGGGGCGATGACATGATCGACCGCCGCTGCTTCGTCCTTGGCACCGGCCTGCTCGCCGCCGGGTGTACCCCCTATCCCGCGCAGAGCCGTCGGGCGCGGGTCGATTTCGGCGGGCTCCAGCAGGGCCTCGGCCCGGGTGGCCGGCTCGGCGTCGCCGCGCTCGACAGCGGGTCGGGCCGCTGGCTCCTCCACGACGAGAACAGCCGCTACGCGATGGCCTCGACCTTCAAGCTCGCGCTCGCCGGCGCGATCCTCGCCGAGGTCGAGCAAGGGAGGCTTGCGCTCGATCAGGAGATTGCGTTCGGTCGCGCCGATCTCGTGCCTTACGCGCCGGTGATCGAAGCGAATCTGGAGCGGGGCCGGCTGCCGGTCGGCCGGCTCTGCGCGGCGATCGTCGAGGTCAGCGACAATGCCGCCGCCAATCTGCTGCTCGCCCGCATCGGCGGCCCTCCCGGCCTTACCGCCTTCGTCCGCCGCTGCGGCGATCCGATGACCCGCCTCGACCGGATAGAAACCGCCCTCAACTCCAATCTTCCAGGCGACCCGCGTGACACAACGACGCCCCTCGCAATGGCCGGGCTGATGCGGGCGCTGCTGCTGGGCGAGGCCCTGGGCACCGCCTCCCGCGCGCGCCTCATCGGCTGGATGGAGGGCGCGAGCACCGGGCGCGCGCGGCTGCGCGCGGGCCTGCCTGCCGGCTGGCGGGCCGGCGACAAGACCGGCAACGGCGCCAACGGCGCGGCCAACGATCTCGCCATTGCCTGGCCGCCCGGCCGTCCGGCGATCCTGATCGCCTGCTACCAGAGCGGGGGCACCGCCGCGACGCCCGCCCGCGACCTCGTCCACCAGCAGGTCGCCCGCGCCATCGCCGCCGCCTTCCTCTGATCCTTGCCAAACCGTCCCAACGCCCTCATATGGCGCCCGGGAGTCGGGCGGACGGCGCTCTCGCGAACCCGGTCAGATCCGGAAGGAAGCAGCCGTAACGAGTTTCCGTGCCGGGTCGTTCCGGCTCCCACTTTCCCTTCAAGGTCGGCTCAACCCTGCCTGCGCGGCGCGTGCACATAGGCCAGCATTGCCAGGCAGGCGATGGCGGCATCGAAGAGATCTGGGTGCCGCGTTATTATCGGGGCCGGCTGGTCGGCTTCGTCGTCCGCGAGGATCTCCGCGGGGCGATGCGCAGGCGCGGCCAGCTCGATCGGATCGCGGAAAGACTCGGCCCGCCCGATCCGTCCGCGCCCGATTTCGATACCTTGCTCGACATGATCGATCCCCAGGGTCGCATAGCTGTCGAAACTGACGCGATGCTCGTGCGAACGCGTCCGCAGCGTCAGTTTCCGGGGGGATGATATGACTCTGCGGGGCGGTCGGGCCGCACCTCCAACCTCCGTTCGCCCTGAGCCTGTCGAAGGGTCTTTCTTCTTTGATGAGAGGAGAAAAGCAGGAACGGGCTTCGACAGGCTCAGCCCGAACGGTTACTGTGATGTCGATGAGTGATTCCCCCCAGCCCTACCGCGTCCTCGCCCGCAAATATCGCCCGCAAAGCTTCGGCGAGCTGATCGGGCAGGAGGCGATGGTGAAGACGCTCGCCAATGCGATCGCGCGCGACCGGCTGGCGCACAGCTTCCTGCTCACCGGCGTGCGTGGCGTCGGGAAAACCTCCACCGCCCGTCTCATCGCCAAGGCGCTGAACTGCATCGGCCCGGACGGGAATGGCGGGCCGACGATCGAGCCCTGCGGCGAGTGCGAGCCCTGCCGGGCGATCGCGGAGGGGCGCCATATCGACGTGATCGAGATGGACGCCGCTTCCCATACCGGCGTCGACGACGTGCGCGAGATTATCGAGGCGGTGCGCTATTCGGCGGTCTCGGCACGCTACAAGGTCTACATCATCGACGAAGTCCACATGCTCTCGAAGAACGCTTTCAACGCGCTTTTGAAGACGCTCGAGGAGCCGCCGGCCCATGTGAAATTCCTGTTCGCCACCACCGAGGTGAACAAGGTGCCGGTGACGGTGCTGTCGCGCTGCCAGCGCTTCGATCTCAGGCGCATCCCGGCCGAGCTGCTCTCAGCCCATTTCGGTCATGTCGCCGGGATGGAAGGCGTCGAGGTCGAGCCCGAGGCGCTTGCCCTGATCGCCCGGGCGGCGGAGGGGTCCGCGCGCGACGGGCTCTCGATCCTCGACCAGGCGATCGCCCACGGCGCCGGCGCCGTCACCGCCGGGCAGGTGCGCGCGATGCTCGGCCTGTCCGACCGCGGCGCCACGCGCGCGATTTTGGGGCAGATCCTCGCCGGCGACGCGCAAGGCGCCCTGGCAGGGGTTCGCGGCCAATATGATCTCGGCGTCGAGCCGTCGGCGCTGATCCGCGGCCTCCTGGAGGCGGTGCACGGCATCACCCGGTCCAAGGTCGGCGGCTCGGCCGATCCCGCCCAGTCCGCCGAGGAGCGCGAGGCCTATGCCGATTGGGCGAGCCGGCTTGGCCACGGCGCCATTCACCGGCTGTGGCAATTGCTGCTCAAGGGCCTCAATGAGGTGCACAATGCGCCGATGCCGCTCGAGGCCGCTGAAATGGCGCTGCTGCGCGTGATCCACGCCTCGGACCTGCCCGATCCCGGTGCGGTGCTGGAGAAGCTGGCGAGCGGCGAGGCCGCCGTGGCGGTGCCCGCGCAGGCCGCGCCCAAGGCCGAGACGCAAGGCGCGCTGCTGCAGCTGCCGCCGACCTTCGCCGCTCTGGTCGATCTGCTCCACGGCAGGGGAAAGGCGCATATCGCCCAGCAGCTGCACGATTATGTCGGCCTGGTCAGCTACAAGCCTCCCGAGCTGATCGTGCGGCCGTTGAAGCCGCCGCCGGGGGACTTCATCCGCGAGGTCGCCGACGCGCTCAAGGCGGTGACCGGGTCCGCATGGCGGGTCCGCACCGCCGAGGAGGAGGCGCAGCCGAGCCTGCTCGACCAGCAGAAGGCCGACGCCGACCTGCTGAGGCGGGAGGTGCTCGACGCGCCGATCGTCAAGGCGGCGTTCGAGGCCTTCCCCGAAGCCGAGCTTGCGGGCTACAGGACCGACGAACGAGGGAGTGCGTGACTTGCAGGACATGAACGAAATCATGCGTATGGCCCAGGAGGCCCAGACCAAGCTGATGGAGGCGCAGGAGGCGCTCGACAAGGTCGAGGTCGAAGGCGTTTCGGGCGGCGGCCTGGTCCGCATCCGTGCCTCGGCCAAGGGCCGCATCATCAGCGTGACAATCGACGAGAGCCTGCTGGTCGCATCCGAGAAGCAGATGGTCGAGGACCTCGTCGCCGCCGCGATCAACGACGCCCGCGCCAAGGCCGATCAGGCGGCCGCGGAGTCGATGCGCGAGGTGACCGGCGGCATGCAATTGCCGCCGGGTTTCAAGATGCCCTTCTGAAAATGGGGACAGTATATAATTATCGGCTCGGGCGGCCGCTGTCCGCGAAGCGCCGGGCAGGATAAATATATACTGTCCCCATTAATCGTAGACGCAGGCGTCCAGCCCCTCCCGCGCGACCTGGGCCATGCGCCGCTGGATCATGTTGCCGTAGCGGCGGGTGAAGCCGGTCGGGTCGATCGCCTCGCGGCGCTTGGGCAAGGGGAGGATGGCGGCGAGGCGGGCGGCCTCGGCCTGCGTCAGGCGGTCGGCGCCGTGGCCGAAATAGCGCCGGGCGCCGGCCTCGACGCCATAAGTGCCGATGCCGGTCTCGGCGACGTTGAGATAGACCTCCATGATCCGCCGCTTGCTCCACGTCGTTTCCATCAGGAGGGTGAACCAGGCCTCCAGGCCCTTGCGGACGAAGCCGCCGCCTTGCCACAGGAACGCATTCTTGGCGGTCTGCTGGCTGATCGTCGAGCCGCCGCGGATGGTGCGCCCGCCGGCCGCGTTGCGCCGCATCGCCGCCTCGATCGCGTCCCGGTCGAAGCCGTTATGGCTGCAGAACTTGCCATCCTCGGCGGCGATGACGGCGCGGACCATGTTGCGGTCGATCCGCTCGAGCGGCACCCAGGTCCGCGCCGCGCCGTTGGGATCGCCCCATTGCGTGAATGTGAAGGGCGGCGCGACGAAGCGGTAGAGCAGGACCCAGAGCAGGCTCAGCGCCAGGAAGGCGGTGATCCCGATCCCGATCCACCGTGCTATGCTAAGCGTGACACGTCCGACCATCGGGCCGGATTAGCGGGAAGCCCCGCCGCGCCGCCAGCCCGAATCGCGGGCCCGGCGCTCGGCCGCGTCGTCGAGCGGTTCGCCGGCCATCATCTCCTGCGCGGCCTGCTGGACGAGCAGGCTCTCGCCGCCCGCCTGGCGAAATTCACCGCGCTGCCCGCCCGAACCGGCGGCGGTCATCATCACCTGCCAGCCCGTGTCGGTGCGGCAGGCGAGGCCCGCGGCGGCCGCGCTGTCGAAAGTGCGGCACAGGCGGCCGTCGCTCCGCGCGAAGCTGACCCCGATCCGCGTCGCGGCATTGGACGCCTGGGCCGAGGCGAGCTGGCTGTCGAGCGCCTCGGCGAGGCTGCCGCGCGCGACCATCGCGCCGCCCTCGACGGCGATCGGGCCGGAGTCCGGCGCGCCGGGGACGAGCAGGGTCCGGCCGAGGGCGAGGCCGAGCACGAGCGTCGCGGCCAAAGCGATGGCGCTCTGCCAGAGCGGCCGCGCCCGCGGCGCGCGGGCGGCCGACAGGTCGACGACCCCGGTCTCGAGCAAGGCGCGGAAGCGCTCGGGCACCGCCTCCTCGGCGACCGGGGTATAATGCGCCGCCAGCCGCGCGCGCAGCCTCCGCTGGGCGTCCAGCCGCGCCCGCAAGGACGGATCCTCCGCCAGCGCGCGCTCGACGCGGGCGCGGCCGATCTCGTTGAGCTCGCCGTCGGCGAAGGCCATCAGCATGTCGTCGTCGATCGTCATCATGCCGCCTCCAGCTCGAGCATCTGGACGAGCGCCTGCCGGCCGCGGGTGAGGCGCGAGGTGAGCGTGCCCATCGGGATGTCGAGCAGCTCGGCCGCCTCGCGATAGGCCAGCCCCTCGACTAGAACGAGCGCGATCACCTCGCGCTGCTCGGCCGAGAGCGCGTTCATCGCCTTGTCGACCGCGTGCATCTCGACCCGGGCTTCGATCTCATGATGGGTGTCGGCGCCGACGCTGGCGCCCTCCTCCTCGGGCAGGAAGGTGCGGGCGCGGCGCGCGCGGCTGCGCACCTCGTCGATCCAGCAATTGCGCACGATCCTCATCATCCACGAATCCAGTCTCGTTCCCGGCGTCCACTGGCCGCGGGCCTTCAGCGCCCGCTCCAGCGCCACCTGCAGCAGATCGTCGGCGTCGACCGGATCGCGAGCGAGCGCATGCGCGAACCGGCGCAGCCGGGGCAGAAGCGTCAGCAGCTCACGCTCGAATGCCTGCAACAGGCGGCTCCTTGTCCCTTGGAGGAAACGGATGGCCGCACGCGTTTCATCCCCAAGCCAGGAAAAATATGCCAAGGAAGCAGACATGACCATCCCCGCAAGATGGCGGCCGGCGCTGGCCGCGGCGCTCGCCTTCGCGATCTGCACGGGCGCCGACGCGCAATTGCTGCCGCCGGTGCCCGATGTCGGCGGCACGCTCGGCTCGGTCGGGCAGACCGCCCGCGACACGCTCGATCGCACGGGCGAGCGGGTCGATCCGCTGCGCGCCACCCTAGGCGAGCTCGCCGACGCCCGGACCGCGCGCCTGGAGGGACTGGTCCGCGCCAATCGCGACCGGCTGGAAATGACCGATCTCGGCCCGGCGGTGCGCGGCCAGGTGATCGCGATCGACCCCGATCCGGCCGCTCTTGCCGACGCCGAGCGGGCCGGCTTCGTCCGCATCGCCGAGGAGCGGATCGAAGGGCTCGACATCAGGTCGGTGACGCTCGCCGTGCCGCGCGGCTGGTCGGTCGACCGCGCCTTGTCGCGGCTGCGGCGGCTGGCGCCCACCGGCGAATTCACCGCCAATAGCCTGCACGAGCAAAGCGGCGCAGCGGCGGCGATCGGCGCTGCTTCGCTCGCCCAGGGGGGCCGCGGGGGCGGCGCCGCGATCGGGATCATCGACGGCGGCGTCGCCGCGCATCCGTCGCTGAGGAGCTCCGTCCAGCAGCGGGGCTTCGTGGGCGGCGCGCCGCGGCCGAGCGGGCACGGTACCGCCATCGCCTCTCTGATCGCCGGCCAGGGGCCGGTGCGCGGCGCCGCGCCGGGTTCGCCCCTGCTGGTCGCCGACGTCTATGGCAGCGATCCCGCAGGCGGCAACGCGCTGGCGCTGGCGCGGGCGCTGGGCTGGATGGTGGCGCAGCGCGTGCCGGTGGTCGCGGTCAGCCTGGTCGGGCGCGCCAACCCTCTGGTCGAGCGCGCGATCGGGCAGGCGCGCGCGCGCGGGACCTGGGTGGTGGCCGCGGTCGGAAATGACGGCCGCGCGGCGCCGCCCGCTTATCCCGCCTCCTATCCGGGCGTGCTCGCGGTCACCGGCGTCGACGGCCGCGGCCGGGTGCTGATCGAGGCCGGCCGCGCGCTCCACCTCGATTATGCCGCGCCGGGCGCCGACATGGCCGCGGCGGGGCCGGCCGGAAATCTCGTGCCGGTCCGGGGCACGTCCTTCGCCGTGCCGCTCGTGGCGGGACGGCTGGCGCAGCACATCCGCGCCGCCAATCCGGTCGCCGCCCTCGACCGCGAGGCACAGCGCGGGGGCAGGGGCGTCGGTCGCGGCGTCATCTGCGGCAACTGCCGAACGCCGGTCTCGCACCGCTCGCCACGTCAACCCGCCGGCCGGGATTAAATCCCGCTTTTGCGACGTTTCCGCTTCGAGGGCCCCACGTCTTTCCGGGCTCGAATCGAAGGAGAGAGACATGAAGCTCGCACTCAAACTCGCGGCCGGCTGCGCCATCCTGATCGCGGCGCCGGCTTCGGCCCAGATCCTGGGCGGCAGCGGCGGCGGCGGCCTTGGCGGCTCGCTCGGCGGCATCAGCGGCGGCCTGGGCGGCAATCTCGGCGGATCGCTGGGCGGAATCGACCGGAGCGCGCGCTCCGGCCTTGACGGCGACCTGCGCGCCGACCGCAATATCGATCGCCGCCGCGGCCGCGCCGATGCCCGCGCTTCGGGCAATGCGCGCGGCAACGGCGCGCTCGGGTCCCTGAGCGGCTCGGTCGGCGGTTCCGCCAATGCCGGCGCCAGCGCCGATCTGATCGGCACCGATGAGGTCCGCGACACCGCCGGCGCCGTCCGCGATCGCGCGGGCAGTGCCGCCGCCAATACCCGCAACCGCGCCGGGACCGCCCTGGCCAACGCCCGCGATCGCGCCGGCAATGCCGCCGGCAGCGCATCGGGCACCGCCAGCGGCGCGCTCAGCGGCTCGGCCGTCAGCGGCAGCGTCGCGGGCAGTGCCTCGGGCGAAGCCTCGGGCAAGGCCCAGGCGAGCCGGTCGAACCCGCCGCCGCGCGGGCAACGGACGCGGAACAATAACCGCGCGCCGCGGACGGCCGAACAATAGCTTGTTCGCGAGGCGACGGCGGGTTTTCCTCCCCCGTCATCGCCGAGGCCCGGGGCCCCCGCCCCGGGCCCTTTTTCTTATCCGTTGAAGACGGCGGTGCGATGGGGCAGGGGCGATCGCCATGAACCCGGTCTTCGCCAATCTCCACACCTCGATCTTCGAGACCATGTCGATGGCGGCGCGGGCCCATGAAGCGGTCAACCTCGGCCAGGGCTTCCCCGATTTCGGCTGGCCGGAGGATGTCGTGGCGAAGGCGGCGGAGGGGCTGACCGGGGCTGCGAGCCAATATCCGCCGATGCGCGGCCTTCCCGACTTGCGCGAGGCGGTCGCCGCGCATTACCGCCGCCACCAGGGCCTCGCGCTCTACGCCGAGCAGGTGATCGTCACCTCGGGCGCGACCGAGGCGATCGCGTCGGCCCTGCTGGCATTGATCTCGCCCGGCGACGAGGTCGTGCTCTTCCAGCCGCTCTACGACGCCTATCTGCCGTTGCTGCTGCGCGCCGGCGGGGTGCCGCGCCTGGTCCGGCTGGTGCCGCCCGACTGGCGGATCACGCGCGAGGCGCTGGCCGAGGCCTTCACGCCCCGCACGCGGATGGTGATCTTCAACAATCCGCACAACCCCACCGCGCGGACCTTCGACCGCGACGAGCTCGCCTTGCTCGCCGAGGCCTGCGTCCGTTCGAACGCCTTGGCGCTCAGCGACGAGGTCTGGGAGCATGTGCTGTTCGACGGCCGGGCGCATATTCCCTTGTCCTCCCTGCCCGGCATGGCTGAACGGACGGTCAAGATCGGCTCGGCGGGCAAGATCTTCTCGCTGACCGGATGGAAGGTCGGCTGGGTCGCGGCGCCGCCGGATCTCGCCGCGGCGGTCACCAGCGCGCACCAGTTCATCGCCTTCGTGACCCCGCCCAACCTGCAGAGCGCGGTCGCCTACGGCCTGGCAAAGGACGATGCCTATTTCAACGCCATGCGCGCCGGCTTCTCCGCCGCGCGCGACACCATGGCCGGGGCGCTGACGGCGGCGGGCTATCGGGTGCTGCCCGCGGAAGGGACCTATTTCGCCTGCGTCGACCTCGAAGCCTCGGGCATCGCCGTCGACGACGTGGAATTCTGCGATCGCGCCGTCGCCGAATGCGGCGTCGCGGCGATCCCGGTCTCGGCCTTCTACGCCGAAGATCCGGTCCGCAACGTGATCCGCCTCTGCTTCGCCAAGAAGCCCGAGACGATCGCGGCGGGGGTGGCGGGGCTGGCCAAGGCGCGGGCGCTGTTCGCCTGAGACGATTGCCCGCAAAGTGGACAAACTGGACGCCTAGACGGGCGGCATCGGCTCCCGCCTGGCGTCGAATGGCTCGACTGGCACGAATGTCACATGGAATCGCGGGGGGTGTTCCCCCCGAAACGCCGAATCCGGGCAAGGCAGGGGCCTGGGCCTTTGCCCGGGCTGGCGGCCGACGGTGAGAAAGAGCCACCCGGCCTGCTCAGGACCGGCCGAGTCGCTCGAGGGTGACAGACGAAATCCTACATTGAAAGTCGCCAGCCATTGGTTCGAGGCACCGCCGTTGCCCTTCAAACGAGGAGAGAGTGCGGATAAGGTCCGGTCATGGCACTGAACAAAGTAGCTCTACGAAGGCCGGCAACTACCTATCGATTGCTGGTCGTTACATTTGATCTCACAGACACTGTTGCTGGCGATCCGCGATACGCTCAAGCTGACCAGGCATTGGCGATGCACGGGGAGCTATTTAACCCAGTCAAGCAGATACGTCTGCTGATTACGCGCGCATCGCCGAAAAGGATCAGGGCGTCCCTCGATCAGCGAATCGGACGACAGACATCCATCCTGGTAGCCCCGCTGACGGTTCTGCCTGCTTGGCACATTTATGGCGCGGGGAAGCGTCGGATTTGGCGTCGCTTCGTCGAATCCATTCGCGACCATGGCATCCAGATTGCCGGACTGACTTCCGACCCGCAAAATCCCGAATGAGCCGGCGAGACAAGCATCCAGGCTTGACTTAATTCGATAGATAGCTAAATATCGAATCATGAGCGGTGTCTTCAGGGCTTTAGCGGATCCGACGCGGCGGCGGGTGCTGGCGCTGCTGCGCGAGAAGCCGATGAGTGCTGGCGAGCTGGCCGAGCAGTTCGACGTCTCCAAGCCCACCATGTCGGCGCATTTCGCGGTGCTGCGCGAGGCCGGGCTGATCGACGCCAGCAAGACCGGCAAATCGATCATCTACCGGCTCCAGATGTCGGTGCTCGAAGAGGCCCTGATGGGTCTCGCCCAGACGGTCGGGCTCGATCTCGGCGCGGCGGCGGCGACTGCAAAGGAAGAAACACCATGACGCGTGGACACATTTCGCTGGCGATGGCCGTGATCGCGGTGGCGCTCGCTGAGGCGCTCGCCATCGCCCTGTTCCTGATCGTGCCGGAGAAAAGGGAATATTGGCTGATCGCCGGGCTGACCATGCCGATCCTGTGGACCGGGGCCGAGCTGATGAAGCGCGACAAGGCGTCGTTGCGCCTCGCGGTCTCCTATGCGGCGATCGTGATCGCCGTGGCCGAGGCGCTGGCCATCGCGCGGGCGACCGGGGCGATCGCGCGGGACGATGAAGGGTTGGCACTGCGCTTCCTCGGCATCGTCTGCGGTCTCCTCGTCGTATATTACGGCAATATCGTTCCCAAGAAGGTGGCATGCGTCGATCCCGCTTCGCCCGACGCCGCGCGCAAGCAGGCGCTGCAGCGCTATTCCGGCTGGGTGTTCGTCCTCGCCGGGCTCGCCAATACGGCGATCTGGGTGCTCGCGCCGATCAGGCAGGCGGCCTTGTGGTCGATGGTGCCGCTGGCGGCCGGGCTGGCGCTGATCGCGCTGCGGATCATGGCGTCCAGATCGACGCGGGAGACCAAGGCATGATCCGGCTGATCTCGATCCTCGCCGCCCTGCTGGCGGTCCTGCTCGTGCTTCCGGCCCACGCCACGCAGGAGCCCTGGCTCGGCGACTGGCACGGCACACTCGCCATGCCTGGCCGGCCGCAATTGCGGCTGATCGTGACGATCGCCGGCACCCCGGCCGGAGGGCACAGCGGGCAGCTGGAGAGCGTCGACCAGGCGCCGGGGCGGAAGATTCCGATCGAAACTCTCGCCATCGCCGACGGGCGGCTGACCTTCGCCATGCCGGCGATGCGCATTGCCTATGACGGCCGCTGGGATCCCGCCCGCAACCTCTTCGCGGGCACATTCACGCAGAACGGGACTCCGCTGCCGCTCGATCTCGCGCGCGGCGCTGGTGCGGCGCAGCCCGTTATCAACGGTCTGGATGGAAGCTGGGAGACGCGGATCCAGCGCAACGGCGCGGAGCTGCGCCTGATCCTGCGCGTCGCCACCAATGCGCTCGGCACGATCGCCATGTTCGATTCGCCGGACATGATGGCGAACGGCCTCGCCGTGACCGGCCTGGCGCGCGAAGGGCAGGCGGTGCGCTTTTCCGTGCCGGCGGGCGATTCCTCCTTCCAGGGCAATCTGAGCGCGGACGGCGCACGGATGAGCGGGCGCTGGAGCCGTTCGGGCTATCCCGACTCCGAGGTGATTTTCGTCCGCCGCGCCGCCGGAGTCGCTGCCGCGCCGCGCCGGCCGCAGGAGCCGCGTCCGCCTTTCCCCTATCGCAGCGAGGAGGTGCGCATCCCCAATCCGCGCGCGCCGGGCGTGACGCTGGCGGGCACGCTGACCCTGCCGGCCGGCGACGGTCCGTTTCCGGCCGCGATCCTGATCTCGGGTTCGGGCGCGCAGGATCGCGACGAGACCCTGATGGGGCACAAGCCGTTCGCCGTGCTCGCCGACCATCTCACGAGAGCGGGGATCGCGGTGCTGCGCTACGACGACCGCGGCACCGCCCGGTCGACGGGCCGTTTCCAGGACGCGACCTCGGCCGATTTCGCGACGGACGCGGCGGCCGCCTATGGCTATATGCGCACGCGCACCGAGATCGACCGCAACGCGATCGGCTATATCGGCCACAGCGAGGGCGCCATGATCGGGCCGCTCGCCGCCGCCGACAGCCCGGGCGCCGCCTTCATGGTGCTGTTGGCCGGGCCGGGCACGCGGACCAGCGAACTTATCGAGGCGCAGCGCCGCGCGCTCGGCCAGATGATGGGCATGAGCGCGGCGGAGCTCGACCGGGCCGGGCGGCTGCAGGCGCGGCTGATGGCGATCGCCGCCGGCGACCTTTCCCAGGCCGAAGCGGAAGCGGCGATGCGCGCGGCCTTGAGCGACGGCGCGCTCGCCGGCATCGGCATCGTCCCGGCGCAGCGCGACGCGATGATCCAGCGCATGCGCGATCCCTGGTTCCGCTGGTTCCTGCGCTACGATCCGGCGCCGGCGCTCCGGGCCCTCAGGATGCCGGTGCTGGCGCTGAACGGCGCGCTGGACCGGCAGGTGTTGCCGGCCGCCAATCTCGCCGGCATCCGCGCCGCGACCGCCGGCAATCGCGACGTCACGGTGACCGAGCTGCCAGGGCTCAACCACCTTTTCCAGACCGCCCGCACCGGCGGGTTGGGGGAATATGCCGAGATCGAGGAGACGATGGCGCCGGTCGTGCTGGAGACCGTCTCGGCGTGGATCAGGGCGCGGTTTCCGGGGCGGCGCCAAGAGTAGAGCGCCGATGGACCGTGTAGGCCACCGCGAGTCGGCAGACCGCGGCAAAGAAGGCGAATCGGCCGGCAACGTACAGCGCCGCCGAGATGAGCCCGGCGAGAAGCAGCCACCAAGCCGCATGGTCGAGCGCCCCCTCGAAAAGCCGCCATTCGGGGGCGGACACCGACTTCTCATAGACGGCGAGGACAAAGGAGGCGGCCGTCAACGATCTGAACAATTTCTGCGCCGCTTCGATGCGGTCCAATTCCTGAATCGCGGCGGGGCAGTCCAGCCGGAGTTGGTCCCACCAAAACACCCGGGTTGAATTCGTCGGTTCGTGCGAAGGGACTGGGGGGACACAATCCTTCAGCAATTGCCGCTGGCACTCCTCGGCTTCCATCTTGCGGGCGGCGAGTCGCTTAGAGAAGAACGGGAGATGCTTGCTTCTGAGAAAGTGGTCGGGGGGTAGATCGAGTATCGCTCCCAGCTTGTCAGCGACCGACCCGATCAAATACGCGACAATCGCGAGCGCGATTACATCGAGCGCTTCCAAACTGGGCCCAAAAAGCTGCGGATCGGGTCTCGGCAGAATAAACAGGACAATCGCACCGGGCACGAGGATGGCAAAGAAGTCTCTGATCCCGATCGTGAAGTCCTGCGGTTTCATGGCGCCCAAAATCCTGTCCAGCAGTGCGGCGCTATTGTCTTAGTCTCCTTTCAGCCGCTTGTCTTCCCGGTACCGCGTCTCGATGAAGCGGCTCTGGGTGTCGAAGTCGGCCTGGTTGTCTCGGCAGCAGGTCTCGAGCAGGTTGCCGAGCTCGGCGGCGACGATGTCGAGGCTTTCGGCGAGGCGGCGGCTGCTCTCCGAGCCCGGCGCGCGGGCGTCGTCCGGGAGCTGGAGATAGGAATCGACCAGGCGCGGCAAATGCTGGCCGATCAGGCGGCGGGCGTCGCCGGCGAGCGGCGCGGCGGGATCGATCTCGGCAAGGTGGGGCTGGAGCTCGCGCAGGCGCGCGGCGATCGCGTCGGCGGCGGGCAAGGCGCGGCCGGGCAATTCGTTGCAGCGGTCGAGCAGGCCTTCCTCGGCGCGCAGGGCAAGATCGCCGAGCGGCAAGGTCGGCGGCGCTTCCCCGCCCGGCGCCTCGGCCTGGAGCCGCTTGTGGAGGCGCGTCGGTTGGAACATCAGCAGCAACGCGAAGGCGGTGAAGGTCGGCATCGCCACCAGCCAGGCGAAGAAGCCGATGCCGCCGCGAAATATGGAGAAGGCGAGCAGCAGGGCGATCAGGCCGATCAGGACGAAGGCCGAGCGCTTCGCCCGCCGGCCGAGCTCCTCCAGCTTGCGGCGGAAGCGGCGCTGCCTGGCCGCGCGCAAATTGGGCGAGCCGATCGCGCGGCGCAGAAAATCCTCGGTCTCATAAAGGACGCGCTCGAGCTCGAAGGCCATGGTCACTCGCCCTGGAGCGGGCCGTTCTCTTCCCGGTAGCGGCTTTCGATGAACCGGCCCTGGGTCTGGAAGGCGTCCATGTCCTCGCGGACCAGCTTGCGGCCGAGATCGTCGAGCGCCGCCTTGGCCGCGTCGAGCCCCTGGACGAGGCGCTCGTCGACGGTGAGGCCTTCGCCGTCGCGCTCGCCGCGATAGGCCGGCGGCACGCGCTCGTAGCGCTCGATCAGGTCGGGCAGGTGCCGGCCCATCAGGCGGCGCGCGTCCTGGGCGAGCGGATCGAGCGTCTCGGTCTGGGCGAGCCGGCTTTCCAGCAGAGGCAGCTGCCGGCTGATCTCGTCGACCCGCTGCTCGGCCCGGACGGGCAGCGCATTGCGCTTGCTGGACAATATGGTCGAAAGCCGGCGCACCACGGCGGCGGTCGGCATGTCGTCCTTGTAATCGGCGGCGGCTCTCTCTTTCGGCCAGAGGGCGAACAGGCCGACCGCGACCAGGGCGACCGCGATCGCGCCGTAAAGCCCGATCTGGCCGATCCCGCCGAGCACCAGGCCGGAGAGCGCGGTGACGATCATCACCACCGCCGCCACCATGCCGATCGCGGTGAGCTTGAGGATCGTGGCGGAGCGGCCGCGCGCGGACGAATGCTCCCTCAGGCCGCGCTGCGCCGCCTTCTGGTCGAGCCGGCCCATCACCTCGTCGAAGCGGGCGATGGCCTGGCTGACCTGGCGGGTCGTGCTCATCGGAGGATGGCCCCCGTCAAAGCGTCATGCTGAACTTGGTTCAGCATCCATGAACACCGGCGTGTGGAATTCCCCGATTCAGTGTTCATGGACCCTGAATCGAGTTCAGGGTGACGGAGAAAAAAGGGCCGGCAGCGCGCCACATTTCACCCCTCGATCGCGGACAAGGGGTTCGCGCCGACGCTGCCGCCGCCGCCGCTGGCGAGGCGGTTCTGCTCGACGCCTTCGGCCCGCGCGATATAGCCGCGGCTCTTCTCGACCTCCTTGCCGAGCGTGTCGACGGTCTGCTTCATGTTGCCGAGCGCCTCGATCTTGAAGCGGTCGATCGTGTCCATCGTGTCGTAGATGTTCTGGAAGGCGCGCTGCAGGACTTCGATCGGGATGGTCGCCGAGGCCGCCTGCTTGTGGATCTCCGCCGATTGCGACTTCAGGAGTTCGCCGGTCGATTCGATCATATTGGCGGTGGTCGTGTTGATCGCGGTGATCTGCTCGAGCACGAGCCGCTGGTTGGTCAGCGCCTGGGCGACGGTGACGGCGGTGCGGAGCGCGGCGACGGTGGTGGTGGACGCGCGGTCGACGCCCTTCACCAGCTCGACATTGTTCTTCTTGACGAGGTCGAGCGCGAGATAGCCCTGCACGGTGACCGCCATCTGGGTCAAAAGGTCGGTGGTGCGCTGGCGGGTGTAGAACAAGGCGGTCTCGCGGATCGCCTTTGCCTTGGCCGGATCGGTCGCGTCGAGCTCGTTGGCCTTTTCGTCCAGTTTGGAGTCGAGCGCCTTGGAGATGTGGATCATCTGCTCGAGCTTGCCCATCGTCTTCCACAAATTGGCGCGCTCGACGTCGATCGCCGCATTGTCCATGAGAAGCTCGTCCTTGCCGGATGCGAGCGCGGCGAGGATGGCGGCGATGTGGCTCTGCGCCGACTGATATTTGAGGAAGTAATTGCGCAGGCTGCCCCCCCAGGGGATGAAGCCGAACAGCTTCCTGGGCTTGGTCAGCACGCCGCCGCGGCCCGGATCGAGATCCTCCACGGTCTTCCTGAGCTGGGTCAGATCCGCGCCGATGCCGGTATCCTTGTCGATCGCCTTGACCGGACGGTCGAGGAAGCGGTTGGAGGCGCCCGCCGCCTCGGCGATCTCCTTGCGGCCCATCGTCGTCAGCTGATCCACCTTCTTGCCGAATTCGGGCGAGTTGGAATCGAGCGCGACCAGTTCGTCGACGAAGGAGTCGACCTTGGACTGGAGCTGGGTCTTCTGCTCCTCCTTGAGGGGCACGAGCCCCGCGGCCTGGTCGGCCTGGACGTTCTGGAGCGGCGCGGGCGGCTCCAGGGTGAGCGTGGTGGCGCTGTCGGCATCGGTCTTGGTGGCCATGTCGTTCCCCGGGAAAAGATCGTGGAACGGAGATTGGGGTGTCGCGCGCGAGAGCGCAAGGGATAAAGTGTATTATTTTACCAACACACGTTGCCCCAAAACCGCCATGTTGTTGAACCCGACCTTACAGCTTCGGTCAGGCTTGCGTCAGGGTCGCGGTGGCAGAAGCGCTCTCGACAGTTTCCGGGTCCGGCCTGTCGCGTATCGCCGGACCGGGTTGCGAAGAGCGCCCCGGCCGCCCCCTGGCCGGGGCGTTTTTCTTTTTGCGGGGCGCGCCGCATCGCCAGGGCAGCGTTCAGACTGCGCTCAGGTCGGCGGGCCCACGGCGAGTCGGATTTTACCGACGGAGGGAGGGGTTGCATGCGCAGGATCCTGATCGGGAGCGCCGCGGCGGTTCTGGCGATGACGACCGCCGCGATGCCAGCCATGGCCCAATATGGCGGCAGCCCCGAAGAGCAGGTCGACCGAGACTTCGACAATGACGATGACGCCAGCGAAGCGGCCGAAGACTTGAGGGATGCCGCGGCCGATACGGCCGAGGACGCCGAGGCCTATCCAGAAGACGACGGCCTGGACATGTCTGCCGACCCGGAGGATCGGGGCGCCCTTGAAGACGAGGGGCCGGCGCCGGTGGCGGAGGAGCAGTCTGAGGGCGACACCTGGCAGGGCGAGGACGGGCGCAGCTATTGCCGCCGCTCCGACGGCACGACCGGGCTCGTTGTCGGCGGCGGCGCCGGCGCGCTGATCGGGCGCGGCATCGACCGGCGCGGCGAGCGCGGCACGGGCACGATCATCGGCGCCATCGCGGGCGCCCTGGTCGGCAGCGCGATCGAGCGCAGCGCCAACGAGCAACGTTGCCGCTAGACGGGTGCGGAAGGCGCGTTATTGAAGGCCGGCCTCGTTCAGGGAGTCGGCCGGTGAAGCATGTCATCCTCGGCGCCGCGGCGTTCGCCGCCATCGCCACGGCCGCTTATGCGCAGCGGCCGGCGGCGCCGATCGTCCAGGCGCGCCAGGCGAATTACAAGCAGATGGCCGCGGCGGTGAAGGGGATCAACGATCAGCTGCGCGGGCGCGTGCCCGATCTCGCCGCGATCCGGCCGCGCGCCGCCTTGCTCGCCAATTACGGCGTGCAGGTGCTGCGCTGGTTCCCGCGCGGCAGCGGTCCGCAGGCGGGCGTGCGGACGCGGGCGCTCCCTGCAATCTGGACCGACCAAGCGGGCTTCGAGCGGGCCGGGGCGCGGCTGCTGGTCGCGGCGCGGGCGGTGAACCGCGCCGCGCAGCGCGGCGACGTCACCGCCATCCGGGCCGCCATGCCGGCGCTGACCCGGGCCTGCAGCGCCTGCCACGACGATTATCGGGCGCCCGAACATTGAACCGCTCCGTGCCCAGAGTCCGCGTCTGGGACCTGCCGATCCGGCTGTTCCACTGGGCGATCGTCCTGCTCGTCCCGGCCATGTGGGCGACCCACGAGCTCGAGCGGATGGACCTCCACATCCTGCTCGGCCAGATCCTGCTGGGCCTCGTCCTGTTCCGCATCCTCTGGGGCCTGATCGGCAGCTCGACCGCGCGCTTCGCCGGCTTCGTGCGCGGGCCACGAGCGGTCTGGCGCTATCTGCGCGGCCGCGGCGGCCCGGCCTTCGGGCACAATCCGCTCGGCGGGTGGAGCGTGGTCGCGATGCTGCTCGTGCTGCTCACCCAGATCGGGCTCGGGCTGTTCGCGATCGACGAGGACGCGCTCAACGAGGGGCCGCTGTCGCACCTCGTCAGCTACGAAACCGCCCGCATCCTGGCGCATCGCCACGAGACCATCTTCTACCTCCTCGCCGCCCTGATCGCAGTCCACCTCTCGGCGATCCTCTATTATCTCGTCGTCCGCCGCGACAATTTGGTCACGCCGATGGTCACCGGCCGCCGCGCGGCGGACGAGGCAGGACCGGCGCTGGTCCCGGCGCCGCTCTGGCGCTTCCTGATCGCCGCCGCGCTCGCTGCCGGGGGAACGTTCGCAATCTCCAACTGGCTGTAAGCTTCCATTCAGATTCTCAATGCTCTACTGTCCTAGTGGGCTAAGACACGGGGTGGAAATGGGCTGCGATTTCACGGTGATGGACCGTCAACTTGAGGCGCCGCGCGGGCCCACGCCGGCCGGCAAGCTGGTCTTGTGCCGGCTGCAATCGGGCAGCTCCGCGATCGGCGCGCCGGCGCCTTCGCTCAAGATCGTGCTCGAGGGCGACGAGCGCTACGAGATTGACGGCCGCACCATCCACGTCCGCCCGGGCCAGTTCCTCTATCTCGATGCCGGCAGCGAATGCATCGGCACCAACCGCGGCGCGATGACCGGGCTGTGCCTGCTGCTGCCGCACGGTCCCGATGCCGCGAGCGGCGCGGCGGGGGCCGAGGGCCACGATCCGGTGCTCGGCCGCTCGCTCATCCTGTCGACCAAGGCGAGCGCGATGGGGCGGGCGCTCCACGATTATGGCTGCCGGATCGCGCGAGAGCCCTGGCTCGGCGCGCGGCTCGCCGACGAATTGGTGGCGCGGGTCGAATATGCGATCGCCGAGCCGCTGGCGCAGAGCCGCGCGGCGATCGACGGCCTGAAGGCGGCCAAGCCCTCGACCCGGCGCGAGCTCTACCGGCGGCTGGAGCGGGCGCGCGGCTTCCTCCACGACCATGACGACCGGGGCGTCACTTTGGCCGAGATGGCCTCGGTCGCCGGCCTCTCGCAATTCCATCTCGCCCGCTATTTCAAGTCGGCCTTCGGCCGCGCGCCGATCGCCTATCATCGCGCGCTGCGCCTCGCTCGCGCCGCCGGCTTGCTCGAAAGCGGCCGTTCGGTGGCCGCCGCAGCCGAGGCGACCGGCTATTCGGACCAGGTCGCCCTGAGCCACGCCTTCCGCCGCCATTATGGCGCGCCGCCCCATATGTGGACGCGGCAGCGCCGGGCGGGCGGGTCCTAGGCTCTATCGACATTTAGAAGGCTCGTGTCCGCAAGCCTCCACGTCCCCGGCGGGGAGGGGGTAGGGGGAGGGGGTTCAGTCTAGGCGAAAAACCTCGGACGCCGAACACCCCCTCCCTACCAGCAGCGGTTCAACAGCGCCCGCGCTGTTGAGGCCATGCCGGGGGCATGGCCGACCCGCTGCCCCCTCAAGGGGGAGGGATTAGAAGGCGGAATGTCGGCCCGTCAGCGCATCGATTTGCTCATCTCCGCGAGGCGGCTCGCGGCGGGCTTCGGCGCCTTTGCCTTCAGCCTGGCATTGGGCCTGGCCTCGGCCGGCGCGGCGGCGGGCTTCTTCCCGTCGAGGAAATTGTAGAGCAAAGCGCGGCAGCCCGGGCTCATGTCGCGGGTCACCGGCATGAAGCGGTAATTCTCGAAGGCGGCGGGGTCGGTCAGCGCCTTGATCACCGGGGCGTAGGCGCGGACCTGCGCCTCGTCGTCGAGGTCGAGCCAATTGTCCATGCACGGCGCCATCGCCTTCCAATTGGCGAGGACCTTGGCGTAGACATTGTCCCAGGTCGGCGGCAGCGCGCCGATCGCGGCGTCGGCCGGCAGGATGCGCACGTACATATAGGTGTTGATCATGGTGTTGAGGCCGCCCGTCGGCAGCACCGGATTGCCCCCGGGCAAGGGCACGAACGCCTCGATCTCGCCCTCGCCGACCTGGATCGGGAAGCTGGCGACGCCGCCCGCGCCGGTCACGATCTGGGTCTTGCCCTGGATGGTGCTGCCGTCGGCGCTCATTTGGCACAAGGTGATCGGAATGCCGGCACCCGCCGGCGCGCCGCGCTGATAGAGCTGCAGCTTCGCGGTCGCCGCCTCACCGGCGTTCAAATAGAGATTGGGGACGAGCGGGATGGCGCGCAGCGGCGCCTCGTCGAGAAGGACGGTGCCGGTCTTCGCCTGGACCACCTGGATATTGGCCTTGGCCGCGGCCCTGGCGTCGGCGGCGGCGACCGCCAGGGTGACGATGCCCGAGCCCGCCTCATAGGCCTCGCGGCGATAATCCTTGTAGGTCAAAGTGCCGAGCTTGGCGACGACGCGCTTCGGGTCGGCGGGGTCGACCGCCCGGACCTGCAAATCGCCCCAATCCTGCTTGGTGAGGTCGAGCCCGGTCTCCGGCATCGAATTGCCGAGATCGAGCGTCACGCTCTTCTCGCCCAGCCGGGCGAAGGCGGTGCCGACGCAGGGCGGGACGGCGGGCTGCCCCGGCGGCCATTGCGTGGCGAGCAGGGCGCGGTCGCCGGGCTCATGCTCGGGCTCGCCTTTGCGCCACAGGCCGATCGCGCCGACCAGCTTGGAGCGGGCGGGATTGGGCTGGAAGCCGCCGCTTTCGAGCTTGGCCATGAGCTGCTCGGCGACCGCGGTCTGCAGCGGCACATCGGTGGCGAGCGCGGGCGTGTCGTAATAGACGGTGCGGTAGACGGTCCAGCGCACGGTGAGCCCGAGCACGTCGTCCTGCTTCAGCGCCTCCTTGAGCTTGCGCAGCGCGAGCGAATCGTAATCGTCGACGATCAGGCCCAGATCCTTGCGGAACGAAGTCTGCCAGATCACCGAGGCGAAGCCGGCGATATAATAAACCGGGTTGCGGCCCAGGTTGATGTAGCGGTCGTTGACCCGGCTGTTGCGCGGCGCGACGATCCGGCAGCCGCCGTCGATGCCGAAGCTGATCGTGTCGAAGAAGAGCTGCGAGCTGTAGGAACCATAAGGTTCGAGGTCGACCAGCATGCCGGTGAACCGCGCCGGCGAGCCGACGAACGGGTCCCTGGCGTCCGGCCCGCCGCCCGTATCGACGCCCGAAATGCAGGAATCGACGATCAGGGAATCGGGCGCGGAAGGATCGGGGAAGGCCTCGTCGTAGAAGCTCGAGCGGTGGGTGCCGTGCGGGTTCCAGACGCGGCTGGGGCCGTTCGGAGGATTGGCGTTGGGATTGACGTCGGCGATCGCCTCCTTGCGGAAGGCGGCGACCTTGGCCTGGATGGTTGGGGCGTCGGGATAGAGGGTTTGGGCCGTGTCCTCGTCATAGGCAGGCGCGTTGTTGTTGGTGACGATCGGGTCCCAGGCGATGTTGCCGCGGAACAGGATGCGGGGCGTTTCGAGGATGCTCATGCCTTGGCTCCCCCTTTGATCGGCGTGTAGAGGAAGGCGGGGCCGGCGACCGAGACGCCGTCGGCGAGCGGAGTGCGCAGCGCGACCTGGGTCGCCAGGCGCAGGTCGAACATGGCGCGCACCGCATTGCCCAGCGCGCCTTTGGTGCCGGTCACCGCCTGCTGGAGCGCGTCGACCATCCGCGTGTAGGCGGCGTTGCAGGCCGCCTGCGCCGCGCGCGCCGCGGCGCTGTCCTTCGAGAAATCATGGGTGCCGGGATCGGGAATCGCCGGAAAGACGTCCTTCCAGATGACGCCGAGCTTCGCCGGGCCCCATTGGTAGCCGGGGGGCTTGGCGATCTTGGTCAGCACGCGGTCGTGATAGACCTCGCCGAAGCGGTAATAATGGGCGAGCTCCTGCTGGAAATCGAGCGGCTCGTCCTTGGCGCCTTCGCCTTCCGAGACGATCTCCTCGATCGCCCGGTGCGCGTCGGCATAATCGTTCACCGCGAACAACTGGCCGGTGAAGAACTGGTTGTCGGTGATCTGGTTGCGCCCTTTCTTCCAGACGCCGGGCGGCAAGGTGGCGAGAAAATCGTCGAGCCGCTGGTAGAATTGCCCGATCGTCCCGGTCGCCGGCACGCCGGGGGCGGCCTTGAGCACCGGAAAGTTCGGGATCGTCTCGGGTTGCTCGATGTCCATTCCCTGCTTCATCCCCTCTTTGGAGAGCCGATAGAGGTGGATGACGAGCGCGTCCTTGCCGATCGGGCCGATATCGCCGGGCAGCGGCCCCGGATATTTGGGCGGGACCAGCTTCACGGTCCCGCCGAGCGCGTTCATGATGTTGCAGGCCAGGCACATGTGGATCATTTCCTGCATCAGCACGGATTTGATCAGATTGGCCGCGGCCACGTTCTTCCCCGGCGGGATCGAGAACATCGCGTACAGATAAGGCGGAAGGGTGCCGAACTCGAGGCCGATCGCCGTCTCCAGCATCGAGCGCGCATCCTCGACCGTCTTGAGAGGTTTCAGTTCAAGGCGGATCATCGCGACTCCCCCTATTTGCCGGATCGTGCATCAATGCATGATTTCCACCGGTTTGGAAGTCGGAATACTAGGCAGTATTAGGAAGGCTAATAACCGGCCTTTCACGGCGCGCATTTCGGGCTAGTATCGACCGGTCGCTCGAACAGGGGGATTCGAACCATGACGTCCCGGATACTTTCTTCGTCGCCGCCGCTGGCCCTTGCACTCGCGCTCGCCGGCTGCGCCGCCAGCGCCGCGCCCGCCGACCAGTCCGGCGGCAACAGCGCCGGCCCGGTCTACCAGACTTATGGCGTGCACAATCCGCCGAGCGGCAGCCCATGCGTGCCGCCGACCTGCGTCTACCGGCGCACGCGCGGCCAGCCGGCCGATCCGCAATATCCGCCCTTCTGGCAGTCGCGCTGGACGATGTACCGGGTCTACAACGATTATCAGCGGCACATGCCGCCTTATGACGGCCGCCCGCCGCTGCCGCTCAGGCCCGGCCGCGACTATGAGGTCTCCTTCGGCGCCACTTATTACGATTCGACCTGGCGGGGCCGGCCGGGCCAGGGCATTGGCGCGATGATGGAGCATTATGAGCGGCGCTGCCTGCCGATCTTCCCGATCCCGAACAATTACACCTGCTCGTTCATCTCGCTCGGCAACACCGCTTATTTCGTCACCTACGAGCAGGACCGGCCCGCCGGCATGCCGCCGGTCTGCCTGTTCTCGCCGCTCAATCACCCGCCGCGCCGCGACTTCATCAAGCATCTGCCATATGCCTTGAGCGACAGCCGCCAGCTCGGCGGCGGCGCGCAGGGCTATTCCTTCTGGGTTTCCGGCGCGACCGGGCGGCCGGTCCAGGTCGGCGCTAGCCCCGACCAGACAGGGAACCAGGCGATCATGTTCGGCTACGCCTTCGCGCCGGTGAACGGACGGATGCAGCCGCAAAGCTTCTATTTCTCCGGCTATCCGCTGGCGCCGGCCAACGCGCCCGTGGTCAGCCAGAACTATACCGATTGGGCGCCGACCCAGCCCGATCCGCGGCGGACCTGGGACCTGGTCGCCGGGCTCGACCCGCGCAGCCTGCCGGCCTGCCAATTGTTCGATCCGCCCGCCAACACAAGGCTGCTCGGCGCGACTCCGGCGCGGGCGCCGACCTGGGCGCATATCGGCCGCTGGCGGCCGAGGGGCGGGTCTCGGCGGTAGCCGGCAAGTGTCGAATCCCCCGCTCCGTTCGGCCCCGGACTGGATCCGGGGTTGTCGAAGCCCTTCCCTATTCTTGCGCCCGAAGAAGGAAGGCCCTTCGACAGGCTCAGGGCGAATGGTAGGGGGAGGCTGGGCGTCGCCTTAGAGGGCCGCGCTCAGGGTCGCGCGCAGCAGGCGACCGGGGGCGGGGAAGCCGACCGCGTCCTGGTGGTTGCTGTCGGTCAGGTTCCGGAGCGCGGCGTCCAGGACGAGCCCTGGGCCGAGCCGGTAGCGCAGGCCGAGATCGGCCTCGGCATGGCCGCGCGCGGTGACGAGGCCGGTCGGGATCGAGCTGTCGTTGAAGCGCGAATTGGCGCGGATCGCGGCGTTGAGCTCGAGCCGGTGCGACGCGCGCCAGACCGCGCGCAGCGAGCCCTGCCAGCGCGGGCGGTTGCGCAGCGGAGTCGTTGAATCGAGGTCGAGCCAGGCCAGCGCGCCGGCGAGCGTCACGCCCGGCCGGACCGTCCAGCGCGCCTCGAGCTCGGCGCCCCGGGCGCGGACCCGGTCGCGGTTGACGATGGCGAAGAGCGAGGGATCGAAATCGATCAGGTCGCGGAAGCGATTGTCGAACAGGGTCAGGCGGACGAGATCGCCGCCATCGCGCGCCCATTCGATCCCGGCCTCGATGTTGCGGCTGCGCTCGGAACGCAGGGAGGGATTGCCGATCAGCGGATGGCCGAGCGCGTAGAAGCTCGGCAATTTATAGCCCTCGCCGATGCGGGCGAAGACGGCGGGTCCGCCGGGGCTCGGCCGGACCGAGACGGCGAGGCGGCCGGTCCAGGAATTGGGGCCATGAGCGACGTCGTCATAGCGGCCGGCCAGGTTGATCGCGACCGGCTCGATCGGCCGCCAGGCGGCCTCGGCGAAGGCGCTTCGCGTGGTCCTGACGAGGTCGAAGGCGACGGGCAGGGGGAAGCCGAGATCGATCATGCCCTCGCTTCGCCCGGATTCGCGCAGGTAAGCGGCGCCCAGGATCGCGGTCAGCCGCCCCCGGCCGACGCCCGCCTCGCCGATCGCCTCGACGCGGCGGAAACGGGCGTCGGCGGTCAGCGCGGGGACGCCATCGAGCGCGCCCGGCGCGATGGCGGGCGTCGCGCTGTCGTCGCGCTGCTCGGACCAGGAGAGGGTGAAAGCCGGGCGGATGTCCGCGCCCGGAGCCCGGCGCAGCGAGAAGGCGCCGGCGCGCAATTCGTAGTCGCCGATCTCGCGGTCGCGATTGACCGCGAACAGCGGGCCGCCGCTATCCTCCGGAAAGGCGGCGCGATCCGCATGCGCGTAGAGGCCGAGCGCGCGCAGCTCGAAGCCGCCGATGCGCTGGTCGATCCTGGCCAGCGCCTGGCGCCGTTCGAGGTCGGAGCCGAGGTCGAGGCCGCCGCTGTCATACCAGCCGGCCGAGACGAGCAGGCCGCCATCCCGCCAGCCATGATTGACGCCCAGACCCAGCCCAAGATCGCCTTCGCTCCCCAGGCTCGCTTGTGCAGCGGCGCTGGTCTCGCCGCGGACGGGCGCGCGCAGGCGGATGTTGACCACGCCCGACAAGGCGTCGGCGCCGTGCACGGCGGAAACCGCGCCGCGCGCGACCTCGATCCGCTCGACCAGCATCGGATCGATGGCGAAGAAATCGAAGGCGCCGCCGCGGCTGTTGGTCGGGTTGTTGAGGCGGACGCCGTCGATCAGCACCATGGTGAAATTGGGCTCACCGCCGCGGATCGACAGGAAGCTGCCGCCGCCGATGCCGCCGGTCGAGACGGCGCGCACGCCGGCGACGTCGTCGAGCGCCTCAATGAGCGAGCCGGGCTGCAGCCGCGCTATCTCGTCCGCATCGACGCTGCTGATCCCCGCCACGTGTCCCTCGGCGGCGCGCGAGGCGGTGACGATTATCGGGACGCGGCCGTCCGGGGGCGGGAGCGCGGGCGCTGAAGCGAGGGCTTGTGCCAAGGCCAGCAGCATCTATTCTTGCTCCGCGAAGAACTGGAAGGCCGGAATGGCGACGAATATTTCCTCACTTTCACTGTTCAGGGCCGGCTTCGCAATGGCTCTGTTGCTCGGGCTGATCCTGATTCCGTTTTTCCTGTTCGGCGCGGCGGTCGAAGCGCGGACCGAGGCGCTGGCGGCGGCCGCGCAGGGGGCGATCGCGCTGGGCGGCGGGAGCCTGCTCGCGCTCGACATCGTCCTGCCGGTGCCGTCGAGCCTGCTCGCCACCGCAATCGGCGCCGCTCTGGGTCCCTGGCTCGGCACCCTGGTCAATGCGCTCGGTCTCACTTTGGGCTGCGCGGCCGGGCTCGCGCTCGGCCGTTCGGGCTCGCCGCTGGCCCGCCGGATCCTCGGAGAGGCGATGGACCGGCGTTTCGCGGCGGCCTCGGCGCGGCACGGCATCGTCCTGATCCTGGCCTGCCGGGCGGTGCCGGTGCTGGGCGAGGCCTCGATCCTCGCCGCGGGCGCCGGGCGGGCGCCGTTCGGCCCCGCGCTTGCCGCCGCCGCGGCCGCGAACGTCATGATCGGCGCGGTCTATGCCTTTGCGGGCAGCGCGTCGCCCGGGGTGGCGGTCGGGCTTGCGATCGGGTTGCCAGTGGCGGCGGGCGTCGGCGCGTGGCTCTGGCTCAGACGCCCGGCAGAACCTGCGCGGCTTCGCCCCAGCCCTGAAGCAGGCGCGAGGACGCCCGCTCGAGCAGAAGCTCGGCATCCCGGACGCTGAACCGCGCGCCCGATTTCATTTCGTCCAGCTCCTCCCAATTGATCGGCGCCGCGACCGGCGCGCCTTCGCGAGCGCGCGCCGAATAAGGCATGATCGCGGTCGCGCCGCGCTGGTTGCGCAGATAATCGATGAAGATGCGGCCCGTCCTCTTGGCCTTCGCGAGGGCGGCGGTGAAGCGCTCGGGCTGGGCCTCGGCCAGCGCGAGCGCGAAACGATGCGCGAAATCCTTCACCTCGGGCCATTCCGCTTCGGGCGTAAGCGGTACGATCACATGCACGCCCTTGCCCCCGGTCAGCATCGGGAAGGTGGTGAGGCCCATGTCGGCGAGGTGGGTCTTGATGTCCTTCGCCGCCTTTCTGACCAGGCCGAAATCCAGGCCTTCGTCGGGGTCGAGGTCGAACACGATCCGGTCGGGCTTCTCGACGTCCGCCACTTTCGAGCCCCAGCCGTGAAACTCGATCGTCCCCATCTGCACGGAGGCGAGGATTCCGGCCTTGTCCTCGAAATAGAGGTAATCCTCATCGTGCCCGTCCTTTTCGCGGATCGGGACGTGGAGGACGTGCGGCCCGAACGTGCCGCTGTCATGTTTCTGGAAGAAGCACTTCTTCGCCCGGCCCTGCGGGCAGCGGACCAGGCTGATCGGGCGGTCGGCGCTCCACACCATCATGATCTCCCCGACCGCGCGATAGTAAGCGGCGAGGTCCCCCTTGGTGACCTTGGCGTCGGGGAAGATGACCCGGTCGGGGTTGCTGATCCGGACATCGTCCGCGGCGGGCTCGGGCGTTGCTTGCGGCATTTCCGCGACCACCTCCTTGGCCTCCTTGTCGCCGCGCAGCCCCAGGAAGCTGGCGTGGCGCACCACATTGTCGGCGGTGAACTCGGCGAAGGCGATCTCCGCGACCAGCTCCGGCTTCACCCAGTGTGCGCCGCGCGCGTCGGCGCGGGGGACGGGGGCCGGGGCCTCGTCCGCCGCGAGCGCGTCGAGGCGGGCGCGAAGATCGAGCTGCACCGCCTGCGAGAAGCCGGTGCCGACCTTCCCCGCATAGCGCAGCCCGCCGTCCTCGTTGAGGCCGAGCAGCAGGGCCCGGAAGCCGCGGCCCTTCTTGTCGCTTTCGGACCAGCCGATGATCACGAATTCCTGGCGTCGCGTGCATTTGACCTTGAGCCAGTTCTTCGTCCGCGCGTGGCGATAGGGGGCGTCGGCCTTCTTGGAGATGATCCCCTCCTGGCCCGCCTCGCACATCGCCTCGAAGAGCTGCTCGCCCTTGCCCAATATATGGTCGGCATAGAGGATGAAGGGCGGCACGCCTTCGCCGAGCAAGGCGGCGAGGCGCTGCTTGCGCTCCAGGTTCGGCAGCTTTTCCAGCGTCTCGCCGTCGATCTCCAGCACGTCGAACAGGAACAGGGTCAGCCCGCGCCCGCCCTCGGAAATCGCCTGCTGGAGCGCCGAAAAGCCCGTGCTGCCCTTGTCGTCCAGCGCCACGATCTCGCCGTCGAGCAGCGCGCTGCCGGCCTGGATCTCGCCCGCGGCGCGCGCGATCTCGGGGAACTTCTCCGTCCAGTCGAGCCCGGTGCGGGTGTGGATTTTCGCCTCCCCGCCGGCGAGCGCGAGCAGGCAGCGATAGCCGTCATATTTCATCTCGTGCAGCCAGGCGGCGCCGGCGGGGACCGCATCGACGAGCGTGGCCTTTTGCGGCTCCGTGAAGCTAGGAAACCTCACGTCTTTCCCGCGAAAGCGGGAATCCAGCTTCTTCTTTGATGTCGAAGCCGGACTGGATCCCCGCTTTCGCGGGGATGACGGTTTGAGTTCGGCGCCCTTCTTCCCCGCCGCGATATCGTCCATCGTGCGGCCAGTCTTCACCGACGTGAGGAAGGTATCGATCAGCCCCGTCGGGCTGCCCGCATATTCGTCCTCGATCTTGCGGAGCAGCCAGTTCTCGCCGCGCTCCTTGCCGCGCGGCTTGAGGCGGATCAGGATCCATTCGCCCTTCATCCGCTCGCCTTCGAGGGTGAAATGGAGGTGGCCTTCCGCAAGCGTTTTGACGGGGTCCTTGCCGGGATGCGGGATCCAGACGCCGCGGTCCCAGAGCATCACCGTGCCGCCGCCATATTGGCCCTTGGGGATCGTGCCTTCGAAGGTGGCGTAGGACAGGGGATGATCCTCGGTGCGAACCGCCAGCCGCTTGTCGGCCGGGTCGAGGCTGGGCCCGCGCGTCACCGCCCAGCTTTTCAGCGTGCCTTCCAGCTCGAGCCGCAGATCGTAGTGGAGGCGGGTGGCGTCGTGCTTCTGGACCATGAAGGTCAGCGCCTTGCCCTTGCGCGGCGCCACCTTCCCCGCCGGCTCGGCGGTCTTCGCGAAGTCGCGCTTCTTGTTGTAGGTCGCGAGCGGGTCGGCGGTTTTAGCCATGACCCTAACCTCCGTTCGTCCCGAGCGAAGTCGAGGGGCGCGGGCACGGAGTCATCACGGACGCCCCTCGACTTCGCTCGGGACGAACGAGTCCGAGCATGGGCATCAAGCCCGCTTCCGCGCGGGCGCGCTCTTTTTAGCGACGGGCGCCTTCTTCGCGGGCGCGGCCTTCTTCGCCGCGGCCGTCTTCGCGCCGGGCCGCTCGATCGATTTCTTGAGCGCGGCCATCAGGTCGATGACGTTGGAGCCGCGTTTGGGCGCGGTGTCCTCCTCCTCGGTCTCGATCCGCGCGCCCTTCGACTTGCGCTTCTTCTCGATCAGCTCGCGCAGCGCATCGACATAGCGGTCGTGAAACTTGTCCGGATCGAATTTGGCCGCCTTCTTGTCGATAAGCGCTTCGGCGAGCTCAAGCATCTCCGGATCGGCCTTCGCATCGGGAATGTCGCGGAAATAGCCCTGCGCTTTCACCACCTCGTCGGCGTAGCGGAGCGTCTCCAGCAGGATGCCGCGGCCGCAGGGCTTCAAGCTGACGACATATTCGCGGCCGCGCATGGCGAGCTGGCCGAGCCCGACCTTCCTGGTCTCCCTGAGCGCCTCGCGCAGCACCACGAACGCCTCCTCGGCGAGATCGTCGGCGGGCACCACATAATAAGGCCGCTCGTAATAAAGCGGGTCGATTTCGTGGGCGTCGACGAACTGGGTGAGCTCGAGCGTCTTCTTGCTCTCCAGCTTGACCGCCTCGAGCTCGTCGTCGTCGAGCAGCACGTAGCTGCCCTTGCTATACTCGAAGCCCTTGACGATGTCGTCGGGATCGACCGCGCCGACGCCCGGCACCACCTTCTCATATTTGATGCGCTTGCCGGTCGGCTCGTGAATCTGGTTGAACGCCACGGTCGCGCCCGAGCGCGTCGCCGAATAGATTTCCACGGGGATCGAGACCAAGGCGAGCCTGATCTGCCCCTTCCAATAAGGCCGCGCGGCCATGTGCATGTCTCCCGATCGTATCGCGGGCGATTCAATGGGTGGGAGAGGGGACGGTTCCCAGGCGCTGCGCACTCCCTGCATCTCGGACGTTGAATGCCATCGCTAACGCGAGCAATGCGTTCGACAACTCGGTTTGTCGCCCAACATTTGAATTGTGCGATGGTGGGAGAATTGGTCCATGAGCATCGAGGTGGCTCAACGCCTTTACGAAACTGGGCGCGCCCACGCACTCGCCTCAGATCGCCTGTATCGACCTGCTATGGACGACGGAAAGGAAAGGAGCCCTGAAAATCCAGAGTTATTTGCATTTAACGGCACTTACTCACTCTCTATCCACTACTTAATTGGTCTTGGCTTAGAGCTAATGCTGAAAGCGGCCTACGTAGCTTGTGGAGGCTCGCCCGATGATAAACATCTCAGTCGTGAGATTGGTCATGATCTCGTTCGCGCATTTGAGCTGGCAAATGAGCGCGGATTTCAATCAGATGCTCCTAGACTTCGGGAGATAGCTGAGCATTTAAATGAGCCGTATAAGGCGCACTATTTTCGCTACGATAGGCCGAACGAGTTCCCCTTGCCTGACTTCACCCAGATGATTGAGGCGATGGAGGTGCTCGATCGCGAACTCGAAGCACTTTGCCAGCACGGCAACTAACTGGGTTGCGCCCGCACCGATCGGGTGCGCTAGTAAGCGGCGACGTGGTAAGCTGCTAGGTCGCTCGAACTTCTTAAGCGCAGGACGGCTGCCGAACCGTTTGTTCCGCCGCCGCCGAGCCGACCGCCACCAGCATCATCAGAACGCTTCATTCATCTAATCATTTATCGGAGGAGCGAAGGGCTCCCAAGCGCCGACTGTCGCCCGCGCGACGCGGAACAGCCCGTCCCGATCGCGCCGCCAGAGTTGCTCGACCTGTGCGGTCTCAGGGCCCGTGGCCGTTCCGCGCCTGGTGTCGACGGGACGGGTGAGTCGCCCAGTCAGCCGGACGCGGCGCGCGCTTATCCCTTCGACAGCCTCGATCAATAGGCGGGTGACGCCCAAGCTGGGTGCTGCCCGCGCGGCCCAAAGCACGGCCGGATCGCCCGCCTGAAGAGTGCCGTCCCAATGCAACTCCGACCGGGCCGAGAATAGGCCGGCGAGCCGCGCCGTATCTCCGGCATTGCCGGTCATGCCGAATCCCTGCGCGCGACTCAAAACTTCTGCCGCCGCCATCCGGTCGCCCCGCAGCAACCGACAGGCGCCCAGTCGTCGCACCGGGTCGGCAAAGCGCCGGGCGTCGATGCGCGCGCAAGCTGGAAAGAGCGGGAGTGCCAATCGCGCAATCGCATAAGCGTAGGCCGGTGCGGGACCTCGCTCGCAGTCATGGCCCAGTGTCTGCCTCGTTGTCCGGCCCAGCCGGTCGGACCGGCCCGGATCTATTGCCACGATAAGATAGGTCCCGCCGTCCAGGCAGATCGTGCGAGAATCGGGCGGCGGCGGCCGCGCATTGAATGGCTCCGACAGTGCAAGCACCTCTCGCCACACCCGCTCGGGAACAAGAGCCCGGAGCGGCGGCGGAATGCGGCCGTCGCGACGTCGAGGGTATTGAACCGTCGCCACCGCCGATCCGCCGCGCTGCGCGATGAAGCTCACCATGATTTCGCCGGCTCTGTCGACATAGAAGACTTGTCGAACTCTATCACCCGCGGCCTCAAGTCTTTCGAGCGGAGGGATTTCATACGGCTGGCGAGCCGCTTCCGTGCGCGCTCGCACACAGGCATCGCTGGTTCGATCGGCTCGGCAGGCGTCGCGAACTTGCGATTGGGTCGCTGTTATGCCTGAAGGTGCGAGCAACGACGTCAACGCGGCGATATACAGGCACTTGCCGGCCATCGGACTATTTGCCTCGCGTACCTCGGATATAATGAATCGTCGATAGCAATTCATCGCTTGGGATGATCAGCGAGTCAATCAAGCTCGATGGGCTAAACCGGGATCTCAGTCGTATATTTCACCTGTCTAAGCGCGAAGTTGCTCGCCGCGTTCGCCACGCTCGGGTGCGCTAGTACGCCTTGTCTGATGAAGCGGTCGTAATCCGCCACGTCGCGGACGGCGATACGGAGCAGATAGTCCCATTCGCCCGACATGGCGTAGCATTCGACGATCTCCTCGCGGCCGGCGATGAAGGCCTCGAAGGCGGCGCGGGCGTCGACGGTCTGGCGCTGCATGCGGACCTGGCAGAGCACGTTGACCGCTCGGCCGAGGCGGGCGGGGTCGGCGAGGCGGACCGAGGCGCCGAGCACGCCCTCCTTCTCGAGGTTGCGCACGCGGCGCCAGACCGAGGCGGCCGAGGCGCCGACGGTCTCCGCCAAGGTGGCGTGGCTGAGGCTGGCGTCGCGCTGCAGCAGCCGAACGATCCGCCGGTCTATTGCGTCCAGATGAAATTCGTCGCTCACGTTTTGCTTATAGCATGAAACGTACGTTTCACAAAGCGGCAAGAACGTGCCGAATATGATAAGCCTTTGCGCGCCGGTTCCACTAGGAATAGACGGCAAAGCTTCACGGAGGCATGGATGGAACAGGGGTTCATGGTGAGCGACAAGCCCAAACTCCTGGACCGGCTGGAGGAGCAGCCCTCCGACAGCCTGATCGCGCTGATCGCGCTCGCCGCCGCCGATCCGCGCCCCGAGAAGATCGACGTCGGCGTCGGAGTCTATCGCGACGCCGCGGGCGGCACGCCGATCCTGAAGTGCGTCAAGGCCGCCGAGCGGCGGCTGGTCGAGACGCAGGAGACCAAATCCTATCTGGGCTCGGCCGGCGACACCCGCTTCACCGCCTTGATCAAGCCGATCGTGTTCGGCGCCGGGGCGGCGGCGGACGATCGCATCGTCGGGTTGCAGACTCCGGGCGGCTGCGGCGCGCTCAGACTCGGCGCCGAGCTGATCGCGCGGGCAAATCCCAATGCCCGCATCTTCCTCGGCGAGCCGACCTGGCCCAATCACCCGCCTCTGCTCGGCGCCGCCGGCGTCGAGATGATCCCCTATCCTTATTACGACAAGGATAGCCGGACGATCTGCTTCGATCGGATGATGGACGCGCTCGGGGAAGCGGAGGCGGGCGATATCGTGCTGCTGCACGGCTGCTGCCACAATCCGACCGGCGCCGACCTCGATCTCGGCCAGTGGCGCGCGGTCGCCGACCTCATTTCGGCGCGCGGGCTGATCCCGTTCGTGGACCTCGCCTATCAGGGGTTCGGCGACGGGCTCGAGGCCGACGCGGCGGGCACGCGTATGGTCGTCGAGGCGGCCGATCAGGCGCTGATCGCGCAGAGCTGCGACAAGAATTTCAGCTGCTATCGCGACCGGCTCGGCAATCTCTTCGTGAAGGGGACGAGCGCGCGCGGGGCCCAAATCGCGTTCGGCAATCTGCTCGGGCTCGCCCGCACCTCCTGGTCGATGCCGCCCGACCATGGCGCGGCGGTGGCGCGGATCATCCTCGACGATCCGGAGCTGCGCGCGCTTTGGGAATCCGAGGTCGAGGCGATGGGCGCGCGGATCCGCGCGATCCGGGCCCGGCTCGCGGCATTCGATCCAAGGCTCGCTTATGTCGCCGGGCAGAAGGGCATGTTCTCGATGCTGCCGCTGAGCCCGGCGCAGGTGCTGGAGCTTCGCGCCGAGAAGGGCATCTACATGGCGGGATCGGGCCGGTTCAACGTGGTCGGCCTCGCCGACGACAATGTCGACCTTTTCGCCGGCGCCGTGGTGGAGAAGCTCGATGGCTGAGGCGCCGATCCGCGAGCGCGACGCCGAAACGGGCGCGCCGGACCCCGATTTCGACTGGCGCGAGGTCGCCCGGCTGGTCCATGTCAGCCGGGCATTGGACCGGATCGAGGAGGAGCGGCTCGTCCCCGAGCGCAAGATCCTCTACCAGTTCAGCGCGCGCGGCCACGATTTGGCGCAGGTCCTGCTCGGCACGCGGCTCGATCATCCGCGCGACGGCGCCTGCGGCTATTATCGCTCGCGGCCGCTGCTGCTTGCCTTGGGCGTCGAGCCGGTCGAGGCGCTCGGCTCGAACATGGGACGTGAGGGCGGCTATTCGGACGGGCGCGATATCGGCGTGGTGTTCAACTATCCCAATGTCGGCGGCTGTCCCGCATTGCCGATGTGCGGCGGCGTCGGCGCGCAATATACGCCGACCGCCGGCTGGGCGCAGGCGATCCAATATCATCGCGAGGTGCTCGGCGACGACGGCTATGACGAGGCGATCGCGGTCGTGCTCGGCGGCGACGCCAGCTGCGCCACCAACGGCTTCTGGTCGGCGCTGACCATCGCCACCACGCAGAAGCTGCCGATGCTGTTCTACATCGAGGACAATCAATACGGCATTTCGGTCCCCTCCTCCTACCAGACGCCGGGCGGCGACATCGCCGCGAACCTGGCGAGCTTTTCGAACCTCCACATCCTGGCGGGCGACGGCACCGAGCCGGGCGAGGCCGCGCGGCTGATCGCCGACGCGGTGGCTTATGTGCGCGCGGGCGCCGGGCCGGCTTTGCTGCGGCTCACCGTGCCGCGGCTGCAGGGGCACAGCTTCCAGGATACGCAGACCTATAAGAGCGAGGCGTTCGTCGCGTCGGAATGGGCGCGCGATCCATTGCCGAAGCTCAAGGCGTACCTGGTGCCGGCGCTGATGGACGAGGCCCAGTGGGAGGCGATCGCGCGCGACGCCGAAGCGGCGGTCGAGGCCGCGCGGGTCGAGGCGGAAGCGCGCGGCATTTCTGACCCGGAGCGGGTCGCCGACCATGTCTATTATGACGGCATCATGCAGCAGCGCGGGGGCCAGTGGACGAGGGGATATCGCGCGCCGAAATCGACCGAGACTCCGCGCCCGCAGGGGCAGCGGATCAACATGGTCACCGCGATCCGCCGCACGCTCGACCTCGAGCTCGAGATCAACCCGCGCGTGCTTCTGTTCGGCGAGGATATCGGGCCCAAGGGCGGCGTCCACGCGGTGACCCTGGGCCTGCAGGAGAAGCACGGCATCGCCCGCGTGTTCGACACCAGCCTCAGCGAGGAAGGCATTATCGGCCGCGCGGTCGGGATGGCGCTGGCCGGCCTCATGCCCGTTCCGGAAATCCAGTTCCGCAAATATGCCGAACCAGCCCTCGAGCAGATCAACGATTGCGGGACGATGCGCTGGCGCACCAATAACCGCTTCGCCGCGCCGATGGTGCTGCGCATGCCGATCGGCTTCTTCAAATGCGGCGATCCCTGGCACAGCCAGACCAACGAGGTGCAGTTCGTCCACAATCCGGGCTGGCTGGTGGCGGCGCCGTCCAATGCCGAGGATGCGGTCGGGCTGCTGCGCTCCGCCCTGCGCGGCAACGACCCGACGGTGTTCTTCGAGCATCGCGCGATGCTGGACGATCCTTGGGCGCGGCGCCCTTATCCGGGCGACGATTACGTCCTGCCCTTCGGACGGGCGAAGAAGACCCGGGAGGGCGACGTGATCACCATCGTCACCTGGGGCGCGATGGTGCCCCGCTGCGAGGAGGCGGCGAAGGAAGTTTCGGCGGACGTGATCGACTTGAGGACGCTGATGCCGTGGGACCGGGAGATGGTCCTGGACTCCGTCCGCCGCACCCGGCGCTGCCTGATCGTCCACGAGGATCTGAGGACCGGCGGCTTCGGCGCCGAGATCGCCGCGGTGGTCGCGGACGAGGCCTTTCTCGACCTCGACGCCCCGGTCGCGCGGGTGACGATGCCGGACATTCCGAGTCCGCATAATCCGGTGCTGCTCGACTGGGCGGTCCCGTCGGCCGCGAAGATCCGGGCGAAAATCGAAGAGCTGGTGGGGTTCTGAGGTGATCGACATCCTCGTCCCCGAAGAGCAGGAGGGCACCAAGGCGGTGGTGCGCACCTGGCTCAAGCGGATCGGCGACCGCGTCGAGGAGAATGATCCGCTGGTCGAACTCGAGACCGACAAGGTGGCGGTGGAGGTCCCCGCGCCTGTCGCCGGCGTGCTGCGTGAGATATTGCTCGAGACGGACGCGGATGCGGTGCCGGGGGCGGTGTTGGGGCGGATTTCCGTGGAGAATGAAACAGAGGAAACCGTTCGTCCCGAGCGTAGTCGAGGGGCGCAGGCACCGAGTCCGAGACCACGCCCCTCGACTTCGCTCGGGACGAACGAGGGCAGGGAGGCGAGACTATCCCCCTCGGTCAAGCGCGCAGTGCTCCAGCACGATCTCGACCCGGACCATATCGAGGGCACGGGCCGGGGCGGGCGAATCACGCGGGCCGACGTCGACCGCGCGGTCGAGGAAGCCACGAAGGTCGGCAAGCCCGTCGAAGGCGTCATCCCCGCGGCCGCGGGCGATATCCGCTCCCATTTCCTTCCCCACGACCGCATGCGCCTCGCCATCGCGGAGAACATGCAGCGCTCGGTCAGCGAGGCGCCGCACGTCACCGCGGTGTTCGAGGCGGATTTCTCGGCGATCCTCGCGCATCGCGAGGCGCACAGGGCGGCCTATGCGAAGAAGGGCGTCAAGCTCACCTACACCGCCTATCTGGTGGCCGCTGCGGCCGAGGCGATGAAGGTGGCGCCCGCGATCAACAGCCGCTGGCACGCCGACAAGCTGGAGCTTTACGACGACGTCGATATCGGCGTCGGCACCGCGCTCGGCAGCAAGGGCCTGATCGTGCCGGTGCTGCGCAAGGTGCAGCAGCTTTCCTTGAAGGGCATCGCCGCCGGCCTCGAGGCGCTGATCGAGAAAGCCCGCCAGGAGAAATTGACCTCGGCCGACATCAAGGGCGGCACCTTCACCATCTCCAATCACGGCGTCTCGGGCTCGCTTTTCGCCGCGCCGATCATCATCAACCAGCCGCAATCGGCGATATTGGGCGTCGGCAAATTGGAAAAGCGCGTGGTCGTGCGCGAGGTGGGCGGCCAGGACGCGATCCAGATCCGCCCGATGGCCTATGTCTCGCTGACCATCGACCATAGGGTGGTGGACGGCCACCTGACCAATGCCTGGCTGACGCGGTTCGTGGAAGTGCTGGAGAACTGGCCGGCGGAGTGAGCGGGAAGGACGAGGACGCCGCCGCCAGACTCGCGGAGTCGGAGGCTTTGATGGAGCGGGCCTACGATCTGTTGAACCGCAATAATGCGCCCGCGGCCCTCAAGGCCGGGCAGCAGCTCGAAGCGCGCCGATATTCCGGGGGCTTCGAGATTCAGGCGCGAGCGCTGATGGCGATGGGGCGGCGCAAGCAAGCGATCGCCGTGCTCGAACGGGGCGTCGAAGAGATACCCGGCAATTGGTCGCTCTGGGAGGGCCTTGGCAATAATCGATCCGAAAATGGCGACTATGAAGGCGCATGCGCCGCCTATGAGCGCGCGCTTGCCTGCGATTGCGATCGGGCAAGCGTCACCTACAATTATGTCGAGGCGCTTACCCGCGCGGAACGATGGGATGAGGCCGAGGCTCTGATCGCACCCTTATTCGCAACCGGCGCCGTCCGTGACGCCGGGCCGACGCTCGGCCTGTATCTCGTCAATGCCTATGAGGACATATTGCGACATGGCGGGCGCGATGAAGAGGCGGCCCTGATGATCGAAGGTCATGCCGACGTGCTCGCGCGCGCGGCCCTGGACGAGTGATCAGCCCCCTTCGACCGCACGCCGATAACCCGCCAGCAATTCGCCCCAGCCGCCGTCCATGCCGCCGCGCACCGCCTCGGCATTGTCGCCGTAGCGGTCGAGGTCGCGATGCTCGAAATCGACGATCGTGTGGTCGCCGTCGGCGGTGAAGCGGACCTCGACCGTCGTCTCGAACGCGGGGTCGTAGCTGAAGTCGCCGGTGAGCGACCAGGTCAGCAGCAGCCGGTCCGGCGCCTCGAAGGCGACGACCTTGCCCCACTCGTGCTCGGCGCCGTCATTGCCGGTCTCGTACCAGCGGCCGCCCGCGCGAGGCTCGATGATCACGTCCTTCTGGCCCGACGGGACCAGGCTGTGGCTCTTCATCCACCAGCCGCCCATGGCGACGAAGGTGTCGAACGCCTTTTGCCGGCTTGCCTTGACGCGCAGGCTCTTGCGGATCGGGGCCGGGCTGATGCGCTGGGCTTCGAGGTTCATTCTTGTTCCTCCCTTTCGGCGGCTTCGGCATAGGCCGCGAGCGCCTTGCCCCAGAATCGGTCGAGCCAGGCGCGGATCTGGCCGAGCCCGGCCGGGTCGATCGAATAGATGCGGCGCGTGCCCCTGGCTTCGTCGCGGACCAGGCTGGCATGCTTCAACACCTTGAGATGCTGCGATACCGCGGGGCGGCTGACCGGAAGCAGATCGGCGAGCTCGCCGACCGCCATCGGCCGCGCGGCCAAATGCTCCACGATCGCCTGGCGGGTCGGCTCGGCAAGCGCGGCAAAGGCAGGAGCGTTAGCCATGGCTTACGGTTAGTTGGTGCTTACGGATGAGTCAAGAGACCCAAGGCTCGTTCGTCCCGAGCGAAGTAGAGGGGCGCTGGCACGGAGTCATCACGGCCGCCCCTCGACTGCGCTCGGGACGAACGATGTTGGGGCTTGCCCACTCTCAGGCGAACAGGGCCTTCAGGTCCTTCTTGAGGATTTTCCCGTTCGCGTTTCTCGGCAAAGGGTGGTCGAGGAACACCACCCGCACCGGCGTCTTGAAGATCGCCAGCCGCTCGCGGACCCAGGCCTTGAGCTCCTCCTCCGTGGCGGACGCGCCCGGGGCAAGCTGGACCACTGCAGCGGGCTCCTCGCCGAGCGTGTGATGGGGGATGCCGATCAGCGCCGCGTCGATCACGGCGGGATGCTCGTAGAGGACGTTCTCGACCTCGATCGAATAGATGTTCTCGCCGCCGCGGATGATCATGTCCTTGGCGCGGTCGACGATGGTGAGGAAGCCTTCCTCGTCGAGCAGGGCGAGGTCGCCGGTGCGGACCCAGCCGTCGACGAAGGTCTCGGCGGTCGCCTTCGGGTTGTTCCAATAGCCCTTCACGATCTGCGGGCCGCGCGCCCACAATTCGCCGACCTCGCCGGCCGGAAGCTCGGTGACGCCGTCCGCCGCGACGATCCTGAGCTCCGCGACCGGCACCGGGGGGCCGGCGCTGTCGGGCCGGTTGATATAATCCTCGCCGATATGGGCGGTGACCGTCGCCATCGTCTCGGTCATTCCCCAGCCATTGCCGGGCAGCGCGCCGAACTCCTCGAAGATCCGCCGCACCAGCTCGGGCGCGGAGGGGGCGCCGCCATAAGTGATCAATTCGAGGCTGGAGAGGTCGAACTTGCCGCGGTCGGGATGTTCGAGGATCTGCCAGGCGATCGTGGGCACGCCGCCGGTTATCTGGACGCGTTCGCGCTCGATGATCCGCATCGCCTCCAACGTGTCCCATTTGCGCATGAAGATGGAGGTGTTGCCGGCGATCATCGAGCCCATCAGGCTGGCCGAGCAGGCGGTGACGTGGAAGAGCGGGATGACGAGCAGGCCGATCCTGGGCGCGGGCTCAGGCGGCGTCTCGCCCCGGCGCAGCGCCGCCCGAGCGGTCACGTAGCCGCTGGAGAGGATGTTGGTCATCAGGTTGCGGTGGGTGCCGAGCGCGCCCTTTGGCTTGCCGGTGGTGCCGCTCGTATAGAAGATTCCAGCTTCGTCGTCGGGGTGGATGTCGACCGCCGGGAGGTCCGCGGCCGGCAGGTCCTTCCAGCTGTGGGGAGTGCCGATCAAATCCTCGAGACGGTCGCCGGCGGCGGCGCGGCTGACGATGACATGCTCGAGCGCCGGCAGAGCGGCGAGGTGCGGCGCGATCCGCTCGGCCCGCCCGGCGTCGCAGATCAGCGCTTTGGCTCCCGAATCGGCGAGGCCGTATTGGAGCTCGGCGCCGGTCCACCAGGCGTTGAGCGGCACCGCGATCGCGCCAAGCGCGGTGATCGCGAAGAGGGCCATCGGCCATTCGGGCAGATTGACCATTGCGAGCGCGACGCGGTCTCCCTTGCCGATGCCGCGGCGCTGGAGCTCGGCGGCGAGCGCGGCGCTCGCCCGGAACGAGGCTTCGAAGCCGATGCGCTCGTCTTCGTAGATGCAGATCAGCCGGTCGCCGTGGATCCGCGAGAAGCGCGCCAGCATCGGCAGCGAAGGCGGCGCGTTCTTCCACACCCGCGTCGGCACGCCGCGGATCACCGCCTCCTCCATCTCGAAGCGCGCCCCCGGGCCGGTCAGGCGGGCGTCGACCTCCGCAAGGCTCATGCGCGGCCAGCCCGGGTCCAGCTCGAATCCCTCGATCATGCGCCAAGCTATGCCGCAAGGCGCGCAAATTGCCAGCCCGGCGCGGAGCCGCTAGCCTCAACCCATGGCGGGCGCGCGCAAAACTCCTCTCGGCCTGGGCGAGGCGGCCCCCTGGTTCCGCTGCGCGACGCTCGAGGGCAATGACCGGTACGCCTTCGATTCCGCCGGCGGGCGGGCGATCCTGCTGCTTTTCTTCGGCAGCGCGGCCGATCCGCAGGCGGCGGCGGCGCTCGCCGCGATGGCGGAAAGGCGCGGCCTGTTCGACGACGACAAGGCCGCCTTTTTCGGGATCACCGTCGATCCCGCCGACGCCGCCGAAAAACGGATCCGCAGGCGGATACCGGGCATACGCTTCTTCCTCGATTACGACCGGGCGGTGAGCCGCGCCTTCGGCGCCGCCGACGAGGCCGCGCCGGGCGCCTATCGCGGCCACTGGCTGCTGCTCGACCGCGCGCTCAGGGTGCGCGGTCTTTTCCCGCTGAGCGACAGCGCGCGGGCGCTCGACGCGCTCGCCGTGCTCGCCGCGCAGCCGCCGCTGCCGGACTGGGCGCCGGTGGTGGCGGTGCCGGATGTCTTCGAGCCGCCGCTCTGCCGCCGGCTGATCGACCTCTACGAGGCCGACGGCGGCGAGGATTCGGGCTTCATGCGCGACGTCGACGGGATGACCAAATTGCTCGTCGATCCGCGCCACAAGGTCCGCCGCGACTATCTGGTCGAGGATACGGAGCTGGCGCGGCAGCTCAACCTCAGGATCATCCACCGGCTGCTGCCGATGGTCCGCCGCGTCTTCCAATATAAGGCGACCCGGGTCGAGCGGCTGCTGGTCGGCTGCTACGAGGCCGAGACGGGGGGCCACTTCCGCCCGCATCGCGACGACACGTCGAAGGGCACCGCGCACCGCCGCTTCGCCGTGACGATCAACCTCAACGCGGAGGATTATGAGGGCGGCGACCTCCATTTCCCCGAATATGGGCCGCGCACCTATCGCGCGCCAACCGGCGGCGCGATCGTCTTCTCCTGCTCGCTGCTCCACCAGGCGATGCCGGTGACCAAGGGGCGGCGCTTCTGCTTCCTGCCGTTCCTCTACGACGATGAAGGGGCGAAGCTCCGCGAGGAGAATACCCGCTTCCTCGAAGGCGATCTCGCGAATTACCGGGCGGACAAGGATATCGAGGTCGGGTGACTCGTCCTCGCCCCGTCATCCTGACGAAAGTCAGGATCCATGAACACGGACCATGCAAATTCTCACGCTCCGTGATCATGGATCCCGAATCAAGTTCGGGATGACGGCTTCACTGTGACAGGTGTCAGCGCGCCGCGGGCGCCGGCACGAGGTTGATCTCGTAGAGCCGCGACCAGTTCTTGCCTGTGACGAACAGGCGGTCACGGGCGGCGTCGTAGGCGATGCCGTTCAGGACATTGTCCGGGCCGGTGGTGTTTTCCCCGGCGAGCGGGCGCAGGTCGATAATGCCGGTGACGCGGCCGCTTGCCGGGTCGATGCGGTAGATGAAGCCGGTCTGCCAGATGTTGGCGAAGACCTCGCCATCGACCCATTCGAGCTCGTTGAGATTGAGCACCGGCTGGCCCTGCAGCGTCACCGTCACCCGCCGCCGCTCGGCGAGCGTCGCCGGGTCGAGGAAGCGCAGCTCCGCCGTGCCGTCGCTCATCACGATCTCGCTTCCGCTGCGGGTCAGGCCCCAGCCTTCGCCCGGATAGCGCCATTCGCCCACGCGCCTCAGGCTGGCTCGGTCCCAGCGATAGCCGACCTCGCCCTGCCATGTGATCGAGATGATCTGATCGCGCCAATCGACGATGCCCTCGCCGAACTGGCCGGCGGGGATCGGCACCGACTGGAGGACGCGTCCGTCGGCGATGTTGACCCGGCGGATCGTCGACTGGCCGACCTGGCCGGTGCTCTCGTAGAGCTGACCGTCGAGGAAGACGAGGCCTTGCGTATAGGCCCGCGGGTCGTGCGGATAGGTGGCGACGATCCGGTAATTGTAGACGGGCGGAGCGGGCTCGGCGGCAGGCGCCGCTACGTTCTGCGCGGGCGCCGGTTGCCGCGCGCAGGCCGGCGTGGCCAACGAGAGGACGAGGGCAATTGCGAAGGCACGGCGCATGGCGTGGCTCATTCTCCGCATTCGAAGGTCAGCGTTTCGGTCCGGGTTTGCCGGCCGAAGGTGACGTTGACCTGAATGGTGCAGGCGGCCTCTGTGGCGATCAGTTCGATCATGCGTCTCTCTCCCCCTAAGGCACGTTCATCGTCATAAGCTCGTAGGTCGCGACCGTCTCGTCCTTCTGGTTGTAGACGACAACCGCCCAGCGCACCTCGCCTTTCTCCGCGTCGCGGATGGACTTGGACTTGACGGTCAGCTCGACCCGCATCGAATCGCCCGGATAGAGCGGGGTGAGGAAGCGCAGGGTCTCGAGGCCGGTATTGGCGAGAACCGGGCCCGGATCGGGATCGACGAACAGGCCCGCGGCGAAGGAGAGGATCAGATAGCCGTGGGCGACGCGGCCGCCGAAGATCGGCGACGCCTTGGCGGCTTCGTCGTCCATATGGGCGTAGAAATTGTCACCGGTGAAATGCGCGAAATGCTCGATATCCGCGAGCGTCACGGTCCGGCTCGCGGTCTTCAGCGTGTATCCGATCTCGAGTTCCGAGATGCGCTTGCGGAATGGGTGGATTTCGGCCGGGATCTGGTCCGCGCCCGGCAGATACTCGCCGATGATTTTCGCAAGCACCGCCGGACTGCCCTGGAGCGCGGTGCGCTGCATATAATGCTTCACGCCTCGAACGCCGCCCATCTCCTCGCCGCCGCCGGCGCGGCCGGGGCCGCCATGGACCAGGACGGGGAGGGGCGAGCCGTGGCCGGTCGATTCCTTGGCGGAGGTGCGGTCGAGGATCACCATGCGGCCGTGATAGGCGCCGGCGCCGAGCACGAACGCCTCGGCGGTCTGCGGGTCGAAGGTGAAGAGCGACAGCGCGAGGCTGCCCATGCCGCGATTGGCGAGCGCGATCGCGTCGTCGAGATCCTTGTACGGCATCAGCGTCGAGACCGGCCCGAAGGCCTCGACGTCGTGCACCGCGGGCGAGCCCCAGGGATCGTCCGAGCGAAGCAGAATCGGCGCGATGAAGGCGCCGTTGCCGGCGACCGGGGAGATATCGGGGTCCCCCGAGACGATGCGCGCGGATTTGCTGAGCTCGTCGACCGCTTCGCGGACCGAATGGAGCTGCCCCCGGCTGGCGAGCGCGCCCATCTGCACGCCCTCCTCGCGCGGGTCGCCGATCCTGACCCTGGCGAGGCGTTCGGCGAGCGCGTCCTGGACGGCGTCCAGATGCCGCGCGGGCGCCATGGCGCGGCGGATGGCGGTGCATTTCTGCCCCGCCTTGACCGTCATTTCTCGCGCGACCTCCTTCACGAACAGGTCGAATTCCGGCGTTCCCGGCTCCGCGTCGGGCCCCAGGATCGAGGCGTTGAGGCTGTCGCGCTCGGCGACGAAGCGCACGCTTTCGCGCGCGATCACGGGATGCATTTGCAGCTTCATCGCGGTCGCCGCCGAGCCGGTGAAGCTGACCACGTCCTGGCAGGTGAGGTGATCCATCAGGTCGCCGGTGGATCCCATGATCAGCTGCAGCGCGCCCCTGGGCAGCACGTCCGCCTCGATCATGATCCGCACGCAAAGCTCGGTGAGGTAGCCGGTCGAGGAGCCCGGCTTGACGATGGCGGGGACGCCCGCGAGCAGGGTCGGCCCGAGCTTCTCGAGCATCCCCCAGACCGGGAAGTTGAACGCGTTGATATGGACTGCGACGCCCTGCAGCGGGGTGAAGACATGCTGGCCGACGAAGCTGCCGCCCTTCGACAGGGGCTCCATCGCGCCGTCGATCAGCACCCGCCCGTTGGGCAATTCGCGCCGCCCTTTCGAGGAGAAGGAGAACAGCGTGCCGGCGCCGCCCTCGATGTCGATCCAGCTATCGCCCCGCGTCGCCCCGGTCGCATAGGACAGCTCGTACAATTCCTCCTTGCGCGCCATCACCGCATTGGCGAGCGCCTTCAGCATATGCGCGCGCTCGTGGAAGGTGAGGGCGCGCAGCGCGGGGGCCCCGACTTTGCGGGCGTGGTCGAGCATGCCCGAGAAATCGAGGCCCTGGCTGCCGGTCTCGGCGATCACCTCGCCGGTGACGGCGTTGTGGACGTCGGCCAGGCCGCCATCGCCCGCGATCCAGCGGTCGGCGGCGTAGTTCAAGAGCTTCAGCGTCTTCATTGGTGAACCTCTACAAAAGCCTCGTTCGTCCCGAGCGTAGTCGAGGGGCGCCGGCACGGACTCATCACATACGCCCTTCGACTTCGCTCAGGACGAACGGATTCCGTGTCTTGCATGTCATTTCCCCGTGAAATTCGGTTTGCGCTTTTCCATGAACGCCGCCACGCCCTCGCGATAATCGTCCGAAAAGCCCAGCTCGCGCATCGCGTCGCGCTGGCGGTCAAGTTCGGAATCGAGGCTCTGGCCCCAGCTTTCGCGGATCATCCGCTTGATGCGCGCAAGGCCCCTGGTCGGCCCGGCTGCGAAGCGGGCGGCGAGCGCGTCCACTTCGGCGTCAAGCTGGTCGTCCTCGACCGCCTTCCAGATCAGCCCCCACTCGGCCGCCCGCTCCGCGCTCAGCGGCTCGCCGGTCAGCGCCAGGCCGAGCGCGCGGGCCTGCCCGACCAGCCGGGGCAGCACCCAGGTGCCGCCGCTGTCCGGGATCAGGCCGATCGCCGCGAAGGACTGGATGAACTTCGCGCTCTTCGCGGCGATGACGATGTCGCAGGCGAGCGCGATGTTGGCGCCCGCGCCTGCGGCGACGCCGTTGACCCGCGCGATCACCGGCATCGGCAACGAAGTCAGCGTCCGGATCAGCGGGTTGTAGCGTTGCTCGACCGACTCGCCGAGATCGACCTTTTCGCCCGGGGCCACCGCGCGGTCGTTCAGGTCCTGCCCGGCGCAGAAGCCGCGGCCGGCGCCGGTGAGGATCAGGCAGCGCGCATCGCCGAGTTTGCCGAGCGCGTCGCCCACCTCCTCGTGCATCTGCACGGTGAAGCTGTTCAGCCGCTCGGGACGGTTCAGCGTCAGCCGGGCGACGCCGCCCTCCAGCTTGAACTCGATGGTTTCGTAAGCCATGGCGCCCCCATGACCCCAAACGAACTGGCGGACAAGATCGCGCATGGGATGCTGGCCGCCGAAGGCACCGGCCCCGCCTGGGGGATCGAGATCGAGGAAGCGCGCGAGGGCTATGCGCGGATCCGCATGGCGCTCACGCCCGCCATGCTCAACGGCCACGGCATCGCCCATGGCGGCATGGTCTTCGCGCTGGCCGACACCGCCTTCGCCTATGTCTGCAACGGCCGCAACTTGCGGAGCGTCGCCGCCAATGCCTCGATCACCTTCCTCGACCAGGCGAAGCAGGGCGAAGTGCTGATCGCCGAGGGGCGCGAGGCGACGCTTGTCGGCCGCTCGGGCGTCACCCATGTCAGCGTCCGCACCGAGGACGGCCGCGCCATCGCCGAATTCACCGGCTTCTCGCGCAGCCTGGGCGGAGCATTGATCGGAGAGGACGAATGACCGAAGCCTTTATCTGCGACGCCGTGCGCACCCCGATCGGCCGCTACGGCGGCAGCTTGGCGCCCGTCCGCGCCGACGATCTCGCGGCGATCCCCATACGGGCGCTGATCGCGCGCAATCCGCAAGTCGGCTGGGCCGAGCTAGACGACATCATCCTGGGCTGCGCCAACCAGGCCGGGGAGGACAATCGCAACCTCGCGCGCATGGCCGGCCTGCTGGCGGGCCTTCCCGACACGTCGGGCGGCGTGACGCTGAACCGTTTGTGCGGGTCGGGGATGGATGCGGTGGCGATGGCGGCGCGGGTGATCCGCGGCAGCGAGGCGGACATGCTCATCGCCGGCGGCTCCGAGAGCATGAGCCGCGCCCCCTTCGTGATGGCCAAGGCGACAAGCGCCTTCGACCGCAACGCGGAGATGTACGACACCACGATCGGCTGGCGCTTCGTCAATCCGAAGATGCGCGAGGCCTATGGCGACGACACGATGCCCTCGACGGCCGAGAATGTCGCGCAGGACTTCCAGGTGTCGCGCGCCGACCAGGATCTCTTCGCAGTGCGCAGCCAGGCCAAAGCGGCGGCGGCGCAGGCGGGCGGCCGTTTCGAGGCCGAGATCGTCCCGGTCTCGATCCCGCAGCGCAAGGGCGATCCGATGATCGTCGACCGCGACGAGCATCCGCGCGAAACCAGCGTCGAGGCGCTCGGCAAGCTCAGGCCCATCGTCCGCCCCGACGGAACGGTGACGGCCGGCAACGCGTCGGGCGTCAACGACGGTGCCTGCGCGCTGCTGATCGCCTCGGAGGCTGCAGTGAAGCGCTTCGGGCTGACGCCCAAGGCGCGCGTCGTTGCCTCGGCCGTCGCGGGCGTTCCACCGCGCGTGATGGGGATCGGGCCGGCTCCGGCCTCGCGCAAATTGCTCGAGAAGGCCGGCCTGACCATCGATCAGATCGACATCATCGAGCTGAACGAAGCCTTTGCGGCGCAAGGCCTCGCGGTGACCCGTCAGCTCGGTCTCGCCGACGACGACGAGCGGGTCAACCCGCAGGGCGGTGCGATCGCGCTCGGCCACCCGCTCGGAATGAGCGGCGCGCGCCTGGTCACGACCGCGACGTACCAGCTCCAGCGCACGAAGAAGCGCTACGCGCTGTGCACGATGTGCATCGGCGTGGGCCAGGGCATCGCGATGCTCATCGAGCGCGTGTAAGTCGAAGAATCACGAGTCCCCTGAGTCAGAGGTTCCTTGCGTAGATCGGCGCGGGATCGGCGCCGCTCGCAAAGGCGCGCGACGAAGGAAGGGTGGGCCTCCTTTCGAGAAGCGAAACGCAGCGAGCGGCGGCGATACCGTGTCGAGACCCCTCTACCTCTGCCGTTCCGCGCTCAGCGAAGGAGCGCCCAGGCAGCACTGGACGGCTCCTGCACGGACAGGATCGCCTGCAGCTGACCGCCGCTCTGCGCTGCATCGAGCTGTGGCTCGCCGCTCGCTGCGACGAGGATGGGCAGGTCCAAACCGCGTCCCCTCAAGTACTTACCGAACGCCCGGGCACGCTCCGCCGCGAGGTCGGCCTGCTCTGCGTGCGCGGGAACGCCGAGCAAGTAAAGGCGCAGGCCGTTCAGGTTCGCGTTCGCCTTCCGCGCTTTCAGGATGTCTCGGTACGCCTGATCGAGGCGCTGCGGCTGGTTGCCCTCTGCGAGCATGTCCTCGAAGAAGATCGGACCGTGCGGCACCTCGATCTGGATCGGCGCCCACTCCACGTCGGCCCAGGTATCGGCGCTGCCGAAGACGCGCAGCGCGAGACGCGCGACCGGCTCGGTCAGCCGAGGCCAGGTGACCTGGCTCGGCTTGCCGGGTCGATCGTGATCGAAGCGGTGAGTGGCGCGATGCAACTCATGGCCATCGAGGTCGTAGATCGAGAGCTGCACGAACGCGACGTCGCTCGCTGCGCGAAACTCGAGCGTTCGCCGCGTCAAGTTGACGTCGGCCGGACCAAACGAAATGGCGAGCGCCGGAACGACGTCGATCGTGGCTTGCGCGCTCTGAGTGAATGGACCGCGTGCGGTCGCGCCGCGCACGCGCACCTCGCAGTGGTACCTGCCGGGCTTCGCCTCCCACGTCAGCGAGCGCGGGCTGTTCGCCTCGAGCCGATTGTACGTGGCGTTCGTCACGGTCGCGCCGTTCACGAGCACGTCGACACGGACCTCTTCGAGCGCGGCCACCGAGCTGACGATCACCTCGGGGCTCTGAAACGGCAAGTTGACCGTCTCGATCAGCGTGATGTCGACCGGAGTGCGGGCGCTGCTGTCGGCGGCGAGCGACCCGACGAGCGGCCCGAGGAGGCCAGCGCAGAGGCCGAGGATCGCGCCGAGCCCTCGGGAAAGAGTCATGCCCCCAAGCTACGTTGCTGTGACCCCACCAGCAACATCCAGCAGCTGGCGGCTGCAGCTGAGGGCCGGGAGCATGTAGGGCACAAGATTCGGCGCCGTGGATCCTCGCCGCCCGCAGGGCGGGAGGACGAGGCCGTGTCGAGATATGCGAGGGGACTAGCCCGTTTCCGACCGGGGCAGGACGAACGCACCAGGGAAGCCTGGAAAGACCGCCCGCTCAGGCGCCGAGGTGGTCGCGCAGGATGCGGAGCATCCGGCGCAGCGGCTCGGCCGCGCCCCACAGCAGCTGGTCGCCGACAGTGAACGCGCCGAGATAGGTCGGACCCATCCGCAACTTGTGCACGCGACCGACTGGAACTTCGAGCGTGCCGCTGACAGCTGCAGGGGACAGCCCGCGTGCAGTCGCTTCTCGCTCGTTCGGGATCAGCTTCACCCAGGAGTTGGCCTCGGCGAGCAGGCCCTCGATCGCGGGCAGCGGGACGTCGCGGTTCAGCTTCACCGTGACGCCTTGCGCGTGGCAGCGCATCGAGCCGACGCGGACACAGATGCCGTCGACCGGGATCGGTGTGCGCGTCGCGAGGATCTTGTTCGCCTCGACGTGACCCTTCCACTCTTCCTTGGTCTGGCCATCCTCGACCGGCTTGTCGATCCACGGGATCAAGCTGCCCGCGAGCGGAACGCCGAAGTGCTCGGTCGGGAATGCCGCGGAGCGCAGCGTGTCGGACACGTGAGCGTCGAGCGCGAGCGCGCTCGCCGAAGGGTCGTCGAGGAGCTGCCGCGCGCTCTGCCCGACCGCCGCCATCTGGGCGATCAGCTCGCGCATGTTGTTCGCGCCCGCGCCGGAGGCCGCCTGGTAGGTCATCGAGCTGACCCACTCGACGAGGCCGGCCTTGAACAGGCCGTGCATCGCCATCAGCATCAAGCTGACGGTACAGTTGGGACCGACGTAGGTCTTCAAGCCCGACGCGAGACCCTGCTTGATCACGTCGAGGTTGACCGGATCCAGGATCAACACTGCGTCGCGGTCCATCCGCAGCGTCGAGGCCGCGTCGATGAAGTAGCCGGTGAAGCCTGCCTGACGCAGCGGCCCGATCACGTCGGTCGTGTACGCGCCGCCCTGGCACGAGATCAGCACGTCATGCCGCTTGAGTGCCTGGATGTCGTGGGCGTCCTCGAGAGCATGGGCCTTGCCGGAGATCGTTGGACCCTTACCACCCACGTCCGAGGTCGAGAAGAACGTGGCTTCGATGCCCTCGAAGTCACTGCACTGGCGCATCCGATCCATCAAGACCGAACCCACCATCCCTCGCCAGCCGATGATTCCTACGCGCAACACGCTCCACTCCCACGCTGAAGGCCTGGCGTGGCTTCCCATGAAGCCTCCGCACGGTCAAGGGTGGCACTTCACCGGGCAAGCGCGCCAGGTGCGCCGCCCCTACGCCGCCTTTGGAGCCA
>DASQLN010000011.1:0-47169 GCA_035629975.1 Allosphingosinicella sp. | reverse complement strand
TCGTCCGCCGGCGACAATCTCATAAAGCTGATATTCGACGTCTGCTCCATAGGCGATTGCCTGGTTAACCGGGATCGTCCAAGGCGTCGTCGTCCACACCACTACATGGGCGCCGCGGAGTTCCTCGATCGGGCTCTCGACGATCTCGAACGCGACGTCGATCTGCGTCGAGACGATGTCCTCATATTCGATCTCGGCTTCCGCGAGCGCGGTCTTCTCGACCGGCGACCACATCACCGGCTTGGCGCCGCGATAGAGCTGCCCGCTCTCCGCGAACTTGAGCAGCTCGGCGACGATCGTCGCCTCCGCCTCGAAATCCATCGTCAGGTATGGATTGTCCCAGTCGCCGCCGATGCCGAGCCGCTTCAACTGCTCGCGCTGGGTGTCGACCCAATGCTGGGCGTAGGCGCGGCACTCGGCGCGGAACTCGGTCAGCGGCACCTCGTCCTTGTCGAGCTTCTTCTTGCGGTACTGCTCCTCGATCTTCCATTCGATCGGCAGCCCGTGGCAGTCCCAGCCGGGCACGTAGGGCGCGTCCTTGCCGAGCAGGGTCTGGGTGCGCACCACCATGTCCTTCAGCACATGATTGAGGGCGTGGCCGATATGGATGTCGCCGTTGGCGTAAGGCGGACCATCGTGGAGGATGAACTTCTCGCGGCCCGCGCGGGCTTCGCGAAGGCGGCGGTAGAGCCCCATCTCCTCCCAGCGCGCGAGGAGGCCCGGCTCCTTGGCGGGAAGGCCGGCCTTCATCGGGAAGTCCGTCTTCGGCAGGAAGACGGTCGCTCTGTAATCGGGTTTTTCGGACATTGCGGGCGGACTTAGCGGGGGAGGGCCGCGAATGCTACCCGCTCGGCGCGCCAGCGTGATTCCGATAGGCGTCCGTCCCGATGAAGTCGTTCCAGATCGTCGTCCAGACCGGGACCTCCTCCCCGTTCGGCACCAGCCAGCGGCCGGTCCGCCGCCCGCCCAGCCTTTGCGCGACGCGGGCGCTGGCCGCATTGGCCGGATCGATCAGGTGGATGACATGGTCGCGGCCGAGCGCCTCGTGCGCCCAGATCATCGCCGCCGCGGCGCCCTCGAGCGCATAGCCCTTGTGCTGGTGGCCCGGGAAGATCGCCCAGCCGATCTCGAAATCGGGCCAGCCTTCGGGCTGCCAGGGGCCGAGCCGGCCAACCGCGAGTCCGCTCGCGCGCTCCTCCGCGATCCACATGCCGAAGCCGACCGCCGCCCAGCTGCCGGCGACCAGCGAGACCAGCCGCCAGGCCTCGACCCGGTCGAGGCCGCGCTTCTGGCGGGTGATGAAGCGCGCGAAACCGTCGTCGGCGAAGGCGGCCATCAGGGGCTCGGTGTCGCCCGGCCGCTGCGCGCGCAGGATCAGCCGCCTGGTGTGGAGCGTCGGGATCGCCGTCACGAGGCGAGCGCCGCGCGGGCGCCGGCGCAGTCGCGCGCGATCTGCGCCTTGAGCGCGTCGAGATCCTCGAACGCCGCCTCGTCGCGCAGGAAGGCGATCAGCTCGACCTCGACTTGTCTGCCGTAGAGGTCGCCTTCGAAATCGAAGAAATAGGGTTCGAGCAGCTCCTTCGGCGGATCGAACATCGGCCGCGTGCCGAGATTGGCGACGCCCTCCAGGCGGGTGCCGTCGGCAAGCCGTCCGCGCACCGCATAGACGCCGAAGCGCGGGCGCTGATAGGGGCCGAGCGGGATATTGGCGGTCGGATAGCCCAATTGCCGGCCGAGCTTGTCGCCATGCTCGACCACGCCTTCGATCGCGAACGGGCGGGTGAGGAGGCGGGCGGCGGTGGCGCAGTCGCCCGCCTCGAGCGCCTCGCGGACGCGGCTCGACGAGACCGGCTCGCCCCCCTCGTCGACGGGCGCGACGGCGTCGACCGACAGCCGGTTCGCCTGGCCGAGCAATTTCAGCACCTCGACATTGCCGCCGCGGCCGCGGCCGAAGGTGAAATCCTCCCCCGTGACGACGCCCGCGGCGCCGGCGCGGCTGGCCAGATGGTCGGCGACGAAATCGGGCGCGGTCACCTGGGCGAGCTCGGCCCCGAATTGGTAGACCAGCATGGCGTCGGCCCCCGCCGCTTCGAACAGGCGCTCGCGCTGGTCCAACGTGGTGAGGCGGAAGGGGGGCAGGTCCGGCTTGAAGAAACGGACAGGATGCGGATCGAAGGTCGCGACCAATGCCGGCCGGCCCTCGGCGCGGGCGCGGCTGACGGCGCGGCCCACCACCGCCTGGTGACCCTTGTGAAATCCGTCGAAATTGCCGAGCGCAACGATGCCGCCGCGAAACGCGTCCGGAACCGCCGAGCCCCCGTCCAGGCGCTCCATGGGAAGGCCTATAGGAAGCGGCGTGGCTTATGCCTAGCTGCTAGCCCGGCCCAGGGTGATGAAACTGAATGCCGGTTGCCCGTCCGCCGCGGGATGGGAGTCGCGCCCGAGTTGCCGCCAATGGATCGAATCGAAGGCCGGAATGAAGGTGTCGCCTTCGGGACGCGCGTGCACCTCGGTGAGCTCGACGCGATCGGCGAGCGGCAGGAACAGCTGGAAGATTTCGGCGCCGCCGATGATCGAAATCTGCGCGGCATCGGCGATTCGAAGTGCGTCCGGCACGTCCCGCGCGACCTCGACGCCATCCGCCCGCCATTCGGGGTCGCGCGTCAGGACGATATGGCGGCGGCCGGGCAGCAGGCCGGGCAAGCTCTCGAACGTCCTGCGGCCCATCACCATCGGCTTGCCCATGGTGACCGCCTTGAAATGTTTGAGGTCGGCCGGGAGGCGCCAGGGCAATCCTCCATTGCGTCCGATCACGCCGTTCTCGGCGCGCGCCACGACCAGGGTAACGATGCTCACACCGCCACCTGCGCCTTGATGTGCGGGTGCGGGTCGTAGCCGCCGATTTCGAAATCCTCGAAGCGGTAATCGTCGATGCTCGCGGGCCTGCGGAGCAGCTTGAGGGCAGGCAGCGGCCTTGGGTCCCTGCCCAGCTGCTCGCGGGCCTGGTCGAGATGGTTCGAATAAAGATGGCAGTCGCCGCCCGTCCAGACGAAGTCGCCCGGCTCGAGCCCCGTTTGCTGGGCGAGCATGTGCGTCAGCAACGCGTAGCTGGCGATGTTGAAGGGGACGCCCAGGAAGACGTCGGCGCTGCGCTGGTACATTTGCAGGGAAAGGCGGCCCTTGGCGACGTAGGTCTGGAACATGAGATGGCAGGGCGGCAGCGCCATCCTGCCCAGGTCCCCGGGATTCCAGGCCGAGACGATCTGCCGCCGCGAGCCCGGCTCGCGTTTGATCGTCTCGATCAGCCCTGCGATCTGGTCGATCTCGCTGCCGTCGCCCGCCTCCCAGCGCCGCCATTGCTTGCCGTAGACGGGGCCGAGCTCGCCGGTCTCGTCCGCCCATTCGTCCCAGATGCTGACTCTGTTCTCCTTCAGCCAGCCGACATTCGTCTCGCCCCTCAGGAACCAGAGCAATTCGATCAGGATCGATCGGATGTGGAGCTTCTTGGTGGTGAGCAGCGGGAAGCCGCGCGCCAGATCGAAGCGCATCTGGTGGCCGAACACGGAGAGCGTGCCGGTGCCGGTGCGGTCCTGCTGCTCGACGCCTTCGTCGAATATGCGGCGGATCAGGTCGAGATAGGGCTGCATCGCTCCGGTCTATGACGCGTCGCGGCCGGGCATTCCAATCCAAAATGGAGTCCGAAACGGACTCGGTTCGGCACCGGCGCGGGGCGCCTGGGTGGCATGGGGAGGGATGGCCGTCGCGAGCGCCCGCGACGCGGCCGAGCTGCTCGCGCCGCTTTTCGCCGATCTGGACGGCGAGCGGCTCGCCGTGCTTCATCTCGATGGCGGCAGGCGGGTGATCGCGGTCGACTCGCATGCGGTGACCGGGCGGGACACGATCCTCCTCCCGATGCGCGAAATCTTCAGGGCGGCGCTGAACCATGACGCGATGGGCCTGATCCTGGCGCACAATCATCCGAGCGGCGATCCGGCTCCGAGCAAGGCCGATATCGCGGCGACCCACAAGTTCGCCGAGACGGCGCATAATCTCGGCATCACGCTGCACGACCATCTGATCTTCGCCGGCGGCGAGAGCCGAAGCTTCCGGGAGCTGGGGCTCCTCTAGCGCGTGCAGGTCACCGAGAACCCGGCGGACGCGTGAATTACGGGGACACTATACTTAATTGCATCACCGTCCGCAATTAAGTATAGTGTCCCCGTAACTAGGTCAGGGATTGCAGCTGGGGATGCTGCCGGGCTCGGGCCGTGGGCCGCGGGGCTCGAACTGGGCGAAATAGGATTCGCTGTCCGGCAGCCTCTCGAAGCGGGTCAGCGTATAGCCGATCGCGTTGAACTCGCAGATCAGAAGCCGCTGCGGCGTTCCGTGCTGGGTGGTCGGCCGGTCGGCGTCGACGACGATGATCCGGCCGTTGCTCTTGAGCGCGGACCTCAGGTTCCACAGGAATTCCGAGGGGCGGGCGATCTCGTGATACATGTGGATCATGAAGATGCGGTCGAACGAGCCCGCCGGCAGCTGCGGATCGTGGGGCTGGCCGAGCCGGATGGCGACATTGTCGAGCCGCTCGCGCTGGATGCGCTGGCCGAGCGCGCGGATCGTCTCGGGCACGATGTCCTCGGCGAGCACCCGGCCCTTCGGCCCGACCATCGGCGACAGCCGCACCGTATAATAGCCGCCGCCGGCGCCGATGTCGGCGACCGACATGCGCGGGGCGACCTCGGCCAGGCGGGCCACCGTCTCGAACTCGCCGACGCTCTCGCGCGCATCCTCGTTTAGGTAGCGCGAGGAGATCGGCGCGACCGGCCGGTGCGGCTCGGGAAAGACCGAGGCCTGGTTGTTGGCGGCGCCGCCCCCGCAGGCGGCGAGCAGCAGCAGCGCTGGCAGGGTCGCCCTAGTCCACATCGTCGACCTCGATCTTCTCGCCGGTGACGCGTTGCGACAAAGCGGCGGCCATGAAGCGGTCGAGATCGCCGTCGAGCACGTCGCCGGGCGAGGTGGAGGTCACGCCGGTCCTGAGGTCCTTCACCAGCTGATAGGGCTGGAGCACGTAGGAGCGGATCTGGTGGCCCCAGCCGATGTCGGTCTTGGCCGCGGCGGTGGCATTGGCCTCGACCTCTCGCTTCTGCAGCTCGGCCTCGTAGAGCTTGGCCTTGAGCTGGTTCATCGCCTCGGCGCGGTTCTTGTGCTGCGAGCGCTGATTCTGGCACTGGACGACGATGCCGGTGGGCAGGTGGGTGATGCGCACCGCGCTGTCGGTGGTGTTGATATGCTGGCCGCCCGCCCCCGACGCGCGATAGGTGTCGATCCGAAGCTCGCTCTCGACGACCTCGATGTCGATATTCTCGTCGACCACCGGATAGACCCAGACGCTCGAGAAGCTTGTGTGGCGCCGCGCGTTCGAATCATAGGGGCTGATCCTGACCAGGCGGTGAACCCCGCTCTCGGTCTTGGCATAGCCGTAAGCGTTCTCGCCCTTGATCATGAGCGTCGCCGACTTGATCCCCGCCTGCTCGCCGGCATGATAGTCGACCAGCTCGACCTTCATGCCGTGGCGCTCGGCCCAGCGCGTGTACATGCGCTGCAGCATTTCGGCCCAGTCTTGGCTTTCGGTGCCGCCGGCGCCGGCATTGACTTCGATATAGGTGTCGTTGGCGTCGGCCTCGCCGGCCAGCAAGGCGGCGACCTTGTCGCGCTCGGCGCGCTCGGCGAGCTCGGCCAATGCGGCGACCGCGTCGTCGACCATCGCGGTGTCGTCCTCGGCCTCGGCCATCTCCATCAGCTCGACCGTGTCGGCGAGCTCCTTGCCGATCGCGCGGGTAGCGGCGATCGCCTCGTCGAGCCTGCGCCTTTCGCGCATCACGATCTGCGCCGCCCTGGGATCGTCCCACAATTTCGGATCCTCGACCTGCGCGTCGAGCTCGGCCAGCCGCTTCAGCGCGCGGTCCCAGTCGAGGAACCGGCGCAGGAGATCGAGGGCGGAGCCGATCTGGTCGACATGGGCTTGCGCTTCGGCGCGCATGGGGAACTCCACTGACTGTTCCCCGGCGAAGGCCGGGGTCCAGACTTCTTTTTCTGGACTGGATCCCGGCCTTCGCCGGGAAACGGCCGCGACTTTGTCGCGGCCTAGTAGATGCCGCCCTCCCTTTGCAAGAAGTCGCTGTCGCGGCGGTCGCCGGCGGCGGGGCCGCGGGCGGGGGCTGCGCGGCGGGCACCGGCCTCGACCGCGGCTCGCTCGATCGAGCGCCGCGGCTCGCTTTCGGGCTTGAACGCCTCCCAGATGATCGCCGCGCGCGGATCGTTGGTCGGCCAGGCGCCGTAGACGCGCTGGCCCGAGCGGCGGTCGATGCGGACCATGCGGATGCCGGTCGGCGCGCGGAAGGGGAGGACCGGCATTCCTTCGAAGGCGGTCCGCGCGAACTGGCGGAAGATCGGCGCCGCGAGCGTGCCGCCCTGGGCGTAGCCGCCCATCGGGCGCGGCCGGTCGAAGCCCATATAGACGCCGGCGACGATCTGCGCCGAGCCGCCGACGAACCAGACGTTGGTCGGCCCGGTGGTGGTGCCGGTCTTGCCGAACAAGGGCCGGCCGAGGTCGCGCAGGATGGTGGCGGTGCCGCGCTGGACCACGCCTTCGAGCATATGGACCACCTGATAGGCGGTCATCGGATCCACCACCTGCCGGGTCCGCAAGGGCGGGCGCGGCATCGGCCGGCCGTTCCAGTCGGGCGCGTTGCAGCCCTCGCAGGGGCGGGTGTCGGCGCGCCAGATGACGCGGCCGCGCCGGTCCTGGACATAGTCGATCACGGTCGGGGTCAGCGCCCGGCCCTGATTGGCGAAGGTGGCGAAGGCGTTGACCATCCGCTCGACCGTGGTGTCGCCGGCGCCGAGCGAGATTGCGAGATTGGGGCTGTAGCTGCCGACTCCCATCGCCTCGGAGCGGCGGATGACGTTGGCCATGCCGATCTGGTTGGCGGCGCGCACCGTCATCAGATTGCGCGACTGCTCCAGGCCCCAGCGCATCGTCTGCGGCCCGGAATAGCCGCCCGAGAAATTGCGGAAGCATTTGTTGTTGGCGCAGAACGGGCCGTCGACGATGATCGAGGCCGGAGTCATGCCGGAGTCCAGTGCGGCGGCATAGACGATCGGCTTGAAGGTCGAGCCCGGCTGGCGCAGCGCCTGGGTGGCGCGGTTGAATGGCGAGCCGCGCACGTCCCAGCCGCCCTGCATGGCGAGGATGCGGCCCGAGGCGACCTCCTCGACGACCATCCCGCCCGACACTTCGGGGATGGAGCGCAGGCCCCAGACGTTGCTGGACTCGCCGCCCTCTCGCTCGACCGCGATCACCGCGCCGGGGCGCAGCGCGTTGAAGGCCGAGGTTGCGGTGCCGCGCTTCGGCATCGCCGCGCCGGACGGGTAGAGCACGCCGAGGCTGCCGTCGCTGAAGCCCAGAGCGAGGCTGCCCTGCTCGCGCGAGAGCACCACCGCCGCCCGCCAGCTCGGATAGCCCGGCCCCAGAGCCGAGGCCGCGAGCCGCGAGCGCCAATCCCCTCCAAGCTCGATGCTGAGACCCGGATCGCGCCAGCCGCGCCCGCTCTCGTAGCGCCTGAGGCCGTCCCGCAAGGCGGTCTCGGCCGCCTGCTGCATGCGCGGATCGTAGGAGGTGCGCACCCAAAGGCCGCCGCCATAGACGCTGTTCGGGCCGCGCGCCGCGGTCTCGCCGTAGCGGTCGATGAGGACGCGGCGGACCTCCTGCATATAATAGCCGCCGACGTTGCGGACGATGTCCTGGCTGCCGCGCACCGTGGCCATGGGCTGGCCGGCCGCCTCGTCATGCTGGGCCTGGGTAATGAAGTTGTTGCGGAGCATCTCGCTCAGCACGAAATTGCGCCGCTCGAGCGCCGCTTCCGGGCGGCGGACCGGATCGTAATTGGACGGGCTCTTGGGCAGGGTCGCGAGGAAGGCGCATTCGGCAAGCGTGAGCTGGCCGACATCCTTGTTGAAATAGGCGCGCGCCGCCGCCTGCACGCCATAAGCGTTCCGCCCCAGGAAGATCTGGTTGAGATAGAGTTCGAGGATCTGCTCCTTGGTGAGCGTCGCCTCGATCCGCCGCGCGAGGAAGGCCTCGCGGATCTTGCGGCCGATCGAATATTCGTCGCCGACGAAGAAGATCTTGGCGACCTGCTGGGTGATGGTCGAGCCGCCGCGGGCGCGCTCGCCGCTGCCCGATTTGGCGACATAGTCCCAGACCGCGCCGGCCATGCCGGGATAATCGAGCCCGCCATGATCGAAGAAGGTCCGGTCCTCGGCGGCGAGGAAGGCGTTGATCAGCCGCGCCGGGAATTCGTTATAGGCGAGCTGGACGCGGCGTTCGCGGGCGAAGCTTTGCACCGGCTCGCCGTTGATGTCGCGCACGTAGCTCGGCAAAGGCGGCTCGTAATGGAGCAGGCTTTCGGGCGACGGCAGGTCGCGCGCGAACATCACCCAGAGCAATGCATAGAGGAGGAAGGGCAAGGAGAGGATGATCAGGATCACCTTGCCCCACCAGCGCCGCCACAGCCATTTGACTCCCGCCAGCACGCCGCCCAGCACCGCTGCGACGGGCGCGAGAATTGCCCGGAAAAAGCCGCCCGCCGATTCGAAGGCGCCGCCGAAGCGGCCCCGGTCCCGGCGGATGACGATACGCTCTGAAGCCTGCTCGCTGGTCATCGGCGCGGGTCTAGCCGAAGCTTAAGGGCAGGTGAAGGCGTTCGCTGCGCGCTGCCCGGTGGGCGGCCGGGATTCGCGCTAGCGGCAGGCGACGGCACCCAAAGCGGCGATCACAGGGCGCGAGACGCGCGGGTCGGGCAGCGGACGGCGGTCGACCCGGCCGTCGGCATGATAATTGGTGCGGCCGGTGAGGGCGAAGGTCTGATCGACGCAGTTGAACGCCCAGAGCGTCATCGAATAACGGTGCATGATCGATTGATCGGCGCTGTGATCGCCGCGCACCCACAGCCGGCGCATCTCGGAGCCCTCGCTTTGGTCGCTCGAGCGCACGGCATAGACATTCCCGCTCGTATCGGTGGCGACGTAGCTCCAGGCCGAGTCCGGGAAGAGCGGCGGCGCGGGAGGGGCGCGCGCCTCCTCCTCCGCCGGCGAGGGGATCGGCTGATAGTCTCGGCGGCCCGTCTCCGGCTCCGGCCGGGCGGGGACAGGCGCCGCGGGCGCGGCGACGGCGGGAGCAGCCTGGTTGAAGGGCGGCACGCGAGCGGCGGCGACGTCACGTTCGGATTCGTCGGCGCCGCGCCGCAGCAGGATGAGGACGAGCGCGGTCGCCGCGACAAGCAGGCTCGCGCCGATCAAGAGGAGCCAGGGCCCATTGCCGTGCGACCAGGATCGCGGCGCAGGCGCCGGCGGGCGCGGGCGGCGGGGGGCCGGCGGCGCGGCCTGCGCGGCGGCGATCCGGGCCGCCTCGGCCTGCGCCTGCCGCTCCCAGTCCGGCGCGGCGGGCGGCGGCGGCGCGGGCGGCGGACGCTCGCGGCGCATCTTCTCCAGCTCGGCGCCGGTCTGCCTGAGCTGGCTCGTATGGCCCTCCTGGGTGGCGCGATATTCCTCCACCTGGCCCTCGAGCATGATCCGGCGCGCATTCTCCTCGGCGAGCCGCTTGCGCAGATCCGGCCCCGCCGACGCGGCGAGCAGCTCGACGGCCCTTGGCATGAGCGGGTCGTCGCGATGGCTGACGAGCCAGGCCTGCCAGCTGTCCGTGGCCGCGGCCCGCTCGCAGCGGACGAAGTCGGCGAGGCCGGGCCGGCCTACGATCCGGCCGATCCGTTCGAGCATCTGCAGCCAGGCTTCGTTCGCGCCATCGAGCGCACCTTCGAAAATGTCGGCGGTCTGCACCGCCTTGAAGCCCATCGGCAGCTGGCAGGGCGCGATCCGCGCCGAGACCAGGCAATCGCGGTCGCGCCCGACCAGCGCCTCCTCGCGCACCCAGTCGCTCGCCGCCGATTGGGGCGACCACAAGACCAGTACCGCCGCGGCCTCGTGGATCTCGCGCTCGATCTCCTTGTCGAAGCGCACCCCGAGCTCGAGCCGCGCGTCGAACCAGACCGCAAGCCGCAGCGCCGCCAATGCATCGTGGACCGCCACGCACAGCGGACGGTCCTCGCGCTTGTAGCTCAGGAAAACGTCCGCCATCCCACCCCCGTCGCGGTGCATGATGATGACTCCGATCGCCGCGACTTGCAATCGGCGCCCGCCGCAGCACGCGATCGAGCGGTGGACTCCGCGGGTCCGGTCGCGGTCGTCTCCGCCGCGGCTTCAGGCGGCACAGGTGCTTGAGGTTCCCCGGAATTTCCCTTAATCCGGGCAGCCGGATCGGGGGGCCTCATGATGCGAACCATTCTCCTGGCGGCGTGCAGCTTCTCGCTCGGCGGCTGCACCACCCTCGCTTCCTCCTTCGTCACCGCATATGGCCCGCAGACGGTGATGACCGCCGGCGGCTATCGGGACTGGACGGAAGGTCCGGGGCGGTGGCGGGTGAGCGCCAAGGCGAACGGTATGGTGGAGCAGGATTTCGCGCAGCACATGGCCGTATTCCGCGGCGCCGTGCTGGCCAAGGCGGCGGGCTTTTCCTATCTCCAGATCGTTTCCTTCCGGGGCAGGCAGCGCATGGTCGGCGGCATGCGCGGGATCCAGGACGTGACCTTCCGCTTCGCCGGCGCGCACGAGGCAGATGCGCCGCTCGCCTGCGAATCTCCGCCCCTGACCCAGTCGAGCTGCCGGACGGTCGGCGTCGACGCCACCCTCGCCTTGCTCGGCCCCGCCCTGAACCAAAGCCCCGCCCAGATCGAGGCGGAAGTGGCGGCCGCCAGGGCCTCGCCGCCGCGCGCGAGCTGATGAGGCCGACAATTACGGGGACACTATACTTAATTGCCACTGCCCAGGGAATTAAGTATAGTGTCCCCGTAACTTTCTCGGGCAGGGTCGAATTAAGTATAGTGTCCCCGTAACTAGGCGCCGCCGCGGCGGGGGAGGAGGCGCCGTGCGAAATGGGCCTCGACCGCGCGTTTCATGCCTTCGGCGATCTCCTGCGTCCCCCGGGCCGAGGTGATGTAGGCGGTGTCGGTCTCGTTGGTGAGATAGCCCGATTCGAACAGGATCGAGGGGATGTCCGGGGCCTTGAGCACGATGAAGGCGGCGAAGCGGTGCCAGATCGGGCGGAAGGGGAAAACGGGACCGGCCTCGCGGTAGAGCAGTCTCGCGAATTCGGCGGAGACGTCCATGCTCTCGCGCCGGGCGAGGTCGATCAGGATCAGATTGACGTTCGGATCGGGGCTGAGCTGGGCGCCGCCCAGGGCGTCCGAGGCATTCTGGCGCTGCGCGAGCAGGGCGGCCTCGCGATCTGAGGCGACTTCGGACAAGGTGTAGATGGTGGCGCCCCGCGCCAGGTCGTTTTCGGGCGCGGCGTCGGCGTGGATCGAGATGAACAGGTCCGCGTCGAGCCGGCGGGCGATGCGGTAGCGGTCCTCGAGCACCAGATAGCGGTCGTCGTCGCGGGTCAAGGCGACGCGCACGCGGCCCGAGGCGGCGAGCGCGTCGCGCATCGCGCGGCCGAGCGCCAGCGTTATGTCCTTCTCGGGCCGGTCGCTGAAGGGCGAGGCGGCGCCGGGATCCTGCCCGCCATGGCCCGGATCGATGACGACGAGCGGCGGATTGGTGCCGCGCGCCGGAGTCACGGGCGGGAGCGGCCCGTGCTCGTCGGCGCGCAACGGCTCGACCGCGATGGTGACGCCCTGCCCAGGCGCCGCCGCGGGCGCGGGCGCGGGCCAGAACAGCGCCAGCAGCAAATAGAGGAGCCAGTCCATCGCGCCCATTCTGCCGTCCGCCAAGCGGCCGGGTCCAGCGAAAAGGGTCAAAAACCCCCATTTGCCGCCGCGCGGCGGTTGTAGCGGGCGGCTCCAGATGCTAGCTGCATGAAATCGCAGCCCCGACGGGCGCGATTTGAATTGCGCCGGCCTCGCGCCGGCCCGCTAGGTTGACGCTGTATGTGGCATTTTTCCTCCAGGCTGACGCGCCGCCTTCATGGCGACGGCGGGCTTGGCGGACTTCGCTTGGCCCCGGTGGCCGGCGTGTCCCGTCCAGCAGACGCACATTTCTATCTTTCAACCCGGACATCCGACGCGCGTGCGCAGTCCGCCGCGCGGCCGTCCATATTCGAGCGCGTGCACCTTCTCTTTTTCGGGCCCACCCCAACAAAGCGTTGCTTTGACGGGAACCCCGGGGGCGGCGTGCGCGCGTGGAGTGACCTTAATGACCATGCGCATGCTGATCGACGCGCGCCACCAGGAAGAGACCCGGGTGGCCGTGATCAAGGGAAATCGGATCGAGGAATTTGATTTCGAATCCGCCGAGCACAAGCAGCTCAAGGGAAATATCTATCTAGCCAAGGTGACGCGGGTCGAACCGTCGCTGCAGGCGGCGTTCGTCGATTATGGCGGCAATCGCCACGGCTTTTTGGCCTTTTCCGAAATCCACCCCGATTATTACCAGATTCCGCGCGAGGATCGCGAGGCGCTGCTCCGCGAGGAAGCCGAGCATGCCGAGGAGGAGGAGCGCCTGCGCGCCGCCGAATATGACGGCGATTATGACGACGACCATATCGTCGAGGCCGAGGAAGAGCCGATTGAAGCCGAGACGCTGACCGCCGACGGCGAGGAGCCCGGCGAAGGCGAAGGCGAAGGCGAGGACGAGACGCCGCCGGCGCCGCCCGAGGAAGCCGAAAGCGCGTCGGAGGAAAGCGCCGTGGAGACGCTGAGGCGCAAGCGCCAGAATCTCAGGCGCCGCTACAAGATCCAGGATGTGATCCGGCGTCGCCAGGTGCTGCTCGTCCAGGTCGTCAAGGAGGAGCGCGGCAACAAGGGCGCGGCCCTCACGACCTATCTCAGCCTCGCCGGCCGCTATTGCGTGCTGATGCCCAATACCTCGCACGGCGGCGGGATCAGCCGGAAAATCTCCAACGGCGCCGACAGGAAGCGGCTGAAGCAGATCATGGCCGATCTGTCGCTGCCCTCGACCATGGGCTGCATCGTGCGCACCGCGGGGCTCTCGCGCACCAAGGTCGAGATCAAGCGCGACTTCGACTATCTCGCCCGGCTCTGGGACGAGATCCGCGAGAACACGCTGAAGAGCGAGGCGCCGGCGCTGATCTACCAGGACAGCGACCTCATCAAGCGCGCCATCCGCGACATCTACAACAAGGATATCGACGAGGTGATCGTCGAGGGCGCCGACGGCTATCGCGACGCGCGCCAGTTCATGAAATTGCTGATGCCGAGCCACGTCAAGCGGGTGACGGACTATGCCGACCCGGTGCCGCTGTTCCAGCGCTACGGCGCCGAGGACCAGCTCAACGCCATGTACCAGCCGCTCGTCCAGCTGAAATCGGGCGGCTATGTGGTGATCAACCCGACCGAGGCTTTGGTCTCGATCGACATCAACTCGGGCCGCTCGACCCGCGAGCACAATATCGAGCAGACCGCTTTTTCGACCAATATCGAGGCGGCGCACGAAATCGCCCGCCAGCTCAGGCTCAGGGACATGGCGGGCCTCGTCGTGATCGACTTCATCGACATGGAATCGAACGGCCACATCCGCAAGGTCGAGAAAGCGATGAAGGACGCGCTCAAGAACGACCGCGCCCGCATCCAGGTCGGCCGCATCTCGAGCTTCGGGCTGATGGAGATGAGCCGCCAGCGGCTGCGCACCGGCGTGCTCGAAGCCTCGACCCGGCCCTGCCTGCATTGCGAGGGCTCGGGGCTGATGCGCACCGCGTCTTCCGCCGGTCTTTCGGCGCTGCGCATGCTCGAGGACGAGGCCGGCCGCGGCCGCGGCTCCAGGATCGTGCTGCGCGCGGGCCGTGAGGCGGCGGTCTACCTGCTCAACAAGAAGCGCGCGGAGATCGGCGAGGTCGAGGCGCGCTACGGCGTGATGATCGAGGTGCTGATCGACGAGAGCCTCGAAGGCGCGCGGATGAACGTCGAATCGCACGGGCCCCCGCCCGCCGAGCGGCCACGCCCCGCGGCGCCCGCCCCGGCCGTGGAGGACGAGGAGGACCTTCTCGACGAGGAGTTCGAGGAGGAGGACGAGGAAGAACCGGAGGCCGAGGCCGAGGCCGAGGACGAGCCGCGCGAGCCGCGCCGGCGCGCCGAGCGCGGCGAGCGGGCGGAGCGCGACGGCGAGGGCCGCAAGCGCCGCCGCCGCCGCGGCCGCCGCGGCGGCCGCCGCCGCGAGCCCGGCGAGCCCGGGGAGGGCGGCGAGGGCGAGGCCCAGGCCGACGAGGCGATTGCCGGCGAGGAAGCGCAAGCGGAGGCGCCCGCGGCCGCCGAGGAGGAAGGCGCCGAGCCCGCCCGCAGGACCCGCCGCCGTCCCCGCGCCCGCAAGCGCGGCGAGGATGAGGCCGCCGAGGCCGAGGCCCCGCCCGCCGAAGCAACGGCCGAGGCCGAGCCCGAGCCCGCCCCGGAACCGCCCGCCGAGGAGGAGGCGCCCAAGCCGAAGCCGACCCGTGGCCGCCGCAAGAAGGCCGATGCTTCCGTCGAGGTCCCGGCCGAGGCCGCCGTCGGCACGCCCGTAGCCGAGACGCCGACTCCGGAGGCCGCCAACGACGCCGCGCCGCCCAAGCGGCGCCGCTCGAAAGCCGCGCCGAAAGCCGTAGCCGCCGAAGCCGCGCCCGCCGACGAGGGCGGCGACGACGAGGGCGTCAACGAGGACGGTTCGCCGCGCCGGGGCTGGTGGCAGCGCACCTTTGGCGCCTGACTTCATCTGGGGTTCAGGCGTTGAGTTGGAGATCGAGCGGGATGGCTGAGGCTTCCTTCAGGACGCACCGGACAGCGACCTTGCTCGCCCGGCTGCTGATGCTGCTCGCGATCAGCTTCGCTGCGGGCATCCAGCCGGCCGCGGCGCAGGCTGTGCTGCGCGATGCCGAGACCGAGGCGCTGCTGCGCGAGATTTCGCGGCCGCTGATCATCGCCGCGGGCCTGCAGCCCGAAAACGTGCAGGTGGTCCTGCTCGGCAATCCCGAGATCAACGCCTTCGTCGCCGGCGGCCAGATCGTCTATCTCCATTCGGGCCTGTTTACCGCCGCCGCCAACGTCAACGAGGTGCAGGGCGTCATCGCCCACGAGCTCGGCCACATCACCGGCGGCCATATCCTGCGCATCCACGAAGGCGCGCAGCAGGCGACCGGGATCATGATCCTTTCGCTGCTGCTCGGCGCCGCGGCGATCGCGGCGGGCGGCGGCGAGGCAGGCATGGGCATCATCGCCGCCGGCCAGCAGGCGGCGATGGGCCGTTTCCTCTCCTTCACCCGCATCCAGGAGAATAGCGCGGACCAGGCCGGCGCCCTCTATCTCAGCCGCGCCGGGATCAGCGGGCGGGGCTCGCTCGCTTTCTTCGAGCGGCTGCAGAATATCGAATTCCGGATGGGGATCGCGCAGGAGAACAGCTACCAGCGCACCCACCCGCTCAACGCCGAGCGGATCGCCGTGCTCCAGACCAATTACCAAAGCGATCCGGCCTGGGACCGGCGGACCGATCCGGCGCTGGAGGCGCGCTTCCAGCGGGTCAAAGCCAAATTGTCGGGCTATGTCGACGATCCCGCTCTGGTGCTGCGCCGCTATCCGCCGAGCGACCGTACCGTCCCCGGCCATTATGCCCGCGCTTACGCCTATCACCGCTCCGGCCATCCCGACGAAGCCAATCGCGAGGTCGCGGCGCTGGTCGCGATCGCGCCGCACGATCCCTATTTCCTCGAACTTCGGGGCCAGGTGCTGCTCGAATCCGGCCATGCCGCGGACGCGGTGATCGCGCTGCGCGAGGCCGTCGCCCGCTCGGGCGACCAGCCGCTGATCGCCGCCTTGCTCGGCCATGCCCTGATCTCGACCGAGGATCCGGCCAATTTCGAGGAGGCCAAGCGGGTGCTGCGCATCGCCGTCGGCCGCGACAACACCAACCCCTTCGCATGGTATCAGCTCGGCATCGTATACGACCGCGAGGGCGACGAGGCGCGCGCCGCGCTCGCCACCGCCGAGCGCTACAATCTGATCGGCCAGCCGCAATTCGCTCTGCCCAATGCGGAGCGGGCGATGATGGGCCTGCCGGTCGGGACGCCGGACTGGATTCGGGCGCAGGACATTTCGATGGTCTCGCGCAACGCCGTCCAGCGCCAGCGCGGCGGGCGGAACCGCTGATGGCGGAAGCGGCGGGGGGCCCGGCCCCCGGGGGCTGGAAGATGGGCCTGGCCGCAGCGGCCGGCGGCGTGCTGATCGGCGGCCTGGCGGTCGCGCTCTATTACGGCGTTCGCGTGCCCGGCCGTGAAGAGACCGAGGCGATCGTCCACAATTACATCCTCGAGCATGGCGAGCTGCTGCCCAAGGCAATGGAGCGGCTCGAGCAGCGCCAGGCCTCCTCGGCGGTGTCGCGGCAGCGGGCCGCGTTCGAGCGCCCCTGGCACAGCGCCTGGGCCGGCGCCGCCGATGGGGACGTCGTCCTCGTCGAATTCTTCGATTATGCCTGCTCCTATTGCCGCGTCTCCAACCCCGTCGTCGAGCGGCTGCTGAGGGAGGATCCGCGGCTGAAGGTGGTCTGGCGGGAGCTGCCTGTGCTGGGGCCGGACAGCCAGGCCGCGGCCTATGTCAGCCTCGGCGCCGCGCGCCAGGGCCGCTTCCGCGCCTTTCACGACCGCATGTTCGCGCTTGGCCGGCCGAGCGAAGGCGTCGTCGTCCAGGCGGTGCAGGAGACCGGCGTCCGGCGCGAGGCCGAGAATGCCGAGGCCCGCGCCGAGCTGTCCCGCAATATCCAGCTGGCCCGCTCGATCGGCGCCACCGGGACGCCGACCTTCGTCGTCGGCGACCAGGTGCTGCAGGGCGCGGTCGGCTATGACGCGCTCAAGGCGGCGATCGCCCAGGCGCGGGCGCGGCGGCGGAGCTAGAGACGGTTCGACCGGATTGAATCGTCATTCCAGCGAAAGCTGGAATCTCCCTTCTTGAATGCGCTGGAAGGAAAGAGATTCCAGCTTTCGCTGGAATGACGGTAAATGGGGACAGTATGGAATGACGGTAAATGGGGACAGTATATATTTTTTCGCCCGCGGCCTCGGCCCCGCTCACGCTTCGCGCCGAAAAATATATACTGTCCCCATTTATCCCGGCGCGCGCGGTCTCGGGACAAGAAGTCACGGCGGGTCTCCACGAGATCCCGGCCTTCGCCGGGATGACGGGCAGGGCTCAGCCTTTGAAGCCCTGCGCCACCACATACCATTCGGACGAGCCCTTGCGGCTGGCCGGCGGCTTGGCGTGCTTGACGGTGGCGAAGCGGCGCTTCAATTCGGCGACCAGGGCGGAATCGGCGCCGCCCGCCAGAACCTTGGCGACGAAGGCGCCGCCGGGCTGGAGGATGCCGGCGGCAAAGTCGAGCGCGGCTTCGACGAGGCCCATGGTGCGCAGGTGATCTGTCTGCGGATGGCCGACCGTGTTGGAGGCCATGTCGGAGAGGACGAGATCGGCGGGGCCGCCGAGCGCCTCGCGGAGCCGGTCCGGGGCGGCATCGTCCATGAAATCCATCATCAGGATGGTCGCGCCCTCGACCGGGTCGGTGGGCAAGAGGTCGATACCGACGATCATTGCCTGCGGCAGGCGCTGGCGGGCGACCTGGGTCCAGCCGCCGGGCGCGATGCCGAGGTCGACGATCCTCCTGGCGCCCTTGAGGAAGCCGAAGCGCTCGTCGAGCTCGATCAATTTATAGGCGGCGCGCGAACGATAGCCCTCCGCCTTGGCGCGCTTCACATAGGGGTCGTTGAGCTGGCGCTCGAGCCAGCGGGTCGAGCCGATCTTGCGGCCCTTCGCGGTCTTGACGCGGGTGCGAAGGCCGCTGTTGGCGCTGGTTGGGGGGCGGGTCATGTTCGAAATCCTCCCCGGAACGAGGGGGACCATGCGAAGCATGGTGGAGGGGAAAACGGACTCCGAGCCGTCCCCTCCACCACGTCGCTGCGCGACGCGGTCCCCCTCCCCGTTCCGGGGAGGATCTTTTTCACAGCAAATGCCCGTCCCTCGCCATGAGCGAGCGCAATATGCCTTCGCGAATGCCGCGGTCGGCGACGCCCAGTGTCTCGGCCGGCCAGATGTCCATGATCGCCTCGAGGATCGCGCAGCCGGCGACGACGAGGTCGGCGCGTTCCTGGCCGATGCAGGGGAAGGTGGCGCGGCCGGCATGGTCCATGGCCGACAAGGTGGCGCTGACCTCGCGCATCGCGGCGGCGGGCATCTTGAGGCCGTCGACGGCACGGCGGTCGTAGCTCGGCAAGGCGAGGTAGACGCTGGCCAGGGTGGTGACCGTGCCGCTGGTGCCCATCAGGCGGATGTCGTCCTTCTTCTCGGGCAGCAATTCGGTGAAATGGCGGAAGGCGTGGCGGACGCGCTCGCGCATCCGCCCGTAGGCGGCGAGCCGCTCCTCGACGGTGGCGAAGTCGCGGCCCTCGCTCTCGGTGAGCGAGGCCACGCCCCAGGGCGCGCTCCACCAGCATTTGATCCTGGGCTCGCCCCGGTCGGTGTCGATCAGCACCAATTCGGTGGAGCCGCCGCCAATGTCGAAGATCAAGGCGGGGCCGTCGCCGGGCTCGAGCAGCCGGTGGCACCCCAACATGGCGAGGCGCGCTTCCTCCTCCGGCGCGATGATCTCGAGGCAGATGCCGGTCTCTCGCCGCACCCGCTCGACGAAATGGCGGCCGTTGACCGCGCGGCGGCAGGCCTCGGTGGCGACCGAGCGGGCCAGGCTGACTCGGCGGCGGCGCAATTTCTCGGAGCAGACGGAGAGCGCGGCGACGGCGCGGTCCATCGCGCCCTCGCTGATCTTGCCCGATGTCGCCATGCCCTCGCCCAGGCGGACGACGCGCGAGAAGGCGTCGATGACGGTGAAGCCGTCCTCGGTGGGGCGGGCGACGAGCAGCCGGCAATTGTTGGTGCCGAGATCGATCGCGCCATAGGTATGGCGCGGCGTCCAGCGCCGGCCTGAATTCGGGTCCTGGGGATGCTCCTCCGCCGGTCCCGGAGCCGGCGCCTGCGGAGCCTGAACGGCTTGCTGCGGCATCGATGCGGACTTCTCGTTATGTTTTCGTTTCGGGCAAGCCGAAGCCGCCCTGACTTGGGTCCTTTGTACATGAGGGGGCGGGAGGCGGCAAGGACGGGTGGTTAACCGTGCTTCGGATCCCATCCGGCGACGATCTTCGAGCCGCCCGCTCTATCCCAACGGCACGACCCGGACCGGCCCGGGCGCGAACCAGATCTGGAGCGTGATCAGCGTGTTACCGCTAGGCCTGCCGCCCATCTGGCGGAACTGAAACCTCGGCGACGTCATCATTGCGTTGATGATCGCGGTCAATCTTTCGCCATTGTCGCAAGACCAGAGGTCGAAGCAGCGAACACTGTTGTCGCCGGCCGGCACATTTCCTTGCGGCGAAACGATCGTGGCGGATGTGACATTGAACCGTTGCCGATGGGGCAGGATATTGGACCGGAGGGTTCCAGCCAGGGCCCGAGCCGGACCGAGCTGCGACGGTTCGGCGATGTGGATCACGATATGGACTTCGCTCATCCCCCTGGTCATCGGCGGCCCTCGATAGGGTTCCGCCTGCGGGGCGGCCGCTGGCGCCGGCGCTGCCTTGGGGGGTTCAAGCCGAGCCGGGGTCTTTTCCATGGGAGGCGGCGCCTGGGCTGGGGCCAGTGTCCCGGACTCGGCGGCGGCGACGGCGGCGGGGAGTAGTCGGGCCGTATTGCTCGCCTCCCGGAGCAAGTTCCGCAGCCGGCCGCGCGCGGCCGGACTGTCGTCGAGGTCCGGCAGCAAGTCGCGCGCCTGCCTCAGCGTCCCGCTGAGCTCGGCGACCTGCCTTTCGAGCTCCGCCTTTTGCGCGCGCTCTTCTTCGCGATCCTGGTAGAGATAGACGCTGACGCTGACGAAGCCGAGGATCACGGCGAGCAGGCCGAACAGGAAGAAAGGCCGGCTGCGCCGCGACGCGCGCTCGATCCCGGCGATCAGAGCGAGAGCGTCCTCCCGGTCCGGCTTCCCCGGTTCAGGGTTCACGGCGCGGCCCTACCCCGGTCAGGTTGCGCACGATGTCCTCGATCAGGTTGAACGACTTGTTCAGGAAATAGGCGATGCGGCTGCCGGAAATGGCCGAGACGCCGGTCGCGCCAAAGATCAGGCCCATTTCGGCCGGGGTGACCGCCCCCGAGCTGAACATCAAATAGGCGGCGTAGATCAGGAGCACAAAAGACGCCGCCGCGCTCATCAGGTAGATGATGCGCTCCGCCTGGAACATCCGCATCAGGCGTTCCAGCGCGTCCAGCGTTTGCGCTATGCTTTCCTTGTCGCCCGGCTGCACACCGGTTTCCTTCCCCCGGAGGTCACGGGGAGACTAGGCTACAAGCTATACGAGAACAATAGTTTGCTTGAAAGAACCTGGACTCTGGCGTGCCGCGGCGCCTGCAGCGCCCCCGGGAAACCGGCGCGGCGATGAGGGCGAAGACAGGCGCGTTGACAGGTCCGGCCCCCCTGCCTATCTCGCGGCCCTCCCGGCTGCCCCGTCGTCTAACGGTAAGACTACGGACTCTGAATCCGTCTATCGAGGTTCGAATCCTCGCGGGGCATCCATTTTCCGGCCTTCAATTTCTCTTCTCCGCCGCCCACTTAAGGCATAAGCTCCGTTCGAATTCGGGACTTTTGGGAAAGGGGCCGTCATGCGCCGTTCGCTCGCTATCTTCGCGCTGATCGGGATGGGAGCGTCCGCGCCCGCCTGGGCCGATGTCACCGTTCGCTACCGGGCCGTGATGCCGCCGACGGCGCCCGCGCAGGCGCGGGAGAATGCGCCGGGACTGACCATAACGGCCGATGATGGAGGCCAGGCGCGGATCGAAATCTCCGGCCCCGGCGGCGGTCCGTCCGGCGCGCGGCCGCCGGGCATAGCGCTGATCACCCGCCAGGGCGTGACCTATGTCGCGCTCAACGGGCCGCAGCCCGGGCAGCAGATCGTCGCGCGCCTCGACGACGCGCTCGCCCTGCTCACGCCGGTGGCAAGCGGCCTCGCCGCCGGCTCGGCCCGCAGCGGCGTGCAGCAGATGATGGCGCAGCGCGCCGAGGTCGTGCCCGGCGGCGCCGAAACCGTGGCCGGCGTGCGCGGCGACCTCTACCGCGTCGTCATCGTCAGCGGCGAGACGCGCAGCCCTGCGGTCGAGATCGTCCTGTCGGGCGACGCCAGGCTGGCGCCGGCCGGGCGCGAGCTGGTGCGGCTGCTCGAGTCGCTGCGGCCGACGCTGGCCGCCGTTATGGGCGGGGAGCCGCCGCCGTTCGCCTCGATCCGCACGCTGCTCGCGCGCGGCACGCCGCTCAGGATCTCCGACAAGCTCGTCCTCGACTCGTTCAGCAACGAGGATGTGGCCGCCAGCCGGTTCGACCTGCCCGGGCCGGTCATGACCCGCGAGCAGCTCCAGCAGATCATGGGCGCGATGATGGGCGGCGGACCTCCCGCCGGCGCCGGGACCGCGGCGCCGGCGCCGGCGCCTGCCCCGCCGGCGGGCGCTCCGCCCAATCCGCAATGACCCGCTGGCCCGGGCGAACGCGTCGGACGATACCGATATTATGATCGACGACCTACAAGAAGCGGCCAATGACACCTATCCTGACTGAGGCGCTGGCGGCGGCCGCGCCGCTCAGAGCCGCGGGCAGGGTCGCCGACTATATCCCCGCGCTGGCGCGGGTCGATCCGGCCAGGCTCGGCATCGCCTTCGCCGGCGCGGACGGCGTCGTGCACGGCGCGGGCGATTGCGACGAGCCTTTCTCGATCCAGTCCATCTCCAAGCTCTTCACGCTGGCGCTGGCGCTCGACAAGGTCGGAACCGGCTTGTGGGAGCGGGTCGGGCGCGAGCCTTCCGGGAGCGCGTTCAACTCGATCGTCCAGCTGGAGACCGAGAAGGGCATCCCCCGCAATCCGCTGATCAACCCCGGCGCGATCGTGGTCACCGACGCGCTGATCGGGGAGGGCGGCGCGGACGCGGCGATCGAGGCCCTGCTCGCCTTGCTCCGCGAACAGGCGCGCGACGGAAGCATCATGGTCGACGAGGAGATGGCGGCCTCGGAGAGCGAAACCGGCGCGCGCAACCGCAGCCTCGCCTGGTTCATGCGCAATTTCGGCAATCTGGCAAATCCGGTCGAGACCGTGCTCGGCGCCTATTTCAGGCAGTGCGCGGTGGCGATGTCGTGCCGCCAGCTCGCCCGCGCCGGCCTGTTCCTGGCGTTCGACGGCCGCGACCCGGAAACCGGCGCAATCGTCTGCCCCTCGCACCGGGCGCGGCGGATCAACAGCGTGATGATGCTGTGCGGCCATTACGACAATTCGGGCGAGTTCGCCTTCCGCGTCGGCCTCCCCGGCAAGAGCGGCGTCGGCGGCGGCATCCTCGCCATCGCGCCCGGCCACGGCGCCATCGCCGCCTGGTCGCCGGCGCTCAACGAAGCGGGCACGAGCGCGGCGGGAGCGGCGGCGCTCGAGGCCCTCGTGGAGCGGACGGGCTGGTCGGTCTTCTTCTGATTCTCTTCGTCACCCTGAACTTGATTCAGGGTCCAGGGACACCCTGGCCGCGAGAGGCTTCGCAATCCGTGTTCATGGATCCCGGATCAAGTCCGGGATGACGAAGGGGGGATCATTTCGTCGGTGCAAGCGTCGACTTTGTCGATGTTTCGTATTGCTCGTCGAAACATGCGCGGCGATTGTCGCATGGCGGATGCGGACTTGGGGGCTTCTGGCTATCCCGAATTCAGCGGCACCGAACCGGGGTCGCATGAACCAGGAGAACGACCATGACCGCCGATTCCTTCCGCAACATCTCGACCGGCATCGCCGCACTGTTCGTCAGCATGCTGCTGGTCGCCGCCAGCACCTCCACCCCTTACATCGTCTGACGCGCAATGCGCCAAGACCGGAGGCCGGGGAGCGGCGGAAGGTCCTTCCAGCAGGGAGGTTCGAAACGCCGCCCCCGGTCGTCAACGACCTAGAGACTCATTCCATTCCCAAAGCGGCCTTCGTCGCCGCGACATAGCTCGGACCGACCTGCACTTCGGCGCCGTCGACGAGCACCAGGGCGAGGGAACGGCCCTCCCTTTTCACCTCCACCACGCGGTCCGGCCGCACGAAGGCGGAGCGGTGCACGCGCAGCAGCGCCGAGCCCGCCAGCCTCTCCTCGAGCGCCGCCATGGTGATCCTCAGCAAATGACTCCTCAGCTCCGTGTGGAGCAGCACATAATCGCGCGCCGCCTCGATCCAGCCGATCGCGTCCAGCGGCACGCGGCGCTGGCCGTGGCGCTCGGGGATCCAGAAGCCGTCGTCGCCCGGCGGCTGCACGGCGCCGCTGCCGCGCAAGGCGGCGACTTCCGCCTCGAGCTCGGCGGCGCGCTCGGTGGAGCTGCGCTGGGCCCGGCGGCGCCGCGCGCGGTCGACGGCCTGGCGCAGCCGGTCGAAGCGGACCGGCTTCAGCAGGTAATCGGCGGCGTCGACCTCGAAGGCGTCGGGCGCATAATGTTCGTGGGCGGTGACGAAGACCAATTCGGGCCTTGGATCGACGTCGATGTCGGCGGCGGCGCGCAGCCCGGTCTTGCCCGGCATCTGGATGTCCATGATGACGAGATCGGGCTTGAGCTCGCGGATCCGCTCCAGCGCCTGGTTGCCGTCCGCCGCGCGGCCGACCACCTCGACGCCCTCGATATCGGCGAAGAAGGCGCTGAGCCTGTCCAGCGCCAGCGATTCGTCGTCAACCAGCAATACGCGCATCGACTCAGAGCCCCCCGAACCAGCGGCTTAGCTTTCGGGCGCGAGGCGGCTCAAGTCAATCATTCCTCCCCGGAACGGGGAGGGGGACCGCGGCGCGAAGCGTCGTGGTGGAGGGGACGGCTCGGAGTCCGTCGACCCCTCCACCGTGCTTCGCACGGTCCCCCTCCCCGTTCCGGGGAGGATTTCCTACGGCGCCAGCTGGACGTCGGGGATGGAGATGGTGGCGACGAAGCGCTCGCCGTTGGCGCCGGCGGTCAGCGAGGCGCGCTTGCCGAACACGGCCCGCAGGCGGTGGCGGACGTTGTCGAGGCCGACTCCGGCGCCCTCGGCGCCGGGCAGAGCGTCCGGTGCCCCCCCGGTCAGGCAGTTGGAGACGGTGATGCGCAGCGCGCCGCCGGTCAGCTTGGCGTCGATCGCGATCTCGACCGGCGCGCTCGAACGGGCGACGCCGTGCTTCACCGCATTTTCGACGAGCGGCTGAACAAGGAAGCTCGGCACCAAAGCGGCGCAGGCATGGTCCTCGCAATCGATTCTCACGCCGAGCCGGTCGCCGAAGCGCACGCTCTCTATGGCGAGATATTCCTCGGTCAGCGCCAATTCCTCGTCGAGCGGGACGAGTTCGGCGGGGTCGGCGTTCAGCGAGGTGCGCAGGAAGCTCGAAAGCTTGCCGGTCATCGCCTCCGCATCCTTGTTGCGGTTGGTGACGATGAGCGCGGAGATCGAGTTGAGCGCGTTGAACAGAAAATGCGGATTGAGCTGGTAGCGCAGCGCCGCGAGCTGGGCCTGCTGGGCGGCGAGATTGGCCTCGGCGAGCCGGCGCTCCTGCTGGAGCCCGGCGCGGCGGGCGTAATTGACGTGGAACAGGATCATGTTGACCCCGAAGACGAGAATGTAATTGAGCATCGAGGTGTAAGCGCGGCCGAAATCGGCGGGCAAATTGGCCCATGTCTGCATGACATTATTGGCGATCCAGCCCTGGAAGATCAGGTCGAAGATCGTGTTCACCGCGGCGAAGGCGAGCACCGCGGCCGCCCGAATCGGAACCCGCCAGTGATAGGCCATGCCGATCGTCGGCCGCGAAACCAGGAACATGATCATCGCCAGCGCCATCGAGACCGGGAAGGTCGCGCAATCGAGCGCGACGCCGGTCCAGGGCTCGCCGGCGTGGCGCTGGATGATCTTGGGCAGGAAGACGAGCAGCACGAACATCCACAAGGCGACCGTCGAGCGGAGGGCATCCTCCCAGCGCGCATGGCTTTTCGATGGCGGCATGAAGTGCGCGAGCCCCTGGATTTGTGGGGATCGATCCTGCCGCAAGTCTGGCAGGGTGTCACGGGTCATCATCATGTTCACGGGCGGGTCCATCGCATCCTCGCCGCCTGGCCGCGTGGCGGGCAAAGGCAAAGCGCCGTGTGACGAAGCCGCCGTCCGGCGCGACCAAACATGCATGCGCGGTGCCGAGAGGTCTTGAGAGGGCGGAACGAGAGAGTCATCGAGGGACAGGGTGATTCCGGCGGGGCCTTGCGCTAGGAAGGGTCGGCTCAGGGAGAATGGCCGAGGTGGGCGACCCAGACATCGCATTGTTGCTGGCGCGGCTGCAGTTCGCGTTCACCGTCTCGTTCCACTTCATCTTCCCGGCCTTCTCGATCGGGCTCGCCTCCTATCTCGCCGTGCTCGAGGGGCTGTGGCTGAAGACCGGCCAGGAGCGCTATCTCACCCTGTTCAAATATTGGCTGAAGATCTTCGCCATCGCCTTCGCGATGGGCGTGGTCTCGGGCATCGTCATGTCCTACCAGTTCGGCACCAACTGGTCGGTCTTTTCCGACAAGGCCGGGCCGATCATCGGGCCGCTCATGGCCTATGAGGTGCTGACCGCCTTCTTCCTCGAGGCGGGGTTCCTCGGCGTCATGCTGTTCGGGATGGAGAAGGTGGGGCGCAAGCTCCATTTCGCGGCGACCCTGATGGTCGCGGTCGGCACCTTCATCTCGGCCTTCTGGATCCTCTCGGTGAACAGCTGGATGCAGACTCCGACCGGCTATGCGGTCAACGAAGCCGGCCAGTTCGTACCGGCCGGCTCGTGGCTCGCCATCGTCTTCAATCCGAGCTTCCCCTATCGGCTCGTCCACACATTGCTCGCCGCCTATCTCACCACCGCGCTCGCGGTCGGCGGGGTCGCCGCCTGGCATCTGCTCCGCGGCCGCAAGACGAGCGAGGTCCGCACCATGTTCTCGATGGCGATGTGGATGGCGGCCCTGGTCGCGCCCGTGCAGATCTTCGCCGGCGACCAGCACGGACTCAACACCTACGAGCATCAGCCGGTGAAGATCATGGCGATGGAAGGCCATTTCCAGAGCCATCCGCACGGCGCCCCTCTCTACCTGTTCGGCATTCCGGACCAGGCGGCGCAGACCGTGCGGTTCCCGATCGAGATCCCGCATCTCGGCTCGCTGCTGCTGGAGCACGATCCCGATGCGCCGATGAGGGGGCTCGACACGGTTCCGCTGGCGGATCAGCCGCCCGTCGCGATCGTCTTCTGGTCGTTCCGCATCATGGTCGGGCTGGGCTTCCTGATGTTCGCGCTCGGCCTGTGGAGCCTGGCCGCGCGGTGGCGCGGGAAGCTGCACGACTGGACATGGCTGCACCGGATGGCGCTCGTCATGGGCCCGTCGGGCTTCGTCGCGGTGATCGCGGGCTGGGTCACCACCGAAGTCGGCCGCCAGCCCTGGGTGATCTACGGGCTGCTGCGAACGCGCGACGCGGTCTCGCCGATCGCCGCGCCCGGCGTCACCGGCTCGCTGATCGCCTTCGTCATCGTCTATTTCGCCGTGTTCGCGGCGGGCACGCTCTACATCCTGCGGCTGATGGCGCACGCGCCGGCCGCCGGCGAGAGCGCCCAGGAGGCCGGCCCGATCCGCAGCGCGGGCATAACGCCGGCGGCCTCGGTCGCCAGGAGCGGGGAGGAGGGGAGGTGATGGCCATGGGAAGTGCGCCGGCATTCTCCCTCTCCCATTTTGGGGAGAGGGTTGGGGTGAGGGAACGGCGGAGGAAGCCACTCACGCCGTTCACTCCCTCACCCTCCCACCGCTTCGGGTCCCCATCAAAGCGGTACTTTGATGGGAGGCCCTTCGCGGCGGGCCCCTCCCTCTCCCCTGAAGGGAGAGGGTAGATATGGACCTCACCATCGTCTGGGCCTGCATCATCGCCTTCGCGGTCGCGATGTACGTGGTGATGGACGGGTTCGATCTCGGCATCGGCATCCTCTTCCCGCGCCTGCCGGTGGGGAGCGAGCGCGACCAGGCGATGAATTCGATCGCGCCCGTCTGGGACGGTAACGAGACCTGGCTGGTGCTCGGCGGCGGCGGGCTGCTCGCGGCCTTTCCGCTCGCTTACGCGATCGTGCTGCCCGCGCTCTACGCACCGTTGATCGCGATGCTGCTCGGGCTGATCTTCCGCGGCGTCGCCTTCGAATATCGCTGGCGCGACCCCGGCCACCGCAGATTCTGGGACCTGGGATTCTGCCTGGGCTCGGCCGTGGCGACGTTCGCGCAAGGGGTGACGCTCGGGGCCCTGCTCCAGGGTATCACCGTCGAGGGCCGGGCCTATGCCGGCGGCTGGTGGGAATGGCTGACCCCGTTCAGCCTGTTGACCGGGGCGAGCCTGGTCATCGGCTATGCCCTGCTCGGCGCCTGCTGGCTGATCTGGAAGACCGAAGGGCCGCTGCAGGCGCGGGCCCGCCGCCACGCGACCGTCCTCGCGCCGCTCCTGCTCGCCGCGATCGGCGCGGTCAGCCTCTACACGCCAACCATCCTGCCGCAATATTTCCACCGCTGGTTCGAATGGCCCGGGCTCATCGTCACCATCCCGATGCCGCTCCTCGTCGCCGCGGCCGCCTTCGGCCTGTGGCGCTCGCTGACGGGCAAGCGCGACTGGCTGCCCTTCCTGCTGACCCTGGCGCTGTTCCTGCTCTCCATGGCCGGGCTCGCAATCTCGATCTGGCCCGACGTCATTCCGGGCCGCCTCACCATCTGGGAGGCGGCGGCGCCGCATTCGAGCCAGCTCTTCATGCTCGTCGGCGCGGCGGTGCTGGTGCCCCTGATCCTCGCTTACACCGCCTGGTCCTATTGGGTGTTCCGGGGCAAGGTCGGCGAGGGGGGCTATCACTGATCATTCGAGCCACCAGTCCAGGATCATCAGCACGCCGACGCAGGCCGTGCCGATGCTCGCGAGCAGAACCGCGCCGGCGGCAGCGTCCTTGGCGTGCTTGATCTCGTCGTGGATTTCGGGATGCACGCGGTCGATCAGATATTCGAGCGCCGCATTGACCATCTCGGCGGCGAACACGAGCGCGATGCACAGGCCGACGATCGCCCACCAGACCAGCTCCACCTGCAGCACGGCCGCGACGGCGATCGCGAGCAAGGCAAAGCCGCAATGCATTCGGAAACTCTTCTCGCGCGTGCAGACGGTGCGGACCCCGTTCAGGGCGTAGCCGAGCCGCGCAATGAAAGAGCCGTTCTTCATCGCACGGAGCTTAAAGGATAAAGCGGCGCACGATAAGCCGCGAGGTGATCAGAATGAGGCGACGCATAGTCGACTCGCCTCAGGGACGCGCAGATCGATCTCACCGCCGCGACGCTCGATTACAGCCCGACCGGCGGCGGCGTGATCTCCTTCGTCGATGACATCAAGGGCGGCTTTACGATCGCCAACGGCGTGGTCATCGAGAAGGGGACCGGCGGCGGCAACGATATCGTCATCGGCAACGCGGTCGCCAATTTGCTCACCGGCAACGACGGCGCCGACGCGCTGCTCGGCCGGGCGGGCGATGATACGCTGAACGGCGGCAACGGCACCGACATGCTGGACGGCGGCGACAACAACGACACGCTCAGCGGCGGCAATCATGACGACACGCTCAATGGCGGCGCCGGCGCCGACACGCTGGACGGCAACAATCATGCCGACGTGCTGAACGGCGGTACCGGCAACGACCTGCTTTCGGGCAGCAATCACAACGACGTGCTGAATGGCGGCGCGGGCGACGATTGGTTGTCCGGCGGCAACCACAACGACATCTTCGCCTTCACCGAAACCGGCGGCGCCGACCGGATTTTCGACTTCAAGCGCGGCGACGACAAGATCGACCTCAGCGCCATCGACGCGGTCGCCGGCGGCGCCGACAATGCCTTCAGCTGGATTGGCGCCGGCGCCTTCAGGGGCGTCGCCGGGCAGCTGCGCGCCTACAGCCAGAGCGGCAACTTCTTCGTGGCGGGCGACGTCGACGGCAATGGCGTCGCCGATTTCACCATCCAGACCAACATCCTGACGCTGCAGGCCGACTTCATTCTCTGAATCGACCGCGGCACGGGCGGCGCTCTTCCCCCAGGGAGCGTCGCCCTTTCTCCTGACGAAGAAGGGGGAAAATGACTGTCCCGGTCCCGGGCCTGCGGGCCACCAGCCCAGGATCATCAGCGCGCCGACGCCCGGTGCCGATACAGGAGAGAGGCCGACGATCGCCCACCAGATCGGGCTGACGCGCAGCAAGGGGGTCGCCGCGATCGCCAGCGCGAAGGCAAGCTCATCTTGCGCCGCCAGACGATGCGCGCGCCGGCCGGTCCACGACGGCGCCGTTCTTCATCGCGACCGTTGCGGGTACCGATTGCGGACTCTGGGCGCTATGCGGGGCGAAAGGAAAGGAGGCGCGGTGCCCGGGCGAGCGAAGGGTCCGCTTTGGAAGCGGCTGGCCTGGTTCGCCGGCCTGTGGGCGGCGGGCGTGGCGGTCGTGGGCGCCGCGGCCTACGCGTTGCGCTGGTGGCTGGAACCTTGATCGGAGAAGTATCTCCCTTGTATGCGCAGGCGGGAGCGATAGGCTTTAACTCAAAGACGGGAGATCGCGCCGCAAAGGGTGGCTAACTTCATTGTCTTCGCTCTGATAAGTTCCGAGAAAATCTCCCCTGATTGCTCAGTTCAACAAAAAACTACCTCGTCACTCGCGCGGGAATCAGTCATGAAAACAAGTTGGCGATTCGGGGGGAGTAGCTGCGGTGGAAAACTACGTCCAAGTCCTGGAATATTTGGAGAGGTATGGCCCCGATTATAGCAAGCTCTTCAAGCACGTGAAGGAGGCCGCCGATGCCGCGCACGAGGATCTCGGGCCGACCGTAATCGCTTCGGTCTATGGCCGCCCAGAAGGAAGCATGGGCCCATTCAAGGACCCGCGAAAGGTCGCGGCCAAGCTTCGCAAATCAGGAAATCTGAGCGCGTCCGCCTTCTTGAAGCTCAACGACATCATCGGCTTGACGGTCGTCATCCAGTATCCGGATCAGCGCAGGGCGGTGCTGCAGGCAATCCGCCGCGGCCTGACCCGCCACGGCGTCAAAATGGGCTCGCCCGAGACGCATGAAAACAAGAAGGGCTATTTCGGCCACCATGAAATCTGCCGAAAAACCTACGGAACCGATACACTGAAGTGTGAGGTCCAAATCAAGACCCTGCTGCATGATGCGTGGGCCAAGAAAATGCACGACCTGACCTACAAGCCGGGAGGGAAGCTCGATCGGCGGCTCGCGGCGCTCATGGAAGCAGGATCAGTCACGATCGAGAGCCTCGAACAGCAGAGTCTGCTTATTCGCAACCTCATTCAGGCGAATTGGGATGTGGAGAAGGAGGCCCGTCGTCTCGCGCGCGAAAGCGTCTTCAAGGAGATGCTGGACTATAGTGGCAAGCTTTGGGAAGGGACGCCTGCCGCGGCGCGAATCCAGGAGCTCCACGAGGAGATCGAGAAGGCGACGCCATGGCTGGCGGGCGTACCTGCGGACAGCGATCGTCTGCAGCGCCTGATGGCTCGCATTGGTGATTGCTGCAGCGACCCTCAGGTGGTGCGGTTCGGTTGGATGCTGGCTGGCCGTCTGGCCACGCTTCGCCCCGATTGGAGGATCGTGCGGTCGTGTGCGCTGATCACGGATGAATGGCTAAAGGTTGCGCCGGACCTCCTTGAGAGTGGGGTTGTGGAAGCGCGGGAAGTCCTCGCCGTTCCCTTGATGTTCTATGCGATGAACGAGTTGGAGTTGTCGATCGCTTATTCGGACAAGATCCTGAAGGACGGGCGATATGATCCGGTGATTTCCGACAAGGATTGGGCAAAGCTGGAATTCAATCGCGCCAATTTCGTCGTCGAGCGAGAATATCATTTTCCGACCGACGATGGCCGTGAACGGACTAGGCTGCGCGCAGAGGCGAGCGCGGCTCTTACGGCCGAGGGCCTTGTTGATGACGAGACCGCTGCTGGGGTCCTGGATCTCGAAGGGATGATTCACATCACCTTCGCCTCGACGACCGAGGAGGTCCGCAAGGGGATTCGAAAATGCATCGAGGCGGAAAAACTATCGACGGAGGACGAACAGGGTCTGAGCGAGGCATATGCCAACCTCAATATGCGGCTAGGTTGGCGACGCTATTTTGAATTGGAGGTGGAAGAACAAAGGCCGCCGGACCCCGCTCGCTAGAACTCAGCGAACGGCTTTGGCAATTTTGAAAAGTGGCCTTCGGGTGCTCGGCTTGAAGATTGGGCGCATCATGTTTCCCTTAGAGCAGGCACCGGCTGAACCCTTCGTGACCGGCTCCCGTTCCCCCTTTTCGACCGCACTCGCATCGAGCAAGGCCAAGATCGTGGTAGAAAATTGGGCAGGCGCTGGCAAGGGCCATACTACTGAAAAGTTAAGAAAGGAATTGGAGGGAAGCTATGCAACTCGACCCAGAAGGCTCCGGGCCTCGTCTGATTGCCGCTACAGGCCATAATGATGGTCGATGAATACCCCGTGTCAACCATCTCGCTCCCAAGTCGAATCAAAATCGAGGCGCGACGGCTTCCTTACGCGCCCGAGAGGTATTTCAAAGGGGCTGATGCGACAGTGCTGCCGTTACATCTCCTCTATCTCTCGAGGGTGCGAACGGGGGGTGTAACGAGAGGACTTGTCAAGATGGCCGACGCCTATGCAAACTGCCGGTCCAAACGCGCGCCGATCGAGGTGCGGCCGCGCGAGGGTGGCGGGTATCGAGTCGTCGATGGCAATTCGACGGTGTGCATCGCGTTCGCCGCAGGCTGGCCTGACGTGCCCTGCCATATTCAAGAAGATCCGCAGCCCGCCGACGAACCGGGCGCCCCATAACAGCCAAGCATTCGCGACTCGCGCCACGGCCTGTGGATGATTCGCGCGGAATCGGCGCTTCACCTGCCGCAAAAGCCGCTGGCGGTCCCGAATCGGGAGGGATCGCAACGACTTGGCCCCGTCGACTTATCCACAGGTTCATGCTAACAATTCGAGAAGCACAATCATTAGCAATGCTAATCGGGGAAGATCGTGGGAGAAGTCCAGACTCGGGACGTCGCGGCACGGCTCCATTCGGCGTCGATCCGGCTGCTGCGCGCGCTCCGGCGCGAGGATGACGGCAGCGGCCTTTCCGCGCCGCGCCTGTCGGCGCTCTCCTGCATCGTCGTCGAAGGGCCGCTCTCGCTGGCCGAGCTCGCCGAGGCCGAGCAGGTCCGCCCGCCGACGATGAGCCGGATCGTCGACGCGCTCGTCGGCCGCGGCCTCGTCACCCGGATCGCCGACCCGCGCGACCGGCGCAGCGTCCGCATCATGCCCACCCAGGAAGGCAGCCAGCTCCTGATCGGCGGCGGCGAGCGCCGCGTCCACGCTCTGATCGGCCGCCTCCACAAGCTCGCCGATTCCGAGCGCCGCGCGCTGGCCCGCGGCGTCGAAATCCTGGAGCGCGTCGCCCGCTAATTGTCCCCATTTTCGACCTGTTGGCGTTCTCGCAATGCCTTCCCAAAAGAGCCATACTCTGCTCTAGGCTCCGGCATGCCCGCCACCCTCCCTCCCTTGCCGGCCCGGCGCGCGCGCCGTCTCCGCCGGCCGGCCAGTCCGACCGGGCGCAAGCGAGTGCGTTCGTCCACGGCTCCGGCGCTGCCGGCCGACTTCGGCTTTCCGCGCTCTTGCTGCACTGCAGCATAAACCCTATATCAGCGCCGAACCTTTCTCCCTTTTTCGAGAGTTACCCTGAGATGAGCCTTCGCAACGTGGCGATTATCGCCCACGTCGATCACGGCAAGACGACCCTTGTCGACCAGCTGTTCCGGCAATCCGGCACCTTCCGCGACAACCAGCGCGTGGAGGAGCGGGCGATGGATTCGAACGACCTCGAGAAAGAGCGCGGGATCACCATCCTGGCCAAATGCACCAGCGTCGAATGGGAGCATGAGGGCATCACGACCCATATCAACATCGTCGACACGCCCGGCCACGCCGATTTCGGCGCCGAGGTGGAGCGGATCCTGTCGATGGTCGACGGCGTCATCCTGCTCGTCGATGCGGCGGAAGGGCCGATGCCGCAGACCAAGTTCGTCACCGGCAAGGCGCTGGCGCTGGGCCTGAGGCCCATCGTCGTGGTCAACAAGATCGACCGGCCCGACGCCAGGCCCGCCGAGGTGCTCGACGAAGTGTTCGAGCTCTTCCTGAGCCTCGACGCCAGCGACGAGCAGCTCGATTTCCCGACCCTCTACGCGAGCGGCCGCAACGGCTATGCGGGGCTCACCGACGACGTCCGCCAAGGGACGCTCGAGCCGATGTTCGAAACCATCGTCAGCCACATCCCCCCGCCCGATTGCGATCCGGACGGCCCCTTCAAGATGCTCGTCACCCTGCTCGACCGCGACAATTTCGTCGGCCGCGTGCTGACCGGGCGCATCTCCAGCGGCAAGCTGACCGTCAACATGCCGATCAAGTCCTTGGACGACGAGGGCAATGTCGTCGAGGAAGGCCGCGCCACCAAGATCATGGCGTTCCGCGGCCTCGAGCGCGTCGCGGTCGAGGAGGCGGGGGCGGGCGACATCGTCGCCATTGCCGGCCTCACCAAGGCGACCGTCTCCAACTCGATCGTCGAGCCGGCGGTCACCGAGCCGCTCCACGCGCAGAAGATCGACCCGCCGACGCTGGCGATGAGCTTTTCGGTCAACGACAGCCCCTATGCGGGCCGCGACGGCGACAAGGTGCAGAGCCGCGTGATCCGCGACCGGCTTGAGCGCGAGGCCGAGGGCAATGTCGCGATCCGGCTGACCGAAAGCCAGGAGAAGGACGCGTTCGAAGTGGCGGGGCGCGGCGAGCTCCAATTGGGCGTGCTCATCGAAACCATGCGGCGCGAAGGCTTCGAGCTGTCGATCAGCCGCCCGCGGGTGCTCTTCCGCGACGGGCCAAACGGCCGCGAAGAGCCCTACGAGACCTGCGTCATCGACGTCGACGACGAGCATTCGGGCACGGTCGTCGAGAAGATGGCCCAGCGCAAGGGCGAGCTCACCGACATGCGCCCCTCGGGCGGCGGCAAGACCCGGCTCACCTTCTCGGCCCCCTCGCGCGGCCTGATCGGCTATCATGGCGAGTTCCTCTCCGACACGCGCGGCACCGGCATCATGAACCGCCTGTTCGAGAAATACGGCCCCTATAAGGGCCCGATCCAGGGCCGGCAGAACGGCGTCCTGATCGCCATGGGCAATGGCGAGGCGGTCGCCTATGCGCTCAACATGATCGAGGAGCGCGGCATCCTCTTCATCGCGCCCGGCGACCAGCTCTACGAAGGCATGATCATCGGCGAGAACGCCAAGCCGCAGGACCTGGAGGTCAACGCGCTGAAAGCCCGCCAGCTCACCAACTTCCGCGCCTCGGGCCCCAAGGAAGACTCGATCCGCCTGACCCCGCCCAAGCGGATGACGCTGGAACAGGCGATCGCCTATATTCAGGACGATGAGCTTGTCGAGGTGACGCCGAAGGTGGTGCGGATCAGGAAGCGCTATCTCGACCCGCATGAGCGGAAGCGCGCGTCGCGGAAGGCGGAGGCGGCTTAGGCCGCTCTAGCCCGGCGCCCCGCAACGGATGCGCGGTCCGCGCGGTTCGGGCTGGCTGGTCCAGTCCACCGACCAGATACGGCCCGCCGGCTCGGGCAGCTGGCTCCATTGCAATGCCCTGGCATGAGCCGGGCCGGCGGCGGCACTGACGAAATGCGCCCGGCAGCGAATGCCGGAGAGCTCGAACCCGCAGGTCGCGAACCCTCGCCGCCCGGCGCGGCAGCGCAAGCCGGTGACCGCCTCGGGCGAGCGGAGACCGACGTCGCCGTGGCAGACATCGATCATTGCCCGGCAGGAGTCCGTCTCCCACTCGAAAAAGGCGGTCGCGGCCTCGGCCCGGCCCGGCAACGGGGCGCGGACGTTCGGCGGAGGCGCTTCGGCCGCGGTCAGCAGGATGAGGGCGAGGAGCAAAGTCACCGCGCCAATCTGCAATCGGCGGTGGGAAAGCGCAATCTGAGTCTCAGCCCCTTTCGTCATTCCCGCGAAAGCGGGGCTCCCGCTTGATCCGGGCGCCAGCTTCCGGCTTAATGGCACGCGGGGTTCGCGACAGATGACGATCAGGCAAAATTGCTTCGCGGCGGCAGCGCTCCTTGCGTCCTTCGGCCTTGCGCTGGCGGCCGATGCGGGCATGCAGGCCGCGCCGGACGACGGCCTGCCGCATCTGGGCTTCTCGATCGCGGCCCCAAGGCCGGGCAACATCGTCGACGGGCCCCTCCTGCAGCGCGCCCGGGCCGCGATCGCCGCTGCAAATCGGGGCGACGCGGCTTTCGCCCGCTTGCTGGCGCCAAATGCGGAGCTGGAGCTGACTTCCTTCACGGACGGCGGGTCGCAGCGGACTCCGTTCACCGCCGCGACGATCCGCGCCGCGAGCGAGAGCTGCCTGGGCCCCTATCCGTTCACCGAAGGGGCGGGCTGGGTGCAATTGTCCTGGGTCTGCCGGGTCGACGGCGTCGGGCCTCTGGCCAGCCTCTACACCTTTCAGGAGAGCCCCGAATTGTCGCTGACGATCTGGTTCGAGGGCGATTTGATCAGGAAGATCCAGGCCATGGAACCGCTGTGGATGCCCGGCGCGCGGCGCGTGGGGATGGGGGCTTATGCGGCGATGCAGGGGAGGCGGTGAGGGGGAGGGGCGCGCCGGCGGCAGCAGGCGCGGAAGGCGGTGGCGGCATAGGCTTTCCCCCACCCCGTTTTTCGTCCATCTTATTTGGGCGAAGCTGGGGTGACTAGTGTCGACTTGGCGGAAACTTCCGAAATGGATATTGCCGCCGCCGGCGGGCGTGGCGGTTGGCTGGGCCACCATGGCGACGGCGAATGCGCCCGCCCCGACCGCCTGGACGATCCCTGCGATCGGCGAATGGCTAGCGATGCCGACAAGCTGGCCCTTCATTATTATCGGAGCCATGGCTGGTGCCGGTTCTTTCCTAGGCCTGCGTAAATGGCTCGACGACAAGCCCACTTTAGCCCCGGCAACGGCCGACGATATGGAAGGGGTGCGGGCGGAACTGGCAGCGATCAAGGAAAAGCTCTCCGCCAATCCGAACGTCTCCGATGCCATCGCACGAGACTTCGGGACTGCGGCGGACGAGCTTGCCCGATCAGACGATCCGGCCGAGCGCGCGGCCGCAGTGGAGATCGCAGAGGGCGACCCAATCGCGGCGGCAGATCGGCTAATGGAGGAGCTGAAGGCCGGCAAGGCGCGCAATGCCGAACGAGCACGTCGTGCGGCGCGCATCTACGCGCCCTTTGCGCCGGGCAAGGCGATGACGGCCTATGCCGAAGCGGTCGAACTCGATCAGGAAGATATCTGGTCGTGGATCGAGCTGGGCCGATTGCGACGGCACTACGGAACGCTCGCTGACGCCCGCAACTGCTTCGCGGCCGCTCTCCAGCGGATGGCGACCGAGCGCGATCGCATGATCCTTCATAATGAACTTGGCAATGTTCTGCTGATCGAGGGAGAATTGCCGGAAGCTCGTTACGAATATGAAGCTGGCTTCGCCATTGCCGGTCGTCTTGTCGCGCTGGAGCCCGGCAATACCGATTGGCAGCGAGACCTATTGGTCAGTTTCGACAGGCTCGGCGACCTCGAGGTTGCCGCGGGCAATCTTGAAGCGGCACGGGAGCGCTATGAAGCGGGCCGCGCCATTGCCGAGAAGCTTGCCGCGCTGGAACCCGGCAACACCCAGTGGCAGCGCGACGTATCGGTCAGCGTCCACAAGCTCGGCGATGTCGCGGTTGCGACGGGCAACCTCGGAGCGGCGCGGCAACGCTATGAGGCTGGCCTCGCCATTATTGAGAAGCTTGTCGCTCCGGAGCCCGGCAATACTGAGTGGCAGCGCGACCTGTCAGTCAGCTTCGATAGGCTCGGCGATGTCGAAGTTGCGGCCGGGAGTCTCGGGGCGGCACGGGAGCGCTATGAAGCGGGCCGCGCCATTGCCGAGAAGCTTGCCGCGCTGGAACCCAGCAACACCCAGTGGCAGCGCGACCTGTCGGTCAGCTTCGACAAGCTCGGCGATGTCGAGGTCGCGGCGCGCAGTCTCGGGGTGGCGCGGGAGCGCTATGAGGCGGGCCTCGCCATTGCCGAAAAGCTTGCCGCGCTGGAGCCCGGCAATACCGAGTGGCAGCGCGACCTTTCGATCAGCTTCAACAAACTCGGCGATGTCGAGGTCGCGGCGCGCAGTCTGGGCGCGGCGCGGGAGCGCTACGAGGCGGGGCTCGCCATTGCCGAGAAGCTTGCCGCTCTGGAGCCCGGCAATGCCGAGTGGCAGCGCGACCTGTCAGTCAGCTTCAACAAGCTCGGTGATGTCGAGGTTGCGGCGGGCAGTCTGGGCCCGGCGCGGGAGCGCTATGAGGCAGGGCTCGCCATTCGTGAGAAGCTTGCCACGCTCGAACCCGGCAATACCCAATGGCAACGCGACCTGTCGGTCAGCTTCGACAAGCTCGGCGAGGTCGAGGTCGCGGCAGGGAATCTCGGTGCGGCGCGGGAGCGCTATGAGGCGGGGCTCGCCATTCGTGAGAGGCTTGCCGCGCTGGAACCAGGCAATACCCAATGGCAGCGCGACCTCTTCATCAGCCATGCCAAGCTGGCGCGGCTTGCTGATGCGGGCGGCGATCGGGCCGAAGCGATCCGAGGGCTAGAGGCGGCGGAGGGGATCATGGCGCGGCTGGCGACGATGCGGCCTGACCACCCCGGTTTCGCGCGCGACCTCGCGCATGCACGCGGCGAGCTGGAGCGGTTGAGGGGGCTATCCAAGGTTTGAGCTCTCGGTGTCCGGCCAAACAAAGGCGGGTCTGTCTCAAACTCAACCCAAGGCGCTGGCTGCTCTCTTCTTCAGGTTCAGCAAATGCTGTCCGAGGAGCAATATTGAACAAATCAAGAACAAAACATTTTCCTACACGCCGCTTTTGAGTCATAGACTGGCCGGTTTACCCGACTCAGGAGACTCACAGATGCAGAAGAAAGGCGCCGCCCTGCGGGCGGTTCAAGACACCTCACATGATTCTTCGATGGGCCCCGGATCAAGTCCGGGGCTTCGGAGGACGGGCGAAGCCGCGCCCGTCCTCCTTGATTTCACCCCCGTCCCGCGCCGCTACCGGCACGACGGCTGGACGCCCGAGCGGCAGAAGGCGTTTATCGAGGCGCTGGCCGATACGGGCTGCGTCACGCGGGCGGCTGCGCAGGTGAATATCGCGCAGACCAATGCCTATGAGCTGCGCCGGGCGCCCGGCGCGGAGGAATTCCGGCGGGCGTGGAGCGCGGCGCTGGATTTCGGGCTGTTGCGCCTCAAGGACATCGCCTTCGAGAGGGCGATCGAGGGGCAGCTGGTGCCGGTCTTCGTCGGCGGCAAGCTGATGGGCTTCCGGCGCAAGCGCAACGATGCGCTCTTGATGTTCTGCCTGCGCCATTACGGGCAGGACGCGAACGGCAAGCGGGTCACGGTCAATTATTTTTCGACCCGCGCGAGCGCGGGGGCCGTGGCTGGCACGCAGGAGAAAGAAGGTCCTTCCCCGGCCTCCGCCGGGGCAGGCTTCAGCTCAGGACGAACGGGTGGGGGCATGGCTCAGGCTGAAGCTTCGGCGACGACGGTGCGGACGGTGATCAGCGGGCCGTCGGGCGGGGGCCCTTCGACAGGCTCAGGACAGGCGGCGCTGGGTCAGGATGAGGCGGCGGCGGCGCTGAACGGCTTCGAGGGTGTCCGGCTCGATGCCGAGGCGGAGGCGGCGATCGCGGCGGCGCTGGAGGCCTGCGCGGCGCGGGCGCGGGCGGCGGACGCGGCTTATGAGGCGGGCGGCGAGGCGGCGGCGGATGCGGCCGAGGACGATCCGGAGGAGAGTTTCGTGCGAGTGGAGGAGCTGGGCGATCCCTATCGCGGCGAGCTGCTGCCGCCGATGGGGCTGGAGGAGTTCATCCCCTTCGTGCCCGGCGAGCCGCACTGGAGCCTGGCCGGCGCGGAGATGCCGCCGGAGCGGCTGGCGATCGAAGCGAAGTCGGCGCCGGAGCGCGGGGCGATCGAAGGAGAGGGAGCGAAGAAGGCGACGGGGAAGCGACGAAATCCCTTATAAGGGACGTCCCTTATAAGGGAAATTGGCGGGATGGCCCGGCGCGGTTTCCCTGACCCGCCGCCACGCGACCATTGTCACGTGACGTCGATCGGGTTCGGCCGGCGGCCGACCCGTCGGCCGGGCGGGCCCGCTCCATCGACAAGGCGCGCCTTGTCGATGGGGCGGCCTTCGCCTTGTGACGTCGATCGGGTTCGCCCTACGGCCGACCCGTCGGCCGGGCGGGCCTGCTGCGTCGACAAGGCGCGCCTTGTCGACGCGGCGGCCTTCGCCTCAGGCACACCCTTCGATATACTGGATCGAGCCATTCCCCGCGTGGATGACCTGCACCCGCCGGTCGGCGCCGGTCTCGAAGCGGACGCCTTTGGCGCCCACGCGGGTCCAGAAGGTCAGATATTCGCCCGGGCGGCCGATATAGGTGTGGGTCTCGGAGCGAAGTCCCCGGCCGTAGGCGCGGCGGACCTGGGCGGCGGTGGCGCCGATGCCGATCCCGCGAGGCGTGGTGATGCGGCTCCGTTCGCCGAGCGAGATGCGGCTCAGGCGGCCGTTCTCGAACATGAAGAAGAGATCGGGATGGCCCTCGGCGGCGCCCATCTCGACACAGACATCGGCATCCTCGATCGCCTCGCCTTCCAGCCGGATCGAGAGCGCCGCGGAGACCTGGTCGCGGGTCATGCCGATGCGGACCGGACCGTAGCCGTCCGGCGTGAGGTGCCAGGCGGGCGATTGCCCCGGCGCCGCGGCCGGGGCGGCGGACAAAGCGAGCGCGAGCAGCAGCAGAATCTTCCTAGGCATCTTCCATCTCCAGGATCAGGGCCCATTCCTCCTCGCGCACGGGCGAGACGGAGAGGCGGGACTGGCGGATCAGCTCCATCGCGGCGAGCTTCGGCTCGGCCTTGACCGCCTTGAGGGCGACGGGGCTGGCGAGCTTGCGCAGCGGCGCCACGGGCACCTTGACCCAGGCGCCGTCCTCGCCGTCGGGATTGCCCGGGCCCGTGATGTGCATGATTCCGACGATCGCGCGCTCTTCGCCGCTATGGTAGAAGAAAGCCTCGTCGCCGGGCTTCATCGCGCGCAGGTGCAGGCGGGCGGCGTTGTTGCGCACGCCGTCCCAGTCGGTGGCGCCATCGCGGACGAGGTCGTCCCACGAATAAACCTGCGGCTCGGACTTCATCAGCCAATAGGCCATCGGATGGGAAGCTCCCTTATTGCGCCGGCTGGCCGCGCGCGGCCAGCGCCTGCACCGCGGGCTCGAAGCCGGCGGCGGCGCTGCGGCGGATCCAGCGCTCCGCCTCGGCCTCGTTGCGCGCGGTGCCGCGGGCGTCGGCGTGGAGCATTCCGAACACGAACATCGCCATCGGCTCCCCCAGCGCGGCGGCGCGGCCGATCAGCCGGAAGGCCTCCGCATCGTCCCGGGGGACGCCTTGTCCGTTGAGATAGAGCATGCCGAGATTCTGCATCGCCAGCGGCTCGCCCGCATCGGCGCTCCTGCGGTACCAGCGCGCCGCTTCGGCCGGGTCGGCGGCGACGCCCTGGCCCGTCTCGAGGAACATGCCCAGATTGACCATCGCCCGCGTCGACCCCGCTTCGGCAGCCGCGCGCAGCCAGCGCAGGGCTTCGGGGATATTCGCCTCGGCGCCGATCCCCTGGAAATAGAACATGCCGAGATTGAGCATGCCCTGCGCGTCGCCGGCGTCGGCCGCGCGGCGACTCCAGCGCATCGCCGCGGCCGGATCCTGCGCAACGCCGCAGCCCATGACGTAGCGGCCCCCGACCTGCGCCATGGCCGGCGCGTCGCCGCCCTCGGCCTGGCGCAGGGTCGCGGCGAAGCGCTGGGCGAGCGCGGGCGCGTCCGCTTGCGGGCAGGCGAAGGGATCGGGCGGCCCCGGCGACGCGGCGGTCGGCGTGGTGGGCAAGGCGGCGATCTGCAAGGCGGCGAGCAAGATGAACATGGCGGGGTCCCCTCCCGGCGGCAAGCGTCGCGCCGCTTCGTGGCGGCGTCAATAGGCCATCGGCGGCGCGCTCCCCGCAGCCCTTCGCGCATCGGGGCCCTTCGTTCCGCAACTCGTCCCGTCGCCCGCCCGGCTCGCCGCCCCATCGGCGCATGGCGGTTGATTCGTTAACCTTGGCTGCGCAGATGGGGGCGAGTGATTTGAACGAGCGGACGCCACCCGGGAGTTTTGCCGGTGGCCGGCGCAAGACGGAGCGGCTCATGTCGCACCGCCAGAAGTAGCCAGATTACAATATGATGCGATTGTTTCGTGCCGCGGCCGCCGCCGCGACAGCCCTGTTGCTTACGGCCCTCGCCAGCGCGCCAGCCGCCGCCGCGGGAGCTTCCTTCGCCGATCATGGCGCGGCCAGTCCGCCGGTCAGCATGCTCGCCCTCAACAGCGATGCGCCGCCGTCGGTCGCCGCCTTTTCGGACGCGGTCGCCGGCCATTTGACCGGGCTTGCCGGCGTGCGGGCCCCCGAGCCGCGCTCGCTCGAAGCCGAGATCGCCGCGCTCGCCGCCGCCGAGACGCGCGGGCCCGAGGAGGATTGTCTCGCCAACGCCGTCTATTTCGAAGCGCGCGGGGAATCGATAGAGGGCCAGCTCGCGGTCGCCGAGGTGGTGCTGAACCGGGCCGCGTCCGGCCGCTATCCCCCGACCTTGTGCGGGGTCGTCGTCCAGCGCTCGCAATTCTCCTTCGTCCGCGGCGGAACCATTCCGGCCGCCGACCGCAATTCGGCCGCCTGGCGCCGCGCCGTCGCCGTCGCCCGCGTCGCCCAGGCCGGAACGACCCGGCTGCTCCCGACCAGCGTGCTTTGGTATCACGCCAATTACGTCTCGCCGGGCTGGGGCCGCCGCCTGTCCCGCACCAACCGCATCGGCGCGCACATCTTCTACCGCTAGGGTCCGGGCCCGGACCCTAGGCCGGCGCCCGCTTCTTCATGCTCCTGAACGTGATCGCGTAGCGCAGCGCCGCGACGGGCGGGATGCTGTGCTCCCAGGAGCTGCGCGCCGGACCGCGCAGCAGGTAGAGCGAGCGCGGCTCGACGGTCAGCGTAAAGCGCTCCCACCCGGGCCCCGACCCTTCGACGCCGCTCAGGACGGGCCGGCGGCGGAAGCGCAGCGGCGCGGGGGCGAGCAGCGAAATCCCGAACACCTCGTCGAACACCGGCCGGTCGCGGTGCCAGCCCAGGCCCGCGCCTTCGCCGTAGCGGATCAGCAAGGCCTGCTCGAGCGCTCCCGCGTCGAGCCCGGCGAAAGCCGCCGCGCGGCCGCGGACCGGAAGCAGCCAGTCCGGGATCGGTTCGGCCTGCGCGAGGCCGCTGCCGTCGAAGCGGTAGGACCAGCCGAACGACACGGTCTCGCGCTTGCCGAGGAAGCCCTGAAACTCGAACGGCCTGAAGGGAAGGGCTGCGATATGCTCGACCAGCGAGGCCTCTTCCGCTCCGGACAGGAAGCCCGGCCGGTAGGAGAGCCCTTCCGGAAGGCCGTCCGCTGCGAGGAAGCTCAATTGCGCCATCGTGCCGCCAACGCGCGACGCGCCGCCCGGTCGCACTGGAACCTGCTGTTGGGCAGCACCGTTGTTCTCCAACTCCGGGAGGCTTATCACATGCGTATCGCCCAGATCGCGCCGCTCGCCGAAGCGGTGCCGCCCGAACTCTATGGCGGTACCGAGCGGGTGGTGTCCTGGCTGACGGAAGCACTGATCGAGCAGGGTCACGAGGTGACGCTCTTCGCGAGCGCAGATTCGCGCACGTCCGGTCGCTTGATTCCCTGCGCTCCGCACAGCCTCAGGCTCGCGGGCATCAACAACCACGTCGCCAGTCACCTTGCCATGCTTGACCAGGCCTTGCGCATGGCTGACGAGTTCGACCTGATGCACTTCCACATCGACGCGCTTCATTTTCCGGTGTTCAGGCATCTGGCGTACAAATGCCTGACCACCTTGCATGGCCGACAAGACCTGGCCGATTACTGGCCGGCATACCAAACTTTCCCCGAGATGAAGCTGGTCGCGGTTTCCGACGAGCAGCGGGTTCCGGTGCCGGATGCCAATTTCGTTGGCACAGTGCATCATGGCACGCCGCCCGATCTTATCCCTTTCGAGCCAGAAGGCGGCGATTATCTTGTCTTCATCGGCCGGATATCGCCGGAGAAGAGGCCCGATCGCGCGATCGAAATCGCCAGAATGTCTCAACGGAAACTGCGCATTGCGGCCAAGGTTGATCCCTATGACCGGGTCTATTTCAGGGAGCAGATCAAACCTCTCCTGGCCAGTCCCTGGGTGGAGTTTCTAGGAGAGATTGACGACACGCAAAAGCCTCGCTTTTTCGGTGAGGCTTGTGCCCTCCTGTTCCCGATCGACTGGCCGGAGCCATTCGGGCTCAGCATCATCGAAGCAATGTCAGCCGGCACTCCGACAATCTCTTGGCGGCAAGGCGCGGCACCCGAAATCCTGGAGGACGGGCGTAACGGGTTCTTGGTGGAAAGCATCGACGAAGCCGTTGCCGCCGTCGAAGCCTCGGCTGCCCTCCCGCGCCAGGGCGTGAGGGCCGCATTCGAAAGGCGCTTCACCGCGGCCCGCATGGCGGCGGATTATCTGGCGCTCTATGAGAAGGCGATCGGGCCCGGTCGAAAAATCTAGTTAGACTGCGGGGCGACGGGCTTACCGTCAGCGCATCTAAGTTCGTCCTGGCGCCAATGGGCGTAAACAAAATTGACGATAGCAATTTCGGTTTCAATGTTGATGGCCCAAGTTACGCGGTATAATCTCAGGAGGGCAAAAGCGAACAGGGCGATGGAAAAGCCCAAAGCCGTCGCGGAACCCACCAAGGTTGCCAGGATCACGGACGCTAAAAATAGCGGGATTACTGTTCCAATGTCCATGTTAATTTCTGTTTCCAGACCCTCTGTAGAGAGCTGCGGTGAGCATACTTTGAGCCAGAGCTTGCAGAATTCCCGTACATAGGTTTCTTTCCGTCGAGGAAGCGAACGCGAGACGTTCTCGTCGTCCGCTAGCAAGAAGACCTTGTATCGGGAAAAAACCGCCTCGACCTCTTCTTCGCCATGGGCGGCTTTGATCTCGCTCAGCATGGTCTTCAGAGAGCGCGTGGGCCGGACACCTGTCCACATCCAGATGTCGGTGATCCAATATGCGAGGTCGCGCGCGACGTACCCCAGCGCCATCGATCCGGCCAGCACGACGATGGTTAGCGAAATGCCGATTACGGGGAGGTCGAACAGGGAGATAAAGGTGCGGAGTTGTTCCCCGACATGTGAGCCGTCGGTCGAAAGAGCGAGATAAAAATAGGCGAGCTCGCAAAATACGACGAAACCGGGGAACCATACTGCCAACACCACTCGATGAGCGTAGGTCCCCACGCTGCTGAAGATGCCGCCAAGGCTCTCCGCTGCCTGCTTCATGGAGATCTCGTCCGCGACCGCGAGGCGCGAATGCTTCCCCAGTCGGAAACTCCGCTTCCCGCCGCACAAGCGCATCGCCTCATTCGCCGCATATGAGCACCTATCAGGCATGTCACGGGACAAGGCGCGAAGTAGACGGGCCGAGCCACAATTGACTTTGCCAAGCCGACGGAGCCTCGTCTAGTAAAGGTTGGTGTCCAGACTATCAAATCCGTCCACGCCGTGACTTTTCCAGTCGCGCAGGCTCCTTCCGCCCGACAGCCTACCGCTCTTGAAGGCGTCGGGAAAAACTACATAGAGACAACCACTTCCTTTGAAATGCGACCGCTTCGGCCGCTGAAAGGCGCCGACCTTTTCGCGATCTTCGGGCCACAGGGCGATCTTGTTCCCGGGCGAGATCATCCCGACGGCCTGTTCCTGGCGGACACGCGTTTCCTCTCTCGCCTCGCGCTCAGGATAGGTGGCATGGAACCGCTGCTGCTGGGCTCCGTGCTGCTCGACGACAATGGTGCGATGGTCGTCGATCTCGCCAATGCCGATTTTCGCGACGACGAGGGCAAGGTCTGGCTGCAGCGTGATTCGATCTATGCCAGCCGCGTCAAATTCCTGTGCGGCACCGTCTGCTACGAGCGGATCAGGGTGCGCGGCTTCGGGCCGGTGGGGCGGAAGATCCCGCTCGACCTCGCCTTCGCCGCGGATTTCGCCGATCTGTTCGAGGTGCGCGGCGAGCGGCGGGCGCTGCGCGGGACCATGCAAGCGGCGCGGCTCGACGGGCGCAGCGTGCGCTTCTCCTATCTCGGCCTCGACGCGGTGGAGCGCACGACGACGCTCCATTTCGATCCGGCGCCGGACGACCTCACCGACCGTCACGCGCGCTGGGACATGGACCTCGACGCCAATGAGCGGGTGAGCGTGGTAGTCAAGATCGTTTGCACGCTGACCGAACCCGGCGACGAGCCTGCCGCCGAGCCGGCGCACATGCTGAGCGCCTATCGCAATGTCCGCCGCGACTCCGGCGCGCGGATGAGGGACCGGGCGAGCGTGACCAGCGCCAACGAATTGTTCAACACGGTGATCGACCGCGCCGCGTCCGACATCGACATGCTGCTCACCGAGACGCCGCACGGCCTTTATCCTTATGCCGGAATCCCCTGGTATTCGACCGTGTTCGGCCGCGACGGGATCATCACCGCGATGCTGCTCCTGTGGGCCGCGCCGGAGATCGCCAAAGGCGTGCTCACCACTTTGGCGGCGACCCAGGCGACCGGCACGGACGAGGCCGCCGACGCTGAGCCCGGCAAGATCCTGCACGAGACGCGCGGCGGCGAGATGGCGCGATTGGGCGAGGTGCCGTTCCGCCTCTATTACGGCTCGGTCGATGCGACGCCGCTCTTCGTCATGCTCGCGGGCCGCTATCTCGAGCGCACCGGCGACATCGAGACGATCCGGAGCATCTGGCCCAATGTGAAGGCCGCGCTCGCCTGGATCGACGGCGCCGGCGATCCCGACGGCGACGGCTTCGTCGAATATGCGCGGATGACCGAGAAGGGCCTCGCCAATCAGGGCTGGAAGGACAGCTTCGATTCGGTCTTCCACGCCGACGGCCGCGCCGCGGAGGGGCCGATCGCCTTGTGCGAGGTCCAGGCCTATGTGTTCGCGGCCAGGCAGGCGGCGGCGCGGATGGCGCGCGCGCTCGGCCAGGACGGCGCGGGCTACGAGCGCCAGGCCGAGGCGCTGCGCCAGCGCTTCGAGGACGCCTACTGGCTCGAAGATCTGGGCTGCTACGCTTTGGCGCTGGACGGCGGGAAGCAGCCCTGCCGGGTGCTCTCCTCCAATGCCGGCCATGCCCTCTTCGCCGGCATCGCCAGCCCGGAGCGGGCTGCGCGGCTGACGGGTCTGCTCACCGGCAAGAGCTTCTTCTCCGGCTGGGGCGTGCGCACGATCGCGGCGGGCCAGGCGCGCTACAATCCGATGTCCTATCATAACGGCTCGGTCTGGCCGCACGACAATTCTCTGATCGCGGCGGGCTTCGCGCGATACGGGCACAAAGCCGCGGTCGGGCGTGTGTTCGGCGGCCTGTTCGATGCGGCCACTTACATGGATCTGCGCCGGCTGCCGGAGCTTTATTGCGGCTTTCAGCGCGCACGCGGGCGCGGGCCGACCCTTTATCCGGTCGCGTGTTCTCCGCAAGCCTGGGCGGCGGGCGCGCCGTTTCTGTTCATCCAGTCGTCGCTGGGACTCGAATTCGATGCGAACCGCAACGAGATCATCTTTCGAGATCCTCAGCTTCCACCCTTTATTGACGAGCTGACGCTGCGCGATCTTCGCCTCGGCGAAATGCGCGTTGACCTCACCGTCCGGCGTCAGGGCGACAGCGTTGCGCTGCAAATCCTGCGCAACGAGGGTCATGTAAAGGTCGCTGTTTTGTTCGATTGA
>DASQLN010000010.1:0-27591 GCA_035629975.1 Allosphingosinicella sp. | reverse complement strand
GATCCGGCCGTAATGGGTCGGGTGAACGTCGCGGACCTCGAAGCCCGCGCGTTCGCGGGTAAGCCCGCCAGGCCCGAGGGCCGAGACACGGTGCTTATGCGTAACTTCCGAGAGCGGGTTGGTCTGGTCCATGAACTGGCTGAGCTGGCTCGAGCCGAAGAACTCGCGCACCGCGGCTACCGCCGGCTTGGCGTTGATCAGGTCGTTGGGCATCACGGTCGAGACATCGACCGAGCTCATCCGCTCCTTCACCGCGCGCTCCATGCGCAGCAGGCCGACGCGGTACTGGTTCTCGAGCAACTCGCCGACCGAGCGCACGCGGCGGTTGCCGAGGTTGTCGATGTCGTCGACTTCGCCCTTGCCGTCCTTGAGGTCGACCAGCTCCTTGACCACCGCGAGGATGTCTTCCTTGCGCAGCGTGGTCACGGTGTCCTCGGCGTCGAGGCCGAGGCGCATGTTGAGCTTGACGCGGCCGACCGCGGAAAGGTCGTAGCGCTCGGGGTCGAAGAACAGGCCTTCGAACAGCGCTTCGGCGGTTTCCTTGGTCGGCGGCTCGCCCGGGCGCATGACCTTGTAGATCGCCTCGAGGCCTTCCTCGCGGTTCGCGGCCTTGTCGACCTGCAGCGTGTTGCGGATCCACGGGCCGGTCTGGACGTGGTCGATGTCGAGCAGGTCGAGCTGGTCGATGCCGGCCTTGTCGATCTTCTCGAGGTTCTCGGGAGAGACTTCCTCGCCCGCCTCGATGTAGATGCGGCCCGTCGACTCGTCGATGAGGTCGCGCGCCGAATAGCGGCCGAACACTTCCTCGGTCGGGATCAGCAGGGTCTTGAGCCCGTCCTTGGCCGCCTTGGTGGCGGCGCGCGGGCTGACCTTCTGGTTGGCGGGGAACACTTCCTCGCCGGTCTTGCCGTCGATCAGCGCGAAGGTCGGCTTCGAACCGCGCCAGTGCTCGGCGACGAACGGAACCTGCCAGCCTTCGCCGGCCTTGCCCGACGAGCGCTTCCAGATGACCTTGTCGTAGAAGAAGTCGAGCATCGCCTCGTCGTCGAGGCCGAGCGCATAGAGCAGCGCGGTGACCGGCAGCTTGCGCTTGCGGTCGATGCGGACGTTGACGATGTCCTTGGCGTCGAACTCGAAGTCGAGCCACGAGCCGCGATAGGGGATGACCCGCGCGGCGAAGAGATATTTGCCGCTGGCGTGGGTCTTGCCGCGGTCATGGTCGAAGAGCACGCCGGGCGAGCGGTGCATCTGGCTGACGATGACGCGCTCGGTGCCGTTGACGATGAACGTGCCGTTCTTCGTCATCAGCGGCATGTCGCCCATATAGACGTCCTGCTCCTTGATATCCAAAACGGAGCGGGTTTCCGTATCGGGATCGACCTCGAACACGATGAGGCGGAGCGTCACGCGCATCGGCGCCGCATAGGTCATGCCGCGCTGGCGGCACTCGTCGGTGTCGTATTTGGGGTCTTCGAGCTCGTAATGGACGAAATCGAGTTCGGCGGTGCCGGCGAAATCGCGGATCGGGAAGACCGAGCGGAGCGTCTTCTCCAGGCCCGACACATAGCCGTCCTGCGGCCGCGAGCGGAGGAACTGCTCGTAGCTCTCGCGCTGGACCTCGATGAGGTTCGGCATTTCGGAGACTTCGTGGATATTGCCGAAAATCTTGCGGATGCGCTTCTTCGCGGTCTGCCTCGTGTCGAGGACCGGAGCTGCCTTGGTCGCCATGTGGGTGTTTCGCCTCTATGTTGTTCCCCGGCGAAGGCCGGGGCCCAGAATCTTGCTTCGGGACTGGACCCCGGCCTTCGCCGGGGAACAATCGGTCGCGCGCCCCAAACGCAAAAAGCCGCGGATTCCCACGGGGGAATCGCAGCTTCAGCGTCTATGAAACCTCAGAAATCCAATGCGTGGGACGCGCTGCGCGACGGCGCGACCTGTTCCGGACCTCTGTGGTGAGGGGCGCGATATAGGGGGAAGGGCGGGGGATGTAAAGGGGGGAGAGGCAGGCCTTCACGTGCACGCTTCGAGTCACTGGCAAGTGAGGTCGTGTTCGCTTTCGGTCAGTTTTCTCAGGAATAGCAGTCGTGCTAATCAAGGCTGCAATCAGAAAGGCCGTGAAAATGGATCACTATGGGGAATACGGCATTTTCATTGGCGAGCGTTGGTCGCTTGGAGATCTATATCGGTTTCCTCGGACGTACGAGCAGGTATACTTCGCTTTCGAAGCAATCTTACCTACAGAAAGCGAGGCCACACAAGCGCGTTTGGAGCGAGCCTTCAGAGCGTTCCCTTGGCGCGGAGGTTACAGTGCAGTTGGCTTTTATGATCAGCTAAGGCGGGCGACTCCGCCTCAGAAACGCCCAACCATCCGAGCGATACAGTATGCATCTCCCGGCTTCATAGAACTGGTGCTCAATCTTCCACTCGCGATCCACATCGCCAGTGTGGTGGCCAGCGTTGCAGGATCGATTAGCATCTGCAATCGGGTTTATAACAACATCCACAAGAACCTTCAGGAGAGAAAGCTGCTTCGGATTGAAGTGGAAAGGAAGAAAATCGAACTCTCCAGAGAAGAGATCGCGCTAATCAGGTACGCCAATGAAGAAATGGCACAGCTGTTAGGCCTACCTTCCGCTCAGGCAATCGTCGAGCGCTCTGACGATCCCTTGGTCGCATTGAAAATCTTGCTGAGTATATACCGCCGGGTACGGACGTTGGCCGAATTCAAGAACTCGGGTAAGGCGAATCTAAGCTCGAGGGCTTCACCCGACGAGGACGGCGAATTCTGGTAATGCCTACCAGCCTCGGCGGTGAAGCGCTGCGTAATCAGTCAGGATGGGCCTTCGGAGGCGATTCCCACATTCCGACGGCCAAATTCTAGAGACACGACACCTAATTCAAGTGTGCTCCCCGCTGGAGGCGGCGTCGGGCCTCCTGCGCAAGCAGCCGTTTCGCGGCTTTCCTTTTCCAGTGCCAATAACTATTATCACGCTGTCCGACAGGTCGAACAAGGAACCGCTATGGCCAGCAGCGTGAATCTCGGTGATCAGCTCGAAGCCTTCATCACCGACGCCGTGAAGAACGGCCGCTACGGCTCCCGTAGCGAGGTGCTGCGCGAAGGCGTTCGCCTCGTTCAGGAGCGCGAGAAGCGGTTGGCGAAGCTGGATGCGGCGCTGATGAAGGGTCTCGCGGACGCGGATGCAGGACGCGTCACTGACGCCGAGATCGTGTTCGACCGGCTGATCCGGAAATATGAAGCCATGGCTGCCAAGTCCGCGGCGTGAGGGTTCGCTTCGCCCGGTCGGCCGAAGCCGATTTGGCCGCGATCGGGGACTGGATCGCCGAGGACAATCTTGGGCGCGCGGCCAGCTTCATGCAGGAGCTTCGCGAGCGGTGCCTGTCGCTGGCCGACCGACCCAGGCGTTTCCCGATCGCGCGCCGCATCGGCGCTCTGGAATTCCGGAAGCTGACCCACAAAGGCTATCTGGTCTTCTATCTGGTCCTCGCCGATCGCGTGGAGATCGTCCACGTCCTCCACGGCGCCCGCGATTGGGCTTTCCTTGATCGGCGACGAATGAGGGCGGGATCCCCCCAAAAAATGTCGCCAAATGTAAACGAGGCTTACCGGCGATTCAGCTTTCCCCTATACTTTTGCTTCACGCACCGAAGGGAAATGTCCCCGGTCGCGTTAGGCAGGGGGAGGGCCTTATGGCCGACGGGGAATCCACCAGTGCCGTAGCAAGGGAGAACGCCCTCCCGCTCGACCTCGAGGGCGATCTGTTGCCCGCCGCCACGCCCGCCGCCACGCCTCCCGTCACTCCGCCCAATCTCGCCGCGCTCGGCGTTACGCTGACGCTCGCGGGCTGCGGCGGAGGCGGCGGCGGGGGCGGAACGCCGCCCGCGCCGGCGCCCTCGCCGCCGCCCCCCGCCGCCCTGCCGACCCGCGCCCAGGCCGCCCGCTTCCTCTCGCAGGCGACGATGGGCGCGACCAGGGCCAATGTCGATCAGGTCGCGGCCCAGGGCTACGAGGCCTGGCTCGACGCCCAGTTCGCCATGCCGCGCGCCATCTCGCATTGGGACTGGATGGTCCAGGCGGGCTACGCCACCGCCGCGACCCAGAACAACCAGCAGGGCTTCGACCCGGTGATGTGGCGCCAGCTCATCGCCAGCGCCGATCAGCTGCGCCAGCGCGTCGCAATGGCTTTGCTCGATTTCCTCGTCGTCGGGATAGACGGAGTCAACGTCCCCTGGCGGCAATTCGCCGTCGCCGCTTATGTCGACCTGCTCATGGACAATGCGTTCGGCAATTACCGCACTTTGCTGCAGGCGATCTCGACCAACGTCGCCATGGGCTATTACCTGACCTTCGCGGGCAACCGGAAGGCGAACCCCGCCACCGGCTCCGTCCCCGACGAGAATTACGCGCGCGAATGCATGCAGCTCTTCGCCATCGGGCTGCTGAGGTTGAATCCCGACGGCAGCCTGCAGAGCGGCGTGCCTGTCGAGACCTACACGCAGGACGACATTACCGGCCTCGCCCGCGTCTTCACCGGGTGGAACATCGCCAATTCGGACAATACGACGCCCGACCGGATGCGGCTGCCGATGGTCAACAGCGCCGCCCAGCACGAGACCGGCGCCAAGACCTTCCTCGGCACGACCATCCCGGCCGGCACCGCGGGGCCGCAGAGCCTGAGCCTCGCCCTGGACGCGATCTTCGCCCATCCGAACGTGCCGCCCTTCATCTCGAAGCAGCTGATCCAGCATCTGGTCACGTCGAACCCGACCTCGGCCTATATCGGGCGGATCTCGGCGGTGTTCGCCAATAATGGCAGCGGCGTGCGCGGCGACCTGCGGGCCGTGGTCCGCGCCATCCTGCTCGACACAGAAGCGCGCACGCCCAACACGGCGGCCACCTACGGCAAGCTGCGCGAACCGATCAACCGGCTGACCGGCTGGGCGCGCGCCTTCAACGCCAATTCGCCGTCCGGCGCCTGGCCGATCGGCGACACCTCGTCGACCTCCAACCGGCTCGGCCAGAGCCCGGGCCGCAGCCCTTCGGTGTTCAACTTCTTCCGCCCCGGCTACACTCCGCCCAACAGCGCGATCGCCACCGCCGGCCTGGTCGCCCCCGAATTCCAGATCACCAACGAGCCCTCGGTCATCGCCTACGTCAATTACATGGCGGTGCTGGCGACGACCGGCACCGGCGATTTCCGCGCCGATTACACCGACTTGATCGCGCTCGCCGACAACAGCACGAGCCTGGTCGACGAGGTCGATATCCTGCTCGGCGCGGCCTTGAGCGCCGCCACGAAGACCTCGATCCGCGCCGCGGTCGATGCGATCGCCATCGGCTCGGCGGGCGGCGCGCAGAATCGCGTCTATACCGCGGTCCTGCTCACCTTGGCCGCGCCCGAATATCTGGTGCAGAAATGAGGATGGCGGCATGAGCATGGACCAGTCCCGCCGCGCCTTCCTGAAGCGCGCCGCCGCCTGCTCGCTGATGGGCGGAGCCTCGCCTTTCGTGATGAACCTCGCAGCGATCGGCGAAGCCGCGGCCGCCACCGCCAGCGACTACAAGGCCCTGGTCTGCGTCTTTCTGTTCGGCGGCAACGATTATGCCAACACCGTCACGCCCTACGACCAGCCCTCTTACGATCTCTATGCGGGCCTCAGGGGCACGATCGCCCACAGCCGCGATTCGCTCGCCCAGACCATCCTCTATCCCAACACTGCGCTCGCCGGCGGCCGCCAGCACGCGCTGGCGCCGGGTCTGCTGCCGCTCATCCCTTTGTTCGACGCCGGCCGCCTCGCGGTGGTGCTCAACGTCGGCACCCTGATCCAACCGACCAGCAAGACCGCCTACACCAACAAGAGCGTGCCGCTGCCGCCCAAATTGTTCAGCCACAACGACCAGCAGAGCTTCTGGCAGGCCTCCAATCCCGAAGGCGCGACCTCGGGCTGGGGCGGGCGGATCGGCGATCTGCTCCAGTCCGGCAACGGCACATCGACGCTCACCTGCATCAACGCCTCGGGCAACAGCGTCTTCCTCTCGGGCCAGACCGCGGTCCAATATAGCGTCACCACGACCGGGCCCGTGCCCTTGCTCAACAACGGCACCACCCTGTTCGGCTCGGGCACGGGGATGAGCACGCTGCGCGCGCTGATGACGCAGCCGCGCAGCCATCTCTTCGAGGACGAGCATAGCCGGGTGACCAAGCGCTCGCTCGATCTGCAGGCGCAGGTCGCCGCCGCGCTCGGCGCCGGCCCCGCCATCGCCACGCCCTTCCCGGCCGGCAATCCGCTCGCCGACCAGCTGCGCATCGTCGCGCGCCTGATCTCAGTGTCGCAGGAACTGGGGGCGAAGAGGCAGGTCTTCTTCGTCAGCCTGGGGGGCTTCGACAATCACGATTCGATGCTCACCGCCCACCCGACGCTGATGACCCGCCTGGGCGGCGCCATGCGCGCCTTCCACGACGCCACCGTCGAGCTCGGCGTCGCCGACCGCGTCACCGCCTTCACCGCGTCCGACTTCGGCCGCACCTTGACCTCCAACGCCAACGGCTCGGATCATGGCTGGGGCTCGATCCATTTCGTCATGGGCGGCGCCGTCCACGGCCGCGACTATTTCGGGACGCCGCCGGCCATCGCCAATAACGGCCCCGACGATGTCGGCCAGGGCCGCCTCCTGCCGGCGCTCTCGGTCGATCAGTACGGCGCCACGCTGGCGAGCTGGTTCGGCGTCGCTACCGGTTCGCTGCCCACGGTTCTCCCCAACCTCAACAATTACAATCCCAGCACCTGGAATTTGGGCTTCGTCTGAGCGATCTCCCGTTTTGCCAGGGCCGGGCGACCAAGCTATTGGTCGCGCATGCACTGGCCGGCGATCCTGACCGCGGCGCTGCTCGCCATTCCCCTATCGCCGGTGCGCGCGGCCTGCTCTTATGGGGGGGTCGACAATGCGACCACGACGATGGCGCAGCAATTCCGGGATTCCCGCTGGGTGGTGCGGGCGCGCGTGCTGGCGGCAGACAATCACTGGTCCGATGACGGCGAATCCTGGACCCGCTACAGCCTCGCGGTCGTCCGCGCCTACAAGGGCGCGCCGCCGGCCCGGCTCGCATTCTTCACCACGCGCGACAGCGGCGCTTTCTACCTCGATCGGGGCACGATGCCCGATCTCGGCGGCGAGTATCTGCTCTTCCTGAACCCGATCCGCCCCTATCGCGGACAATTGCCGGCGGCGCGGGGCGCGGTCTTCGTCAACTATGCCTGCGGCCAGTCGCGGCCGTGGGCGGAAGTGCCGGGCACCGATGAAAGACGCCTGGATCTCCTGGCAGGCCGGCCGACTGCAGGGGGCGCGGCCGGGCCGTGAGCCTCGAAATCGCCTTTGCCGCCCTCGTGGCCGTCGCCATTCCCCCCTCCGCCGAGCCGGGCGAGGGTTTGCCGGCGACCGCGCCAGGACAGATATTGGTGGTCGGGGAAACCCATGGCAGCAACGAAATCCCGGCTTACTTCCTCGAACAGGTACGCCACATGGCGCGCAGCAATTTCGTTACGGTCGGGCTGGAATTGCCGGGGACCTCGGCCCAGTTGCGCTGCACGAACCGGGATTGGCGGCGGCTCCCCCCGGGCTGGACCGGGGAAAAACAGGATGGCCGCACCAGCCGCGCCATGCGCGCCCTCCTCTGCGGCCTGCGCGATCCTTCGCTCGCGCGGAGGGTGAGGGTGGTCTATCTCGACGACCTGGAACGGGGCCGCGATTTCGACGCGCGGGCCGCGCGCCGCTTCCTCGAGGCCTCCTCCGGGCGCCACTCGCACGGCTTGATCCTGACCGGCAATTATCATTCCAGAAACAATGAGGGGTCGCTCGCATGGCATTTGCGGCAATTGGGGTTCGACGTCCGCACGGTCACGGTCTCTTCGGCTTCCGCTGAAACCTGGGTCTGCACGGGCCGGCCCTCCTCGTGCGGAGTGCGGACGTCGAACATCAACTTCTGCTCGGGCGATCCCGCGGATGCCCGGCGAACAAGATGGTATTCGAATCCAGGCCCACGGTTCGCCTGGGACTTTTGCCTGTCGCTCCCCGCACTGACCGCCTCGCCGCCGGCCTTGTCGCCGCCCGCTTCGTTTCGCCGCTGACTCCCAACATCCCGGCGCACCGCCCGCGACGAATGGAGCCTTTTGGCCCGCGAAGTCGTTGTGCCGGTGATATGAAACAGACCCCCAACCCGCTTCGCCCCGCGTCGGCCGCGCTGTTCGCCGCCCTCGCTTTTTCAACCGCGCCAGTATTCGCGCAGGACTCCGCCGCGCCGGCCCCGGTGATCGCCGCGCCGCCTCCGACCATCACCGCGCCGCCAGCGCCGGTGACCGTCACCCCGCCGGTCGCGACCGCGCCGCGTGCCACCCCGGCACCGCAGGCCCGGACCACTCCGCGCGCCGCCCGGCCCGCCGCTCCGGCCCGTACCGCCACCCGCGCCCCGGTTCCGGCCCGCGCCGCGAGGCCGGCGCCCACTCCGGCGGCACCGGCTCCGGCGCCCGAAGCCGCTCCGATAGAGACCGCGCCGCCCCCCGTCGCCGACGCGGCCGTTCCGCCGCCGCCCGCGGCCGAGCCCGCGCCCGCGCCGGCCGAGCAGCCCGCCGCGACGACCTCGATCCTGCCCTGGATCATCGGCGCCGCCGCGCTGCTGATCCTCGCTCTCGGCTTCCTCGCCATCCGCCGCCGCCGTCCGGCCGAAGAATATTTTGAAGAGACCTACGAGGAGACGCCCGCCGAGACGCGCATCGAGACGCCCATCGCGCCTTATGCCGAGCCGGCGCTCGCCGCCGCGCCCTTCGCGCCCGAGCCGACCTTCGGCAGGGCCGACGTCGAGCCCGCCGAGCAGGATTACGACGAGGTAACCGCCGCTTCGATCGAGGAGGTCGAGATTGTCCGCTCCGATGCCGCGGACGTCGAGGCGCTCGCCGCCGATTCCGCGCCGGTCGCGGGCCGGCCGTGGATCGAGTTCCTGCTGCGTCCGCTGCGCGCCGGCACCAGCCGTGACAACGCCATCGTCCAGTTCGAGCTCACCGTCGGCAATACCGGCTCGGTCTCGGCCAAGGACGTCAGGATCTCGACCTGGGTGGTCGCCGCCGGCGAGGGCACCGACATGGAGCGCTCGCTGATCGAGCCGCCCGCCGAGGCCACTCATAACGAGATCGACATCGCCGCCGGCGACGGCGCGCGGGTCGAGGCCAAGATCGCCATGTCCAAGGAGGGGCTCGACGCGCCGGTGCTGCCGGTGGTGGTCGCCGACGCCCGCTACACCCTGCCCGACGGCAGCGAGGGCCGCACCCACGCCTCGTTCGCGATCGGCGTTCCGGAGGAGGACGGAAGCGCGCTCCAGCCGTTCCGCATAGACGGTTCGTCGGGCCTTCGCGAGAACGTCGAGGCCCGTCTCTACGGGGAGCCCGAACGCGTCTAGGACCCGACGCTTCGGACGCGAGGGAAGGGCGGCTCCGCAAGGGGCCGCCCTTGTTCTTGGGCGCAGGAAAATTTCCTTGTTCACCGTGTTTTAAACCAAAGCTGTTAGCCATGCCGGCGCGGTCGAATTCGGGGCCGCGTTTCAGGAGCTGCCGCCACGGGGGGTCGATGGGGGCGGCGGAGTGTCGCAATGCGCAAGAGCCGTTTCGCGAGGATGAGCGAGCCTGCCGCGCGCGTGCGCAACCTGTCCCTGCTCGACATCTTCCTCTTCGACCTGCGGCCGGCGCGGCAGTCGGACGACGAGCGCATCGCCACCGAGCGCATCCGCGGCCTCTCCAATACCGGCCTCTATCTGGCCGCGTCGCATTTCATCTGCGCGCTCGTATTGTCGATCAACGCGCTCCAATCCGGCGGCCCGAACGCCGCGGCGATCGTCCTGCCGCTGGCGGGCGTGGTCGTCCTCGCCGCTCTGTCCTGTTTCCTCAACCGCGAACGGACGCGGACCATCCCGCCCTACCAGGTAGTGCGGCTGTGGGGCGGCTTCGCGATCGCGATCGGTGCGCTCTGGTGCATCGTCGTGGCGTTCGGCCTGCCTCAGGATCCCGCGGCGGCGCCCGTCATCGTCCGCGCCGCCCTGCTCGGCGCCTTCGGCCTTACGATCGCGGCCTTCATCTCGATCCCGGCTTTGTTCCTGGTCAGCTACGCCGCCGCCGCCTGCGCCTTCATCCTCTATTCGCCCGATCCCGCCGTGCTCGGCCTGATCGCCGCCTTCGGGGGCTGCCTGCTCGGCGCCAGCATGTTCGGCGCGCGCGGGGCGCTGATCGCGGCCGGCCGCCAGCTCAGCAACGAATATCAGGCCAAGAAGGCGGCCCGCTTCGTCGCCGAGTTCGAGCAGAGCGGCCGCGGCTGGTTCTGGGAAACCGATGCGGAAGGGGCCTTGACCTACGTCTCCAGCCAGCTCGCCGCCGACCTCAAGGGCGATCCGGGTGAACTGGTGGGCCGCCAGTTCGTCGATCTGCTCGGCGTCGACACCGCCCAGGCCGGCGATCTCGAGCGCACCTTGGGCTTCCATCTCTCCGCCCGCATCCCCTTCTCCGATCTGACCGTCAAGGCCAAGGCCGCGGAGGGGATCTGGTGGTCGCTGTCCGGCACCGCGCATTTCGACGATTATGGCCGCTATCTGGGTTTCAGCGGCATCGGCACCGATTTGACCGAGCAGCGCCTCGCCGAGGCGGAGATCAACAAGCTCGCCCGCTACGACGCGCTGACCGGCCTGCCCAACCGCACGCTGATGAAGGACACGCTCGAAGAGGCGCTGAAGGGCGTCGAGAAGCAGAAGAAGGGCTGCGCGCTGTTCCTGATCGACCTCGACCGCTTCAAGAACGTCAACGATACGCTCGGCCATCCGGTCGGCGACGCTCTGCTCCGGCAAGTGGCCGAGCGCCTCACCTCCGTGATCGGGCAGGAGGGCCAGGTCGGCCGGATTGGCGGCGACGAGTTCCAGGCGGTGTTCCCCGCGGTCGATTCGGAAAGCTGGCTGGGGTCGATCGCGACCCGGATCATCGAGAACGTCGCCAATCCCTATCTCATCGACGGCCACAACATCACCATCGGCGCTTCGCTCGGCATCGCCATCGCCCGCTCGAGCTATCATTGCGCCGACGCGCTGATCCGCGACGCCGACCTCGCGCTCTACGCCGCCAAGGACGACGGCCGCGGCACCTTCAAGATCTTCTCGCCCGACATGCACAGCGAAGCGCAGGAGCGCCAGGTGCTCGAGCACGATCTTCGCGGCGCCATCCATCGCGGCGAATTCAAGCTGCTCTACCAGCCGATCGTCAGCGCGGTCACCGAGGAGGTGGTCGGCTTCGAGGCGCTGCTGCGCTGGCTGCCGCCCAACCGGCCGCCGATTCCGACCGAGACGTTCATCGCGCTCGCCGAGGAATGCGGGCTCATCGTCGGGATCGGCGAATGGGTGTTGCGCACCGCCTGCACGGAAGCGGCGCAATGGCCGAGCCAGATCCGCATCGCGGTCAACATCTCGCCGATCCAGTTCGCCAGCCCCAATCTGGTGCCGGTGGTGATGAGCGCGCTCGCCACTGCGGAGCTCGACGCCGAGCGGCTTGAGCTGGAGATCACCGAAGGCGTCTTCCTTTCCGACGAGGCGCAGGTCGACAAGACCTTCGGCCTGCTCAAGGCCGCCGGCGTCCGCCTCGCGCTCGACGATTTCGGCACCGGCTATTCGAGCCTCGGCTATCTCAAGCGCGCGCCGCTCAACAAGATCAAGATCGACCAGTCGTTCGTGCGCGGCGCGGCGGCCACGGGCAGCACCAGCGAGGCGATCCTGCGCTCGATCATCTCGCTCGCCCAGAGCCTCAAGATGGATACCACCGCCGAAGGCGTCGAGACCCATGACGACCTCAAGCTGATCCGCGAGCTCGGCTGCTCGCAGATCCAGGGCTATATCTTCGGCAAGCCGATGGAGGCCGAGGAGGCGCGCGCCTTGGCCTGCTCGGTCGAGGCGGTGGGAGCGCACGGCTACGAGAATACGCGGCTGCCGCGCTACAGCCTGATCCGCAACGCCTCGCTGCAATATAACGGCATGACCTTCGCGGTCCGCATCCGCAACATCTCGGTCGGCGGCGCGCTGATCGAATCGAGCCGCGAGCTGCCCGGCGGCGCGCAGGTCCAGCTCGACCTGCCCGGCGCCGGCAGCCTCGGCGCCGAGGTGCGCTGGTCGGACAGCGGCCGCATCGGAATCAAGTTCGACCGGCCGTTCAGTCTCGGCGAGCTCGGTCCCGGGCAAAGGAGCAGGCAGCCCGGGCCGGGCGTCGTCCAGCCCACCTATCTGGCGTCCGAGACCAGCCCGAGCTCGCCCTGGGCGGCGCGCACCGAGCGTCTCACGCCTGAGGGCCTGCGCGGCGGCGCTGCCCGCCGGCGCGCCTCCTAGCCTCCCAGGCGAGCCGCAACGAAAAAGGGCGGCCCACCAGGAGCCGCCCTTCATCCGGATCGCTACGTCTTCCTGACGAAAGCATGTCCTGAGCCTGCCGAAGGGTCAGGACCCATGAACACGGAGCGCGAGGTTTGCCACCGGCGGTGTTCATGGATCCCGGATCAAGTCCGGGATGACTCCGCCCGCGCCGTTCCGGCGCTGCGGGTCACTTCAGCTCGACGGTGCCGCCGGCTTCCTCGATCTTCTTCTTGATCTCTTCGGCCTCGGCCTTGTTCACGCCTTCCTTGATCGCCTTGGGCGCGCCCTCGACCAGGGCCTTGGCTTCGCCGAGGCCGAGCTGGGTGATGGCACGGACTTCCTTGATCACGTTGATCTTCTTGCCGCCGTCCGAGGTCAGGATGACGTCGAACTCGGTCTGCTCCTCGGCGGCTTCGGCGGGGGCGGCGGCGGCGGGGCCGGCGGCGACCGCGGCGGCGGCCGAGACGCCCCATTTCTCTTCCAGCGCCTTGGCGAGGTCGGCGGCTTCGAGGACGGTCAGCTCGCTGAGCTTCTCGACGAGGGTGTTGATGTCTGCCATTTTAAGTCTCCGTTTTTTTCAATGTGTGTCCCTGCGAAAGCAGGGACCCAGTCTGGGCTCCTGCTTTCGCAGGAGCACAAAAGGGGGAAGGTTAGGCCGCTTCTTTCGCGGCATAAGCGCCGATGACCCGGGCCAGCTGGGCGCCGGGCTCGCTGATCGTCCGCGCGATCTTGGTCGCCGGCGCCTGGATGAGGCCGATGACCTTGGCGCGAAGCTCGTCGAGCGACGGCAAAGCGGCGAGCGCCCTGACGCCTTCGGCGTTGAGCAGGGTCTCGCCCATCGCCCCGCCGACGATCTCGAGACGATCGTTCGACTTGGCGAAATCGACCGCGGCCTTGGCCGCCGCGACCGGATCGGACGAGGTGGCGAGCGCCGTCGGCCCCGTCAGCAGGTCGCTGAGCGGCGCGTAGGTCGTCCCTTCGAGCGCGATCAGCGCCAGCCGGTTCTTGGTGACCTTGTAGGCGGCGCCGGCATCGCGCATCCGGTTCCTCAGGTCGGTGGACTGGGCCACCGTGAGGCCGAGATTGCGGGTGACGACCACCACGCTGGTCTCGTTGAACGTCTGCTTGAGCGCGGCGACCGTTTCTCTCTTCTGAGCACGATCCATATTGCTCTCCACATTTCGCGCGGCGGACCATCCGCCGTGCGCGGTATTGAGTCCGATGGGGAGAGTTGAGGCCGGAGGCATCCGGCAGGCCCAGGGCACGCATCGCACGCGGCCGCGGTTCAAAACTGTTCCCCGTCTAGGCTGGAGATTAAGGAGGCCGAAGCGCCCCCGCCAACTGTCTCGGACGGAACGCAAGCAGGCCGAAGCCCGCAAGCGAAGGCGCGCATCTAGATGATTTGGCCGCCAAGTCAATGCTCGGGCGCCTTTCCCGGCCCGTCTAGCGCGTATCGACGTCAGCGCCACGCTGCCAGCTCCCTCTCCCCAGCGGGGAGCTTGGGGCCGGTCGTGCCCCCGGCACGACCTGAATATCACGGGGTGATATTCACCCCAAACTCGCCGTCCAATGGCGCGCCTGTTTAAGCCCATCGAAAAGCCTAAGCCTAACGGGAATGCGAAACAGGCGGGTGAGTCCAACGAAAAAAGTCGCGCTCTGCGTATTGCGACGAGGGTAAGCGATTCAAGTCGATCCCGCACGGCGCGGCCACCTAGGTCCGGGCCGCGGCGGTCGCTCCGGCCGACGAGGTCCGCGGGCGCTATTGCGAGAATTGCCACGTCGCCGAGCTGAAGGATGAGGGCGAGATGATGAGCGGCGTCCGCGCCTACGCGCTCGATCCGCAGCGCGCGAAGGCGCTTTGGGCGAGATGGTGGGGGAGCGGTTCTGATCGGCCACTGGCGACTACCCTCATCGTTTCGAATACGATAACATCTACGTTGGGGGGGAATATTATGAAAATTGCCGTCATAGGCTCCTGTCACTTAGACACTATCGCGCAATATGGATTTGACGGCTGTGAGGTTGACCAGGACGTCCCAGGTTCCAGGATTGATTACTCGGTGGGTGGGGCTGCCTATAACGTTGCGGTTCATCTTTGTGACCTCGGGCACGATATCCGATTTATGACAATCGTCGGGAAGCACACGCTTTCCGAGCTTATTGTTCGCAATGCCCTGAAGGACCGAAGGATCGACGATAGCTTCATTTGCGTCAGGGATACAGTGGCCGGCCATGGCCATGTCGCTCTAGCCAAGCATGGGCAGATGGAGCGGGCGGTCACGTTTACCGCGTTCGACGAAGGTTCGCTAATAGATGCAGACCTATCCAGGCTCTTACGGGGAGCAGGGGCGGTCGTCATCGATTCGAATCTCTCGGTGGTGCAGATCACACAGGTCTGCAGCTTAGCGGGAAGGCGGAATATTCCTGTCTTTGGCGTTGTCGCTTCTGATGCCAAGGCGCATCGCTTCGTAGAGGCGTTGATCGGGTTACCGAGCGAGTTCGCCTATCGGCTCATTTGCTTCAACGAACTTGAGGCCGGGCGCTTGTTCCCGGACGGCTATGCGTTCGACGATCATTCGAAGAACGCCGCCCGCCTGCGCGCCGATGTCATATGTTGTTCGATGGGGCGTGGCGGGCAAAGCTACTCCACATACTCCGGGTGCGAACGATTCCCTGCCTATTCATTGACTTATCAAGGAACTGCCATTGGCGCCGGGGATGCGCTTTTTGCCTGTCTTTGCCACCATCTCATCGGCAAGGACCGGACCCAGACGCTCAATCTCCGGGAAATGGATGGCAGTTGCGCGGATCGGGTGAGAAGCGTTCTCAATTTGCCCTGGGCAACGAAGGATGCGGCGACTATCGGAGCCAGCGCCGTACGCAATCGTTCGCACGACAAGATAGCTGCTTTGGCGCTGCTTCTCTTCATTCTCCTGGTGGTGGGCATATCAGCCGCCGTTTCATCGTTCGACCGGAATCACGGGGTCGGCTTCGGGATGTTGATCGCCGCAGGAACGGCGTTCGGCTTGTTGGGAAGCCTGATTGCGATCCTGTTTGACCAGCTCCCGGAGTCCGACGGGGCCAGGGCGATGAGGGGGTGGAACGCATTTCAGCGATCTTGTTTCGGGGCGATTGTTGGTGGCCTGACGTCCCTAATCTACCTGGTTCCGCCGCTGTTGGCGAACGCGTCGCTGGTCATAGCGGCAGGTGGCGGGCCACCTTTGCCGCTGGCGATCATGATCTGCTTCATGGGCTTGGCTGCAGGTTTTATCGGTCCGCGCGCGCTCAGGCGAATCGTACGCAGAGGCGAACAATTCGGCGAGCAGACAGGCGTCGCCCGACTTTCGGGCGGAGAGGCGTGACCTCGAGGACCGGCGGTCGCTGGTCGACAAGTCTACCAGTCGGTCGCCAGCCCATCGCGGTAGATCCCTGAGTGACCGTCGACGGATAGAGTAGGGGCCGGAGCGGCGCCGTTCCGGCCCTTCCTTTGCGATCGGGACGATCCCGCCTTAGACGCTCGCAACCTCCGCCACGTCCAGCTTCAGCCCCGGCCCCATGGTCGAGCTGATCGCGGCCTTCTGGACATATTTGCCCTTGGCGCCCGACGGCTTGGCCTTGACGATCGCCTCGACGAACGCGTCGAAATTGCGCCTGAGGTCCGCTTGCGTGAAGCTCGCCTTGCCGATCCCCGAATGGATGATCCCGGCCTTCTCGACGCGGAATTCGACCTGGCCGCCCTTGGCCGCCTTGACCGCTTCGGCGACGTTCATCGTCACCGTGCCGAGCTTGGGGTTGGGCATCAGCCCCTTGGGGCCGAGCACCTTGCCCAGCCGGCCGACGATGCCCATCATGTCGGGCGTGGCGATGACCCGGTCGAAATCGATCGTGCCGCCCTGGATGGTCTCCATCAGATCTTCCGCACCCACGACGTCGGCGCCGGCCTTGGTCGCTTCCTCGGCCTTGTCGCCCTTGGCGAAGACGGCGACGCGCACGTCCTTGCCGGTGCCGGCCGGGAGCGTGACGACGCCGCGCACCATCTGGTCCGCGTGGCGCGGGTCGACGCCGAGGTTCAATGCGATCTCGATCGTCTCGTCGAACTTGGCGGTGGCATTGGCCTTGGCCGCCGCGATCGCCTCGTCGACGCCGTAGAGCTTGGTGGGATCGAGCTCGGCCATCTTCTTCTGCTTCTTGGTCTGCGCCATGTCCTTAGCTCCCCGTCACTTCGAGGCCCATCGCGCGGGCGCTGCCTTCGATGATCCGGGCCGCGGACTCGATATCGTTGGCGTTCAAATCCTTCATCTTGGCTTCGGCGATCTCGCGCAGCTGCGCGCGGGTGACGCGCCCCGCGCCGATCTTGCCCGGCTCCTTGGAGCCCGCCTGGATCCGCGCCGCCTTCTTGAGGAAGTAGGAGGCGGGCGGCGTCTTGGTCTCGAAGCTGAACGACCGGTCCGCATAGACGGTGATCACCGTCGGGATCGGCATCCCCTTCTCCATCTCGCCGGTGGCGGCGTTGAAGCTCTTGCAGAAATCCATGATATTGACGCCGCGCTGGCCGAGGGCAGGGCCGATCGGCGGCGAGGGATTGGCGGCGCCCGCGGGCACCTGGAGCTTGATATAGCCCGTAATCTTCTTAGCCATTTCTCTCTCACTCTGTTTCGTGGGGCGCCCGCGAAAACATCGCACGCCCTGATCAAGTTTAGCGGTCCGAACGACAGGGCAGGGCGGGTTCCCATCAAAATATTACCTTGATGGGGTCCGCAGGGCCCGGTCTCCCGCAGATTTCCATTGCTGATGCGTTGGAAGCCGGGGCCCTTAGCGCAAACCCGCCCGCGAGGGAAGGGGGCGAAGCCCAAACTTTCACGCAAAGCCTGTCCCGAGCGACCCGCAGGCGGCGTCGAAGGGACGCAAAGCCCTTCCCGAGCGGTGCCGCAGGCAGTGTCGAAGGGACGCGAAGGAGCAAAAGCGGACGCGAACAAGCAAAAGCGCAGCCTCGGCGCGCGGCCCGGCCGGGCATCGTCCTCCAGACCTGTTCCCTTATAAGGGAGCTCCCTTATAAGGGAAGCGGCCCGCTTTGCGGGGAGGGAGGATCGCTGGGCCGGGGGCGTGGCGTGGGCAATGTCTCCGAAACGCGGCAGGCCAGGGGCGGCGGCGCATTGCAATGTAGGAGACGATCTGCGCTAGGCTAAGCATGGCCCACAGACCCTTCACCCGCCGCCAGGCCCTCCAGAACCAGGCCTTCCTCGAGGCGCTCCGGGCGACCGGCAACCCGCGCCTCGCCGCCCGCCTGCTCGGAGTCCACCGCTCCACCTACACCAAGCGCCGCGCCAAAAGCGCCGCCTTCGCGCAAGGCTGGGACGCCGCGCTCGCCGCCGCCCACGCCGCCTTCCACCTGGCGGGTGGCCCGCGCCCGCCCGAGCCGGCTACCCACGCTCGTTCGTCCCGAGCGAAGTCGAGGGGCGTATGTGATGAGTCCGTGCCAGCGCCCCTCGACTACGCTCGGGACGAACGAATCAGTAAAGGCCTGCGCACGAAGGGAGGCGAGCTCCACGTCGGCCGCACCCGCGGCGGCCGCCTGCAGCTGCGCCGCGCCCCCGCGGGCTGGATGACCAAGGCGGGCGAGCAGACCTTCTTCCGCGCCCTCTCCGCCACCGCCAACGTCCGCCTCTCCGCCGCCGCCACCGGCTTCTCCCACACCGCCTTCTACGCGAAGCAGCGCCTGCGCCCCACCTTCGCCCGCGAAATGCGCCTCTCGCTGACCATGGGCTACGAGCGCGTCGAATCCGCCGCCCTCGCCGCCGCCCTCCCCGAAAGCCACGAGGACGATTCCTGGCGCCACAACGACCCGCCTCCGATCCCGCCGATGACGTGGGACCAGGCGTTCCAACTGCTCTGCCTCCACAACAAGACCGTCCGCCTGAGCTGGGACCGTCCCCACCGCCGCAAGCGCCGCGGCGAGCCCTGGGACGCCTACACCCAGCGCCTGAGCGCGATGTGGACCGCGGAGAAGGGCAGGGAGGCTGAGGACGCCGCGCTGCGCCGGGCGGCGCAATATGAGGCGACGGGGGATTGGCGGTATGAGGATGAAATGCCTGTCCTGAGCGTAGTCGAAGGGCCGGCGCTGGATCAGGTCACGGGGTGGTCGAGGGCGAGCCCCGACCGCATCAGGGTAACCTACAATCCGGACTTGGCGCTGTTCGGGGGATGGCGGCTCAAAAACTGGGAGAAGCGCAAGGCGGGGAAGGAGTAATAGTGGCCTGTCCAACCGGAGCTTTAGAGATGGCCGCCTGCTTCAACCCGTCATTCCAGCGAAAGCTGGAATCTCACTTTGCTTCACTCGTCGTATCAGGTTCGGCAAGCAGCTGAACGCGAAGCGCACGTCGTTGCCTAGCCGGCGATCGTTTAGCCATCTTCGCAAGAAAGAACGCTCGAAAGTCCATCAGGCGACGATCAATCTGCTGATCCAGTTTTTCGAATTCAGCCGGACAGTTTGAGGACTGAAAGGAACCACGCCATCCTCGCACTGTCTGATCTATTGCCACTAGAGTCTGAGCGTAACACCGGTCACGACTCGTAAGGGTGCGGTCAGTGACCGCTTTGCTGATGGATTGCTGGCCCTGAGCGATCAAGATTCCGAGCTGCGCCATCAGTTTTTCACATGCCGCATCAGACGGGGGATAGATGCCTGGCAACAGGATGTAGCCAAGGAAGACGTGAGGGCAGCCGATGGGACCCTCGAACGCTTTGTTTGGAGAGGTCGCCGGATCGTAGATGTCCATGTCCAGACCAGCCAACAGGGACTTTGCTGCCGACATGGCTCTCCGGACGCCTTGCCGTGTTTTCCCCATCACGATGAAGTCATCGATATAGCGAATGCACGTAATGCCACGGCTGTTCATCTGTTGATCAAAATTCTCCAGAATGATGTTTCCCGCGAGAGCGGACAAAGGGCATCCCTGCGCTACGCCATCATCACCGGTCGGGAACAGCTTGCGATCATCAGCACTCAAGCGATCGGCATTGGCCAACTCGACGGTTAGAGCGTCCTCTACAAGCTTCAAAAAGTCCGGCTCGACGGCTTCTCTTTTTAGAAAATCGATCACGCCACTTCGCGGGATCTTAGTGAAGAATCCAGAGATATCTGATCCTGCGACGAACCGATCGCCGGCACTCACCTGTTCGTCGAACAATTTGATTGCGTGATCAACGCCCCGGCCAGGAATTCCCCCAATAGACGTTGGTGTGTCGAGGACCCGCTGCACTCCAGCGATCTCACGTGCACCCTGAAGAACATCAAGGATGGCGCGCTGAACGATCCGATCCTCCAGAGGCGCCACGACGATCGGACGTTTCCCAACCTTGCCAGGGCCTTTTGGTGGCGTAGCGCCGTAGGCTTTGGTGAATCGATACCCGCTTAGCAGGCGACTCTGGAGATCGCGCAGGTTGGCCGGAAGATTTTCGCCGAACCGCCGCGCTTTTTGCTTGGTCGCCTCTTGCTGAGAGGTCTCGGCATTCCGCCTGATGGCGTGCCACGCCCCAACGAGCACATTCATTGAGCGAACGCGCCTGTATAGCGACCTAGGTTGACGCTTTGCGCCAGCTGCGGGGCCTGCCGACAAAGCTATCCCCTAGCTAGCGGGCGTCCTTCACGCGAAGGCCCGACGAACAATGTCGCCGATGCTTCCACATGCAACGCGAGGCTGATAGCCGCGCGCCGGTCCCCGCCTCCCGTACCTGCAGCCAATATGGGCCAAGCGAGAATAAGGGACAGTGACAAAACGGTCGCCCAGCGGATCAGGCCCGCAGCGGGCGCCGACACAACTCCGCGTCCACGCATGATAGCTCCCCCTTCCAGCTTAACAGCTTTTTGGGCTCGTCAAGTCCTTGCGCGGCTCGCCGCCCTGGCCGACATAAATGTTCGGAGACTGATCGGCAGGCCGCCGGTGACGGAACAACATCAGCCTCGCACATGCTAGCTAGGGCGTGCGGGCGTCCTTCACGCGAAGGCCCGACGAACAATGTCGCCGATGCTTCCACATGCAACGCGAGGCTGATAGCCGCGCGCCGGTCCCCGCCTCCCGTACCTGCACCCAATATGGGCCAAGCGAGAATAAGGGACAAGTCAGCGGAACATTTGTAGATCATTACGGAGGCGGGGGGAAGTACCTTTGCATACTTTTCCACAACTTTTCGGACGGGTGGGGCAGTATCGCGCGCTCGGAAAACATCAGCCCAGCCGCCTCAACAACTCCCCCGGCTCCACCCCCAGCACCCGCGCGATCAGGATGAAGTCGACCATATCGAGCCGCCGCTGACCGCGCTCGTAATTGGAGACGAAACTCTGCGACTTGCCCAAGGCCTTGCCGAGCTGGGTCTGGTTGAAGCCGGCGGTCTTGCGCGCCTCGATCAGCACCTCGCGCTGCCGCTCCACCAATCGGTCGCGATCATCCCAAGGCCCCGCCATCGCAGCAGCGTTAGGGAGCGGAAAATTCTATGCAAACTTGGCGTAATTATGGAGGGACTTCTATGCGGCCAATCCGGCGAGCGCCCGCGACGCGGCCAGATAGGCGCGGATGCGCTCGGCGATGGCGTCGGACAGCCCGATCACGACCAGCCTTTTGTCGGCGGGGTGCGGTTCGGCGGTGAACAGGCCGGCCGCCAGCATCCTGCGCGTCACCCGCAACGCCGTCGTCTCCGGCACGCCGGCACGCATGCCCAGCCGCGTCTGATGCAACGGACGTGCCTCCAGCCGGGTCGCATAGAGTTCCAGCATCATGCTCCACGCGGCATCGTCGGCCTCGAAGCCGAGATAGCGCCGCCGGAGTTGCCGCACCTCGATTACGGCGCGCACATCGGCGGCCGTCACCGCTCCCCCATCCTCCCGAGGTAGCTCGCCGCTCGCCCCGCATGCCGCCGAAGCAACCGCGCCGTCTCGTCCAGCACCCGGCTGATCTCGATCAGGCTAACCGGAGGCGGGGGATCGACATCGAGGGTCATATTCCCCGTTTAGCGAAATATGCCATGTTCGAATAGTCGGTTTTCAGCGAATTTTATGGCGACATCCAGTCAGGAGGCCTGTCGGCTGCGCTGAGATCGTCTGAATGCTAGGTTTTCTGCGAGATTGAATGTGGGCGGAGCGCTCATCGATAGATTGAAAATCATCCCACCGGCCGCCGACATATTGACATCGCCGGGCTGCGCGAAATCCCAGTTCCAATCGCCCATAGATTTCTGCACCGCCCTGACCTCCTCAGGAAATCGGCTATAGATGTCGCGTGCGATTGGGTAGCTCACGTCAATCACTTGCTGGCCAAATTCAATCGCTTCAGCTTCGGTCGGTATCGATCCTTGGTGGATGACCGAATTACGGAACGCACACGATTTTTCGGAGAGTAGCGGAGGAGCGACGCCGGTTTCCGACAGATAGGCACCGATGAATAGGCCGAGCTGCCTCTCGGATTGACGTGCGACGCGCTTCCAAGCCTGTTCAACCTGATCCTCTAGTATCCCGTTCTTTTTTGAAATGACGCGGAAGTAGAATTCGTAGAATCGTTCGAGGGAAGCCGCAAAGCTCGAAACCGCATCGCGATAATAGCCATCAACAATCGCCTCGGCGGCGATTTGTGCAAGGAGGTCGAACTGTGGATGGCAAAGTACGATAGCTATCGTGTGCCCCTTGGCGCAGGACGCGCGGGCACGTCCTTGATTTTGCACTCGAACGGGAATCTTGCTCTCTGGGTCCTGGCACGTGGGGCAACTGATCAAGATGGGCATGTGCTATTAGATGGTCTCATCCTGCTGGGATAAAAGGCCAGTCGATTAGGATTGCCACCGCCGCCGGCCGCCGGAAGATGGAAACGGAAACCTTCACCTGGCTCTTCTCGAAATCCAGTTGGCCTCAGTTCGCCGGCCCGTGCGCCACGCCAAGCCGCTCCGCCGCCGTCCGCAGCTTCTTGTCTCGCGTCCACAGCCTTGTGCCGGGCGCCAGCAAACAGGCGCTGAGCAGGTGGGCGTCGACATAGCCGATGCCGGCACCGAACAGCCGGCGCTGCTCGATCAGGTGGGCCACTTCCTCCTCCTCGGCCATCATCAGCCGCGCAAGCGCGCGCAGCTTCTCCAGGATTTCGGAGCGGTTGCGCAGGCTGCCCAACGCGATTTCGCCGATCACATGGGGATGGATCACGATCTCCCCCGCGTCGAGCAACGCCGCCATCGCCTCATCGCCATGATGGAGATGCTCGACCCAGATTGCGGTGTCGGCGAGGATCAACCGAAGCGCCGGCGCGGGGGGGCGACAAGGTCCGGCTCGGTGCCGCCGAGACGCGCTAACCGGCGCGCCGCCTCCCGCGCGACCAGGGTCCGCAGCGCCTCGTTCACCAGCGCGGATTTCTCCTTGATGCCCGTATAGGACTGAGCCGTGGCGACGAGGTCGTCGTCGAGGGCAAGAGTGGTGCGCATTGTCGTCATTCTCCGGCTACAGGCACGGAATCTAGCATCATATGATGCTCATGTCGATGCGCGCCGGCCATTTCCATGAGACCGCGCCTGGAGAAGCCGGCAAGCCCTGTCCCCGCCGGTCACTTTCGATGACCGTCAGCTTCAATCTTCCTTCGCGGCTTTGCGTCTTCGCGTGAAACCAAAAAGGCCGGAGCTTGCGCCCCGGCCTAATGCCTTTTGTCCTGGATCCTGAATCGAGTTCAGGATGGAACGCGTCCTACTTGACGCGTTCCACCTGCTCGAACTCCAGCTCGACGGGTGTCGCCCGCCCGAAGATCGAGACGCTCACCTTCACCCGACTCTTCTCGAAATCCAATTCCTCGACGATCCCGTTGAAGCTCGCGAACGGCCCGTCCAGGACCTTCACCGCATCCCCGATCTCGTAGTCGACGCTGATCCGCGCCTTGGGGGCGGCGGCCGCCGCCTCGTCCTTGGTGTTGAGGATGCGGGCGGCTTCGGTGTCGGAGATGGGCTGGGGCTTGCCCTGGGAGCCCAGGAAGCCGGTGACCTTGGGGGTGTTCTTGACGAGGTGGTAGACGTCGTCCGACATCTGCAGCTTGGCGAGCACGTAGCCGGGGAAGAATTTGCGGTCGCTGGTGACCTTCTTGCCGCGGCGGACCTCGGTGACCTTCTCGGTCGGGACCTCGACCGCCTCGACCAGAGGGGTCAGGCCCAGCCGCGTGGCCTCGGCCATGATCGCGTCGCGGACCTTGTTCTCGAAGCCCGAATAAGCGTGGATGATGTACCAGCGGGACATGTTCTGCCTTTTGAAAATCTTGCGGATCGAAGCTGCGGGTGCCGGCCGCTAGGTGGTGGCGAGCGAGGCGAGCAGGGCCTTGACGATCGCGCTGAACGCGGCGTCGATGCCGAAGAAGAAGATGGCGAGCAGGGTCGTCATGATCACCACCATGACGCCGGTCATCAAGGTCTCCTTGCGCGTCGGCCAGACGATCTTGGCCGATTCGGTGCGGACCTCTCTCAGGAATTTGCCCGGATTGAATGCCACGTCGCTTTCGTCCTCGTGTTTCGGGCAAGGCCGCTCCGCCGCCCCCTTCGGGACCGGCGCTGCTTCCTTGCTGTCGGATCAAGCGGGCATGTAGCGGTGCGAAGCCCTCCCCGCAATAGCGCGCGCGCCTTTGCGGGAGCCGGCGCGCTTTGCCGGCAGGCGCGCCCGGCGGCACGCGAAAGGTTCGGAAGTTTCGAAGGTTCGGCTTCCATGGGAACGAAAAAGCCGAACCTTCCAGAACGCGGCGCGGGGACGGGCGGGGAACAGCGGCGAATCGGGGCGGGGCATCGGTGAACTGTGGCACGGGCGAGGCGGTGTGGGAAAACTTCAGAGGGCGAGGGCGGGGCCGCGGCCGCTCCAATCGCCGCTATCGCCCCGCGAATCCGCTCGTGCGCTCGGGAAGCCTGGCAGGAGTGGAGGGATTCGAACCCACGACCCTCGGTTTTGGAGACCGATGCTCTAACCAGACTGAGCTACACTCCTAAGCCAGAGTGCGGCGTCCTACCGGCGGCGCCATGGCCGCGCAAGGCTTTGGTTGCGTGGCGGGAACGGGCGCAGGATACGGGGCGGAATCCTACATTTCAAGCGGCGAGCGTGCGCTTCTCGCCGAGCATCGCGCGGACCGCGGTCGCGGTCACCGGCCGGGAGAAGATATAGCCCTGGATCCGGTCGCAGCCGAGCGCGCGGACGAGGGCGAGTTGCTCGGCCGTGGCGACGCCCTCCGCGACGGTCTTCATGCCGAGGCTACCGGCGAGCGCGACCACGGCGCGCACGATGGCGGTGCTCTCCGGATTATCGGCAGAAATCGACTGGACGAAGCTGCGGTCGATCTTGAGCGTGTCGAAATCGGCGCGCCGCAAATAGCCCAATGACGAATAGCCGGTGCCGAAATCGTCCATCGCGAGCTTCACGCCCAGATGCTGGATCTGCTCCAGCACTTTCTGGGTGGCGCTGGTCAGCTCGAGGAACACGGTCTCGGTGACCTCGAGCTCGAGCCGGCTCGGATCGAGCCCCGCCTGGGTCAGGGCCTGCACCAGGGTGACGATGAAGCCGGGATCGCGCAGCTGGCGCGGCGACACGTTGACCGCGATCGAAATCTCCTTCGGCCAGGACGCCGCCTCCTTGCACGCCGTGCGCAGCACCCATTCGCCGATCCGGCCCAGCATGCCGGTTTCCTCGGCGATCGGGATGAATTTGGCCGGCGGAATCTGGCCGAGCTCGGGACTGTGCCAGCGCAGCAGCGCCTCGAAGCTGCTGATCACGCCGCTCTCGGCGAGCACAACCGGCTGGTAGGCGAGGCTGAACTCGCCCGAATCCATCGCGCCATGCAGCGCCAGCTCGATCCGGCGGCGCTCCTCGGCGCGGGCGTGGAACGCCGGCTCGTAGAAGCGGATGTCGTTGCCCGAACCCGCCTTGGCCCGGTAGAGGGCGAGATCGGCGTTGCGGATCACCTCCTCGACGGTGTCGCCATCGCGCGGCCCGATCGCGATGCCGATCGAGGCGCCGACGAACAATCTCTGCTCGCGATAGAGGAACGGTCCCTGCAGTGCGCTGACGAGAGCGAGGCAAAGCTGCTCGAGCTCGTCGCGGCTCTCGACATGAGGAACGACGACTGCGAATTCGTCGCCGCCCAGCCGCCCGGCGGTCATCTCGTCGGAAATGACCGTCTCGAGGCTGCGCGAAACCTGCTGGAGGAGGTGGTCGCCGGCGACATGGCCCAGTGAATCGTTGATCGTCTTGAACCGGTCGAGATCGATCAGCAGCAACGCGCACTTTCCGCCGCGCGCCTGCGCCTGGTTGAGGGCGCTGGCGAGATCGTCCATCAGCTGGAGGCGGTTGGGCAGGCCGGTCAGCGCGTCGTGGCGGGCCATATGCGCGATGCGATCCGCCGCCTGGCGGGCCGCGGTCACGTCAGAACCCACGCCGTGATAGCCCGTGAAGCGCCCCTGCTTGTTGAAGGTCGGCCGCGCCGAAAGCTCGATCGACCGCATACCGGCCGGGGTGGGGATGGCGATGACGATCTCGCTGAACGCGTCCTTGCGCTCGATCGTGGCCAGCGCCGCGGCACGCGCACGCCGCTCGCCCTGGTCGCCGCGCGGCAGCGACGTGATGAACTCCAATATGGACAGACCCTCGATCTCGTCCATCGACCGTCCGATCGCCCTTGCGAAGCGCGCCGAGGCGTTCTGGAAGCAGAGCATGGCGTTGGTCTGCCACAGCCAGTCGGCGTCCGAGCTTTCATATTCGCGCAGCAGCAGGCTCACCGTCTGCTCGCGCTCCTCGAGCGCGATGTCGAGATATTTGCGCGCCATGAAGGAGCGGCCATTGATCAGCACCATCGCCAGCAAACCGCAGGTATAGACGGGCGCGATCATGGTGATGACGGCCGAATCCGTGGTCGAAAGCATGCGCGTCGCCGCGATGCCCATCATCACCACATAAGCGGCGGCGGCGGCCGGGATCGGCGAGAAGATGAAGGCGGCGCCAGCCATCATCGTCGCGGTGATCACGCACAAAGCGAGCTGCTGGCCGTGATCGGCATGTTCGAAGAAATAGCGCGCCGGGAAGCACCAGACGAGGCCGACGAAGATCGAGTGATAGGCGGCACGGTTGATCGTCTTGCGCGGCAGCGAGTGGATTTCGCGGCCCCGAAGCCGTCGCTGCTGCTGGGCGAAATAAAGCATCAGCAGCGCCACGCAGAACAGCCACAAGCCCAGCGCCACCGGGGGCGCGCGGCCGGCGAGCATGTAGCAGATGAACAGTGCGTTGAAGGCCTGGCCCCAGGCCGCCACCTTCATCGCCGGGCGCATCGAGGCGAGCTGCGCGGCGCGCACGCGTCCCCACCCCCGGACGCCGGGGGGCGCGGCGCGGTTGAAGACGACGCGCCAGTCGAGCTTGGGAAGCGACTTTTCGGTCATGACTCTCCAAAGGAGGCCATAGCCGACAAAGCATTAGGGAAGCGTTATGCGTGATCCCGCGCCGGACCCGTAGTAAAAGGGCCCCCGAACCGGTTCAGGCGGCGATGTCGTAGGTCTGGATCTCGCCGGAAAGATAGAGGTTGCGGGCCTTGGCGCGGGAGAGCTTGCCCGAGCTGGTGCGCGGCAGCGAGCGCGGCGGAACCAGCTCGATCACGCAGTTCATGCCGGTGATCGCGCGGACCCGCTCGCGGATCGCGTTGCGCAGCCGGCCGCGCTCCTCGACGTCCGAGGTGCGGCACTGGACGAGGACGGCTGGGGTCTCCTCGCCGCCCGGCGTGGTGATCGCGAAGGCGGCGATGTCGCCGGCCTTGAAGCCCGGCAGCTGCTCGACCGCCCATTCGATATCCTGCGGCCAGTGATTCTTGCCGTTGATGATGATCATGTCCTTCGCCCGCCCGACGATGTAAATGTAGCCGTCGGACAAGTAGCCCATGTCGCCGGTATCGAGCCAGCCGTCGCTATCAAGGCACGCGGCGGTCGCCTTCTCGTCGCGGAAATAGCCGTGCATTATCGAAGGGCCGCGCGCGTAGACCTTGCCGATCGCTCGCTCGGGAAGAGGCGCGCCTTCTTCGTCGCGGATCAGGATCTCCATGTCGCGCACCGGCTTGCCGCAATTGACGATCGCGCGGTAACGCTGCGGCCGGTCGCGCTCGCCCGGACCGCCGCCGGCGAGCAA
>DASQLN010000009.1:0-44125 GCA_035629975.1 Allosphingosinicella sp. | reverse complement strand
GGCCGGGGAGATGGACGACAAGGAAATCGAGATCACCCTGGCCGACACCGCCTCGCCGATGCAGGGTCTGGACATCCCCGGCGGCGGCAATGTCGGCATGATCAATCTGTCGGAGATGCTGGGCAAGCTGGGCGGCGGCCGCACGAAGACGGTCAAATTGCCGGTGCGCGACGCCGTCGGACCGCTGGTCACCGAGGAGAGCGACAGGCTGCTGGATCAGGACAGCCTGACCCGCGAGGCCCTGCTGCTGGCCGAGAACGAGGGCATCGTCTTCCTCGACGAGATCGACAAGGTGGCGGCGCGGCAGGGCGCCTCGGTGGGCATGCTCGACCTGTCGGACATGATGAAGGCCTTCGGCGGCGGCCGGACCAAGCCGCGCAAGATCATGGTCAGGGACGCCTGGGCCCCGCTGATCGCCGAGGAGAGCGACAAGCTGGTCGACCAGGAGGCCCTGACCCAGGAAGCGCTGGAGCTGGCCGAGAACCAGGGGATCGTCTTCCTGGACGAGATCGACAAGGTGGCCTCCAGCCGCGAGCGCCAGGGCGCCGACGTCTCCCGCGAGGGCGTGCAGCGCGACCTGCTGCCGCTGATCGAGGGCACCACCGTCGCCACCAAATACGGGCCGATGAAGACCGACCATATCCTGTTCATCGCGTCCGGCGCCTTCCACGTCGCCAAGCCCTCGGACCTGCTGCCGGAGCTGCAGGGCCGGCTGCCGATCCGGGTCGAGCTGAAGGCGCTTACGGAAGAGGATTTCGTCCGCATCCTCTCCGACACCCGCGCCAGCCTGACCGAGCAATATCGCGCCTTGCTCGCCACCGAGGGCGTCGAGATCGTCTTCGCCGAGGACGGGATAAGGGCGCTCGCCCGCATCGCCGCCGAGGTGAATTCGCAGGTCGAGAATATCGGCGCCCGCCGCCTCCAGACCGTGCTCGAGAAGCTGCTCGAGGACGTCAGCTTCGAGGCCGAGCAGCGGCGCGGCGACAAGGTGGTCGTCGATGCCGCCTATGTCGAGAAGCAGCTGGCCGCGATCGCCCGCGACACCGACCTCAGCAAATACGTTCTGTAGCCTCTCACCCGGACGGGGACACATGCTAGCATGTGTCCCCATTGTGATGCGATTCGGAAGGGGAGGCCAGGATGCTCGAAGGCGGCTGCCATTGCGGCGCGATCCGTTATTGGGTGCGGGGCGAGCCGGTCCATGCCGCGCTGTGCCATTGCAGCGACTGCCGCCGCCATGCCGGCGCGCCGATGGTGAGCTGGACCTTGTTCGGCAATGACGATTTCGCAGTCACCAAAGGCGAGGCAAAGGTCTACGCTTCCTCCGAACACGGCCGGCGGCACTTTTGCGGCGATTGCGGCAGCGGGCTCTTCTACACCAGCCAGGCCGTCTTTCCCGGCCAGACCGACGTCCAGTCGGCCACGCTCGACGACCCCGGCGCGCTGCCCCCGCAGGGGCAAATCCAGACCGCCGAGCGGATCCCCTGGATGAAGGACATCGGCGCCCTGCCCCAGTTCGAGCGCTTTCCGGGCCAGGACTGACACAGACCGCGCCTTCACCTCTCCCGGAACGACGGAATGGAGCCGCGTTTCGTCGCCCGACTCCAACGTCCTGCCCCCGCCGCGTGAACCAATCGCGCGCGCGCCTGTTCAATCTCCAAACCCCTATTGGAGGAACACGCGATGACCCGCAGGATCAGATTGCTCAGTGCCGCCGCCGCTTTGGCGCTTCCCGCCGTCATGGCAAGCGCGCAGCAGACCGCGCCCGCCGCGCCGCCGGCGGCGGCCCCGCCGGCCGCCACCCAGCCGACCGTCCCTCCTCCGGCGACTTCGGTTCTTGGCACGCCGCAGCGGCCGATGTTAGGGACCCCGCCGGCGCCGCCGACCCCGACGCCGACTCCAACCGAGCCGGACGCCGCTGAGCAGGCCGCCGACGCGGTCGAGGCGGATGCCGTCGCCGAGGCCGAGGCGCAGACGGCGACTCCGCCGCCGGCCGCTGCCGCCCCCGCCCGGGCTCAAGCGCCGACCGCGACGCCGGCGCCAGCGGCGCCCGCGCAGCTTCCGGCCCAGGCCCAGGCGCCGGCCGCTCCGGCCGTCCCCGCCGGTCCGGTTTCGCAGGCCACCGCCGCCGATCTGCGTGCGGGCGTCCAGGTCCGCGACCAGTCCGGCCAGCTGGTCGGCACCGTCGAGACCGCCGATGCCGGCGGCGCAGTGGTCAATACCGGCGTCGCCCGGGGCCGTGTCGCGCTCGCCAGCCTCGGCCGCAACAGCCAGGGACTCGTCATCGGCCTGACCAAGGCCGAGTTCGAGGCCGCCGCCGCGGCCGCCAATCCGGGCGGCTAGGTCCTTTATCCCCCCGGCCGCTCCAAGCGCGGCCAGCCAGAGCCGCGCCGGTTGTCCCCTCTCCGGCGCGGCTTGTTGGTGTAAGCGCGATGCTTGATCCCGCTGGCTTCCGACTTGCTGTTCGCGGCTCAACCCGTGCGGGCCGCACCTAGATTTTCCTCCATCCAGCGCGCGCCGAAAGCGACGATGTCGGCGGCGTCGATCAGCTCGCTATGCGCGTTGCCGACCCGCCCCTCGCGGTGGCGGCCGAGCGCGAGATAGGCGCTGAGGATCGACGCGAAATAATCCTCGCCTTCCCAGTCCGCGATGCCGCCGAGATCGTCGAGGCAGTCGATCCAGGAATGAAGCGGCGCGCCGTCCGCGCCGGCGACCACATAATCCCAGCGCACGCGCTTCTTGTCGGGCAGCTCGGCGAGATATTCGGCGAAGTGGAGCGCGGTCACCGTCTCGGCATCCGCGCCGAGGCGCAGGATCCCGCCCTGCCAGCGGCACAATCTGTCGAGCGGCGATCCCGGCCCGTAATAATCGTGCCAGGGCTGGTCGGCGAGCAGCGCCTGCGCCCGCGCCCCGCGCGCGCCGAAGCGGCCGCTCGGATTGGCGCTGACCAACGTGCCGGGCCGCCGCCGGAACACCTCCGCGAACCAGCCCACTTCGGGCAGCACGCCGGCATTGCGGTGGTCGAAGGGGGGCGAGCCTTCGAGCAAAGCCGCCCGCGCCTCGGGCGGATGATCGTAGACCCAGCCCATCGGATAATCGGTGCCAAGCACCATCAGCAAAGTGCCCGCGGGCCCGACCGCCGCTTCGAGCGCGTCGAGCAGCAGCTCCGCGCCGCCCGCGCCGACATCGGCGCGGCCGAGGCCGAGCTTGCGCAGCGAGGCGTGAAGCATGAGCAGATCGCCCGCCCGCACGCCCAGCTCTTCCAGATCCGCCTGCAGATCCTGCTTCGTCATGACGAACACCCTCTTTCAGAAAACGAAACCGCCCGGCCCGGACTGGCCGGGCGGGCGGTTCCCTTGCTCTGACGCCGGGCGTTCGCCGGCGAAACTTCTAGGTGAGGTGCCTCGAGAGATGCTTGTTCATCTCGAACATCGAGCAGCTGTCCTTGCCGAAAATCTTCTTCAGCTTGTCGTCGGCCAGGATCTCGCGTTTGTTGGCGGGATTCTGGAGATTGTTCTTGCGGATATGATCCCAGACCTTGCTGACGACCTGGCTGCGCGGCAGCGGATCGGCGCCCGTGATCGCGGCGAGATCCGCCGAGGGCTTCACCGGACGCTGCAATCCGCTCTGCCTACCTTGTGCCATTCTAGCCTCCCTCTGGTTTGTTGCCTCGATAGAGCGCAATTCCACCGCCTTGGCAATGGGGGGCAAGAGACGAAATGCGTCAGTTTGGCGACGGTTCGTTCGATTTCTGTGGATTGTCGCAAGCCGGGGCTCAGAAGCGGCCGAACGGGACCACCTTGTTCGCCGAATCATGGCCGATATCGGCGCGGCCGAGCCAGGCGATCCCGGCATGCGCGCACCAGTGGCGGACGAGGCCTTCCTCGTCCTCGCCGAAATCGGGGACGTTGGCCGTCACGTCGCTCACCCGGCCGAGCCGGATGCCCGCCACCCGCCGCACGGATTCCTGCGCGGCGATGTGAAACATCGAGCGGTCGACCCGGTACATATGCTCGGAGACCTCCTCGAGCAGCAGCACATGATCCGCCAAATCGGGCTCGAGCGGCGTTCCCAGCAAGAGGCTGAACACGGTCATGTTGAACGCCGCGTGGCTGTCGCCGAGCGCGAGCCCGGGCTCCAGCGCGCCGGCGTCGCGGCGAACCAGCCAGGCCAGCGCGCGCGCCACCGCCGCCTCGCCGCCCTCGCGCATCGCGTCGGTCGGCATCGGCCCGTGCGCGACGTGCGGGAAGCCTGCCTTGTAGAGGCCGGCGAGCAAATAGCCGGCGTCGCTATAGCCGAGCCAGGCCTTGTCCCGCGCCGCCGGCGAGAGCGCGGCCAGCGCCGCCTCCGCCATCCGGCAGGCGCCATAGCCGCCGCGGGCGAACCAGATCGCGTCGAAGGCGGGATCGTTGGCGGCCTCGACCAGAGCCGCGGCGCGGACGGCGTCGGTTCCGGCGAAATGATTGTGGGCGAGGAAGCATTGCGGGTGGAAGTGAAGCTCGACGTCCGGATGGAGCCGCGCCGCGATCGCGGTCACCCGCGCCGCCGCTTCCTCGTCGAGGCGCGAGCTTGGCGCCACCACCGCGATCCGCATGCGCTTGTGCCTCCAACCGGTTTGAAATGGCCCGCGCTTCCCAATAGGGCGGCGGCATGGGCGAGGCCAAATCCTATTTCTTCTGCGGGATCGGCGGGAGCGGCATGCTGCCGCTGGCGATGATCGTGCACGGGCTCGGGCATCGAGTGGCGGGCTCCGACCGGCTGCTCGACCAGAAGCGGCTCGCCGCCAAGTTCGACGATTTGAGACGCCGCGGCATCGCCCTCTTCCCGCAGGACGGCAGCGGCGTCGCCGGCGCCGGCCAGATCTTCGTCGCCACCGGCGCGATCGAGGATCATGTCCCCGACATGGTCAGGGCCAGGGCGCTCGGCGCGGAGCGGCTCGGCCGAGCGGAGCTGCTCGCCCAGCTGTTCAACGCCGCCCCGACCGGGATCGCGGTTGGCGGGACCAGCGGCAAATCCACCGTCACCGGCATGGTCGGCTGGATCCTCCACGCCGCCGGCCGCGACCCGACGGTGATGAACGGCGCGGTGATGAAGAATTTCGTCTCGCCCGACCGGCCCTTCGCCAGCGCCCTGGTCGGCCGCGGCGACGTTTTCGTCAGCGAGGTCGACGAGAGCGACGGCACGATCGCGCTCTACCGGCCCGCAATCGCATTGCTCAACAATATCAGCCTCGACCATCTGTCGCTGGACGAGCTCCGCCGCCTGTTCCGCGATTTCGCGGGCAAAGCGGGGACGGTGGTGCTCAACCTCGACGACGACGAGACGCGGCTGCTCGCGGCCGCGCTGCCGCCCGAGAGGCTGGTGACCTGTTCGCTCGAGGATCCTTCGGCGGACTTCTACGGCTCGGACCTGGCGGAGGAACCTTTCGCGATCGCCTTCAGGGCGAACGGGGTGCCGGTCCGCCTCCAGGTCCCCGGCCGGCACAATGTCGAAAATGCGCTAGCCGCGCTCGCCGCCGCGCAGGCCGCCGGCGTGCCGTTCGAAGAGGCCGCCGCGGCGCTGGCCGGGTTCACGGGGCTGAGGCGGCGCTTTGAACTGGTCGGGGAAAGGAACGGGATCAGCGTGATCGACGATTTCGGGCACAATCCCGACAAGATCGCCGCCACCTTGCGCACCGTCCACGCTTTCCCCGGCCGGCTGCTGATCTTCTTCCAGCCGCACGGCCACGGCCCGATCAAGACGATGCGGGACGAATTCATCGACATGTTCGCCCGCGAGATGGCGGCCGACGACGTGCTGATCATGCCCGACCCGGTCTACTATGGCGGCACCGCCGACCGCTCGGTGGGCAGCGGCGGGATCATCGCCGGCGTCGTCGGGCGCGGCCGCAAGGCCGAGCATGTGCCGGAGCGCGCCGACTGCCTGAACCGGCTCGCCGCGCTGGCCCGGCCCGGCGACCGCATCCTTGTGATGGGCGCGCGCGACGACACCTTGACCTTGTTCGCCGAACAGCTTTTGGAGGCCCTCAGATGATGCTCCTCGCGCTCGCCCCCGCCTTCGCCCAGCTCGTCAATCCGGGATTCGAAGAGGGCCTGCGCGGCTGGCAGGCGGTGGGCCATCCCGGCATCGGCGTCGGCGTCCAGAACAATCGCGGCTACACGATCCGCCAGTCCGCGGAGGGCGAGCATTATCTGAGCATCGGCTGGCGGCGGCGCAGCGCGGCGCCGCGCGACGCGGCGATGCGAGTCTCCACCCGCTTCGACGCGCGCCGCTACCGGGGCCGGCTGATCCGGGTCTCGGCCCTGACGAAAGCCCCCGATTTCGCCCACCGCAACGCCCGCCTGATCGTCAGCGCGGGCGGCGCGGAGGCCGGCACGCCGATCGAAGCGAGCGAGCGCTGGCGCCGCCACTCCGTCCTGCTCCGAATCCCCCGCCGCGCCCGCGAGATCGAGATCGCCTTCGTCACCCGCGGCACCGGCTCGCAGCTCGCCGCCGACGACGTGCGCGTGGAGCTGGTCCGCCGATGATCCTCGCCACCCTGCTGCTGCTCGCCGCCGCGCCGCTTCCGGCCGCCATCCCCAATCCCGGCTTCGAGCGCGGCCTCGAGGGCTGGACCGCCGAGGGCAATCGCGGCTTTCGCGCCTCGAGCGTCTCTCGGAACCCCGGGGGCGGGCCGCGCCGGCTCTCCATGGCCTGGTGGGTGCGCAGCATGGCCCAAGACGAGGCCCAGTTCCGCGTCGGCACGCGCATCGACGCGCGGCGCTATCGCGGCCGGCGCATCCGCATCTCCGCCTCGGTCCGGGTCCATGGCGGGGCCCGCGGGGTCGCAACGATCTTCGCCCGCGCCGGCGCTTTGGAAGCGGTGACACGGCTCGAGCCGGGCCGGGCGTGGGAACGGCGCAGCGTCGACCTCGCCGTCCCCCGCAGCGCCCGCGAGATCAGCCTCGGCTTCCACATCCAGCGCGCCGGGGTAAGCATCGAGGCGGACGACGTCATGCTGGAGGTGCTGCGCTGATGCCCGGCGCCTGAAAAGAAAACGGCGGACCCGAGGGCCCGCCGCAATCCTCCAGGGAAAGGAGAAACTAGCCGATGGCGGTCATGTCGACCTTTTCGACCCATTCGGGGAAGAAGACCGGCTCGCGGTTCGACCAGCCGGGCGCGGTCGCCGCGGCCTCGCTGATCGACTGGAGCAAGGTGCGCCGGCGATCGGGGTGAAGGTGCGGCAAGGCGGCGGCGGCGCAGAAGGCGCCGGGGAGCCATGGGCGCACCGAGGCGCCGATCAGCCGCTCGTAGAGGAAGCGGTAGGAGGCGAAGCAGGGCAGCCGGTCCTGGCCGAGATCGAAGGCGGTCATGGTGGTGAGCGGAGCCATCAGGGGCTCCATCGCGTCGAGGCCGCTATCGTCGGGGATGGATGAGCGGATATGGTCGAGGCGGCGGTAGATGCGCTCCTGCGCGCGGATCCCGGCGGCCTCGGCCGGATCGCGCGACCAGCGCTTCACCGCGTCGCGGCGATCGAGCCCGACGTCGAGCGAACGGCGGATGTAGCGCTGCGTGCCCTTGGAGAAGCCCGCAAATTCGCGCAGTTCCGCCAAGCTTGTCGCCCCGCTGGCGGGCCGAGTCCTGGTACTCATGATCCCACACTCCTTTTACCCCAGAGAAAGGATCATGCATCGGAACGGCTTACCAGGCCGTTAACCAAGACCCCACTCCCCGTTCAGAATTGAATCAGAGTTCGAATTGCCCGGCAATCGCAAAACTACGGCGGGCATGCGCAACCACGGCGGAGTGTCGCCCGAAGGCCACAGGGGACGGACAGGAAGTCGCGGAAATTCGCCCTTTTTCCGCGGGCGAAACGATCGGGGGTCGCATAAACCGCAGTGGCCGGATTGCCGCCTGCGCATGCCGGGGCGCCGGGAATAGGCCTCTGACGCCCGCGCCAAGCCATGCTATGCGCGGAGTCGTGGGCGGCAGGACAGGCAAAGAAAGCGGCGGCGGCGCCGGGGACGCGATGCTCGGCGAGGCCGATTCGCGCGGCTACCGCCGTCCGCTGCCCGGCTTTTCGACCAACGCGCCTGGCCTTTCTGCGAACGACCGGCGGGCGCAAAGCTTTTCGGACGATGCGCGGTTAGGAGGGGGCATGGATATCTCCCTCCCGGAGAGCGACACCCGCCGGCTGCCCGATCTCGGAGTCGCGCTGAAATCGATTCTCGCATTCTGGCTGCTCTACATGGCGCTGATCACGCTTCGAGCGGTGATCGCCGAATTCCCCGATTTCTGGGGCATGTTCGCGCGGCGCGCCGCCGCCGCCGCGGTCGGCTCGGCGCTGACCTTCCTCGTCTACCTCGCCATGCGGCCGGTCGCCCGCAGGGGCCTCAACGTCAAGGCGGCCGTCGCCGCCTTGCTCTCCATTCCGGGCTCGATCCTGTTCTCGGCGTTCAACATCTGGATCTTCTACGTCTACGCGCCGCTCGAAACCGCGCGCAACGATGCCAGCATGAAGGACATGTCCAACTGGAACACGTTCTGGAAATATGCGGTCGAAGGCTCGCTCTCCTGGTATTTCATCTTCGCTGCCTGGGCCGCCTTCTACGTCGCGATGAGCCAGGCAAAGCAGCTGCGCGCCGCCGACCGGCACGCCGCCATGCTCTCCCGCGAGGCGCAGGAGGCGCAGCTGAGGGCCCTGCGCTACCAGATCAACCCGCACTTCCTGTTCAACACCCTGAACAGCCTCTCCTCGCTGATCCTTTCGCAGAAGACCGACGTCGCCGAGCGGATGCTGATGAACCTCTCCACCTTCTTCCGCGCCACGCTTTCCGCCGATCCCACCGCCGACGTTCCGCTCGAGGAGGAGATCAAGCTGCAGCGCCTGTATCTCGACATCGAGCAGATCCGCTTCCCCGACCGGCTGACGGTCGAGGTCGACGTGCCCGAGGCCCTGCAATCGGCGCGCGTCCCCGTGCTCATCCTGCAGCCGATCGTCGAGAATGCGGTGAAATACGGCGTCGCCAAATCGCGCAAGTCGGTCCGCGTCGGGATCGTCGCTTATGAGGAGGCGGGCCGCCTCCACATCAAGGTCAAGGACGATGGCGAGACGCTGCCCGGGGAGCCGGGCGAGGGCGGCACCGGCGTCGGCCTTAAGAACGTCTGCGACCGGCTCGTCGCCCGCTACGGCAACCGGGCGGGCTGCATGCACGGGCCCGATCCCGACGGCGGCTATACGGTGCACATCTACATGCCGGTGGTGAAGCATGGCTGAGGCGGCGGCGCTTCGGGTGATGGTGGTCGACGACGAGCCGCTCGCCGTCGAGCGGCTGCAATTGCTGCTCGCGCGTCTCGAAAACGTGACCGTCGCAGGCACCGCCAATGACGGCGAGGCGGCGCTCAGGATCGCCGAGGCGGTCGCTCCCGACCTCGTCCTCCTCGACATCGCCATGCCCGGCATGGACGGGATCGACGTCGCCCGCGCTTTGTCCGCCTCGGCGGTCGATCCGGCGATCGTGTTCGTCACCGCCTTCGACAATTTCGCGGTGGCGGCCTTCGACGTCGCTGCGATCGACTATCTGATGAAGCCGGTGGAGCCCGACCGGCTCGAGCGCGCGCTCGAGCGGGTGCGCGCCTATCTCGCCGGCGGCCGGAGGAAGGGCGCCGGGCCGGGCTCCGGCCATGTCGAGGAATTCTGGGTGCCCGACCATAATGGCCTGGTCCGCATCGCGGCGGCCGACATCCAGCGGATCACCGCCGAGCGCGATTATATGCGGCTCCATGTCGGGCCGCGGTCCTGGCTGATCCACCGCACCATCGCCAAGCTCGAGGAGGATCTCGACCCGGCCCTGTTCATGCGCGTGCACCGCTCGGTGATCCTCAGGCGCGACACCGTCACCGGCCTCTACCGCGACGAGGCCGGCCACTGGACCGCGCGGCTGTCGGACGGCGCCGAGCAGCGCATCGGGCGCTCCTACGTCGACGAGGTGAAGAGGTTCGCGGGGCGATAGTTAGATGGGACAGTAGTTAAATGGGGACAGTATATATTTGTCGGAGCGCGCCCCGCCGAAACGCGCACGCCGTGTGGCGATAAATATATACTGTCCCCATTTTTCGCGCGGCACCCAAAAAAGGGAGGCGGCGATGGGTATCGCCGCCTCCCGATGAAGCCTCGCCGCCTGGTGGGCTCAATCGACGGCAAGGCTCACACGAAAGCCGGGCAGGCCCGGGGCGCCGCCCGCATCGGCGAGCGCCGCGGCGTCGCACTCATGCGCCGAGACCGGGCTGACCGCGAAGGTCATCGAGCCGAGCGCGAGGGCGACGGCGGCAACGAAGGCGAGGGAACGGGCGGACATCATTTCACTCCTGCTCGGCCGGGGGGCCGTATTCCGGTTGCGGCCCGCTTGGCTTGCGGGGGACGATCCCAGGCGGGCCGCTGCGCCTGTCCTGCCGTCCCGGAGCCCGCGCCGCGCCCCGATTTCGATCATGATGCGCCCGGCTTCGGCGAACGCCCGCGCAATTCGACGAAGCGCAAGCGAGGCTCGACCAAAGGGGAGGCGGGGAAGGAACGGAGTCATCCCGGCGAAGGCCGGGACCCATGAACCGAAGCGGCGGGGATAGAGTCGCGCACGGTCTCGCGCCCTTCAAGGCGCGGTGTTCATGGGTCCCGGCATCCGCCGGGATGACTCCCCTTTCCCGCTGGCGGGCGTCGACCGGCGCGATCTCCGCCCAAACGGCGCCCCAATCGTCAACTCGGCTCGCGCTCAATCCTTGGTGTTGCTCTTGGTCGTGTTGACGATCGACTGATCCACCGGCACCGCCGCGCGGTCCTTGACGTTGCTCTTGCTCGTGTTGATGATCGACTGATTCTGCGGCCGGGGATTCTGTCCGCCTTTGACGACAACGCCGATGATGGGATTTCCGCTAGAAGTCATGAATTCCTCCAATCGACCAAAACGTATTCTATTCCACCATTAATGTTGGGCCAGAATCTGCCTGCTCCGGGGCCAAGTCAATAGCTCCGTAAGTAATTACCGAGCGTCGACCAGGACGATCTCGGCCGCTTCGAGCGCCTTGATCGTCACCGCTTCCTCGCCGGTGATCGCGACGCCGTCGCGCGGCTCGGCGCGGACGCCGTTGACCTCGATCGGGCCCCGGGTCGCGACCAGATAGACATGGCGCGCAGGATCGAGGCCGAGTGTCGCGGTCTCGCCCGCCGCGAGGGTCGCGCCCATGACGCGCGCCGCGGAATTGATCCGCAGCGCGTCCGCGTCTTCCGCAAAGCCGCTCGCCAAGGTGACGAAGCGCCCCGAGCGGTCCGCCTTGGGGAATCGCGCCGCGCCCCAGCTCGGCTGGGCGCCGGGCCTGTCGGTCTGCACCCAGATCTGGAACAGGGTCGTGGCCTCGTCCTCGAGATTATATTCGGAGTGGCGCACGCCCGTGCCCGCGCTCATCACCTGGACGTCGCCGGCCGCGGTGCGGCCCTTGTTTCCCAGCGAATCCTGATGGGTGATCGCGCCGCTGCGGACGTAGGTGACGATCTCCATGTCGCGGTGCGGATGCGGCGGGAAGCCGGACTTGGCGGCGATCGCATCGTCGTTCCACACCCGGATCGCGCCCCAGCCCATGCGGGAAGGATCGTGATAGTCGGCGAAGGAGAAATGGTGACGCGCGTCGAGCCAGCCATGGTCGGCATGGCCGAGCGACGAGAATTTGCGGATGTCGATCATGATGCTCTTCCTTTGTGTTCCCGCGAAAGCAGGAACCCGGCCTGGACTCCTGCTTTCGCAGGAGCACAAGGTTCCTATCAAGAGAGTGACTTCGCCGGGCTAAGCGGCGAGCGGCAGCGTCTGGCGGGCGATGCCGCCCAGCGCTTGCGCAGCCGCTTCGATCGCCGCCCCGGCCACGTCCGGCCCGAAGGCCAGCTTCTCGGCGCGGATATAAGTGACGTCGTCGAGCCCGACGAAGCCGAGCAGGGTGCGGATATGCGGCTCCTGGCCGTCCATCGCGGCGCCCGGGCCTTCGCTGTAGAGGCCGGCGCGGCTCTCGATCACGACCGCCTTCCTGCCCTTCAGCAGGCCTTCCGGACCCTCGGCGGTGTAGCGGAAGGTGAGGCCGCGGCGCGCCACATGATCGAACCAGCTCTTCAGCGTCGAGCTCATCCCGAAATTGTACATCGGGCTGGCGATGACGATGAGGTCGGCCTGAAGCAGCTCCTCGACCAGCGCATCGGAGAGCGCCCGCGCCTCCAGCTCCGCCGGCGTGCTCGGCTCGCCCTTGATCGCGGCGACGGTCTGCGCGGTGAGGTGCGGAACCGGGTTGGCGCCGACGTCGCGCAACACGAATTGGGCGGCCGGATTGACCTCCCGCACGCCGTCGATGAAGCGGCCGACCAGGCCGTTGGACACGGAGGCATCGCCATTGGCGCTGCTGCTGACAACCAGGATGTTCATTTCGTTTCTCGCCTTGGGGTTGGATTGCTCAAGGAGATGTAGGGCGCTATGAGTGTTGCCGGAAGCCGTCCAATTAGCATCATGGTGTTTCGTAAAATGCAACGCTCATCCACCGATATCGTCGATGTGCTCGCGTTCGTCCGCGTCGCGCAAACCGGCTCCTTCGCCCGCGCCGCCGAGCGCATGGGGGTCGGCAAGCCGGTGCTCTCGCGCCGGGTCGCGCGGCTCGAGGAGCAACTGGGCGCCCGCCTGCTGACGCGGACCGCGCGAGGTGCTCAGCCGACGGACATCGGCCACGCATATTATGCCCGCGCCGCCGCCATCCTCGCCGATCTCGAAGCGGCGCAGGAGGCGGTGGCTGAGGCGGTCACCCAGATCGCCGGGCCGATCCGGCTGACCGCGCCGCTCTCCTTCGGGGTCGCCCATCTCGCGCCGGCGCTCGCCGATTTCGCCGCCGCCCACCCGCGCGTGGAGCTCGACATCGAGTTCGAGGATCGCACCGTCGACCTGACCGGCGGCGGCTACGACCTCGCCGTCAGGATCGGCCGCCTCGCCGATTCCTCGCTGGTCGCGCGCCGGATCGCGCCGGTGCGCAAGCATGTCATCGCCAGCCACGCCTATCTCGAGCGACGCGGCCGCCCCGAACGCCCGGCCGACGTCGCGGGTCACGCCATCCTGCTCTACGGCAACGAGCAGTGGCGTTTCCGGATCGGCACCCGCTGGGAGACGATCCGGGTCGCGCCGGTGCTGCGGACCAACAATGGAGACATGCTGCTCGCCGCGGCCGAAGCCGGGCTCGGTCTCGCCATGCTTCCAAGCTTCATCGCCGCCCCGGCGATCGGGCGCGGCACGATCGACGTGCTGCTGCGCGACTTTCCGCTCGAGGAAGGCGCGCTCCACGCGGTCATGCCGCCGGGCCGCGCGGTCACCGCCCGGGTGCGGGCCCTGGTCGATTTCCTGGTGGAGCGCTTCGGCCCGGAGCCGGGCTGGGACCCGTGCTGGCTGGCGCAGGAGAACGCGCGGTGAGCGAACTCTGCTCCGGCTGCGGCAGGGCCGTCGCGGGCGGCACCCCTGGCTGCCGCGCCGAGTTCGACCGGCTGCTCGCGCGCGATTTCAGCGATCCGCGTTTCTTCGCCAGCCACCGCCTGTTCGTCGACATCTACTCGCTCCAGCATCCAGACGAATTCTGCCGCTCGGCCAAGTCGCTCGCCGCCCATCTTTGCGGCCTCGGCCTTATCCTCGAAGGGGGAGCGAACGCAGCCACGGGCTCCGCCGCCCTGCGCGCCTGGCTCAACGGGCGGGCGCTCGACAAGCCGGCCGTCCCCGCCGCGCGCGGCGCGATCACCATCGCCGACGTCTCCGGCATCGACGATCCCGCCGCGTGGCGCGCCGCGCTCCAGGCCTGGGCGATGTCGACCTGGGCCGCGTGGAGCGACCTTCATGCCGTGTCGCGGGCATGGATAAGCGAAGCGGAAGCGGGCCGGCGCTGAAGCCGCTTGTAATGTAGGAGCCTCTTGCCCGTCGAACGCTTGGGCCCGGAGCCGGCTTGGGACCAGTGCCGGCAGGCGCAGAGCGCGGCAGTGACGGGCGACGATTTTACTGCGCGATCACGACAGCGGGTCTCATCCTGATGACCAAGGCGGCCACCACCAACGGCGCCCTCGTCGGGATGACGCCCATCCGCTTCGTCACCAAGCGCGAGGGCTACGATCCCGGCTATTAGGCCCGGCTATAAGGAGAGAGCTGCCGCGGGCCCGTGCCGCGGCATCTGGACGGCGCTTGACCACTCGCTGGAGAAGCGCCGTCCACCCTGCCGGGCGTTCGATCGTGAAACTCCCTCTCCCGCTCGCCATCCTGCTCGACGGCGCCGAACAATGGCGCTTCCGGATCGGCGGGCGCTGGAGACGATCGGGTCGCGCGAGCTTCCTTGCCGGCCCGGCGATCGAGCGCGGCACGATCGACGCCCTGCTGGGCGATTATCCTCTCGAGGAGGGCGCGCTCCACGCGGTGATGCCGCCCGGCCGCGCCGTCACGCCCGGGTCCGCGCTCGTCGATTTTCTCGTCGCCCGCTTTGGCCGGATCCGAACTGGGATCCGTGGAGCGGGCCGCCGGCTGAGCTGACCGGGCCAGGGGGCGTCGCTTTGTTGGATACATGTAGGAAAGGCTCTGCCAGTTCCCGATTCGTTCCACACCAACGGGAGAGCCACCATGAATTTCGACATCTCTTACATTCTCGATGAAGCCGGCGCGCAGGAGCGCGCGCTTCTCGATCGGTTGGGCGAGCGCCCGATCTCCATCCTCGACTTCCGCGACCCGCTCGACACGACCGACACGCCGGCATTCGTTCTGGCATTGGCGACCGGCCAGCCGATCTTCCTGCCCGCCGGCCGCGGCCTGGGCGCCGGCGGCGTCTACCTGATCGACACACCGGCGGACTCGGGGAAGGCCGGTTACCTTGTCAGCGGCACGGTGATCTTCGGCGACGGTATGGGCAAGACCGTGATCCGGCCCGCCGATCCGGACGTGACCGTCTTTCGCCAGTTTTCCAGCGATGCCGGGACGACCCAGGACGATATCGTCCTTCGCGACCTCACCCTCTACGGCTGGAACGTCGAGGACGGCTTTTCGGAGCACGTTCATCTCGCCGCGTTCAGCGGCACCCGGAACCTCCTGGTCGAGCGCGTCGAGTTCAAGGGCTTCCGCGGTGACGGCCTCTATATCGGCTCGGGCGAGAGCGGGAGCGACGAACGGCACAATTACAATTTCACCGTGCGAGACTGCGTGTTCGACGGCATCAACCATGAGAACCGCCAGGGCATCTCGATCATCGACGGCGACGGCGGCCTGATCGAGAACTGCCTGTTCACCCAAGTCACCAAATCGACCATGCCCGGCGCGATCGACATGGAGCCGAACGCCAGCTTCTCCGTGATCCGCAATATCACCGTTCGCAAGTGCGTGTTCGACGATGTCGGCGGCAACGTCGGCGCGGTCGCCGTGATCATCGTGCCCGAGGCGCCGGTCGCACGAAATATCCAGATCCTGGGCAACCATTTCCTGGGCTGCGCCTCCAATGATATCGGCATCAACATGCTGCGGCTGCTCGGGGCGACCGACGAGGATTCCGCCATCCTGATCGACGGCAATTACGGCAATGGTGCGGGGGTCACGGGCAGCCGACCGCTCGCGCTCGCCTCCGCCCGCGGCGTGGTGATCACCGGTTCCAACAAATGGGTCGATTACGACAACCCGGTCCTCTTCGGTTTCAACGGTACCAGCGAACTGGTGCGCGATATCGTCTGTTCCGCGGAGCTGACCCAGGTGGGCACGGCAACGGGCCAGCCGGGTCTCCTGATCTGCAAGGCGATCGGCGTGCGGATCGAAGGAATGCGCTTCGACCGTTGCGGCTTTCCGGGCTCCGCCGGCTGCGCGATCATGTTCCTGAGCGACGTCACGTCGGACTACATCCGGATCGAGAATATCAGGGTCGTGCCGAACACCAGCCAGACCATCGCGATCGACAATCTGAGCGGCACGCACACATTCACCCCCGCGCATAACCGCGCGATCGACAACGATCTGGGCGGGCTCGCGAGCGAGTTCCAGGCGACGGGCCCCGGCCAGTTGCTCACCGCCTCGACGACGTTCGATCCGAACAACCTCGCCGACGGCGCCGGGCAGACATCGGGGGCGATCACCGTGACCGGCGCGGCGTTCGGCGACGACGTCGCGGTGGCGCCGCCTTATGATCTGCAGGGCATCGTCTGCACCGGCTATGTCTCCGCGGCGGACAATGTGAAGATCCGGCTGCAGAACGAGACCGGCGGCGCGATCGACCTCGCTTCCGGAACCTGGAAGGTCGTGGTTCAGAAGGCCCTGGCCTGAGCCGGGCGGTTGGTCCACCGGCGCAGGCCGGTGGACCTCTCCGCCGGGACCCTAAGAAGCGGCCCATCCCGATCCCCCCGTGGGCTGAAACCAGGGCCGCCCGGCTATCCTTCGCCCGGGCGGCCCTTCCGCCCCCGGTGGACGCGGGCGGGGAAGGCGCTAAGAAGCGGGTCTCCAGACAGGAAACCCGCCCACGTGAAGCTCCATCTCCCACTCGCCGCCTTGCTGCTCGCCACGACCGGCGTCGCCCTCGCCCAGCCCACCCAGCCGGCCCCGCCCGCGCGGGCCCTGCCGCCCGCCACAAGCGGCCCGGCAGCCGAGGACGCCCGCCTCACCGCCTTCCTCGACGCCGCGTTCGACGAGCAGACCGCGACCAACCCGCAGCTGCTGACCCAGCTCGGCAGCCGGGCGCTCTACGACCGGCTCAACGATTATACCGACGCCTTTCGGCAGCGGCAGCTCGCGCTGCAGGAGCGGCAGCTCGCCGCGCTGCGCCGCAGCTTCGATCCGGCCAGGCTCAGCCCCGCCGGGCGCGTCTCCTTCCGCCTGTTCGAGAAGGAGGTGACCGACAATCGCGAGGGCTATCGCTGGCGCTGGCACGGCTTTCCGGCGAGCACCAATGGCAGCCCGATGGGCGCGATCCCGGTCTTCCTGATCAACAACCACCGCATCGACAGCGCCGCCGACGCCGAGGCCTATATCGCCCGCCTGCGCGAGGTCGAGCGGGTGATGGGCGAGATCGGCGCCAACATGCGCCACCAGGCCGGGCTCGGCATCCTGCCCCCCGCCTTCAACTTCGCGCCGGTGCGCGAGGACGGCCGCCGAATCCTCGCCGGCGCGCCGTTCGCCGAAGGGCCGGACAGTGCGGTCTTCGCCGATTTCAAGGCCAAGGTCGGCCGGCTCGAAATCCCGCAGGCCGAGAAGGACCGCCTGATCGCCGCCGCGCGCGAGGCGCTGACCGGCCCGTTCCGCCGCGGCTACGAGACCATGTTCGCCGCGCTCGATGCGATCGAGCCCCGCGCGCGGGGCAACGAAGGCGCCTGGAGCCTCCCCGACGGCGCCGCTTTCTACGCGCGGCGCCTGCGCCAGTCGACGACCACCGACATGACCGCCGCGCAGATCCACCGGATCGGCCTCGACCAGGTCGCGCGCATCCACGGCGAGATGGAGCGGATCAAGACGCAAGTCGGCTTCACCGGCACGCTCCAGGCCTTCTTCGCCCACATCAACCAGGGCGCGGAATTCAAATATCCGAACAACGCCGAGGGCCGCGAAGCCTATCTCGCCGACGGCCGCCGCTTCATCGCCCAGGCTATGGAGGCGGCGCCGCGCTTCTTCCGCCGGCTGCCGCGGGCGCCGCTCGAGGTCCGCGCCGTCGAAGCCTTCCGGCAGGACACGGCGGCGGTCGCCTTCTACAACCGGCCCTCGCCGGACGGCTCGCGGCCCGGAATCTTCTACGTCAACCTCGCCGACATGAACCAGGTGCTGCGCCCGCAGGTCGAGGCGATCGCCTTTCACGAGGGCGCGCCCGGCCACCATTTCCAGATCGCGCTCGCCCAGGAGCTCGAGGGCATGCCCAAGTTCCGCCGCTTCGGCGGCTATGGCGCCTATGCCGAAGGCTGGGGCCTCTATGCCGAGGGGCTTGGCAAGGAGATGGGCTTCTACCGCGAGCCGATCAGCGAATTCGGAATGTACTCGACCCAGCTCTGGCGCGCGATCCGGCTGGTCGTCGACACCGGCATTCACGACCAGCGCTGGACCCGCGAGCGGGCGATCGCCTATTTCACCGCCAACGGCCTCTTGTCGGAGCGCGACGCGACCAAGGAGGTCGAGCGCTATTTCAACAATCCCGGCCAGGCGACCAGCTACATGATCGGGCAGCTGAAGATCCTGGAGCTGCGCGACCGGGCCCGGGCCGCGCTCGGCAGCCGCTTCGACATACGCGATTTCCACGCGGTGGTGCTCGAGAACGGCTCGGTGCCGCTCGACGTTCTGGAGGAGCTGGTGAACCAATGGATCGCGCAAAGGACGACACGCTGATGGCAGACGACACGCCCCCCGACCGCCTCTCCAACAACCCCAGGAGCCCGCATTTCGACGTCGACGCGCTGCGCCGCGGCGTCGGCATCCGCTTCAAGGGCCGCGAGCGCGAGGATGTCGAAGAATATTGCGCGTCGGAAGGCTGGATCCGCGTCCAGGCCGGCAAGGCCGTCGACCGCCACGGCCTGCCGATCACCGTCAAGCTCCCCGGCGAGGTAGAAACATGGTGGCGCGACGAAGGAGAAGGGCAGGGCGCGGAAGAATAAAGCGGCGCGCTTGATTTGCCGCACGCATGAATAGTGCCGAAGCTGCCGTTTTCGGCGCTTGATATTTCTTGCACGACTGCGATGCTCCCCTTGGGGGAGGTGATCGTGGCCGATTCGGAAGCACCGCGGATCAAGCTGATTGGACCGACCAAGGCGCCGCAGGTCGAATTGCTGCGCTGGCTGCTCGAAACGCGCGGCATTCCGTTCGAGACGCTGCGGCGCTCGCCCGCGGAGCCGCCGGTGATCGAAACCCCTGCCGGCGAGGTCGGCGGACTGTGGCCCGCGCTCGAATGGCTCGACGAGACGCTGCGCGCCGGCGAGGGCCTGTTTCCCAAGGAGGGCGACCGCGTCTTCGTCAAGGCGATCTGGGTCGAACTCAATCCGCAGCCGGAACCGCCCGGGGCCGAGCGGGTCGAGGCCGTCTTCGCGCGCGTCGAGGCGGAGCTCGGCACGCGCGACTTCCTCGACGGCGAGCGGCCGGGCACGCGCGACATCGCCTTCGCCACGCTGGCCACCCCGTTCATCACCGACGGCGCGTCGCGGCCCGCCGCGGCGCTCGCGCTTCGAGTCTGGCAGCAGCGGCCAGCGGTCCGCGACCATGGCAGGGTCCCGTCCGACTCCCCCGGCCTGTTCGCCGAGCTCAAGGTCAAGCTTATCCGGCTCGCCTTCCGCGCCGCCGCCTCGATCCCGCTGCGCACCATAAAATTGGGAGGAACCCTCTTCGTCCCGCGCTGGCAGGACGTCGACGAGGCGCTGCGCCGCGACATGGATTTCCTGATCGCGCCGGTCAATGCCGAGCGCATCGACGGCGTGATGGGGCCCTTCATCCTCGGCATGGACGGCTCGGCCCGGCTCCACATCCAGCGCGAGAACAATTATGCGGCGCTGCGCGACGCCGACAAGAGCGGCTTGAAGCGGATCCTCGCCACCGAGCCCGCGCGGCTGGCCGGCGACGCCGCCCGCCGCTTCGGCAGGATCGATGTCGTCAACGGCTATGCCCGCCCGATCGCGGCCCGGGTCGCCGCCTCCCTGTTCGGCATCGCCGGGCCGACCGAGCAGGACCTGATGCGCGCCGCCCGCGCCATCTTCCACGAAACCTTCCTCAACCTTCCACCCGGCGACGCGGAGATCCAGCGGCGGGGCCGTGCCGCGGGCGACGAGCTGATGGCCTGGATCGATGCAGAGGTGGAGCGGCGGGGCTCCAGCTTTGGCGATGACGTGGTCGGGCAGCTCGCCCGGCGGGTCGCGGAGGGGCGGCTGAAGCGCGAGGAGGTGCCGTGGATCTGCGCCGGCCTGCTCGTCGGCTCGATCGACACCACCGCCACCGTCGTCGCCAACATCGTCAACGAGGCGGTGCGCAACGACACGCTCCTGAAGGCGATGCGCCGCGACCGGCACGATCACGACCTGCTCAGCGGCTGGTGCTGGGAAGCGCTGCGCCGGCGGCCGCACAATCCGGGGGTGTTTCGCCAGACGGGCGCCGACACCGCATTCGCCGGCCGGATCGTCCCGGCCGGGACCAAGGTCCTCGCGATGACCCTCGCCGCCATGCAGGACAAGCGCGCCTTCCCCCACCCCGCCTCGCTCGATCCCAGCCGGCCGCGCGACCGCTACATGCATTTCGGCCACGCGCTGCATCGCTGTTCGGGGCGCAACATCAACGAGCTTCAGATCCCGATACTCGTGCGGACCCTGCTCGACCACGGCCTCGCCGGCCCGGCCGACAGCCGCAGCCGCGGCCCGTTTCCGGACCGCCTCGTCGTCTCGCTGGAGAGAAAGCCATGACGCACTGCTTCCTGACCATCGCCATCCCGATCGAGGAGGCGCGGGTGGCGGCGACCAACGCGGCGCTCGACGCGATGGGCAATCCGGCGGCCAGGGAGATCCGCGTCGCGCTGCGCGAGGAGCTCAAGATCCACTTCCTCAGCATCGGCGCGATCAGCGGCGACGGCGCGGCCAGGGGCCATCTGGTGATCGAGGCCTCCTCCGACGACAGCCAGGCCGAGACGATCAAGCTCATCGTGACCCGGCTCGACCCATGGCTGCAGCCGGTCTTCGCGGCGGCCGGCCTTCCGGCGTCCAACCTCGTCGGCCTGCTCGGCCGCCATGTCGTCGAGACCGGCCAGGGCTGGTTCGACAATCCCGGCCTCAACCATACCGGAACGCCGGGCATGACCGTCCGGCGGATTCGCGACGAATATGACCTGGCCCGCAAGGTCCGCACTCTGTGGGAGGACAAGAACTATCCTGGCAATGCGGTCCAGATCCTGGCCGGCGTGCGCGCCGACATCGCCAGGGACGAAAAGCTGGCGCCGCTGCTCAAGCTCGAGCCGGCGCCCTTCCTCGTCGAGACCAAGGACGACAGCTCGATCCTGTCGATCGCGCCCGGGCTGCTCATCAAGGCGATCACCAAATATTTCTGGCTGGTGCTGCTCGTCGGCGTCCTGCTCACTGGGCTGGCGGTCTGGGGCGCCTGGCGCTCGTCGGGCATCGCCACGGCCGTGCTGACCGCGCTCGCCGGCCTCGGCCTCACCTTGCTTGCGCTCCTTGTCGTGCTCGGCCTCATCTATGCCCGCCTCAGGAAGCATGAGGCGAGCGACCTTCCCGACAACAGCCTCCCCGATGCGGCGGTGCTGACCGAGGTCGTCCGCCGCGAGAACAAGGGCATGCAGAACCACATGACCGGCGTGTCGCGGATCAAGGCGGGGCGGCTGCGCGCCTTCACGCTGCGGCTCGCTTTCTGGATCATCGGCTCGCTCGCCTCGAGATTCCGGCCGGGCTATCTCGCCGACATCGGCACCATCCATTTCGCCCGCTGGGTGGTGCTGCCAGGCACCGACCAGCTCGTCTTCTTCTCGAATTTCGGCGGCAGCTGGGAAAGCTATCTCGAGGATTTCATCACCAAGGCCCATACCGGCCTCACGGGCGTGTGGAGCAACACCGAGGGCTTCCCCAAGGCGGCCAACCTGTTCCTGGAGGGCGCGACCGACGGCGATCCGTTCAAGCGCTGGGCGCGGCGTCAGCACCGGCCGACCTATTTCTGGTACTGCGCCTACCCGCATCTGACCACCGACCGGATCCGCTCCAACGCCTCGATCCGCCAGGGCCTGGCGGGCGCCTCGACCGAGGACGAAGCCAAGGCCTGGCTCGCCAATCTGGGATCGCGCATGCCGCCAGTCGGCACGCTCGACACGCCCGAAATCCAGACGATCGTGTTCGGCGGGCTCAAGCATCACCCGCACGCCGCGAGTCTGCTGCTCACCCTTCCCGACAGTGCCGAAGCGGCGCGCGCCTGGCTCGCCGACCCCGGCGTGAAGGTGGCGTTCGGCGACCAGCCCGACCCGGAGAAGGTGACCCAGCTGGCGCTGTCGGCGAGCGGGCTACGGCGGCTCGGGCTCGACGAAGCCCAGCTCTCCGCCTTCCCCTTCGCCTTCAACATGGGCATGGCCGATCCCGTCCGAAGCAACATCCTTTCCGACACCGGCGACGACAAGCCGGCGCGGTGGATCTGGGGCGGCGACCGAACGGTCGATGCCGCGCTCATCCTCTACGGGGCGACGAAGGCGATCCTGGGCACCATGGTCACCGATGCCACGGCAAGCATCACCGGCCAGGGCGGTTCGGTCGTCCACGAAATCGGCCTCCGGTCCCTCGACGAGGCCGCGCAGGCCTCGGGCGGCGGCCGGCGCAACCAGGAGAAGGAGGCGTTCGGCTTCGCCGACGGCGTCTCCCAGCCGATCATCAGGGGCACCCGCCGCTGGATGAAGGACACCGACGCGATCCACGCCGTCGAGCCCGGCGAGTTCCTGCTCGGCTATCCCGACAATCGCGGCGGCCGGGCGCTGAGCCCGCTGGTCCGCTCGGAGGAGGATCCCGGCAATCTGCTTCCGGTCGCCGACCCATCCTACGCGGCCGGCCACTATCCGACGGTCAGCGAGAGCGGCGCCAATCGCGACCGCGATCTCGGCCGCAACGGCTCCTATCTCGTCATCCGCCAGATCGCCCAGGACGTCGCCGCGTTCGACAAGTCGGTCGCCCATGCGGCCGAGCAGTGCAAGGACCATCGCGGCATGCCGGCGGGCCTGATCCACCAATGGCAGCGCGAGCAATGGGTGGCGGCCAAGATGGTCGGCCGCTGGCGCGACGGCACCTCGCTCGTCCGCTATCCGCACCGGCCGGGCACGGGCTGGAGCGAGGAGCCCGAGAAAGATCCCGGCGCCGACGGCCCGATCCCGGTCGAGCCCGACAACGGCTTCCTGCTCGGCGCCGAGGATCCGGTCGGCGAGCGCTGCCCGTTTGGATCCCACATCCGCCGCAGCAACCCGCGCGAGAGCCTGACCCCGGGCTCGATGGAGCAGCTCGACATCACCAACCGGCACCGCATCCTGCGGATCGGCCGGCGCTACGTCGCCTACAAGCATGACGGGAAGACCGAGCCGGAGGGGCTTTTCTTCATGTGCCTGAACGGCGACATCGAGCGCCAGTTCGAGTTCATCCAGCAGACCTGGGCGATGGCGATGCAGTTCATGGGCGTCGAGAACGAAGTCGATGCGATCCTGGTCCGCGGCGCGCAGGAGGGGGATGAGCGCGAGCGCAGGCTCGCCCGCCTCACCATCCCGACGCCCTACGGCCCGATCTACGTGCGCAATCTGCGCGACGTGACCCAGGTGCGCGGCGGCGGCTATTTCTTCCTGCCGAGCCGCAGCGCGCTCGCCTGGCTGAGCAAGCCGGCGGCGGGCTAGGGTGCAAGTCCAGAGCGAATAACGGCCGCTGCTCTACTTGGCTGGCGGCGGAGCCTGATTCGGCGTCAACTTGCTCGCCCGGGCCGGAGATTTGGGCTATTCTCGCCGCTTGGGGGAGGGGTGCGATGGTGCGCAAGAAGATGCCGATGGTCGCGTGGTTCGATCCGCGCCAGCTGGCCGATACCGCGATCCGGGTGGTGGTCTCGAAAGTCTTCGGCCAGTTCGCCGACCGGCGCGAGGCCTTCGCCGCAGCCAATCCGATCGACGACGAGGCGTTGGACGGCCGTTGCGATTATCGCACGGGCCATGAGCCGGGCGAGGATTTCTGGTTCGATTATGTCGCCGATACCGGCGACGGCTGGAACCCGACCTACGCGATCGCCCGTTTGCTCGCGGAGGCCGAGCTTCAGCCGCTCGGCGCGGACGCGCCGCTGGCGCGCGGCCGGCTGCTCGTCATGGGCGGCGACGAGGTCTATCCGACCGCCAAGCGGGAGGAATATGAGAATCGTCTCCTCCACCCCTACGACCATGCCTACAGGCCGGACGGCGACGAGGCCCGGCAGCGCTGGCCGGACGAGGAGCGGCCGGACCTGTTCGCCGTGCCCGGCAATCACGATTGGTATGACGGCCTCAAGAGCTTCGTCCACTTCTTCTGCCGGCGCACGATCAGGGCGCCCGGAGAGGCGGAGGTCGATCGCCCCGGCCGCCTGGTCGGCGGCCGCCGCACGCACCAGACGCGCTCCTATTTCGCGCTGAGGCTGCCGGGCAATTGGTGGCTGTGGGGCACGGACAGCCAGCTCGACGGCTATATCGACCAGCCCCAGATCGACTTCTTCCAATATGTCGCCGGGCATTGGATGGAGGAGGGCTCGAAGCTGATCCTGTGCACCGGCACGCCGGACTGGCAATATGTTCAGGAAAAGGGGCCCGAGAGCTTCGCCAGCCATTCCTATCTGGAGCGGCTCGCGACCGACGCCGTGCGCCGCGGGCATCAGCTGAAGCTCGTGCTGAGCGGCGACAGCCATCACTATGTCCGCTACCAGGAGGAGGGCCGCGATTACATCACCTGCGGCGGCGGAGGCGCCTTCCTGCATCCAACCCACCAGCTGCGGGACCAGGATTTCCAGTCCGAATTTCCACCGCCCGGCATCCCCTACGATCGGGAGAAGAAAAGCTACCAGCGCCGCTTCCGGATCGCCACGAAAGAAGACGGCAGGACCGAAGCGCTCTTCCCCGATCGCGAGGCCTCGGCGCGCCTCGCGCGGGGCAATGCATTCTTCGCGTTCAAGAACTGGCAGCTCACCGCGACGCTCACCGGCCTCTATCTCTTCTTCATCTGGCTGCTCGATTTCAACGGCCGCGTCTCCGGCAAGGGCATGCTCGCCGAGCTGCTGGGCGACGGCGGCTATTGGCAGGCCGTCCTAAGCTATTGGTGGCTCGTCCTCTATTCGCCCTGGACGATCCTGCTCTGCCTGCTCTCGGTCGTCGGCTATTATTATTTCACCGCCGCCAAGGGGCTCAGGAAAGCGGCGATCGCGCTCGTCCACTCCGCGCTGCAGGCGGCGCTGGTCACCCTGACCGTCGTGGCGGTGATCCACTGGCTCGCGGCACCCGGCATGGGGATGGCATGCGTGATCGGGCTGCTGGCGCTGGCGGCGGCCGCGGCGGGCTTCGCTTCGGCGACCCTGGTCGGCCTCTATCTGTGGGCGATGCTCGCCTGGTTCGGCCTCCACCGGGGCCATTTCTCCTCGCTCAAGGTGCAGGATTATAAGAGCTTCCTGCGCCTCAGGATCGACGGCGAAGGCAGGCTCCAGGTCCATCCGATCGGCCTGCCGGCCGTGCCGAACGACCGCCGCCGGCCAACCGACGCGCTGCCGCCCGGCGCCCTCCTGATCGAGAAGATCCCGCCCATCTTCTGACCTCCGCCGCGAAAAGGCTCATTGCGATGAAGCGTCTTTCCAAGCCCCTTTCCGAGATTGACGGCCCCTATGAGGCGATCGTCGTCGGCTCCGGCTATGGCGGCGGCGTCGCCGCCTCGCGCCTCGCCCGCATGGGCCTCAGGGTCGCGCTGCTCGAGCGCGGCGAGGAGAGGCTGCCTGGCGAATTCCCCGACACGCCGGCCGAAGCGATGCGGGAAACGCAGGTCCATTCGGCCGGCGGCCATCTGGGCCGCGCGACCGGCCTGTTCGACCTCCATGTCGGCGATCAGATCAACGTGCTGGTCGGCTGCGGCCTGGGCGGGACCTCGCTGATCAACGCGAACGTCTCGCTCAGGGCCGATCCGCGGCTGTTCGCCGATCCGGCCTGGCCCACGGGCGTCGGGGACGACGATCTCGCCGCCGGCTACGATCGCGCGCTGACCATGCTGAAGCCCCGCCCCTATCCGGACGGGGGCCCGGACTGGCCGAAGCTCAACAAGCTCGAGGCGATGAAGACGGCGGCGCCCGCCTTCCGCGTCCCGCTGAGCCTGCCGCCGATCAACGTCAGCTTTTCAGCCGGATACAATCCGGCGGGCGTGTGGCAGCCCGCCTGCAACCTGTGCGGCGACTGCTGCTCGGGATGCAACACCGGCGCGAAGAGCACCACCCAGATGAACTATCTGCCCGACGCGGCTGCGTTCGGCGCCGAGATCTTCTGCGGGGTCGCGGTCCGCTCCGTGAGCGCGCGCGAGGGGGGCGGCTGGTGCGTCCATTACGCGCCCCTGTCCCTCGGCCGCGAAGGGTTCGACGCCGAGGAGCCGATCGTTACGGCCGACATCGTCGTGCTTGCGGCGGGCACATTGGGCTCGACCGAAATCCTGTTCCGCTCGCGCGAACGCGGCCTTGCCGTCTCGGGCCGGCTCGGCGAGGGCTTCAGCGGCAATGGCGACGTGCTCGCCTTCGGCTACAATAACGATCCGCCGATCGACGGAATCGGCTTCGGCCAGGATTCGCCGCGCTACGATTACCGCTCCGACAGCCGCCGCCCGGTCGGCCCGTGCATCAGCGGCCTGATCGACTTGCGCGCGGCAAACGAGGGTGCGGCGGATGTCGAGCGCGGCATGGTGATCGAGGAAGGCTCCATCCCCGGCGGTCTCGGCCCCTTCCTCCCCGGGGTGATGGCCGCCGTCGCCGCCGCGCTCGGCACCGACACCGACAAAGGCGATTTCTTCGCCGAGAAGGCGCGCGAGATCGAAAGCCTGGTGCGCGGCCCCTATCATGGCGCCGTCAACCACACCCAGACCTTCCTCGTCATGTCGCATGACGGCGCCGGCGGGGCGATGACGTTCGCCGACGACCGCCTCGCCGTCGAGTGGCCGGGGGTCGGCGAGATGGAGGGCTTCAAGCATGTCGCCGCCAATCTCGAAAAAGCGGTGGCGGCGACCGGCGGGACCTATGTCCCCAATCCGATCTGGACCGAGCTGCTGGGTCACGATCTCGTCACCGTCCACCCGCTTGGCGGCTGCCGCATGGCGGACGAGGCCTCGGAGGGAGTGGTCGATGGCCGCTGCCGGGTCTTCGCGGGCAATGAGGGCGCCGCCGTGCACGAGGGGCTCTACGTCTGCGACGGTTCGATCATGCCGCGCTCATTGGGCGTCAATCCGCTGCTCACCATCACCGCCTTCACCGAGCGGGCGATGATCAAGCTCGCCGCCGACCGGGGCAAGACGATCGACATGACGCCCGCCGCCCAGCAGGCGCCGGACGCTGCGCCGACGACCGTGGGGATCCGCTTCACCGAGAAGATGGCGGGCAGAGTCGTGCCGGCGGGCGGCGGCGCGCCGTCCGACTGCCATTTCGTCGTGACGGTGATCGCCGAGGACGCCGACCGCCTGCTGCGCGAGGCCGGGCACGAGGCGGAACTGATCGGCACGCTCCATTTGCCCGCCGTATCGCCCGATCCGCTGACCCTCGAGGGCGGCCGCTTCAACCTCTTCACCGAGACGCCGGACAAGGCGGCGACCAAGCTGATGGAATATCGCATGCCGCTGACGACCGCGGACGGGCGCGATTTCCATTTCCTCGGCCGCAAGCTGATCCACGACGATCCCGGCCTGGACCTGTGGAGCGACACCACCACGCTCTTCGTCAAAATCTATGGCGGCACGGACGACCGGGCGCCGCTCGCTTATGAAGGCACGCTCAGGATCGACCCGTTCGATTTCGCCCGCAAGCTGACGACCATGACCGTGACCAACGCGCCCAATCTGCTGGTCAAGCTCAACACGCTGAGGAAGTTCAGCATGTTCTTCGCCGGCCAGCTGTTCGACACCTATAAGGGGCTCGCGCCGGCCGCCGCGCCCGAGACGACGGCGCCCGCCGGTTGAGCCGGGGGTCGAACGGGGCGGCATGATCGATCGAGCGAGGTGGCGCAGCAGGTCGCAGGGGTGCCGGTCGGTTATCCGGAAATCGAAGCAGCAGCCGTCGCTCAAGCCCCGCCGCGGAAAATTCATCGGTCCGCGAGCCGGCCGGCCGGCTCGCGCGTTGGGGCGCGGTGAGGATCGCCACCTTCAACGTCAACGGCGTCAACGGCCGGCTCGAGCTGCTGCTCGAATGGCTCGCCGAGACGCGGCCCGAAGTCGCCTGCCTCCAGGAATTGAAGGCGCCCGACGAGCGCTTCCCGCAGGCCGCGATCGAAGCGGCCGGCTATGGCGCGATCTGGCACGGCCAGAAGAGCTGGAACGGAGTCGCCATCCTCGCCCGCGGCCGCGAACCGGTCGAGACCCAGCGCGGCCTGCCGGGCGACCCGGAGGACACGCACAGCCGCTATATCGAGGCGGCGGTGGACGGCGTGCTGATCGGCTGCCTTTACCTTCCCAACGGCAATCCCGTCGGCACCCCCAAATTCGCCTACAAGCTCGCCTGGATGGAGCGCTTCATGGCGCGCGCCGCCGAGCTCGTCGCGCTGGATTGCCCGGTCGTGCTCGCCGGCGATTACAACATCATCCCGACGGACAAGGACGTCTACAAGCCCGAGCGCTGGCTGACCGACGCGCTCTTCCAGCCCGAGCCGCGCGCCCAATATGTCCGGCTGCTGAAGCAGGGCTGGACCGACGCGCTGCGCCACCTCCACCCGGACGAGACGATCTTCACCTTCTGGGACTATTGGCGAAACGCCTTCGCCCGCAATGCCGGCATCCGCATCGACCATCTGCTGCTGAACCAGGTTGCGGCGAAGCGGCTTAAGGCGGCGGGCGTCGATACCGCGACGCGGGCCAGGGAAAAGGCGAGCGACCACGCGCCGACCTGGGTCGAGCTGGAGGATTGAGGGTGGCGAACCAGAGAGTCATCCCGGCGAAGGCCGGGATGACTCATTTTTTTGACACCTCGTCGTAGATCTCCTCCAGTCGCGCCGTCAGGCAGGCGCGGTCGAACCGCTCTTCGGCGAGCCGCCGCGCCGCCGCGCCCATCGTTTGGCGCAGCTCCTCCGATCCGAGCAGCGCGCCGATCCTGTCGGCCAGCGCCGCCGCATCGCCCTCGGGCACCAGGAAGCCCGTCCCGCCGTCCGTCACCGCCTCCGGGATGCCCGAATGCAGGGTGCCCACGACCGGCAGGCCCGAGGCCGCCGTCTCGACGACGACGTTGGGCAGGCCCTCGGCGTCGCCGTCGCGGGCGGTGAGGCTGGGCGCGGCCAGCACCGAGGCGCGCCTCATCCATGAGGCGACCTCGTCCGGCGGCAGCGCGCCGAGGAATTGCACCGAGGGCCCCGCCCGCCGCTCCAGCGCGCCCCTGAGCGGCCCCTCGCCGATCACCACCAGCCGCGCATCCACGAGCCCCGCCATCGCCTCGATCAGCACTGCCGTGCCCTTCTTCTCGACCAGCCGGCCGACATGGAGGACGAGGCCCGGCTCGCGCGGCCCCTCGCCCGGGTGAAAGCGGTCGAGATCGACGCCGTTATAATGGGTGAGCGTGCGTTCCGCGGGATAGCCGAGCGCGATCGCCTTATCCCTCAGCGCATCGGAGACAGCGAGGAACAGGGCGCCCTCGCGCATCAGCCGGCGGCGGCCCAGCGCGTAGCGGATCCAGGTCGGCCGGCCCGAGCCGATCAGGGCGGCCCTGGACAGGGTCACGTCATAGCCGCGCAAATGGGTGAGCAGCGGCAGGCCGAGCGCGCGGGCGAGCGGCAGGACTTTGCGCCCGTCCGTGCCGAAATGGGCGTGGATCAGCTTCGGCCCGGCGGCGCGCAGCCGCGCCTCGATGCTCCCGCCCCGCCCGCGCGCAGAGAAAAGCAGGCGCTCGGCGGTGCCGCCCGGGAGGAGCATGCCCTTGCGCAAGGCGGCCAGCACCTCCCCCTTTCGCTCCAGCCCGACGAGCAATGGCCGCCAGCGCGTCAGCGCCGCCGCCTGGTCCTGGATGAAGCGCTCGGTGGGGTTGAACAAAGCGGTGCGGAAGATGGCCGCGGCCGGCCTGCAGTCGCGATCGGCGGGCGGGGACATAAGCCTCTTGGTCAACCGGCACCGCCACGGATACAAGCATAAAGTGACCGCATCCCCCGCGCAGCGACTGATCCTGAGAGGCGGCGGCTCGGCCGCGTTGGGCTTCGTCATCCGCTTCGGCGCGCGGCTGCTGTTCGTGTTCGTCGCCGGCCGGCTGTACGGCGCCGCACTGTTCGGCGCCTTCGCGATCGCGGTGGCCGTGGTCGAGCTGGCGGTGACGCTCGGCGGCGCCGGAATGAAGCGGCAATTGTTCAAGCTGCTCGACGAGGAGAAGGAGGGCCGCAGCCCGCAGCACATAGTGCTCGACGGCGCCGTGCTCGTCACCGTCGCCAGCCTCGCCTGCGCCGCCCCGGTCATGCTCGCGATCGCGCTGCTGCCGCCCGTCCAGATCGCCGACAATACCGCCACAGCCTTGCTGCTGCTCGCGCCGATGATCCTGGGTCAGTCGCTGCTCGACCTGCTGCTGGCCGCCACCCGCTGGACCCACAGGATGCGCCACCAGGTGTGGGCGCGCTCGATCATCGAGCCTTATGCGGGAGTCATAGCCGCATATGCGGCCTGGCTGGCGGGCTATCAGGCGACCGGGCTGATCATCGGCTATTGGGCGGGGACGCTGGCGGCGCTCGTCTATGCGGCGATTGGCGCGCGGCGCTGCCTCGGGCCGTTCCAACTTGGCGCCTACCGGCTCGCCCCGGCCCGCCTGGGTCATGTCCTGCGCGAGACCGCCCTGCCGACGCTGACCGATTTCGCCAACGCGCTCGCCGGCCGGCTCGATCTCTATCTGGTCGGCCTGTTCCTGGGCGAGGCCCCGGCCGGCATCTACGGCATGGCGCGCCAGGTCCGCACCCCGATCCGCCAGGTCCGCCAGAGCTTCGACGGCCTGCTGACCCCGATCGTCTCGCGCACGCTGAGCGTCGCCGGCCCGGTCGAGACCGGCCGCGCGATCGCCTCGGCGAGCCGGCTGATCATGGCGATCCAGGCGCCGATCCTGATCCTGCTGTTCGTGCTCGGCCTGCCTTTGCTCCACTGGATCGGGCCGGAATTCGCCGCCGGCTATTGGGCGATGCTGATGCTCGCCGCCGCGGAGAGCATCCAGGGCGCGTTCGGGGTCAGCGACCTCATCTTCCTCTACCGGCGGCCGGCCTACCTGCTCCGGGTCACCGCGATCTGGGCCGCGGCAAACCTTGCCGCAGGCTGGCTGCTGATCCCGGCCTATGGCGTCGAGGGCGCCGCGCTCGCCGCCTTGCTGGCGATCCTGGCCGCCGCCACCGCCCGCCGCGCGCTGCTCCATAAAGGGTTCGGGGGGGCCATTCCGCTGCGCGGCGCCGCGCCGCCGCTCATCGCCGCCCTCGCCGGCCTCGGCGCCGCCTTCGCGCCGATGCAGCTGATGGCCGGCGCTGCCGATTGGCTGCGGCTCGGCCTGGCCTCAGCGCTCGGCCTCATCGTCTACTGGCGGGCGCTGCTGATCGCGCTCCGGCTCACCGGCCAGAGCCTCGCGCTCACCCATTTCGTCGCCGATCCACCGGCCGAAAAATGAATGGCGCGCGGCCGTCGGGGGCCAGTCGGGAGGCCCGCCGCCCCCGATCTTCCGTTCACCTGAACCCAGGCTTTCGGGCTGGTTCAGGCCCCCTCCACCGCTCGGGGGGCAGAGCGGTGCGATGAACGAAAACGGGCAAGAAGCGAAGCTGCCGACCGGGGAACCTGGGCCGCTGGCCCAGCTGGGCGATATCCTCCGCGCGAGCTTCACCGCCGACAACCATGACAGTTTGGGGGATGACAGCACGCGCTCGCTGCTGCACCTTTCTCACGAGCCGAAGACTGCTCCGATGCGGGTCAGGCTCGTCCCCGGACGATAGGCGATCCTGTTCCGATGCGACGCGCCTTCCACGCCGCATCGAAGCTCACGGCGAAGCCGCCCGTTCAACGGGAAGGCGGATTGAGCGGCTTCCTGCGCCGTTCTTTCTCAATCTGCTGGCCCCGCGCCATGAGTCCCCCCTTGAGCAAGCGCTCCGACGTTTCCAGGGCAGCTTCCGGGCTTAGCGACACGTCCACGCCATCCGGCCCGTCAATGATGACATGACCATCCTCGGCGGCAACCTCGCTCGGGCAATCGTAAATCTTTTCCATGAGGGGCAGAACGAGCCGAGAAAAACGCGGTTCCCTCTGGGCTATGCGCCGGAAATCCTGTGGGTGGTCGCCACGGATGCGGGCAACGGCCTGGAGGGATGCAAATGGCCGAGGGCGGCCAGAAAATGGCCGGAGGCCGAAGCCTCCGGCCAGGCGATTACATTGCCGCCGTGCGGGCGCGCGTCGCGCTGTGTCCGCCAAAGCGATAGAGGATGTCCCGAGCCTCTTCCGAGCTCATCCCGGCATCCTCGGTGTTGACCGAGACGAAGACGCCGCCGTCGTTCAAGCGGCCCTCGTAATAGCGGGCGTCCTCCTCATCGACGCCGTGCTTCGTCAGGAGGCCGGTCAGGCCGCCCGTCGCGGTACCGACTGCCGCCCCGATCAGAGCTGCCTCGGGAATGGCGGTAGCGGCGATGGCGCCCGCCGCGACGAGCGGGCCGACGCCCGGAATGGCTAGGGCGGCAATGCCCAGCAGCGTTCCGGCGCCCGCGCCAATCACCGCGCCCTTCACGGCGCCGCTCTTGTTGAGGTCGCCAGCGCCGTCGGCGTCGACCATCTTGCCGTCGTCCTGCCGCCCGATGACCGAGATGGCGCTGTCGGCAATCCCGCGGGACCTTAGCTCGGATACGGCACTTTGGGCTTCTTCGCGGCTGTCGAAGACGGCGGAAGCAACAGGTTGAGTCATGATGGTCTCCATTGGAAATGGTGGATGGGATGGTCCCGACCGCACAACCTTTGCCTCGGCCACCCGTTCCTCGAATGGGCGCATTTTCAGGCGGTTGGTCCCAGTTTACCGCGGGCCGGGCGGGTCAGCGGCACGAGGGACGCGGCCCTGTCCTCTCTCACGGCACCGGCCGGCCAGGCCCCATGAACGCGGCACCGGTCCGGGGCCCCTGAAGGGGTTCAGTCGTTGATCGAGAGGAGACCAGGAATGGTGCCCAGAAGAGGACTCGAACCTCCACGCCCTTGCGAGCGCCAGCACCTGAAGCTGGTGCGTCTACCAATTCCGCCATCTGGGCACAGAGAAAGACAACAGGTAGGCCGCGCGACCTAGGGGGCGTGCCCGCGCTTGTCAACGCGGGGCCTCAGCCTCCGAACCGTTCCACCCAGGGCGCCAGCACCGGCAGAGCGGGCGCCAGCTCAGCCTCGTAGCCGCGCCACCTGCCGGCGCCGGGCGCGGCAAATGCGGGGGAGGAAGTCGCGAGCTCGGCTCCGATGAAGTCGCCGATCGCCTTCGCCTCGCCGGCCGCGTCGGCGGCGAGCGCCTCGGCGCGCGCCGCATGCGTGTAGAGCCCGAACGCAGCCTCGCTCGCCTCGACCAACTCCATCGTCGCCGCATAGAGATCGGCCGCGCCGCGAAGCGTCAGCATCTGCCAGGCCGGGTCGCTCATGCGGAATCGCCGGCTGAAGCAGGCGAGCAAGGTGTCGCGCGGATCGCGCCGCGCGATCACCACCCGCGCGTCCGGGAAGAGCCGCGCGATCAAAGGCAGCTTGAAGATGTTGAAGGCGTTGCTGTCGACGAAGATGCTCTCCTGCGCGTCCACGCCCGCCGCCGCCACGCATCGCCAATAGGCGTCGCGATAGGGATCGAGGTCTCGCTCGGGCAGATCGCAAAAGGCGGCGAACCTCTCCGCATCGGCCATCCAGTCGCGCGCGGCGTCGATCAGGCATTCGGTGTCGGCCAGCATGACGATGCCCGGGCCGGCGAGCAGCGGGGCGACCCGCCCGGCGCCCGAGCCCGGGAAGCCGACCAGGAAGACGTGGCGCTTCGCCGGTCCGCGGCCGCCTTGCCCCCAGGCGGCGGGGATTCGCCTGCCGGCGAGCGCCGAAACCAGGTCGCGGACCAGGGCCAGCGTTCCCGGCCGCTTCTCACAGGCGTCGCGATAATGGGCCGCCTGCAGCCGGTTGGCCTCCTCCCAGGCGGCAAAAGCGGCGGCGTGGCGGCCGAGCGCGTCGAGCGCGTCGCCCCTGAGCCCCCAGACGAGCGCGCGGTCGAGCGGGTCGGCGAGCCGGGCATCGCCGGCCAGCGCGCCGAGCGCGGCCTCCGCCTCGCCCGCCCGCCCCTCGGCGATGTCGGCGCCGGCCAGGGTCATCACCGCGCTCGGGAAGCCCGGCTCGCGCGCCAGCACCTGGCCGGCGAGGTGCCGCGCCTGCGCCGCCTCGCCCTCGCGCAGGACCAAAGCCGCCAGCCCGTTCAGCGCGACGAGGTTGTCCGGATCCACCGCCAGCGCCGCCTCGAAGTCGCGCCGGGCCTCGCCGGGCCGGGCGAGCGCGGTCAGCGCCGATCCGCGGTTGGCGAGCGCGGGCGCGAAGCGCGGATCGCGCGCCAGCGCGGCGCCATATTCGGCCACCGCCTCCTCGAACCGGCCCAGCCGGTGGAGGCAAAGGCCCGCCGCGTTCATGATCCCGATCGCCTCGGGCGCGGCCGCCCGGGCGCGCACGAGCAGGGCCAGCGACTCGTCGAGCCGGCCCTCCTCCTCGCGCAGCCCGGCGACCAGGCTCAGCACCATGACATGGTCGATGCCGTCGGCGAGCGCGTCCTCGGCGAGCTTGGCCGCCGTCGGGATGTCTCCTTGAGTCAGCGCCCCGTGCACCGCCTTGAGCCGCGCCCGGTCCGTCTGTGCATCGCGCACCGGACCCGCGCCGCCGCCATTGCCATTGCCCTGCGTCATCGGCGCGGCCTTGCGGGTCCCCCAGGGGCTTGTCAACGCGGCTCGCGAGGGGCAAAGGCGCGGCCATGCCTCCCAAGACCGGCCTGCTCGTCACACTGTTCGGCGGCGGCGGCTTTCTCGGCCGCTACGCCGCCCAGGCGCTGCTGAAGACCGGCGTTCGCATCCGCGTCGCCGCGCGCGATCCCAGGCGCGCCTGGTTCCTGAAGCCGCTCGGCGGGCTCGGCCAGGTCCAGCTCGTCCGCGCCGACGTCAATGACAGGGCCTCGATCGCCGCCGCCGTCGATGGCGCCGACGCGGTGATCAACCTGGTCGGCATCCTCAAGGGGCCTTTCCACAAGGTCCATGTCGAGGGCGCCCGCAACATCGCCGAAGCCGCGGCGGCGGCCGGCGTGCCCGCGCTCGTCCACATCTCCGCGATCGGCGCGGACCCCGAGAGCGAAAGCGCCTATGGCCGCTCCAAGGGCGAGGGCGAGGAAGCGGTCCGCGCCGCCTTCCCTCGGGCCACCCTCATCCGCCCCTCGATCGCGTTCGGGCAGGAGGACGATTTCGTCAACCGCTTCGCCCGGATGACGCGGCTGCTGCCGATCCTGCCGGTGATCCGCCCCGGCTGGAAGCTGCAGCCCGTCCACGCCGCCGACCTCGCCAAGGCGATCGCCATCGCCGCTCTCGACCCCGCCGCTCATGCGGGCCGCACCTACGAGCTTGGCGGCCCCCAGGTCCTGACCATGGCCGAGCTGAACCGATGGATCTGCGAGGCCACCGGCCGCGGCCGCCCGCTCGCGCCGATCCCCGATCCGATCGGCAAGGCGATGGTGCGCGTTACCGGCTGGCTGCCCGGCGCGCCGATGACCTGGGACCAGTGGCTGATGATGCAAAGCGACAATGTCGCCACCGGCCCTGGCTTCGAAGCCTTTGGCGTCCACCCTGCCCCGCTCGCCGCCGTCGCGGGGGCTTGGCTGACGCCGTTCAAGCGGCACGGACGGTTCGCCAAGGCGCCGAGCTGAGGTGATCCCCGTCATTCCAGCGAAAGCTGGAATCTCTCTTACTGGGTCCCGCCGCCGCGCCTGACCCGAAACCGGCAAAGTGAAAGTGAGATTCCAGCGTTCGCTGGAATGACGGAAGTGGCATCTACTCCGCCACGAACCGGCGCACCACGTCGCGCGCCAGCCGCGCCGGGCGCTGGGTCGCGGCGTCGAGGCAGCACCAGCTGCTCTTCACCTCCGCGAGCACCACCTCGCCGCGCTTGATCAGCGTGGAGAAGAAGGCGCGGGCGCCCTGCACGCTCTCGGCGGCGACCTGCGCCACGATCGTGTCGTCGAGAAAGGCCGGGCGCCGGTAGGTGATCTCATGCTTGAGCGCGACCCACAGGTGCGCCGCGACCGCATCGGCCGGCGCCACGCGCCGCCAATAAGCGATCACCGCCTCCTGCACCCATTCGAGATAGACGCTGTTGTTGACGTGCCCCATGAAATCGATGTCGCCGGGCTCGACTGCAAGCGTGTGGATGTGCGGCGGCGCGGCGGAAGTTGCCATGAATCCAATCTAGACCGACAATTGTGACGAAGGACGTTGCCGGCCTGCGGTGCGCGCAGCGGCAGCAGATCTGCCGGTCGACGACCATGGCAAGAACGAGGCGCGAACCGGCTTGTTCCGGCCCGAAATGCAATCGGGCGAGCGTCTTTCCTCCCGATCAGATGTGACTTTCCCCGACTGCGGCGTCCACGATCTTGCAATGTAGGATTCCATCTGTCCTAGGCTTTTCGATGAGGCACGATCCCGAAAATCCGTCGCTGCCCGTGCCGGCCATCGAGCCCGGGCTCCCCGATCATCCTGTCTACGCGACCGGCGCGGAAAATGAGATTTACTGGCGCGGGGTCTCGAACGGACTTCGCATGGCCGCGGCCAGCAGCGTCACCATCGTCGGCGGGCCGCCGCCGGAGGAGGGACAGCCCGGCCCGCGCGTCCGTCGCGCCCGCGTCGATGGCCTCTCGGGCGTGAAGCAGGCCGTCTTCCTGGAAGGCATTTCCGTCGGACTGACCGTGGCGGAAGCCGCAGCGAAGGCGGAGATCAGCGTCACCGCCGTCTACAATTTCGCCAACCGCCATGCCGGCCGCGCCTTCGCCATCGCCTGGGATGCGGCCGCGCGCCGGGCGCGGCGGTCCTTCGCGGACCATCTCCACGAACGCGCGCTCAAGGGCCAGACCGAGATTCTGCGCGACAAGGATGGCGCCCTCATCGGCACCCGGCATCGGCTGGACAACCGGCTCGCGCTGGGGATGCTGACCCGGCTCGACAGGAAGGCGGAAGCCTGGCGGGAGGACGAGCGCCTGATCGCCGCCGTCTCGGAAGAGTTCGAGGAGCTGCTCGACATCATCGAAGCCGAAGGCAATGCCATGGCGTTCATCGACTCCCGGCGCCCCGTCGGCGAGGAGTATCAGCCGCAGGGCTGGCTTACCGAAAGCGACCATGACCGGGTTGACGCCTACTACATGCGGCGTCCCTGCGAGGAAGGGGCCCGCATGCCGAATGACATCATCGACCCCTACCCAGACAGCGGGCGCGATCCGGACGGCGCGCATCCCGGGCTGGCCGATGAATCTGGCCGATGAACAAGACAGGGGCGCCCCGGCCGTCACGCCGGCGGCAGCCGGGATCCACCTTATCCGCCTCCGCTGCCGGACGAAGAAGTGAGGATTTCCGGGTTCGCCGGAATGACGATTTCCCCCGCCCCTGCATATCCTCCACTTCATTCAACTTAACCCGCTGGACAGCCCGTCCCCGCTTGTTACGAGAGCCGCCATGCCCGTGATCCTCACCATCGTCCTGCTCGGCATCGTCGAAGGCGTTACCGAGTTCATTCCGGTTTCCTCGACCGGCCATCTCATCCTCGCCGCCGAGCTTCTCGGCTATGACGCGGCGCAATGGGCGGTGTTCAACGTGGTCATCCAGCTGGGCGCGATACTGGCGGTGATCGTGCTTTACTGGCGGACCTTCTGGGCGGTGCTGATCGGCCTGTTCGGCAACAAGCCCGAAAGCTGGCGCTTCGTGCGTAACGTATTCATCGCCTTCCTGCCCTCGGCAATCCTCGGCTTCCTGCTGATCGATCGGATCGGCGCGATGCTCGAGAGCGCCGTAGTGGTCGCCTGGGCGCTTCTGATCGGCGGCATCGCCATGCTGGCGATCGAAAAGGTGGCGCCGCAGGGGACGGAGAAGGGCGTCGCCGACATCAGCTTCGGCAAAGCGGTCGGGGTCGGACTCTTCCAGTGCCTCTCGGTCATCCCGGGCGTCAGCCGCTCGGGCGCGACCATCCTCGGCGGCCTCTCGCTCGGCATCGAGCGCCGCACGGCGGCGGAATTCAGCTTCTTCCTCGCCATCCCGACCATGCTGGGCGCGACGACGCTGACGCTCGTCAAGAATCAGGACGACCTGGGCGCCGCCGGGCCGGGCGGCATCGCGCTCGGCTTCGTCGTGTCCTTCATCGTCGCCCTCGTGGTGATCAAATGGTTCATCGGGATCGTCTCGCGCCGGGGCTTCGCGCCATTCGCCTGGTATCGTATCGTCGTCGGAACGGCCGCCTTGATCTGGCTGGCCCTGCGCTGAGGAGAGATGACATGACCGGACGGCTCGCGGCTTTGCTGATCGCCGCTATCGCTATGCCGCTGACGGGGGCGCTGGCGCAGCCCGCCCCGCCGGCACCCGATCCGGCCGCGATCGAGCTCGCCCGCGTTCTGCTGGCGCGCGACGAAAGCCTTTACGGCGACAGCGACGACGGCCGCGTCCGGCTGCAGATCCAGGAGGCCCTGCTGGCCGCTCCGGGCGGCTGCAACCCCTATCTGAACGACTGCCAGGCCGCCGCCGCCGCGATCGCGCGCGAGTTCGCGCCGACCTACCGCCAGGCCGGGCGGGCGCGGGCGGAGCGGATCACCGCTTTTCTGCTCGCCGATTCGCTGCGCCCGGAGGAGATGGCGCGGCTCGCCCAGTTCCTGCGCGGCGAGGACGGCGCGAAGCTGCTCGCCACCCTGGCTCTGCTGCGCGACCCCGAGCGCACCGAGCGCCGCCGCCGCGAGCTCGATCGCCAGATCGCGCGGACCGGCATGGGCCCGATCGGCCCCGCTTTGGCCCGCTTCCGGCACGTCACCCGCGACATGCCCCGGGCGGCGCCCCGCTGAGCGCCGGACCGGGCTTGCGCCGCGGCCGGAACTCTGGTGCAAGACAAGTGCTTTAAGGGGGAGATTCGCAATGCGGGCGGCCATCTTCGCGGCACTGCTGTTCGGGGCTTCGGCGCCCGCCATTTCGGCCCAGACGCCCGAGACCACGCCACCCGGATCCGGCGCGCCCGCGCCCGCGGTCGAGCGTCCCGACCCCGCCCGCATAGCGGCCGCCGGGCGCCTGATCGACCTGATGATGCCGCCGGGGTCGATGCGGGAGCTGATGGGCGATTTGATGCCGACCATGGATACGATCCTCGCCATGACCGCGGAACGGCTCGGCATCGACACCCAAGGGATGAGCAGCGAGCAGCGCGCCCGCGCCGTCGAGAGGCTCGGCGCGCAGAGCGACCGCCATTTCCGAGAGCGGCTGCAGATCACGCTGGACGTGAGCGTGCGGGTCACCTCCGAGATCCTGGCGGAGTTGGAGCCCGACATGCGCCGGGTCTTGGTGACGTTGATGGCGCGCCAGTTCGACCAGGCCGAGCTTGGCGAGATGATTGCCTTCTTCGATACTCCGACCGGCCGCAAATATGCGCGGATGGCGTTCACCATGGGCCGGGATCCGGCCTGGCAGGAGGTGTTGACCCTGATGGTCCCGCGCATGACCGAAGCGGATACCCGAATCCAGGCGGCGGTGCGCGACGCGACCGCGCACCTCGATCCGCTACCCCAGATCTGAACCATGTTCAGGCCCGGCTCAGCTTCGTCATGGCAAGGCCCGCTTGCTCGAGGAGACCGTTCATGCGCACCATGTTGATCGCCGCCGCTTCCGCCGCGCTCGCCGCCGCGCCCGCGGCCGCGCAGACGCCCGCCGCCGATACGCTGCGCGGCGCCGCCGAGACGGTCGAGGAGGCCGCGCCGGTCATCGACCGGACGGCCGGCGCGCTGCTCGACCTCGACGTCGGACCCATAATCGACGCCGCCCATCCTTATGGCCCGCGCGGCCGCCACCGGACCCTGCGCGAGATTGCCGGGCGCGGCGACCCGCGCTTCGAGCGCCGGCTGCGCGCCTCGATCTACGAATCCGCCGGCCGCCTGTCGCGGGCGATGGAGGCGTTCGCCGCCGCCGAGCCCGCTTTGCGCCGCTCGATGCGAGACATGGAAGCGGCGATCGCGGGCGCGGTCGATGCATCGCTCGAACCCGCGCCGCGCCGCCTGCCGCCGGGCGAGGTCGACGACGATTGGGATCCCGACCTCGACGAGGAAAGTTTCGACGACGAGCCCTATTAATTGGGGACAGTATATATTTTTCGGCTGGACGGCGGACGCCGGGCCGGCCGGCGCGGGAAAAATATATACTGTCCCCAATTTTCGGCGGTGGACTGAGCGGGCGCGTCCGTTAAGAGACGCTGGCCATGTGGCAGCTCTATCAATTCCCGCTCTGCCCCTTTTCCCGCAAGGTCCGGCTCGCGCTCGCCGAGAAGGCGATCCCGCACGAGCTGGTGCGGGTCTCGCCCTGGCTCGACGACGACGATTTCGCCGATCTCACGCCGGCCAAGCAGACGCCGGTGCTGGTCGAGGCCTCGAAGGGCATCGTGCTGATCGATTCGACCGCGATCTCGGAATATTTCGAGGAGACGGTCGACCGCGCGCCGATGATCCCCGGCACCGCCACCAACCGAGCCGAGGTCCGCCGGCTGGTCTCCTGGTTCGACGTCAAGCTCTATCACGACGCCGTCGCCCTCTTGATGCACGAGCGCATGCTGAAGCGCCTGGTCAGCCGCGAAGCCCCCGACGCCCAGCAGCTCCGCCGGGCGATGACCGCGATCGACGGCCATCTCGACTATCTCGATTATCTGCTCGATCACCGCCGCTGGCTGGCCGGGCCGGTGCTGACCATGGCCGACCTCGCCGCCGCAGCCCAGCTCTCGGTCGCCGACTATCTGGGCGGGATCGACTGGCGCGGACACAAGCAGACGGTCGACTGGTATGCGGTGATGAAGTCCCGTCCGAGCTTCCGGCCTTTGCTCGCCGAGCGCATGGAGGTGATCCTGCCGCCCGCCCATTACGACAAGCCGGATTTCTGAGGCGGCGCTGGCGGGCGCGCCGGACGGTGCTGCGGCCGATGCCGATTCGACGCCAAGCCGGATTTCCGGAAAAAGCCCTATCGCTCCAAGTAGAAGGACATGCTGATCAGCCCCGAGCGGCTGCTCGCCGCGGCCGGAAGGAACGGATTGGGCCGGCGCGGAAAGGCGGACTGGCATAGGTTCAGCTGGCCGCCCGTGCCGACGGCCTCGCCCACGGCGCAATCCGAGATGGACCCATCCGCGCGCACCTGGAACCGGGCCTCGCTGCGGAACATCAGGCGCCCCCGCACCGCGCCGGCATCGGCCGGCCGGCCGTCCGCCTCCAGCGCGACCGAGGCGGTCATCCGGCCGCCGGTCTCCCGGTCGACGCCGACCAGGGCGAGGAAGCTGGAGGTCGCGATGTGGCGGCAGGGATTGTCGTGCCAGTGCGGCTCCGGATTGCCGATCAGCTCGACCGCGCAATCGCTGACCGCGTGGCCCGGCGATACCCGGAACCTGACCCTGACCGCGAACGGCGCGAAGCGGACTGCGGGCGGCGCGGCCTGCAAAGCGAGGTCCGCCATCACGGCCTGCGGCCCGCCCGCTGGCTGAACGGGAGCCGAAAGAGCGGCCTGAGCGGCGAGCAATGCAAGCATGGAATTGATCAAAGACGTGTCCTTTCGCTCAATGCCCTTGATAGAGACCGGCCGACCGACCAAATCAAGGCCATGCTGATTCAGACCGAGACCACGCCAAATCCCTCGACCCTGAAATTCCTTCCGGGCCGCAAGGTGATGGACGCGGGCACGCGCGACTTCGCGACGCCGGAAGAGGCCGAGGCCTCGCCGCTCGCCGAGGCGATCTTCTCGACCGGTGAGGTCCAGGGCGTGTTCTTCGGCCGAGACTTTATCTCGGTAACCGCGGCGCCCGGCGTCGAATGGCGCGCGCTGAAGCCGCAGGTGCTCGAGGTCCTGCTCGACCATTTCGCCAGCGCCGCGCCGCTCTTCCGTGCCGCGGCCGCCGGCGGCATCCACGTCGCCCCCGAGCCGGCGCTCGACGACGACCCAGCCGATGCCGAGCTGGTCGCGCAGATCCGCGAGCTGATCGACACCCGCGTCCGCCCGGCGGTGGCGCAGGACGGCGGCGACATCGTCTATCGCGGCTTCAAGGATGGCATCGTCTATCTCGCTTTGCAGGGCGCCTGCTCGGGCTGCCCGTCCTCAACGATGACGCTCAAGAACGGCATCGAGAGCCTGCTCAAACATTATGTCCCCGAGGTCGAGGCGGTCGAGGCGATCTGAGTCCTCCTCGGCACCTTTCCCGTCATTCCCGCGAAAGCGGGTATCCATGCCGAGGCAGCACCTGCCACAAACTCCGTCTGGACTCCCGCTTTCGCGGGAGTGACGATGAGATGATGCCTAGACCCGAATCCCGCTGATGCTCCTGGTGATCGAAACCGCGACCGCCGCCTGCTCCGTCGCCCTGCTCGGCGCGGACGGCGCGGTGATCGGCGAGCGCCACGCGCTGGTCGGCCGCGGCCATGCCGAGCGGCTGCTGCCGATGGTCGCGGATCTGGTCGGGGCCCGGCGGCCGGCCGGGATCCTGGTCGATTGCGGGCCGGGCAGCTTTACCGGCGTGCGGGTCGGCCTCGCCGCCGCGCGGGGCCTCGCCATCGGCTGGGGCGTGCCGGTCTCGGGCTACAGCTCGCTGGCGCTGATCGCTGCGGCGAGCGGCGAGGCCGAGCTTGGCGTCGCCCTGGCCGGGGGACATGGCGAGCTTTTCGTGCAAAGCTGGGCCGGTGATCCGATCGCTCCCCTTGGCGAGCTCGTCTCGCTCGCGCCCGGCGACGCCGCCGCCGCAATCGGGGCCACGCTCGTGCTCGGCTCGGGCGCCGAGGCCTTGGTCGCGGCGCGCGGCCACGGCCGCTGGGCGGAGGCCTTGCCGCGCGCCGCCGACGCCTGGGCGCTGCCGCCGCCGCTGCGCGCAATGCCGGCGCGGCCGATCTATGGCCGCGCGCCCGATGCGAAGCCGATGACATGATTTCGGGCGAGGTCATTCTGAGCGAAGGCGGCCATGCCGATCTCGGCGCGGTGATGGCTGTCATGGACGACAGCTTCGACCCTCGTTTCGGCGAGGCCTGGACCCGCGCGCAATGCGCCGGGCTGTTGCCGATGCCGGGGGTCTGGCTGACCCTGGCGCGCGGAAACGAAAGCGTGCTCGGTTTCGCTTTGGCCCGATTCGTCGCGGACGAGGCCGAATTGCTTTTGCTCGCGGTCCGCGCCGCCGCGCAGCGCCGCGGCATCGGCCGGATCCTGATCGACGACTTCGAGGCGACCGCACTGGCGCGCGGCGCCGCGCGTCTCCACCTCGAAGTCCGCGAAGGAAATCATGCCTTTAGTCTTTACGAGCGGGCGGGCTTCGGGCTCGTCGGCCGGCGCCGCGACTACTATAGCGGCCAGAAAGGGGACAGGTACGACGCCCTCACCTTGGCGAAGGGTGTCGCAGGCCTGCGGTAATCCACAGCTTGCGCGACTCGTTTCGCCCTTGTCAAAGACGCCAAAACGGACCAATCGTCGTACTGTGCTGCCAGGCCAATGGCAGTCACATCCTCTGATCTCAAGCAAAGTTGGATACAGACAAAATGGAAAACCAGGACAATTACGGGGAGACGCTTGTCACCCTGACGGCCGACATTGTGTCGGCGCACGTCAGCAACAACAGCGTCGCTGTCTCTGACCTCCCCTTGCTCATCGCCAACGTTCACGGGGCCCTTTTCGGCCTGGGCGAGCGCAAGGAAGAGCCGGCCGCACGGCCCGAGCCCGCGGTCTCGATCCGTTCCTCGATCAAGCCGGATTATGTGGTCTGCCTCGAGGACGGCAAGAAGCTGAAGATGCTCAAGCGGCATCTGATGACCCACTACAATCTGACCCCGGACCAGTATCGCCAGAAATGGGGCCTCAACGCCGACTATCCGATGGTCGCGCCCAACTATGCCGAACAGCGTCGGGCGCTCGCCAAGTCGATCGGTCTTGGCACCAAACGGCGCAAGACACGCGGCGCAGCGGCCAAAAAGTAGGTTTTCGCTGGAATCAAAGGGGGGCGGTGCCGATCGCTCCCCTTTTCTTTGACCAGCCGCCCTGCGATGCCTAACTAAGCCCGATGCACCGCACCATCGACATCGAGGCACTGTGCGCCGACAAAGGGCTGCGGATCACCGAGCAGCGGCGGACGATCGCCCGGATCCTGTCGGAAGCCGAAGATCATCCCGACGTCGAGACCCTGCACGAACGCGCCGCGGCGATCGATCCGAAGATCTCGATCGCCACG